>JAIOHL010000050.1 GCA_019913005.1 Anaerolineae bacterium | reverse complement strand
TGGGGATGTTTTGGGCATGATTTACAGGGCAGAGTAATGAAACGCATTGACGATCTTCTGACTTACTTATTTGAAACGCCGACCCACCCACTCTATACCCAAATGGCGTCTCACCTGCGGGCCTCGCGTGCCTATTTGCAGTTTGCGGAAACCTATCGAGACAAAATCCGCAAAAAACTGCGCCTCTTGAATGCGGGGGAAAACGCCTTAAACTTGGGGGCAGAACTCGCCACCGCCTATGCTCTGCTGCAAGAGCCGCGCTTCAGTCTCGAATATGAAAAATACACCAAACAGCGGGGGCCGGATTTTACCGTTACTTATCGAACACACACCCCATTCAATCTTGAGGTGACACGCATCCGCAGTACGGAAGCTGGCCCGCCTGCTGTTCCTGATTCCCTTGCCCTCGATAAATTTATGAAAGTGATTTGTGAGAAGGTCGGGCAGATGCCATCGGGCGTGATGAACGTCCTGTTGATGGTGATTGAGACGCCGGAGATGACCAACGACGATCTAGGTCAGGCCACACGACGCCTCAAACAAATGGCTGATCAAAAGACAGAAACCTATTTCCGCGAACGGGGTTTCCAAGACGCGGCGGATTTTCTACGCCAATATCGCAACCTGAGCGCCATTATTTTGCACCGCCCCGTCGAGCCGCCTAACTTGCTCTGGCACAATGGGATTGCCCGCCATCCTCTGCTCAAAGACCTACACCCCATTTTGCAGCGATTACATAACAACTGACGGGGGGGTCATATATCCCGATAGGGTCGTGACATACGAATCGTCTAGTAGCCGCCGTTCACCCGCTGCGAATTTGCCTATAATGAAAACTATCGCAAGCGTGTGGAGCAAGGAAAACTCATTATGTGTGTACGTTTATTACTGCTCATTCCACTCCTTTTCGGCCTCATTTTGACCCGTTTTCCCGCCGATACCCCCCCTCAAAATATCGCATCCGAGGCCGCATGGACATGGGTCAACACCGATTCGCAGATCGTCGCCCTTCATCCCGACGGCACAACCAATATCATCTATGACCAACCAGACCGCTTTCTTGACCGCAATTTATTAGGTTGGCGTTTGAGTCCCATACAGGGCTTATTACTCCTAAATGAGGATGAGTTCAATATCTATATGGTGGTGACACCCCATGAAGTCCAGATTGTGCCTTTCGATGTGCCCATGCGCGGCTGGCCTGTCGAAATCCAGCTACCCTACGTCTTGGTCATGTCGCATGGGTCGCACAACACGCCCTATGTTTTGAACATCGAAACATTGGAAGTCCAAGCCCTGTCGGGTTACATGCCCGCGTGGGAAAGTGAAGGACTGCGCTTTTTGCCGGATGCCGAAACGGTGCGCTATCTCAGTTATGATGAAGAATTGAACGACTCTGGCGTCACCCTCTGGGAACGCAATTTGACCACAGGTGAAGAAGTCGCCCTCTTCAGCCAAGATCATGCACCTGTCTCGTCCATTGTACCTGGCAATTTCCCAGTCTCATTGGAAGAAAATCTGGCCCTCCTCGCCTCCCCGGATGGTCAAGCATGGTGGTTGGCCGATGGATGGACACCCGACCATGACACCCCGGCAGAAACAGATGGTAGTTATCAAACCATGCAAACCTTTGGCGATACCGATGAACGCATTACCGAGGCCCTCTATGATGGCCTGATTTGGAGCAAGGGCGCGGGTTGGGTCATTGCTTATGATTCATCGTGTGTCCCGGACTGCTCCCGCGAATTTTCGGCCTATGCGCTCAGTAGGGGTGGCATAATTACCTATCGCAACGTTGAACCCGATGCCGTGCCAACCCAAATTCGCACCATGACATCCAAAGGGCAGTTATTGGGAACGGATGCACAGGGTCGTTTGTGGCTCTATGATGCCGATTCGGCGGCCTATCTGGGGGACTACAGTCGAACCACTGGGGACTATGCCGAATTTCATGAATTCAATGGGCGCTGGATATTGACCGAACAGGCTCTTGAGGGTGACGAGCGGCTTTATCAACTGTGGGATATTTTCACCGGGCAGGTCGTCTTTGAGCAACCCGCTGAGTTCGGCTTCTATCCCAAATATCAGGCCGATAGCGCCTTATTGTGTCAATATCAAACCCAATGTTTTCTTTATGACGCCGCGACGCAACAGACCTTCACCCTCCCCGGTGACTTTGCCGATTATCGTTTTGATCTGCTGTCGAATACTCGTGTGTTATTTGAAGTCGGCCCTGACAGTGCAGAACTGGCCTCCGGCATCTATCTGTTAAATGTAGTCACCGGGGAATCCCAATTACTCGTGCCCGCAGGCCGCACGGTCATCTACAATCCGCTGGTGTAATCCTAGAAATGGATTTCCCCTCGTGCCCGTTTTTCCATCGGCAGCAGGGCATGATAGATCAATTCATTCACTGGGGTGGGCACACGGCAATCCCGCCCCAGACGGACAATCGCCCCAATCTGACCCTCCAATTCCGAAGGCCGCCCCTCCGCAATATCGCGCTGCATGGAGGTGGTACCCGCCGCCGCCAAATTGTCATAAGCCGTCATGGTCTGGCTGAGGATGTCCGGCCCAAATTTCACTCCCCGCGCCCGCCCAATCGCATTAATTTCTTCCATCGCGCGTTCGAGCATCCGGCGCGTTTCGGGGATGGAGCGCAGCACCCCGATTGGCGCACGGGTAATCGCCCCAACCCCGCCCCATGCCGCTACAAACAGGAATTTTTCCCAGACGGCCAGTTCAATATCAGCCGGAATTTCACACTTCACACCAGCCGCCAAAAACGCCTCATATAGCCTTTGGGTTCGTGCCGAGGGCTGATTGTCGAGTTCGGCAAACGCGATATACGGCTCGGAGGCCATATGGTGAATCTGTCCCGGCCCGGTCATGGCGCTGAGAATCCGGCAAAATCCGCCGACAACCGGTTTTTCGCCCAGCACCGCCTTTAACTGCCCCGCCGCTTCTACCCCATTTTGCAGTGGCACGACCATCGTCTCCGACCCCACCATCGGCTGAATGGCATGGGCCGCTTCGTCCACCTGCCACGTTTTGACCGCCACCAGTACCACATCTACCACCCCTACATCAGCAGGTTGATCGGTTGCGTGGGCGGGATGAATCACAAAGTCCCCTTTGATGCTGGTCACGCGCAGACCGTGTTCACGAATCGCCGCTAAGTGTGCCCCCCGTGCAATGAATGTCACATCTTGGCCGGATTCTGCCAGCCTGCCGCCAAAATAACCGCCGACAGCCCCTGTCCCAAACACCACGATTTTCATACCCTGTACCGTCCCCTTGCATGGAATCGAAACTTATCGCATATTATAGCCATCATTTTCGAGTACCCATGCGAAGGTAAATCCCGATATGTGGCCCTTCAAACGCAAAAAAGAATCCGATGGCCCTATTCCCTACAGCACAACCCCCTCTACCCCGCCGCCAGCTTCGTCCTTTGCCCCCAAGCCTTCCGATGAATCGCGTAATTGGGCGGTGGTCGTGTTGGACAAACGGGCGGGCAGTGGTTCCGATGCGAATCTGGATGACGTGCTGATGACCGACCTGCAAATGGAACGTGAGGAAATAGGCCGATTCTATAAATCGCAGACACCTTTTGTGGCGGTTCAGCGCGTGACGCAAAAGTTTGCCGAAAACGCCGTCCGCCGCTTGGCATTGGCCGGGGTACACGCCAAAGCCGAAACCATGAGCGAACCCGCCACCACTCCTACTGTGTCCGCTGACATCCCAACCATCGTGCCGATTGCCGCCACAGAAACTATTTCAACAACGGGGGAGTACAGCGTAGTTTTGGTCAATACAGGTCGGAAAAAAATACAGGTTATCAAGACCATCCGCGAGGCCACCCAACTTGGACTCAAAGAAGCCAAAGACCTCGCCGAATCCACCCCCTGCACCATCTTAAGCGGGGTTAGTGAGGCCCATGCCCAAAAAGTCGTGCGTGAATTACTGCGTGATGAAGCCACTGCCGAAGTGGTACACGGCACAGGCCCAATGCCTATCACCAGTCCACAGGCCTCTTTTGTACCCCCGCTCGCCCAACCGATAGCGACAAATGGCTGGAATGTGGTGTTGGTGGATGGCGGCAACACCAAAATCATGGTCATCAAGGTCATCCGGGAACATTTGGAACTGGGGTTAAAAGAAGCCAAAGACCTTGTGGATCAAACACCCTCCCTACTGGTGAATCAGGTCGCCGAAGCAAAGGCCCACGAATTTGCCCGTGACCTACAGGCCGCTGGTGCAACTGTCCAAGTCAGCCCTAGTTAATCGGAGTATCCATGACCACCCTGCCCTTTGTCAGCATCATCATGCCCGTCCGCAACGAATCGGCGTTTATTGTGCAGTGCCTCAGCGCGATTTTGCAGCAGGATTACCCGGCGGATCGTATGGAAATCTTGATAGCCGATGGGGAATCGGATGACGACACGGTGGCGAAAATTCAGGCATTGAATGACCCACGTATCCGTATTTTTCCCAACCCAGCCCGCCTGCAATCACACGGCCTCAATGTGCTGATTGACCACGCGGGCGGTGACTACATCATCCGGGTGGATGGGCATACCCTCCTTGCACCAGATTATGTACAAACCTGTGTACATGTCTTGCAAGAGACGGGGGCGGATAACGTCGGGGGTAAACAAAATGCGGTTGGGGTGACGCCGATGGGTCGCGCCATTGCCACCGCCAACACCTCATGGTTTGCTGTGCCCAGTGGTTTTAAGGTCAGTGATGAGAGCGGCCCGACGGATACGGTTTTTCTGGGGGCATGGCCTCGTTCTGTCTTTGAGCGTGTCGGCAAATTTGAGCCGCAGTATCACCCCAATGAAGACTATATGTTGAATTATCAGATTCGGCAGGCAGGTGGCGTGGTGTATTTGTCGCAGGACATTCACTCCACCTATATCGGGCGGCAGTCGCTCGATAGGCTGTGGCAGCAGTATTTCAATTATGGCTATGGCAAAGCCCAAGTCGCCTTGACCATGCCCGAATCCTTGCGTCCCCGTCATCTGGTTGCCCCATTGTTTGTAGTGGGATTATTCGGTGGGGGCATCATCGGCCTTTTTTGGAAACGGGCCGCCGTGTTATGGCAGTTTGTTTTGATGCTCTACGGCATCGTGATGGGCATTGCCACCATCCAAGCCCTCCACGAGCAGGTGGATGACCCCGCCGAACAGCAGTCCCAATTGTGGCGTGTGCCGCTGGTATTTGTTACCGTGCATGTGGCGTGGGGCGTGGGTTTTTGGGCACGCCTGTACCGGGCATGGACGGAGCCGGGTGATTAATCAAATGGTCAAAGTATTCCGGGTCGAAACCCTAGATTGAGCGCGGTGGATTTATCCCCGCGTTCTTAATCCAAATTGCCCTCAATCAACCGCTCCACAATCACCACGTCACGCCACACGCCGTCCAATTTGCCGTGTTTTTCGTAGACCCCCACTTCGCGGAAGCCGTGTTTCTGGCAAAGCTGACGCGAGGCTGTGTTCTCGATAAAAATGCGCGAGAGGATTTTCCAGAAACCCGCCCTTTCACACGCGGGGATAAATGCCGCCATCAGTGCATTTCCAACACCCTGCCCCTGCACTTGACCTGCCACATAGACTGAGAATTCGGCGATTCCGGCATAACAATCGCGGGTACGATAGGTCGAGGCGTGAATCCACCCAACCACCTTGCCATCATGAGTAGCGACCAAGAGTGGATGAAGTGTGGCATCGAACCATGCCAATATGTCAGACGGTGAACGCTCTATCGTCTCAAAAGTCGCGGATCGCCCCCGAATCCCTTCGTTATAAATCGTGGCAATCGCGGCGGCGTCTTGGGGTTGGGCCTCCCGAATTTGGATGGCAGTTGGGGTCATGGGTGTATTCTCCTCGTAGGGCTGCTTGCCTACAGCGGCTCTCGTGTGAATGGCCTGCTGTTTACACTACAGCGGTTCTCATGTAGACTGACCCGCTTTTTACGCTAAGTTCAGCACGGTGGCTTTAGCCCCGTGTTCTAATGGCCTTGGAAACCGCTATAAGAGAATACAGCAAGATCGAGTCAGTCCGCTTTAGGAGATTTGAATAACCCCACCACTTTGCATAGGATGAATAATTGGTGCAACGACTAACTCTCCATAATCCGGTAGAGGTCGGCGATAAAAGTACGGGAGTTCAGTGGCTTGGGAAAACACGCATCAAACCCGGCTTTTAGGGCGCGGCTTGCCAGAATCGGCGTGTAATAGGCGGTGATGGCGACACACGGCACATCTTGCGTGACCGGGTTTGATCTTACGGCCTGCAAGACACCCCAACCATCCAATTGGGGAAGCGCTAAGTCAATAATAAGCATCGTTGGCGTCAAGCGGTTAAGTAATTCAACGGCATCCTCGCCCGTTTCTGCTGCTACCGACGCAATGCCATAATGCTCCAAAACCCCACACACCAATTCCATACTGTCCGCTTCATCTTCTACAACCACAACCTGCCAATTAGATGTGTCCATTATCCTGTCCCTGCTGTTCTTCTTTCATGGCTTGTTCTTGTATCAATTCATGTTTATGTTTTTCGGCCAGCGCTTCCTGTGGCCCAGCCAGTGTCGCTTCTGGTGGGGAGATGATGTCAAGTTTTGGCTCCTGCATTTCGGCCAGATGCGCTTCAGTCTCCACCACGATGGGCGGCGTGATCGCTGGGGTCGCCTTATTTTCTATAGCCTTCTGAATGTCCCGCAGGAGCGTTGGGATGTTGACTGGCTTGGTCATATACCCGTCAAAACCCGCTTGCATGACCTTACCACGATCCGTACTCATGGCATGGGCGGTTAGGGCAATCACGGGGATTGTCCGCCAAACCTCGTGCTCTTTTAGCCGTTGGTGCATCTCCCAACCGTCCATGCGCGGCATAGATAAGTCCATCAAAATCAGGGTTGGCGTGACCGTTTCCAGCAGCGCCAGCCCTTCAATCCCGTCTTTGGCCGTTACAACTTTGACCCCGAAGAATTCCAGCGATTCGGCAATCAAGGTCATGTTATCTGGCTCATCCTCAACAATACATACTGTCCATGTGGAGGCCTTTTGTAAATCCATCGTCTGCCCTAATCTTTCCCCTACACCATAATGGCTGGCGTAGGCTCCGGTATAACCATCGGCAAAGTGACTGTGAATGTACTACCGGCTCCCACCGTGCTTTCGACCTTGATCTTGCCATCCATCATCTGCACAAGATGCCGTGTGATGGCAAGGCCCAATCCCGCTCCCTGATAAATACGTGTCGAACTATTATCTACTTGGCGAAACTGCTCAAAAATAACATCTAGTGCATGGGCTGGAATCCCAATGCCTGTATCCGTAACTGCCAATGACCACGTCTGCGCGTCGCTGTCGGAAAAGATTCTTAAAGTGACCGATCCCTGCTCAGTAAATTTAAAGGCATTCGACAGCAAATTGATGACGACCTGCTCAATCCGTTTTTCATCGCCAACCAGCAGCAGCGGCAGTTCAGCATCGAGAGAAGTCTTAAATTCAAGTTTTTTGTTTTCGGCCAATACCCGTGTCTGCGCCGACACTTGGTCAATCAGTTTTTGCGGCGAAAATGGCTCACGCACCAATTCCATCCGCCCCGACTCAATCCGGGCCACATCCAAAATGTCATTAACCAGCGCCAGCAAGCGTTTGCCATTTTCTTGCAGGCGTCCCACCTTATGATGCTGTTTTTCGTTTAATGGCCCACTCATTCCCATCAGCAGCATATCGCTAAACCCGATAATGGCGTTCAGTGGGGTACGCAATTCATGGGAGACCGTCGCCAAAAATTCCGTTTTCAACCGCGACGCCTGCAAAGCCGCTTCATTGGCAATTTCCAAGTCGTGATTGCGCTGGTTCAAATGATTCAGTGTTTCGGTCAAGCGTGCCGACATCGCATTAAAGGTTACTTGTAGCGCGGTGATTTCATCCCCTTTGACTGTCACAAGGTCTTGTTTCAGTTGGTCAGCGGCAAGGCGTTTGGTGGCTTCGGTGAGTTCCCGCATCGGTCCGGTGATGGTCTGGCTCAAGAGGTAGGCCAACGCCGCCCCGGTCACTACCGCCAAAACAGCGATAGTGATACCGCGATTTCGCACGATCGCCATTTTTTCATCAAGCGGTGCAGTCGAAAGGCTGATCTTGATGACCCCGATTTTCTCACGCCCCACGACAACCACTCGACCCGCCGTCAAGTCCTCATCGCCCCAATCAAACACTGTCATACTGTTCCCAGCCAGCAAGCGGGTACTATAGGCCGCAGACTCCAACGTATAAACAGCGTCCCCCTGACTATCGGCAATCAGTCGTCCGTCTCGGTCATAAATTTCGGTTGGCACATCGCGCCCACCGCCCAATTCATCGGTTTGCGCAATCAAGTCTCGTAGGTAAGCTGCGTCTAAGGTGTAGAGCGCATCCGACGAAGCAGACTGGGTAAAATCGAGTAACAATGAGGCTTGCGCTTGCAGTTCGTTGCGAAAGGTATCCTGTTCGCGCCGAATCGAAAGCAGGGAAATGACCCCAACCACTATGACGACCAATACGGTCATCGCCAGTGCCATCTTGACGCTGAGGGGCAGGCGCTTCCAACTGTGCTGCGGCGACCAGTGCATAGGATTCAACTTCCCTCAACCAATGCTAATAACTCACGCATCCGGGCAAGGGCTGCATCCGTCCCTTGCGGAAACTCATCAAATTGGGCGGTTTCTTCGGCTTGCTGCAAAATCTCTGCCCCACCCTCAGCCTCGTCCAAATTCATCAACAGTTGGACAATTGCGGCCTGCAATTCCGGGTCTAAGCCGGGGCGAACCACCACCAGTTGACGCGGCACATTTTCCGTCTCCACCAAAATAATCAACTGGCTACGTGTTTCCTCCGGGATTTCGGCATAGCTGAGATGATCAGTAACCCCCGCCGCCACTCGCCCACTCAACACCCATTCAATGGTGTTTTGGTCTTCGCCGCTAAATACATAGCCAATCGCGTCCGCGCCAACCGCTGCCTCCGGGTTGGGGATTTCAGTCGTGGTAAATCCAGCTTCAATCAAAAACGCGCGGGGCAGCATATAACCGGAGGTTGAAAACGGCTCATCAAAGGCCACCGCTTGACCCTTCAAATCCTCCAGCGATTCCAGACCGCTGTCGGCGCGTGCAAAGAACACGGTGTGATATTCTTCCACGCCGCCCTTCCATCGTCGCAAGATGGGCGTCGCCCCGGATTGACCACTGACGATTAGGGCCGGATAGGGACTGTCAAAATAAATATCGAGTTGACCGCTTTCCAACATCGCCGCCATGCCCGGCATATCCGGTGCGATGCGAACCTCCCCTGTCCCAATCCCAAATTCAGCAAGGTGGCTGCCCAAATAGTCTGCCAATGCTTGATAAATGGCGATTTTCTCAGTTGGGTTATCGGAAATGTCCCCGATAGCGATGATGCCAGTTGGCGTCACCGCTGTACTCTCAGGGGTCTCGTCCTTTTTGTCGTCATCGTCTTTGCAGCCAACCAGCATCGTGGCTAGGGCAACTACGATCACAATCAATGCTAACCAAGCCCTGCGATTCATGGTCGGTCTCCCCCTCAAAGCTCCAAAAATGATGGCGCTAATCACAGTCGTATCTAAAGTTAACGAAAATTTACATCTCCTTCATTATATAGCGATTTCTTCTCCACTCATTTTTCCTTCACAAAAATTTTAGATAACGGGAAATCTGATACGGCCTACACAAATAACTCCACCTGCTTGAATTGATCTACATCCACCAAGCCAATATCCGTTAATTTCAGGCTGGGGATGACCTCCAACGCCATAAAACTCATCGCCATAAACGGGTCATGCAGCGGTGACCCCAACTCATGCGCGGCCCGTATCAAATCATCCATGCAGCGCCGCACGGTTTCAATTGGCTGGTCACTCATCAACCCCGCAATCGGCAGGGGCAAACTCGCCATCATCGTGTCCCCGTCCATGACCACCAACCCACCCCCCATATCACTGACGGCCCGTGCCGCGTTCAGCATACTGGCATCATCCGCGCCAATCACCACCAGATTATGATGGTCGTGCGCCACCGTCCCCGCCATTGCCCCGCGTTGCAAGCCAATGCCCTTAATCAGCCCCAAGCCGACATTGCCACTGCTGCGATGGCGTTCAATCACGGCCATTTTCAATAGGTCACGGCTGACATCGGCCTCCACGTAGCCGTCCACAATCGGAGCATCCTCGATCAAATGCTGCGTCACCAATTGGTCGGGGATGCTACCAATCACACGGATACGGGAACCAGCAGCGGGGATTCGAAAATGTACTTTATCCCAGCGCACATTCATCGAATTTCGCATCGGGGCCAGTGAGGGGCGATAGACTTCCTCAGTGATTCGGCCATTTTCCGCGACCACCTTGCCGCCGCGAAAGACCATTTCCGCATGAGGCGAGTGTAAATCGCTAAATACAATCATATCGGCCCAATACCCCGGCGCAATCGCCCCCATATCATGTAAGCGGAAATACTGCGCGGTGTTTAGACTACCCATCCGCAGGGCTTCAATCGGGTCTATGCCCCCCGCAATCGCCACACGCACCATATAATCAATCGAGCCTTGATCGAGCAAATCAGCGGGTTGGCGGTCATCGGTGCAAAACGAAATACAGCGACTGTTCTGGGGTGTAATCACAGGCAGCAGCGGTTCAAGATTATGCGCGTTGGTCGCCTCACGGATAAACAGATGTAGTCCGGCCCGCAGCTTTTCCCGTGCTTCCTCAACGGTGGTGGATTCATGGTCGCTTTGAATTCCGGCGGCGGCATAAGCGTTGAGTGGCTTGCCCGTCAACCCCGGACAGTGCCCGTCCAGCACCCGCCCCTTAAATGTCTGCAATTTTTCAAGCACTTGTGGATCGGCATACACCACGCCGGGATAGTTCATCATCTCCGCCAACCCCAACACCCAGCGATTGCTCAACAAGCCCGACAGGGTTTCCGCATCAAGGCTTGCCCCGGCGGTTTCCATATGGGTGGCAGGCACACAGCTAGACGCCATCAGGTACATATTCAGCGCCCCAAATTTCGCCGCATCAATCATGAAGCGTATGCCCTCCAAGCCGAGCACGTTGGCGATTTCATGCGGGTCGGTGATGACCGTCGTGACCCCATGCGCCAACACTGCCCGTGCAAATTCAGGCGGGGTACACAAACTGCTTTCGATATGCACATGCGCATCAATCAAGGCCGGGGCGACATAACGTCCACCGAGGTCGAGCCGATTTACGCCTTCATAACCCACTCCAGTTCCGACCACATGACTGCCCTCAATCGCAATCTCAGTGGGATAGATTTCGCCCGTATGCAAGTTCACTAGCTTGAGATTGGTTAAGACCAAATCGCAGGGTTTGTCGCCCCGCGCTGCCTGAATCCGATTCAAAAGAGGCATTTCACCACTCCCTCCTAGAATAGACTAGATTTATTCCTCCACCCAAAGCAATTTAAGTCGTTTTTGGAAGCCGCCTCGTTCATTGCGCCGAGAGCTTTGAAGCTCGATTACCTGCTGTTCAGACACCCCATAGAGAGATCGAATCGCATCAATAACCTCATACAGGTCGGCTAATTCTGTCGCAATCTTGTCGGGCGCGGCCTCAATAACCTCTGCGGTTTCCTCCACGAGCTTTTGAAACAATAATTCCCGAAAAACCTGATCGTCTTCGATTTCTTCTAGCGCATATGACTGCCCCGCTGCCTCAATAATTTCAGGTATGCGATCACGGATGAGTTTGTTGTATTCTTTTCGCACTTCAATATCCTTAGAATCCAGTGCATTGCCTCAGAAAATACCCCAATCGTCGAAAATAAAAAAGGACGGGCTGTGTTAGCTCGTCCTTGATATGACTGAAGTTCAGGCTACTTTACTACTCCGTGAATTCCATTGCATCCAACACCGCTTGGAGCGAGTTGGCATCATCCTCAAATTGGCTTTCGCTGGTCTGCAAAATGACGACATAGGCCTTGCCATTATGCACGGTGCCCACCACGATGTAGTAGTTGGAACCAGACAGATAGAACGTCAATTTCCACGTCCCATTAACTAGATCAATATCTTGGGAATTCACCGGATTCGCCCCATCCACACTTGGGTCATAGGCCGAAATCACCGTCCCGATACCTTCCGTTACATCTTCGGCTTCCAATACATCAAAGATCATCATTGAGCCGGTTTCAGTATTGACCAATGTGCGATCACCACCGTCCTCCCAACCTGCTGGCAACGCTGCCGTAAATTGACCTTCAGGGTCAACATAAGCTGATGAGGGCAGCAGGAATTCGATGCTCATATTGTCAATACACGTCGCATCCGGCGCGGTGGCAGGATCGCCGAGGAAGTCAACAAACATGCTCAGTGGGCAGTCACCACCAAATAGTGCGCCATGTCCAACGCCGGGATAGACAAAATTGTACGAATTACTGAGCGTCTCGGCGGCTTGAGCAGCAAACGACGGCGGGGTAATGGGGTCAAATTCGCCACTCATCACCATCACGGGCACATCGCTTACCACTGGATCATCTACCGTATTCGGCAGCAGTTCCGCATTCCAACTGGCGCAGGTGGTTAAGATGGTGTCATCCCCAAACGCGGCCTTCAATGCTTCCGGCACGTCGGTAAAATCATAGTCATCCAACGTGTAATCGGAGTCCTCGGCACAAATCACCGAGTAATACATGGCGTCTGCGAACGTCCGGTCAAGATCGAAGAAAGGGGATACCAACGAGAGCAGACTGGTGTTGCCTGCTTTGATGTCATACACCGTCTTCGGCAGATAGGGCAGCACCGACGTGGCATACAGCAGTTGGAAATAGTACGCAATTAACCGATCCCCATTCAATACTGCTTCATACATTTCGCCTGAGTCGGGGTCCTCCACCGGGAAGGTGATGGGCGTGGTGTTGAGTTCCTCTACCAGCGCATAAAAATCCGCTTCGAGGTTGGGCATGGCCGTACCGCATTCGGGATCAGCCGCACAGCTATCAAACAGGACACGGAAGGCTCGACTGGCGGATTGGAGTACCTCTGGGATGAAATTCGTTTGCAGCGGCACAACTGAGTCAATCGTCACCGAGCGCAAAACCTGTGGGAAATCACGGAGGGTATGTAGGGCCAGCATCGTTCCATACGATACCCCATACAGATTGATTTGTGTCAATTGCAGCGCCGTCACCAGATCAGCAATGTCGGCGGCGTTTTCTACACTATCAAAGGCGTTTAGATCTACCCCTTCGGTAATCAGCCGTTCGCGGCAGGCTTGGATGGCGGCTTCGGCAAGAGCGGCTTCTTCATTTACACCGAGGTCTTGTTGCAGGGCCTCTACGCTCAAATCCAGCACTTCTTGGCACATCAAGTTCGGCTCAGAATACAAGGTGCCGCGCTGCTCCAATATAATGACATCCCGATCCAGCCGTAGCACTTCTTGGGCATCAAACAGGTCTTCAATAAAGGCATCAATGCTCGAACCGCCGGGACCACCCTGCTCCATCACCAATGGGTCAGCAGCCGGGGTGGGGTTGGTGCTCTTCGCAATCGCCACCGCCAAGCGAATCGTCGGGCCAGTTGGCTCGGCATGTTTAGCGGGCACGACCAAGTATCCGCATTCCAAATTCTCACCTTCAACTGCCCCGTCCGGAATCTCAAACATACAGGGGGCCGATTCAAAACGCGGCACATCATCATCTTGGGCATAGGCACTCGGCGACTGCACCGCAATCCCCATTACGCCTACCAGTAACGTCACTAAGACAGCCAAACTCACACTGCGTCGCAAAAAGTTCATCCACTCACTCCATGTGCATTCGTTCAAACAAGTTATCGTATTGTATTCCCTTTTGTCAGGGCATGTCCACCAACTTTTGGGGGATACGACCATCAACCATCTTTGTAGGCATGTGACCTGTGACCCATTCTCGTTTTTATGGATTTACCCCCATCATCGGGCAAGGCGTTGGCGGCACTATTGGATACTTAACGGCCTTGTTTCCCTAATTGCCTAGTTCACCGATATACAGAGGAAACACCGCTTCGCCAACCACTAACTCAAATTCCTCTGTAATTGGAATATAAGCATAAATCCCTGCTGGTTGTTCGGTAGACGAGGTATTAGCCTGCGGGGGTCGTTGTACAAACAACATACGCCCGTCCTGCGCCACGCCAAAGAAATTTCCCCCTTGAGTCTTGGGAAGTCTTACCGCTTCGTCCATACCATTTTGAAAATACAATTGGGGTCGCCCACCGCCATCATACTAAGCAACTACATCTCCATTAAATGTCGCTGCAATCGAGGGAGTTTTCGCAGGGTCGTGTTCCATCTGCAACACGTTTTCGCCAACACTACTATTCCACAAAAAATAGCGCGTTCGATCAGGAGTGAAGGTAAAAACCCATTGTCCATCAGGCGAAACACAAGACTGCCCAATCTCAAGCGGGCAAGCCCCAAGGAACTGTGTTTGCCCATCGATGTCTGCCAGCCAAACCTCAATTTCTGCCGTTTCGTAATTGGTAAACAATTCGACAAGCACCTTTGTCTCGTCTATCCGCGTCACATGTGGAAAATTTGACATTCTTGGCAATGAGACTTCGATAGCCTCTCCGCCATTTAAGGAATAAATGTTTACTGGGCAGTCTTCGGAACATGGACTTTCCAGAGTCACATTGGGTGCAATCACCAAATCTTGGTTTATGATGCCCGCAAAATTATCCCCGATGAGGGCATCATAATCCGAAGCGGCTTCTGGGGCGTCAGATGAATAGACGTTTGTATAATATTGGCCGTCGTTATTCATATGGTAAATCCAGAACTGCCCATCTTGACTAAAGCTGCCCGGCACGCTGGTGGTAAATAGTGTTTTTTCAGATTGTGTCTGCAAATCGAATTCAAGCAATCGCCACGTCAGGTCTGACAAATCAGACCGGGACCAATAGCGCAGAAGTTGACCATCTTTGGCAAATGCGATGGCGGGTTGAAAGCCGTCTAAATATCCTGTCAAATAAACCGTCGCATTTGTAGTTAAATTCAATACATAGGCTGGCATCTGGAATTCTTCAGCTTCGCCGATGACAACATAAGGATAGTGATAGAGGAGTGGTGTGACCTTCTTACCAAACACTCCGATCTCGGCAAAACTATTCGGCGTCAACAAATAGATACTATTATCCGACTTAGTAACCAGTACCAATTTATTATCCATCCGCCATGCCGAAGTGGGCATCACATCAATATTTTTTGCCGCGATACTTGTTTGTCCACTGAGCGTGTAGGCAACAATCTGGGCCTCCGCCGGACTCCATGCAAAATACCAGTATTCGTCGCTAGCTTGGGCCTCTATTTTGGAAGGAACTGTCGTAACGAGCATTCCAATGAGGCAAAGCGTTAGTGTCACAAAGCTAAATATACGCATATTCGATTCAAGCCCCATAAACCAGTATTTTGTTTGTTCATGTCCAAATGTCTAAAGGTATTATAAACCGCAAGTAGCGCCGCCGCTGCAATGCTCGGTAGCCCAGTCTTCTCTTCAAAGGTGATGGCTTAAGCTCGACATATTTTTTATGGCTCAATCACCGTCGGGCTTGGCGTCGGCCTCAGCAACACAGGCGAATACAATCGAATCGTCACCCGCGCCACCCCACTGTTAAACATCGCATAAATATCTCGATTGGCTTCCCCCGACCCATCCGCCTGCCCATGCAGCGCAAACAAATCCCGCGATAAAATTTCTTCGCCCTGCCCTTCAATTGCCCATGCCACCCGCTGATCGGCAATTTCTAGGAGAAGGGTCGTCCCAGCCTCCATGTTTGGGTGAATCACTACAGGAAATTCTATTGATGGCCTATTGGCAAAAATCGTCAACCGCCGATCCCCAAACATCCCCACACGGGCGGAGTTCTCGGTTAAATCATCCGCAATCGCAAAATCATACGGGCCATCCTCCGCCAACTGCACCTCAAATTGAGCACGGATATAGCCAATCATGCTGACTTTGAGGGTTGTTTCGCCATCCCCTGTTATCGTTTCGATGTTTTCCTGTTCGCAATCCCGCTCCCCTGCCTCTAAATCCAGCGTACATTCGATGACAGGCAGTGCATAATTGGATGTCTCAGCAGGATTCGGCGTCCATGCCCGTCGCAATAATTCCGGCGCAGGGGTATTGGTCGGCAGACGGTTAATCGCGGCAATGCGGCGGGCGGTTACGGTTTGGGTCTGTTCACCGTAGAATTCTTCAACCGTCTTGGGTTTTTGTGGCATGGGCGTAAACGCGACCAGCACAGCGGTCATCACCATGCTCATCACCAGCACAAAACTGATGGCAAAAAAGAGCAGCTTAACCGGAATTTTATTGTGACCATGCCGTTGGGCAGGATAATCCGCCGCATAATACGCACTGTTGGCGGGCGGCACCCGCCAGCGTTCCCGTTCCTGCCGATCA
Source organism: Anaerolineae bacterium (assembly GCA_019913005.1). Taxonomy (GTDB): domain Bacteria; phylum Chloroflexota; class Anaerolineae; order Aggregatilineales; family J027; genus CFX10. Next base: position 10,166 of record JAIOHL010000050.1, on the reverse strand, counting down.
TAGCGTGCCCGTTTCAGTGGATCACCCAGCACCTCATACGCCACGTTAATCTGCTTGAGCATCTCATCAGCATGGGCATCTTCATCGGTGTCACGCACATCGGGGTGATATTGCCGCGCCAAGTTACGATAGGCCGTTTTGATTTCCTGCGGGGTAGCATTCGGGGGCACTCCCAATAATTCATAATAATTGCGCGAATCAGCAGCCATGACCCAAAATTCTCGATTCAACGATACGGCCTCAATTACTTCTATAGTAGCGCGTTTTGGCGCGGGATGGAGTTTCATATTTTTTAATGAGTTATCATATAGCGATTTTCATGTTGGGTGAGTTAGATTTGGCATGTCGGCTTTAGTCCCATGTCATCGAAGGTACCGTTTTATTTGGCCTGAATTTTTTTGGTTGCCATTATAGGAAATTCCCTATAACATAGAAGGGTAAACAAAATTTATGAGAAAAGTTGACTGGGTAGGAGATTCACATAAACGCATAAAAGAATTTCCCGAAGATGTCCAATGGTCTATAGGTAACACATTACGAATGGTGCAAGGCGGTGAAACGCCTACAAACGTGAAGCCCTTGAAGGGTGTCGGCAGTGGTGTGTTTGAGATTGTCGAACGTCACAGGGGTAATGCTTACCGCGCTGTCTATGCCGTGCAGATCGGTGAAAAAATCTACGTTCTGCATGTTTTCCAGAAGAAATCGAAAGTTGACATTAAAACCCCAAAACCAGATATTGATCTCATTAAACAACGATATAACCAAGCACAGGATTTGGCGAAAGATGACTCTGAAGAATAAAAATGGCATCGAATTTGTAGAGGGCAGCGGGAATGTATTTGCTGATTTGGGCTTGCCAAACGCTGATGAACTTTATCTGCGAGCCTCTCTTGGTACTGAGATAGTCAAAATTATCAGAAAAAAGGGTTATTCACAGAAGGAAGTCGCCAAAATTTTGGGGATAAAACAACCGGAAGTTTCAGCCCTTCTTAATGCCAAATTCCAAAGGTTTAGCCAAGAGAAGCTCATTTCTTTTCTCAATAAACTAGACTATAAAATAACGATACAGGTTAGCCCGCATAATCCGGGTGAACCTTATCAGGAATTTGCTACGACTTAACGGCAGACTTTTTCCTTCATAAAATCCACAATAGACCAATCCCATTCAGCACGGTAGCTCTAGCCCCGTGTCCACAATGATATGTTTCATGACCCCAAGCATCCAAATCGTGATTGGTGTAACTAACATTCCGCGCCCCAATCCATTACACTGAACATCATGCGAAGGAAGGGACTATGAACGTCATCGAGACTGAAAACCTCACGAAAATCTACTCGAACGACTATATTGCGCTCAACAACATGAACTTGAAAGTGCCAGACGGGGCGGTGTTCGGCTTGGTCGGGCCAAATGGCGCGGGCAAATCTACCACCATCCGTCTGCTGCTGGGTCTGCACATGCCGACAGCGGGCCATGTCACCGTCTTTGGTGAACCGATGAACCCCGGCGCGGTGGACTTGCGCCGACGTATTGGCTTTTTGCCGACCAACCCCAAATTCCCATCCGGCATGAACCCCGTTACCTATCTCGATTTTGTGGGCCGCCTATCGAGTATTCCGAACGAAGTGCGTAAACCCAAACTCGCGGCCCTACTGCGTGCTGTCGGATTATTAAGCAACGCCTCGCAAAAAGTGGATGGCTTTTCGACGGGCATGGTCACACGCTTGGGGATCGCCGCTTCGCTGATGAACGACCCCGATTTGCTGATCTGGGACGAGCCGACATCGGGCCTTGATCCCGAAGGTCGCAAATATACAATTGACCTCATCCGCGAACTGGGCCAACACAAAACCATCCTTGTGTCGTCGCATAATCTGGGCGATATTCGGCAGGTCTGCACGCATGTCGGCATTGTCAGCGACGGGCAGTTGATTTTTAGCGGGCCGATTGCCGAGATGAAGGGCCTGACCAAATCCGACGCGATTGCCTTCGAACTCTCCGGTAATCTGACCCCATTGGTCAATCGCCTACACCACGAACGGCCCGATTTGCGGGTGGTGCAGCACGGCGACACCCTTGAAGTCACCTTCCCCCCTGCCAGCAGCATCGCATCGGAATTGACGGCGGTGTTGAAAATGGTAGTCGAGGCGGATATTACACTGGTGACAATTCATTCCCTACACGACGATATGGTGGATGCCTTCATCCATTTGCTAGAAGAGGAACGCTCACATGGATTCTCTCGCCTTTTCCGCACCGAAGATCAACGCTATGCCCTTCCAAGCGGTTCTGACAACTGACCTGCGCAGCATGATACGTTCGTGGCTGGTGCGTATCTGGCTCATTCTCATCGCGGCCCAATCGTTGTTTATGATCGCCGTCAGTCTTGATGAAGAAACCCCTGTTGCCGAGACATTGGCGGGTTATTTAGGTCTCTTCCCGCTGGTATGGAGCACGGTGGTGATTATTGTCAGTGGCGGCGCGGTCTCGTCGGAAAGTGGCGTGGTTGCCGATAGCATCCTCAGCAAGGCCATTACCCGCACCGAATATGTCGCGGCGAAACTGACCTCGCGTTTGATCGTCGTCTTGGGGGCGTTTTTGGCAGCCACCATCCCCGTCAGTTATATCATTACCGAAAATGCGTCCGGCCCACTCGATAATGCCGGCTTGCGTTGGGCCTTCATCCTCGTGGGTCTGATGCTGACCCTGCTCACCTGTCTATCGGTAGCGTTTAGCGCCTTGTTTAATCGCACGATGGTGGCGATTGTGGTGGTCTGGTTTGCGTGGTATATCGCGGGAAGCGTGACGGCCCTGTTCAATGCCGATTATCTTTCGCCGCTGGTCATCATTGATAACCTCCCCACCCTGATTGAGGGGTCATATGACACCGACGAACTGCTGCGGACGATGGTGGGATTCGGCGGATTGGCAATCGGCGCGATGCTGGCAACCATCTGGCACTTCGGCCACAAGGACTTGTAAATCCCGGCCAATCTCGTGCGGGTTTCTCGTAGGGGCGTGGTCTGTGACCCGCCCTCTTTTCTTACAGCGGTTTTCATGTTGACGGACCCGGATTTTAAACTAAATTCAGCACGGCGGCTTTAGCCCCGTGTCATCATAGACTCGCCCTCTTTTCTTGAATCACCCCGCTAATGGCCCACTTTGATGAGGCCCCGCAGGTATATTTCAATCCATTGAATAACTTCGGCGGCGGATAGGCCCGAAGGTTTACGAATGGCGAGTTTGCCTTGTAGATGCTCCGACGCATCAAAAATTTCATAGGCCGTCACCACAATAATCCGCATATTTTTGGCTTCGGGCAGCAGGCGCATTTGTTTGATGAGTTGAAAGCCATCCATATCCGCAAGGTTCAAATCCAGCAAGAGGATTTCGGGTTGAACCTGCTTAATTACCGCCAATGCTTCACTACCGCTGTACGCTGAGGCGGTCTGAACCTTGCGCGGTGAACTGGATAACCAGCGCGTAATGAGGCGCACAAAATCGCGGTCATCATCCACCAGCAACACCCGCCGCCCTTCAAATTGGGAAATCATGTCCCACAGTCGTTCCTGCGTCACCGGTTTGATGATATAGCCATCCACCGCAAGGCTCTGGCGCAGCAGTTCTTCACCGGGCAGAGGACACGACAACACCTTGATATTGGGCAAACTCAGGTCATTGACAAAGCGCTCCACATCGCCCTCATTAAAATCAGCCGCCGTATCCAAAATGATGTAATCTGGCATCAAGCGCTGCGCGACCTGCTGTGCCCGCCTAAAATCCCCAATAATCACCGTCCGGTATTGGGTAAGATTACGCGAAATCAACGAGGCCGCTGACGGGCTGCGCGTCACAACCAAAACCAATGGCGTGTTGGACGATTGTGTCTGCGCCGAGGCTGGCATCCATATTGTATCGAGAGCCGTATCCGGTGTTACTGTCACAGCCGGGAAGCTAAAATAGAAACAGCTTCCTTTGCCCACTTCGCTTTCCACCCAAATGCTGCCCCCGTGCAGTTCAACCAATTGTTTGCTGATGGCTAATCCAAGCCCCGCACCATTTTTCTGACGCTGCATGGGGTTCTCTAGCTGCAAAAATGGCTCAAAAATATCCGCGAATTTTTCTGGTGGAATCCCAATCCCCGTATCCGCGACCCCTACAATCACCTGATGATCTTTGGAATAGGCCCGGACAGTGATATTACCCTGATTGGTAAACCGCACCGCATTGTTTAATAAATTCAGCAGCACCTGTTTAATGCGCACCGCGTCGCCCGAGATGGGGGGTAAATCCGGGGCAATATCCAGCCGCAAGTTCAATTCACGTCGCTCAAGCAACCCGCGCACCGTGTTGGCCGCATCTTCGATAATATGATGTAAATTGATTTTATCTGGCACCAGCAGCAAATAGGCTTGGTCAAGACGGGCTAAATCCAACACATCATTGACCAAATTTTGCAGATGGCAAGCATTCCGATAGACCGCGCTCAAATCACGCGCATAGGCTGGCGCGAGGGGTGTTCCATAATATTCGGGCGACTTCACCATCGTTTCGGTGAATCCCACAATCAAATTGAGGGGAGTACGCAGTTCATGGCTGATGGTCTGCGCAAACTGCTGCTTGACGCGGCGGGCTTCTTCGGCTTGGTTGCGGGCCTCAACTAGCAGGACATTGGTGCGCTGCAATTGATACATGGCCGCATCAAGATCGAGCAGGGTACGCTCCAATTTGGCTTTTTGCTCCCGCACAATCAATTCGTTTTTATGCGCTTCCTGATAGCCATCCAATGACCAAAACAGCGCCGTTTGCAGATGATAGGTCGAAGCCCACATCGCGCTGGTCACAAGACCCAAGCTAATGGCGAGCAGGGCAAGGTCGGCATCATGAAACTCGTTCATAAAATAGGCCATACCAAAAATCAGCAGGCCCGCCATAGATGCTATACTCATCAGACCGACGCGGCTGAACAAAATCCCCGAAAACACAATCAGAATCGAATAGGTATAACTAAACGCCAAATTGCGGGTATGCAGTACCACTGCCGTAATCGTCAGCAGGATTCCCAGCGTGAAGAGAACCACTGCCGTATAGGGCAAGTGGCGTTTGATCAGATAACAGACTAGCAGCACCCCTATCATAAACGCGCTGGCAGGCCATGTATCGGAACGAATCGTCGCCCCGTCCTCGGTTGGCATCACCGCCCACGAAAACCACACCCAAATCGCAATAGTGGTCGCCGCGAGGATGATGGCAAACGAATCGAGGCGCAGGTCTTTTTGTATATTTTTCTCCATCATGGTTTTGCCACCACTTCAGTCAAGGTCGCCAAAAGGGTTGCTTCATTAAAAGGTTTTTCCAAAAAGGCTTTGGCCCCCAATGAAAGCGCCAACTGCTGCTGTTTGAGCACACTACAAATCACAATTGGAATCGTGGCTGTTTCGGGGTGATTGGAAAATAATTGCAGCAAATCCCAACCGTCCTGATTGGGCATCATCAAATCCAAAATAATGACATCGGGGTAGGTTCGCAGCACCAGGCTCAACACTTCATTGGCGTTGGTGGTACTAATCACTTGAAAGCGGTGGGGGGTCAAAAAGCGTTTATAGAGGGCCAGCGCATCCTCATTATCATCTACCACCACCACCGTCGCATCATAATCAATCGGCAGCACCAATTCAAATCCACAGAATTGGGCCGCCTCATCCAATAGCAGGCTCACATCAGCTTGGGCGACGTGCAGCATCTCCCGAAAAACTCCCAGTTGAGCCTCAATCGCCTCTGGATCAATTGAACCGGGTGTCTGCAATTGAATCAAAACATGGGCGGCATGATCGGCGATATGGGAGGAGAAGATTAGGTGATTAACCGAAATGTTCTCGGCGATCATCCCCAACAGCCCCAAGATCACCTGACGCAGCAAATTGTGTCCAATGGAGGTCATGGGGATTTCGGCGGAGAGCATGACTTCGCTGGTCAGATGTTTATCCTGAAAGAGTTTCTCCAAAGTCAACAAGGCACGCCGGATGACCTCATATAAATCGGCATAGGGGTCATATTGGCTAATGCGTATGAGTTCCGATTTCATGGCCTCGCCATAGCTGGAAGTCGTCTCAAACCGACAGCGTTCCCACAACAACTCCGCCACCTTTTCCATCGCCGTCGCGTGCTCTCGATAATATTGGCGGCGGCTGATCGAGAGTTGGTCGGCAACGGCTTGCGGCTGCAAAACTTCGACATAACGTAGCGTCACCAGCCGATACCACCGCCATTCTTTGGACAGCGACGGGGCGGCATCGGCAGGGCGCAGTTCTTCAAGCGTTTCCAACAGCAAATTGTGCATCTGCCAACCCCGCTCTTTGAGTTGCAGGGTATTGTCCTCAATCAAAAACTTGTTAAGCGGGTGGTTTTTGAGATAGGCAAAATCATAGAGTGAGTGATAGGCTTTGATAACCAAGTCATAAAATTCCGACTTTGTGAACATACCATGCCCCTGTCTGGTCTTCCAATTCCACCCGCTACCCTAACACAAATTTCACCTTTCAAAAATAAGCGATTTCCGCCCATCCCTCAAAACTTGGCACACTTTGGCACAAACATGGCATACCGTCTCTTGGTTTCGAACACGCACGTTTTACACTATACGCTACCTGCAATGACATCTCGAAAAGCTAGGAAAATATTGACTTGGAGGATTTCATGAAAAGAACGCTACTTGTTTTAGCCCTTGTGGCTGCTGTTGTGGTCGGTCTGGGAAGCAAAGCCCCCGTATCTACCGCACAAGAAGAGGTGACGCTCGTTTTGGGGTCATGGCGTGTGGATGATGTGGAACAAATCGAAGCCCTCACCGCCGCCTTCCACGAAGCCTATCCCAACATCAATGTCGTGTTCGACCCCACCAATCCCCCGGATTATAACGCCACCCTGCAAAGCCAATTTGAAACAGGCAATGCGCCCGATCTGATGTACCTGCGCTCATTTGCAGTCGGGCGTGGCCTATACGATCAAGGCTTTTTGGCGGATGTGAGTGATCTGCCCGGTTTGACCGATGCCTTTACCGAAGGATCATTGTCCGCATGGTCAACCGAAGAGGGCGTGCATTATGGCGTGCCGTTGATGGCGGTCTCACACGGGATTTATTACAACGCTGACTTGTTTAATGAACTCGGTATCGAAATTCCCGAAACATGGGAAGAACTCCTTGCCGCCGCGCAGGTACTCAAAGACAATGACTATGATGCCTTTTCCAATGCCAGCGGTGAGCCGTGGACGATTGCTGAAATCGTGTTTATGAACCTCGCCCCCAACTACATTGGCGGGTACGAAGGGCGTTTGGCCTATCTGAACGGCGAGCGCTGCTTTAATGACGAACATGCGGTGGCGGCCTTCCAAGCGATTGCCGATCTCGCCCCGTACTTCCCTAAAGACAATTCCGCGCTGACCTACTATGACAGCCAACAAATTTTCCTGTTGGGTGAAGCGGGCATGTGGATGGGTGGCTCGTGGGACATTCCGTTTTTTGAGAGCGAAGCACCCGACTTTGAATGGAGCGTTTTCGCTGTGCCTGCGCCCGAAGCTCAGGAAGAAGAATATGTCTCCTTCCATGTGGACGCGGCGATTGGCATGAACGCTGCCACCGAACACCCCGACGAAGCGCAGTTGTTCCTTGAATGGATGACCACCCCCGAATTTGCCGCCCTGTTTGGCAACTTGCTGCCCGGTTTCTTCCCACTCAACGTGCAGGCACCAACCCTCGACAATCCTCACGCCGATGCCTTCTTGAAACTCAATGAAGGACGTGGGCAGGATGTGCGTTGGGCATGGGATGGCTTGCTGGATGGCGAACCCAACGGCTATGATTTGATGCAAAACAACGCGATTTCGGTGCTGAATGGCGAAATCAACGCCCAAGAAGCCGCCGACAATCTACAAAATGGCCTAGCCGAGTGGCTGCCCGCTGCTCAGACCTGCGCCCAATAAACCGAACGAAGACCGCATAAGAGAGGGTAGGGGCTGTTGACCTGCCCTCTTTTTAGACACATAGGGTTAACGGTATGACGTTTGTCCAAAAAACACTCAAAAGATTTGGTTTGATCGAGGATTGGCAAGCCCCCCGCCGCCGAGCATGGTTGGTATTTTTGGTGCCGGGTCTCATCGTGTACACCCTATTTATGGCTTATCCACTGGTAAACTCGATGCGCCTGAGCTTCTACACTGGCATCGGTCTGCGACCCGACCATTATGTGGGGTTAGAAAATTACAAAACATTATTTGGCGATACCCTTTGGAATGAACGTTTTACCAACGCCCTAGAGAATACCTTCATCTTTTTTGGCATTCACATGGTGGTGCAAAATAGTTTAGGGCTGTTGTTTGCCACCATCCTTTCGCAAAAACATTTGATTGGACGCAATATCTACCGCACCTTTATTTTTATCCCAGCCACCATGTCTGTCCTATTGACCGCGTTTTTGTGGCGGCTGATCCTGAATCCGCGCTGGGGAATGCTCAAAGTCTTGTTAGAGCGCGTCGGCCACGAGGAATGGTTTAAGGCGTGGCTTGGGGATACCAAATATGCCCTGATTGTGGTGTCGCTGGTATCCTCATGGCAATGGGTGGGTCTGCCAACCATGATGTTTTTGGCGGGTTTTCTGCGTGTCCCGGATGAATTGGTCGAGGCGGCGCGGGTGGACGGGGCGAATGCTTGGCAAATCTGGTTTCGCATTAAGCTGCCCCTGCTCAAGCCGATCATCGGCATCGTGACCATTCTCACCTTTATTGGTAATTTCAACGCCTTCGACGTGGTGTATGCCATGATGGGCGCCAACGGCCCGCCGCAATATTCCACCGACATTATGGGCACATTTTTCTATCGTGCCGCCATCGCGGGTGAACATCCAGTGGCCCGTTCCGATATGGGCATCGGGGCGGCGGTTGCCACCATCACCTTTTTGATTTTGATGGTCGGGGTATCTAGCTGGCTCATTTTCTCGCGTCAGCAGTCGGAAGAGGCGGTGCTAGGATGAGTATAATTGACGCTGTGGCATGGGTCATTCGTTATGCCGATGTCTTGGCATGGATCGTTTTTGGCACAGCCCTCGGCGGGTTTGTGACACCACGTTTTAACATCAACACCGCTGCGATTTGGGCCGGGGCGGGTCTAGGCTTTGCTACCGCGACCCTGACAGCAGTCTTGGCGGGCCTCCAAGACCTATGGGTAGTCGTTGTGGCCGGGGTAATCTTAGGTGTCGCGTTAGGCGGTTATTGGTTCGGGATTCTGCGGTTCTGGCATCCGGAGCGCCGCGCCGAAATCCGCTGGTTAGAACGCTTCCGTTTCAACAGCCTGTTTGGGCAATTTATTTCGCACCTCATTTTGATGACATGGGTTTTGATCGTGCTTGCCCCTTTTTGGGTCATGCTGGTCAATTCCCTGAAACCCAAACGTGAGATTTTCCGCTCACCCTTCGATTTTCCATCAGCGGATCTGCGAACGTTCGATGGCTACAAAAGTGCATGGATTGACGGCAACTTTGATGTGTATTTTAGAAACAGCATTGTGGTTTCTATCAATTCCATTTTGCTCATTTTGATTATCGGCACGATGGCCTCGTATGCGCTGGCAAATTGGCGGGGACGGGGGTCGTCGTTGGTCTATCTCTATTTCATCGCCGGGTTGATGATTCCCATCCGATTGGGCACGATCAACATCGTTACGCTGGTGCAAGCCATCGGACTCAATGGCCGATTGGAAGGCCTCATACCCATTTATGTGGCGATGGGTGTACCAATGGCCGTATTTGTCCTGACCAGTTTTATGCGCGGCATCCCGCAAGATTTGTTAGACGCGGCCCGCATGGATGGGGCATCGGAATTTCAGGTGCTGTGGCGTATCGTCGTGCCATTGGTGCGGCCTGCGCTGGCAACGGTGGTGATCCTGAACCTCATCCCCATCTACAACGATCTGTGGTTCCCGTTGATTTTGACCCGCTCCGAAAACGTGCGAACCGTGACCTATGGCGTCTCGTTGTTGTTTGGGCAATATCAAAGCGACTGGAACGCCATTCTGAGTACCCTATCATTGGCTTCTGTGCCCGTCCTGATTATGTATCTGCTGATGTCCAAGCAGTTTATTCAAGGGTTAACGGCAGGCGCGGTCAAAGGGTAATTC
>JAIOHL010000049.1 GCA_019913005.1 Anaerolineae bacterium | reverse complement strand
GTAGTGCGATTTTCTTGAGCATGAGTTCCTTCTCCTTTTAGATTTTGGGTTGATGTTCGTGCGCTGGTCTTGAACTTCCATCATCTCTATCCCAGCGCATTTGTTGATCTTATGTTTTCTATGATGCCCTCCAAGTGTAAGCAAACTATGAACCCGCAGTTACAGCCCCGTAACGCTGTAATCCTAATTCCTCTAGGTTGCAAATGAACAAAAAACTTGACAGTCGGGCATGATGACGTTAGTCTATGAAGAATTAAACCAATACAGGCGTTGAACCGGATAAGTAGTTGTGATGGGTCTGCCCCAGAGAGCCGCCTCTTTGCTGAAAAGGCGGTGTAACACATAACAACGAAATGGGCCGGGGAGCCGCGACGGTGAATGGCAGTAGCCGCCGACGGAGAACACCACCGTTATCAGGGTGATAGGCAAGGCCACAATCATTTTGCGAGCCTGCCTGCCAGAGTGAGATCATACGATCTAAGCTAGGTGGCACCACGGGAGACGCTTCTCGTCCTAGAACAGGAGCGTCTCTTTTTGTTTCCCAGTTATTGAGAGAGGAAATGGGTGAATGGGCATACAAAAGGCAATTCGCAAAGTCTCCCAACATGAGCATCTAACCCAAGAAGAGGCCCATGCCGCGATGGGGGAAATCATGAATGGGACAGCCACCCCTGCACAAATCGGCGGTTATTTGATGGCGCTCCGTATGAAGGGCGAAACGGTGGATGAAATTACTGGCAGTGCCCGTGCCATGCGTGAAGCTGCCAATCATGCCCCGGTCAAGACACCGAATGTGATTGACACTTGTGGGACGGGTGGGGACGCCAGCAATACGTTTAACATCTCAACCACCGTCGCTTTTGTCGCCGCCGGGGGTGGGATTCCAGTCGCTAAACATGGCAACCGAGCCGCCAGCAGCAAAAGCGGATCCGCTGATGTCTTGGCCGCATTGGGAGTCAATATCGGTGTCACACCCGAACAAGCTGCGCTGTGTGTGGATGAAGTCGGCATCGGGTTTTTGTTTGCTGCCACCTTTCACCCCGCCATGCGTCACGCTATTGGCCCACGCCGCGAATTAGCTGTGCGCACCATTTTTAACATCCTCGGCCCATTGACCAATCCTGCCGGGGCACGTCGCCAACTGATGGGGGTGTTCAGCAGCGGTTTAACCCAAACATTGGCGGAAGTCCTCAAGGAACTCGGTTCGGAAGCGGTTTTTGTCGTGCATGGGGCAGGCGGTTTGGACGAAATGAGCACCCTCGGCGCAACCTACGTCAGCCAACTTCATGACGGACGGGTTGAGACCTATGAAATCGAACCAAGTAAACTGGGCCTCAAGAAAGCGGTGCTTGATGAAATTCTCGGTGGTACGCCTGAAGAAAACGCCACTCTCACCCGCGAGCTTTTATCGGGACGTGGCACGACGGCCCAACGCGAAATCGTCATGTTGAACGCCGGCGCCGCCTTTGTGGTCGCGGGGGTGTGCAATACGCTGGATGATGGCTTGCACCAAGCAGCACTGGTACTCGACAGCGGCAGGGGTTTGGAAAAATTGGAGGCGCTTGTCCACTACTCACAGCAGTTCACACCGGAGGCCAAAGCATGAGTGGCTTTACCAAGACGGGCACGATTTTAGACCAGATCATGGCCCACAAGATCGAAGAAGTTGCCGCTGCCAAATCACGCCTCCCCGCCCGTGAATTGCAGGCGAAATTAGCCGATGTCCTCCCGCCGCGTGATTTTATTGAAGCGCTGCGCCGTGACACGGTGGCTTTGATTGCCGAAGTCAAGAAAGCCTCACCCTCCAAAGGGGTGTTTGTGGAAGATTTTGATCCAGTAGACATCGCCACCACCTATTACCAAAATGGGGCGGCGGCAGTAAGCGTGCTGACCGACGAACAGTTTTTTCAGGGTCACTTGGATTATCTAACACAGGTCAAACAGGCGATCAATTTGCCTGTGCTGCGTAAGGAATTTGTGATTGACGGCTATCAAGTCACCGAAGCGCGAGTAGCTGGAGCGGATGCGGTGCTGCTGATTGTCGCCTGCCTCTCGGATTCGCAATTAGCCGACATGCAAGCCCAAATTATAGAAATGGGCATGGCGGCCTTGATTGAAGTCCATGACGAGGCGGAAATGGAACGTGCGCTTGCCCTTCAGTCGCGTTTGATCGGGGTCAATAATCGTGACCTGCATAGTTTTGAGGTAGATTTGCAGACCACCGTTCAACTTGCCCGTTTATGTCCCCCCGAAATCACACTGGTCGGGGAAAGCGGCATCCACAACACCGCCAATGTTGAAATTCTCGCCCGTGCTGGTGTCCACGCGATTCTGGTAGGCGAGTCGCTTATTTTAGCCAATGACCGCGCCGCCAAAGTGCGAGAACTCAGTGGGGTAGCTCGATGACCAGAATTAAAATTTGCGGATTGACCACTATTAAAGATGCCCTCTATGCCGCCGAACAAGGCGCGGATTTATTGGGATTTATCTTTGCCCCGGTCAGCAAACGGTATATCGAACCTGCCCAAGCCGCCCAAATTATCCAGCAGGTGCGCGAGGTTATGCCCAACAACGCTCCCTTATGTATAGGGGTGTTCGTCGTAGAGCAAATGGCCGCCGCCGAAATTTTCAGCCAATGCCAGATCAGTGGGGTAGATGCCGCGCAATTGGTGAGTTTGGAGCGTGCGGCATTGGTTAAGGAATTGGAATTCCCGGCCTATGTGTGTGTGCGGCCCGAAACTCCATCGCAGGCCATTGCGGACGTGGCTCAATTTGACCGCGCCGAATTGGTTGAACCCCTACCCACACTTCAATTAGATACTTTTGTCCCCGGTCAGCATGGCGGCACAGGTGAAACCGCCCCACCAGATGTCATTCGCACCATCGCCGCCCATACCCAACGGCTGATGCTGTCGGGCGGGTTGACCCCCGACAACGTAGCGGAATTTATCGCCCTTGCCAAGCCGTATGCCGTAGATGTTTCTAGTGGCATAGAAGTCAGCCCCGGCAAAAAAGACCCCAATAAGGTTCGCGCCTTTATTCAAGCAGCTAAAGGAATTGCAGCATCATGACCACCATGCCAACCGTACCCGACGCACGCGGTTATTTTGGGCCATTCGGGGGGCGATTTGTACCGGAAACGGTCATCCCCGCCCTTGAAGAACTGACCGCTAAATATCTGGAAATGAAAAGCGACCCGGATTTTCAAAATGAACTCGTCAATCTGAACCGCACCTATATCGGACGGCCCACCCCGGTGACATTTGCGGCCCGTCTGACTGAATATTTGGGTGGGGCGAAAATCTACCTCAAGCGCGAAGATTTGGCCCACAGCGGCGCTCATAAAATCAATAACGCCCTCGGTCAAGCCCTGCTCACCAAACGCATGGGCAAAAAACGTATCATCGCCGAGACAGGCGCGGGTCAGCATGGAGTCGCCTCTGCTACCGCCGCCGCCTTGCTTGGGCTTGATTGCGTGGTCTACATGGGCAGTGTGGACATGGAGCGCCAAAAGCCGAACGTATTCCGCATGAAATTATTGGGAGCACAGGTATGTCCAGTGGAATCGGGCAGCAAGACGCTGAAGGACGCCATCAATGAAGCTATCCGTGATTGGGTGACGAATGTCCGTAGCAGCCATTATCTATTGGGGTCGGCACTTGGCCCACACCCCTATCCCATGATGGTGCGTGATTTCCAATCCGTCATCGGCATCGAAGCCCGCGAACAAATTCAGCAGATGGCAGGCACACTCCCCGATTTTGTGGTGGCCTGTGTCGGCGGGGGCAGCAACAGCATCGGCATTTTTTATCCCTTCCGCGATGACGCCAATGTGGAATTGATTGGTGTGGAAGCTGGAGGACACGGTATTGAATCCGGGGAACACGCCGCCCGTTTTGCCGACGAAAAAATCTCCCGTTTGGGAATGCTACATGGCACAAAATCGTATGTCATGCAAACCGAAGATGGGCAGATTATGGAAACACACAGCATTTCGGCGGGGCTGGATTATCCTTCCATCGGGCCGGAACACGCCTTTTTGCGTCACCAAGAACGCGCCGAATACACCTATGCCACCGATGAGGAAGCATTGGAAGCGTTTCAACTCCTGTGCAAATTGGAGGGCATCATCCCCGCGCTGGAATCCGCGCACGCCGTCGCCGAGGTCATCAAATTAGCGCCGAAGCTGTCCAAAGATGCTGTCGTGTTGGTCAATTTGTCGGGCCGGGGCGATAAAGACCTCGATACCGTGATTAATGCTTTGAATGAGAGGGGTAAATAGACATGGCAACTGCGATTCAAACACACGGATTGGCCGCAATCGAAAAAGCCTTTGCGCAAGCCAAAGCCGAAAAACGGGCCGCTTTTATCCCCTATTTCCCGATTGGCTATCCCGATTACGCGACTTCATTGGATGTGATTACGGCTTTTGCGGAAGTCGGCGCGGATATTATCGAAATAGGTGTGCCGTTTTCTGATCCGCTGGCTGATGGCCCGATCATCCAAGCTGCTACACAAATTGCCTTGAAAAATGGCACGACTCCGCAGCTATGTGTCAAAGCGATTGCTGAACTGCGCCAGCGTGGGGTTCACACCCCAATGGTTTTGATGGGTTATGTCAATCCGTTTATGGCCTATGGCTATGAAAAATTGACCGCCGACGCCAAAAAATTCGGTATTGATGGGTTTATCATCCCCGATTTACCCGCCGATGAAGCCGATGATTTTCAGAAATTGGTAGACGGGTACAAACTCGGCTTATCCTATTTTGTCGCCCCAACCAGCAGCCCCAGCCGGATTCGTCTGGCGGCGCAAAAGTCACGCGGTTACATTTATCTGGTATCCATCACCGGCACAACAGGCGCAAAAGAAGCCTTGCCTGAAGAACTCGTCCAAAATGTTGCAGCGATTCGCACTGTTACCCAGCATCCCATTGCCGTAGGTTTTGGGGTCAATACGCCCGACCAAGCCAAACAACTCGGTCAATTGGTGGACGGGGTGATTGTGGGGAGTGCGTTGGTCAAGGCCGCTGGTAAAAGTGTTGAAGAGGCACGAAATCTAGCAGCAGCACTACGGAATGCGCTCTAAGTTTTAGGATTTCTGAGGCCACCATCGGATATTGCCCCAAACAACTTTACCATCTACAAGTTTTCGCCCATGTGGTAAAAGATAACCCGGTGGTGGCAGCAAGATATTCATATAAAGAACATCTTTCACATATTTTCTAACCTCAGGGTAGTGTGTGTCGAGGGTCGGGGCTAAGTCTGTCATAGCGTAAAACACAAATTCGCCCACACTGATAGTTATCCAATGCTCAAAAAAAACATCTTCTTCCTTTATAAAAGGGCGATAAAACGCCGAAGAACTACAGTCCTCAAAAAAGTGATAATAGGTTTCTACATTCCATCCCGCAAAGTGTAGTATTGATTCGGGGAATTCCATCTGTTCTTCAAAATATCTATCCCATTGATCAAGAAGATCACTTGGTATGGGGTCTTGGGGCTTCAACTTTCCTTCTTGTACTAGCCCAACCCATTTCGAAATAAACCACTCTACCGCCATTTCTGGTTTTTGAATGACGAGGCCCAGATGTTCACCACCCCCGCCTCCGATCACCAGTTGAGTGGGGGTACAAGAAAACTCATCACCACCTGCACCTTCAACAGCAACGAGGGGATGATACACAGGAAATAGGCCGAAAAAGCCAATAAATTCGTAGTCGAATGTATCTATATAACTCATTTCAACTCCTCCAAATAAATAAAAAGGGGGACAACATTCCCCCTCCCAATTTTTTACCAAGCGTAGGCTTCTGGGGCAGTACCACCCGGCCCCGGCCAAATTTCATCCAACGTCGCCATCTGCTCATCGGTCAATTTGATTTCCAATGCCCGCAGGCTACCGTCCAATTGTTCCATTGTGCGGGGGCCAATGATTGGTGAAGTCACCACCGGATTTTTTAGCAGCCATGCCAGCGCGACGTCGGCAGGTTTTTCCCCAATATCCTTGCAGAATTGCTCATATTTTTCGAGTTGAGGGCGGTGCTTCTCAACGTCCTTTTGCGTATCTTCATTTGCACGGCGGCCCTGTTGTTGTTTTCCTAAAATGCCACCCAACAAACCACCCGCCAATGGGCTCCAAGGAATCAATCCTAAGCCATAATGCTGACAGGCGGGAATCACTTCGAGTTCAATCATGCGGTCTTTAAGGTTATACAGGCTTTGTTCGGAGACCAATCCCAAAAAATGACGTGCTTTAGCGGCTTCATTGGCCTGCGCGATATTCCATCCGGCAAAATTGCTGCTGCCGACATACAAAATCTTGCCCTGCTGCACCAAGACTTCCATCGCCTGCCAAATTTCTTCCCATGGCGTGTCGCGGTCAATGTGGTGCATTTGGTACATGTCAATGTAATCGGTCTGCATCCGGCGCAGACTTTCATCCACTGCCCGGCGAATGTGCAGTGCGGAGAGTTTGTTTTCGTTGGGCCAATCGCCCATCGCGCCATAGACTTTGGTGGCGATCACCACCTTTTCACGCCGCTGGCCTCCTTGTGCAAACCAGCGCCCGATAATATTTTCGGTAATGCCTTCGCCGCGTTTCCAGCCATAAACATTGGCGGTATCAAAAAAGTTGATGCCGAGTTCAAGCGCCTGATCCATAATGGCAAAGCTGTCGGCTTCGGTGGTCAGAGGGCCAAAATTCATCGTGCCAAGACACAGGCGGCTGACTTTCAGCCCCGTTCTGCCAAGACGTGTATACTCCATCTTCAACACCTTTCAAATAGGATTTATCCAGTACACCTTTGAGTAAAGAGTATGACGCAAGATTCAACATTTGTCGCGTGGGTAGGACTCAGTTTAGTGCCACGAGTCGGGGGGAAGTTAATGGCCCGCCTGCTCGATCACTTTCAGACACCCGAAAATGTACTTGCAGCCTCCCCTGATGACTTACGGGCTGTGCCGCGGATTGGTTCACGGACGGTTGAATCCATCCAGAATGTTAATCTTGAGGAGGTCAGCGCAAAAATCGAGCAATGGCAGACGGCAGGGATTGAAATTCTGCCGCACTACGCCGCCGACTATCCGCCGATGCTCAAAGCCACCCATGACGGTCCACCCTTATTATTCAAGCGCGGCAATTGGTCGAATGCCTTAACCCAAACCATCGCCATTGTCGGCACACGCGAACCCAGCACCGCCGCCCATGATTTTGCCTATCTGCTTGCTGAAAAATTGGGTGAGGTCGGCTGGACAATCGTCAGTGGTATGGCAGTTGGGATAGATACACAAGCGCATCGCGGTGCATTAAAAAATGGGGCAACCGTCGCAGTGTTGGGGTGTGGTCTCCTTAATCTTTACCCACCCGAAAACAAATCGCTTGCCTCACAGCTTACCCAACAAGGCGCACTATTTTCGGAGGTCGCGCCGGAAGTCAGCCCCACCAGCAGCCAATTGGTGGCGCGTAACCGCATCATCTCAGGTCTAAGCCAAGCCGTCATTTTGGTGGAATCCGATGTGGATGGTGGGGCAATGCACACCGTTCGTTTTGCACGGGATCAGGGGCGACCTGTCTTCGGGGTAGATTTCGCGGCAAGTGGGAATCAACAACTCCAAACAGACGGGGCAGGGATAATTGCGCCCACCCCATCCGGTATTGAAAGTTTTCTGGCCCTATTCTGATTGTGGTGGAATCAGGAAAGTCAATTCCATATTCACATCGGTAAAGGCGACCCGCGCGAACAAAAATTCACCCGGCGGCACGCTGTTTAACAGCAGCCCTTCGCGCAGACGGAACAGCAGGTCTCGGATGGTGTCCATATCGCCCCAATCGCTGCCAATCGTGTAACTAATCGGGGTCAGTACCAAGTTGCCTTCATCGGCCTCAATCTGCATCAGCAGCACCACACTTTCGCCACGCTCAACCCAGCTATAACGCAACCGACCTTCGACAAAATCCACCCCAATCGGTAAATCCGGCTCGGAGGCCAAAATCGAAAGTTCGGCGGGTGTCCACCGTTCCACCGAGATCAACCACCCGTCGGGGGCTGAAACTGGCCCCACCGTATATTGACCGGGAGGGGAACTAGGCAACCGAGCCGGAACTTGATAGGTAAAGGTGATGTTGATGTCACTGATGTCTAGCTGCGCCAAGTAGTACGGGCCGGGGCGGATGCTGTTATGCAAAATGCGATCCCGAATGATTACATCAAAACCCTCCACCGTGTCGGCAGGGGCAGGGAAATCATCAATGGTATAGCCCACAATGGTGGCTTCAAGGGCACCGCGAATCGCCTCCAATGCAATGGTCAAAATATGCGTCCCTTGCTCATCGTCCCACGTCAAACTCAGCAGATTGTCCGACAAGAAGCCTGAAATCGGCGCGGTGGTCAGGGTACTCGGCACAACAAAGGCAAATTCATCGGCAATCCATGTCTCGCTAGAAATAATCCATGTATCCTCCGGTTCGGCAACCGGGGCATAGTCCGAACCACCACCTGCTGCATTCGGGGCGGGTGTAGTCGGCAGTGGGGTGAAGGTGGGCAATGGGGGTGCAGCCGCCAATCCATTAAACACGGAGGCCGGGATATAGCAGTAGCGCGGCCAACGATTTTCGGAATAGGCGGTCAAGACAGTCGGGCGAGTCGCGGCCAAATCTACCTGCAAAATGGCGATCTGTTCATTCAAATCAGCCGAGACCAATAATTCATTGGCACTCACCCAGAATGGCATTTCCACCCGACCCGCTGCTGTCACAACTGGACGAGTATCACGGGTGGTCATGTTCAAC
>JAIOHL010000048.1 GCA_019913005.1 Anaerolineae bacterium | reverse complement strand
GTGTTATACTAGGGGTGTGAGATCAATTGCTCCGCATCGGAACTGAGTATAAGGAGATATTGATGTCGAATAAACACGAACCGGATAAAGCCCACCCTCACACTGACCTCATCCGTAATTCAGACCTTCCAAAACCGTCGCCCGTCACGCATCATCATCATCGTGACCAGAAACCGAAGCAACTGCCACTGAAGCCCACCTATCCGCGCAAAGCGATGGTCGCCAACATCCGTCAGGTGCGCCAGAATGTGAAGGGCAATCGGTAAACCTTTAGCCGATATTCTCCAACACAATAACCTCACCCCCCGGCACCCTCTCCAATAAGCGAGGGGGAGTCGAAAACGGCCTAGTCAAGCCCCTCGCCACGTTGGAGAGGGGTTTGGGGTGAGGTTGTCTGGGAACTTTTTTGCGCCGCCGAGCATCTTTACACCAACATCCTTACACAAAATTGACAAGAGCCGGAGGACGAAAGAGATCAAAGATGGTTTACCGATTGTTGTTCGCACTCTTCGCTATCGCCCAAGCCGTGATTTTGCCGACACCCCCTTTGAGTTATGCCCAAGAATCCGCCTGCCTGACCCATGTTCCCAATTTTGATACCACCGTGCGCATTGGACGCGGCAGCATTGATGATATGGCCCTCAGTCCCGATGGCACACAGGTCGGGGTGGCGACGGGGACGGGTCTGTGGGTGTATGATGCCGCCACATGGGGGGACATCGCCCAATTTAAAGCGTCAGTATCTGGTGTACCCTTGTCCGACGGGGTATGGGTGACACCGCCTGCACCCATCCCACCAGAAATCTCCCCCCCCGATGGCTATGTACCGACGACACTGGCATGGTCGCCCGACAGCAAACAAATCGCGGCGGGGTATTATGACGGCGTGCGGATTTGGGAGGTGGGGACGGGCCAAGTGGCGCTGATCCTGCCCAATCTGCGCCAAGTGACGCATGTGGCATGGTCGCCGGATGGGGCACGCTTGGCGATTATTCATCTTGGCAATGTATCGCCCTACCCCGACGCCACGACCTATTATGACATTTATAGCTTGGAAATCGCCTCACAAACGCTGACCCCTGTCGCGGTTGGCGTGATCCGCAACCCGGATGAGGCCGTTTGGTCGCCGGACGGCACACGCCTGTTGTACGTATCCAGCTATGGCTATACCCCCGCCGAAGAAATCATGGATTATGTGCCAGCGATTGGGGCGGCGACGATCTGGGACAGCAGCGATGGCACCAGCCGGACATTCACCTCCACCAATCCGAGCGGGTATTTTAATGTCCGACAGGTGGCATGGTCGCCCGACGGCAGCACCATCGCAATCGGGGCTATCGAAGGCGAAAATAATTCCCGTTCGTTGGTGCAGTGGTGGGATGTCGCCAGTCTGGGTCTGCTGCGTCAAAACGAAGAGGCGGTCAAAGATTTGCAGTGGGCCGGGGAGACCTTGTTTATCCAAGCCGATTCAGGGGTGCTGCTGGTCAATGGCGACTCGACCAGCAGCCTTTCGATCAGCGGGGGTGCCCAGCAAATCGCGGTGAATGCCGATGCGACCCGTCTATTTGTCAATAGCGGGAGTCAAATGCAGACCCTTGAAATCCCCAGCGGTCAAATTTTGGCGACCCGTGCGGCCCATACCAGCCTCTATTTTTTCCCGGCGTGGTCACAGGATGGGCAGTTGGTGGCCCTGTCCGAACTTTCGCTAGATCGTGATTCAGTGCTAAGGCAGGTGTTTATTTATGACCTGCAAGGCCAAGTGGTCAATTCGTTCGACATCAACTATGGTCACAACGGCATGGTGTGGTCGCCGGATAATGCGATGCTGGCGGTGGCCGAATATGACGCGGTTGCATTGGTGACACTGGCCGATAACGGTATCACGCGCCTTGCGGTGGAAGATGTTAACGGCCTCGCGTGGTCGCCGGATAACAGACAATTGGCGTATATCACCGACGCCGGGGATGTGACGGTCTATACGATCCAGACGGGTGAATCGCAAACCTTTGCCGCGCTGCTGGACGATTTGGCAGGCACGGCGACCTATCTGAATACCCGGTTGCAATGGACGGAACACGGGCTGCACTGGATTCTCTCAGCTCGAGGGAGTATTTTCCGCGTGTATGGGCCGGAATGGGAAACGGGCGAAACGGTGCAGCTTGCGGAAATCGGACATTTGAAGGCGATTTCGCTTGGCACAGCCCCCGAATTTACCGCCGATGGCAACGTGATCTTTATCCCCAACGGCGGGGATATGACGGTGTTTGATGTGACGGCCAACGCCATTTCTGCGACCTACCCGACCACCGCCGAGGAGGTGCGCTGGTCAAGTGACGGGGCGTGTTATGCGCTCATGCTTAATGGGTTTTTGTGGCTCAACCATACGGTGACGGGTGAGGAGTTGAATTTGATGGCGCTGCCCGTCTCGCCTGTGTGGGGGCTATATGGTGGGGCGCACTGGTCACCGACGGGGATGCATGTCATTTTCTTGTTGGATGATGGTACGGCGATGATTTGGGGGGTGGGGCAGGATTAAGGCCCGTCTCCATTTGCTATGGGAGGTGCGGTTGCTCTACCGCATCTCCGGCAGACAATTTCACTTCCCGTGAACCCTAATTCCTGTAGATTATTGTATAATTTTCTCAAACTCTCAAACAGGAATCGCTCGTTTGACGAAAAAAGAAAAATTATTCGAAAAACTCCTAAGTGGGTCAAAAAACTTCCGATTTGATGATTTTGCCCTGTTGTTGGAAGCATTTGGATTTGTGCTTGATCGGGTGAGTGGAAGCCATCATGTCTTTTCCCATCCCTCTATCAGTGAGCTATTGGTAATCCAACCAAACAGGAATAATCAAGTAAAGCCCTATCAGATTAGACAGTTTCTAAAACTCATTGAAGCATATGACCTACGACTCGACGGGGAGGAAACATCATGAAAGACTATCATATCAACATTTTTTACAGCGATGATGATGGCGAATATATTGCCGACATCCCTGACCTAAAATATTGTTCCGCCTCCGGTGAGACACCTGAAATCGCCTTGCACGAAGTATTGATTGCCAAAACCCTGTGGTTAGAAGTGGCTCAGGCAAAGGGGCTGACGATTCCTGAGCCGAAATATCGCCCTGCCATCTATCAAATCGGCACTTGATGGGTAATTCTGAATTGTTCAACCTCACCCCCCGGTCCCCTCTCCAACAGGCGAGGGGGAGTAGAATCTGGCCTGTTGAAGCCCCTCTCACATGGGAGAGGGGTTTGGGGTGAGGTAAATTCTTCCTCACCGTGTCATCAAATAGCCGCCGGACAGCAAGAGGGCCGCTGCCAATAGACGGGGGCCATCCACCAAACGCACCTCGACCCCAAACAGGCCAAAATGATCTATCAGCATCCCGGCCGACAACTGCCCCACGATAATCAGCGTGAGGGCGGGCGCGACGCCGATACGCGGGATGGTGTAGACAATCGTCAGGTACAAAATGACGCCGAAAAAACCGACGCCAAACATCCACCATTGTAGGCTGCGGATAGCCCGGATATTTTCCCCACCTTTGATGATTAACACTACCGCCGAGAGCAGTGCCCCGCTGATATGCACGATCAAACTGCCCGCCGCGCCACCGACTTTTTGCCCAACATTGTTGGCAATCGGTGATTGGACGCCGACAGCCACGCCCCCCAATACCCCAATAAGAATGGTCAGCAGTTCTGGCAGCATGATGATAGGCCTTTCGGTTGATGGCGGAAATGTTTATGAATATAACGCGGATAGGGGGTATCATCGAATGCCAATCTCACCCAAACACGGCGAGGGGCAGGGGGCGACACTAGGGAAAGGGC
>JAIOHL010000008.1 GCA_019913005.1 Anaerolineae bacterium | reverse complement strand
GCTTGCGGGGAAGGGTTGGGGATGGGGTGAGCATTTACGCGAATCGGGTATAAGGTTGGATAGCCCTCCGAAGACTTCGCCGCACCGCCCCAATCGTGACACACACCACCCCAATTGCCAGCAGCAGCCCCACTGACCACTCTTTTTGGATGGTCGGCCCCCAACCGACAAACCCGTCATACCAACCGATGTCGTGCTGCCAGCGGATCCCCGGCCTGCCGATTTCCAACCATGCCAGATAGCGGGTTTCGGTACGGTTAATAATCAACAGAACATGCTGTCCATCCGGCGTCCAAAAAGCGGATGCCACTTGGTCGGCGGTATCCAAGAGCAGCGTCAAATCGTCCGTTGCTACATCCAAAACCCATACTTCACTGCCGATTGCCCTTGTCCCAACGATGAGGGCCATACTGCCATCGGCTGACCAGATGCTGTTGCTCATGCGAATGTCATCGAGCGGCGACTGTATTGGAAAAACCGCTCCATCCACCGTGCGAATCCGCACCCAGTGGTCGTCTTGTGTACTCACCACCCATGCCGAACTGCTGAGTATAGAATAATAAGGCGGGGTAGTTGGGCTAATTGGCGTAATTGGCTGCTGCCATGCCACCCGACCATCGGCATGTACCGCCATGAGGGTGATTTCGACGGTGGCGGGGTTCCCGCTCATGACCAATTCGGCCTCAATGTCGGGGATATGTGCCAGCCACGTTTCACGCACGTCGGCATTTTGCGGCTCGACCACTAGCGGGACGGGGGTATTGTCCTCGACGCGATACACCCGCGTCCCATAAGCAAGAATCAGACCGGTGTCCGTCCACGCAATGGGATAAGCGAATGTCCCCGTGACCTCCGGCGTCAGATTTTCCAAACCCGTGCCGTCTGTGCTCACCAGATAGGCATCAATTTCACCTTCGGGCGTATAGACCGCGAAGGCCATCCATGTGCCGTCCGGGGCGATTATGGGATTCATGTCTGCATAAATTTCGAGGTCTTCGCGCAATTCCAGCGTTAGGGGATAACTGCCGCCGCCATCGGTACGCACGGCCCGTAATCCATAATTGCCTGCTAACCCGCCGGAATCGGATACGATAGCCCACTCGCCATTTTCTGAGAGGGTCAGGCGCGAGAGGATGTGTGCGGCAAGGATTTGCGGCGGAGCATCCCGATTTGGCAGCAGGTAGAGCGCGTAGTCTTCTGGCCCGATGGCAGCCACGAAAATCAGACCATGTGGGGTCGTCCCACGATAGTGCAGGCTGTTCATCATGGGTGTGACGGGCGATGACTGGTGGTTAAGGGGATTCATTTGCAGCACACGGCGTTTATCCCACCCCTCCTCGACATAAAACGATGGCACGCCCTCCCCGTCGCGTTGAGTGTGGAGCAGGGCGGTGGTCAAAATGAGCAATATGCCCATGCTGAAAAAGGTCGTTTGGAGCAGTCTCCGCATGTGTTAGTGGTATCCAAATGGGCCGAGGATTAGAAATCCCCGGCTACGAAATCAATGTCCTCGAGATGAGGACAAGTGTAAGGGTTTGATGGTGTTATGCCAAATGGCGACGGCGCGAAATTAGTCTGCCAATGATAGGCCATCCCATCCATGCACCTGCGACACACACCACCCCGATCAGCAGGAGCACCCCCGCCGACCATGTTTTTTCATAGGTCGGCCCCCAATGAATATTTCGGAAAAGTTGAAGATTTTGTGCATTCTCACGCCAAATAGGTTCTGATTCCTCTGGTTGTATCCATAGCAGTTCCGAATGATAATCTATCATGGCATGGGCTACAATCCATAGCCCGTCAGGCGACCAAGTGGGATCGAGAAAGAGGCGAGTCCGGATTCCCCAAATGCGTTCAAATCGGTTTGAGGTGGGATAAAATTGCCAGAGCCACCAACTGTTTTTGAGATCGTCACCCGAAACAATAGCGGACTGACCATCAGGTGACCACTGTAGTTCCCACGCTAAGTCAGCATAAATTCGTTCAATAACCGCTGCCTCACCTGTTTCACCCCACACGCGAACCCACTCATGATCGGGATTATTGGCAATGCCCCATAACCCTTTTGGATGAAACCAAACTCCCCCCCCGATAGGCTGTGCCCAAGCTATCGTAGTATCAAACTTGACCCCATAAAGGCCTTGATCTCCCTGATTATCTACTTCAACGATAGCCAGACCAAACTGTTTATTCTGTGCGACCAATACTTGTTGGGGCGGGGCATCGGGTAATAAGGGAATCAATTTACCCGTCCCATTCTCGGCGCGGAATAGTTGGTCATTTACGGAGAAGATAAATCCCGAATCATCCACTGCCCATGCCAGCGGTTCACCCGTCCCCTCAATGTCCGCCGTCAAATTTTCCAAGCCTGTCCCGTCCATTTTGACCTGGTAGACATCAAAATCATCGGAAGGAGCATACACCGAAAACGCCACCCATGTGCCATCAGGGGAGACAACGGGAATCATTTCTTGGTTGATTTCAAGGTCTTCTTGCAAACCGAGGGTGAGGGGATGCTGTTCACTGCCATCAGTACGAATCGCCCGTAGGCCATAATTACCACTTACCCCCCCCGAATCCGCCACGACTACCCATTCGCCATTTTCCGAAACGACCATGCGTGACAGGAGTTGGTCGGCTAATAATTCAGGGGTCGCGCCGATGTGCGAAACGCGATACAGCACCGTGTCGCCCTGCTCACTCAATGCCGTATACAGCAGGCCGTTGGGCGTCCATGCCACATATTGCAGGCCACGCATGTAGGGCGTCAGCGGGGTTTGTTGGTGAGAGAGGGGCAGCAGCATGACCAAGCGTGGTGATTCCTGTCCTTGTACAGCGATCAAGGACGGCACACCCTCCCCGTCACGTTGGGTATGGAGCAGGACGGTGGTCAAAATGAGCAATATGCCCATGCTGAAAAAGGTCGTTTGGAGCAGTCGCCGCATATGTTGATGGTTCTCTATCTAGGCTGGTCGGCCCAAGCTACAAACTCATGTCGCCCAATGTCAGGATCACGGACATCTGTCCAGCGTTCAAGATGTTGACCATCAAGGGTCATATATAGCAGACCCGACCAATCCGGCAGGGCGACATGGACGATTAGGGCTGTGCCGTCGGGGGATACTGCCACATCAGAAATGGTTGCACCGGGGTCGCCCCAAACAAAATTCAAGTTGCCAGTGGGGAGATCGAGTCGCCAGATTTCACCCTGCCCTGTCTGCAAATTGGTCGTGCGAAAAACCAACCAAGTACCATCTGGCGACCACCCTTTGGTTTGGGTTGCCCATGCGTCAAATGGATTAGGTAAATGCACCTCACGATAAGTACCAGCAGTGGTGTCGGTAATCCTAATGGAGTCGGAAAAGCCATCCGGCGCGGTGACAACCCACGCATCGCTGCCCACGCCAAACGGAAAACGCCAATAGTTGGTTTGCCATGCAATACTGCCATCGGGCCGCACGGCGAGGATGTCATAGTACCCATTTACCCAAGCGAGCAGCAAAGCGCCTGGAGGCTTGGCTAACCATCCATAAAATGCCTGTATGGGCACGTCCGCATTGTCCATATATACCCAACGATTGCCCATCATATCCACCGCATAGACACGCTCCGGGACGTACATGAGCGGATGCTGCGGGTCATATAAATTACCGGGACCCAGCAGCAAAAGAATATTGTCGTTGGGAAGCCAACCCAACACATACTCATAGCCCGCCCAATCATCGGTCAAATTTTGCAGGCCCGATGCGTCGCGTCGCACGCGATAGACATCAGTGCTTCCATCGATATCAATCGCACTAAAGGCAATCCATTGACCGTCTGGTGAGATTGCTGGCGGCGGGCTAGACCAAACCCCTCCCTTTGAAATCACGTCACTGGAAAGGTTATGGCCTTCGCTGCCATCGGCGCGGACGCTGTATAGGGTGGTTTTTTCACCGTTATATTTGATATAAAACAGCCAATCATGATCGGGCGACCACCACACCTGAAAGCCCTCTGCCCCGCCATACACATCACTGGCGATTTTTTCTGGTTCACCCCTAACCTGTTCCAGACGATATAAATTGGGTTGATATGATTCATCATAGCCAATCAAAATCATCGCCCCGTCGGAAGCATACCCGAAAAAGGAGGCCGAGATTTCTTCACCAATAAGCCATTGTTTGCCCGTCGCCGGATCGAGGAGCGTCAAAATGGAAGGGTAATCATTCAACCCATTACTGCGACGAATGAGGATGGGGGAGGCAGATATATTCTCAGGGTCCGGTTTTGCTACAGCCATTGCGCCTGCCATCGTAATCAGCATCATGAGGATCAAGCCAACTAATTTTTGCATCGCGCACATGTTGGTTTTTCCTTGCCTCCATTGAAATCACATACTCTGATGTCTCCGCCGTCGTGTCGCCTGCCCGACCATCGCACATGCCAATAGGCCGACACCCATGCCCCATAAGGTGTGGTGCTCTGACCAATCCTTCTCAATCGCGGGTGACCATGCCGAAAAATCGTGCTGGCCCAACTGCTGAACATGCGTCAGGCGTTGGCGGTCACTTCCATCCGCTTTCATCCAGATCAGCCCCGTTTGTAATTGCGCATTGGAGGCGACCAACACATGATCCCCGCTCGGCGACCAAAACGGATCAAACAGGCTGTCCGGCGTCTGCCACAACGCGACAAATTTGCCAGCGGTTTGCACATCCAGACGCCACACCGCATATTGTGGCAACAGGCCACTGACATGCGACACGGCCACCACATAGCGGCTGTCTGGCGACCACACGGGCTGCTGCGTATTGACCCCACCAAAGGGCAGTTCCAACACCCGCCGCTGTTGAGTGGCAACCTCCAAAATCGCCCATGTGCCATCATCTGAAATCAGCATGATATAGGCCGCATCGGGGCTGTAGAGTGCCCAGCGTACATTCGGTTCATCCAAAATCGGCGTGCCATCCGCCGCGTTGACCAGATGCAGGGGCGACCCACTGGATTCGGCCTCCATAATGCCGACCCACACCTGTCCATTCGGTAGCTGCGTCCATTGGTTGATCGTTTCGCTCGGATACCCTTTGTCGCCTGTGACACGCCGCGATGCCCCGGTCTCAACATCCACCCATACCAATTTTGCATCGGCCTGCACAATCAAGCCTTCCGCAATGGGCAGCCAGCCCTCCACCGCTACCAACCGTGTATCCGGCGGGGTGACATTCGTAATGGCCGTGCCGTCCAAACGGGCGACATACACGGCGGGGTTGCGGCCTTCGCGCACGGTCATGGCGATTGAAAGGCCATCGGGTGAGAAGGCGTAATCGGGGACGGCAACCTGTCGCCCCACATTCAGCCCAGTTTTAAGGACTGCCGACCCGCTGCCATCCGTGCGCACCGCCAGAATGCTATCCCCGCGCAGGCCGATTTGCTGTACCACTATCCAGCGGCGATCTGGCGACCATATCCCGTCCGGCAGGGCAAGGCGGTCAGCCAATAATGTGCTTGGCCCATCGGCACTCTCGGCGCGAAAGAGGGCATAATTATCACCATCTACCGCCGTATAAATGAATACGCCATCGTCCGCCCATCCCAAAAATTCCACGCCCACGACCCCCTCCATAAACGGACGGATGCGCCCCGTGTAGGGGTTAAACAGCAACCAGTTGACCGCGCTGTGATTTTGCCACGACTGGCGCAGCATCATTTCATAGGGGGGCGCTTGGTTTTCGCGTGCCTGCCCAACCATGCTCGTCATCATCAACAACAGACCGCCCATCAACACGACGGCGGCTTGCAACACCCGCAGCATAAAAAACACTAGAC
>JAIOHL010000007.1 GCA_019913005.1 Anaerolineae bacterium | reverse complement strand
CCACTCAGTGGGGAGGGGTTGGGGGTGGGGATTGCTACTCTCTTATAACACCCCAATCGCCTGTGCCAACGCCTCATGCACATCGCCGCGATTATAGTTGACCCATGCCGCAAAGGTGCCCGCTTTCAATAGGGCTGCCTCAGCTTCACGCGCCGCACGATAGGCCTCAACCGCCTGCCGCTCCGATTTTTTGAGTTCTTTGTGTACATCATGCAGCAAAATCCCGGCGACCTCGGCATCATTTAAATCGCCCAAATGATCTTGCATTTGTTTGACTTCCTTGATGACAAATTTAAGGCTTGGCCCCAGCACTTCTTCAAAAAATTCGAATACGTAACGCAGGCGTTTAAATTCGATACGAAGTTCATGCAGGGTTGCACTGTTAGCGTGCTCAATCACCGTATCAAAGCGGGCGACGGCCTCCCACTGCGTATAAATCAGGCGCGGCAAAACATGTTTGACCTGATAGGCTGCCGATGGGAGTACCTCTGAAGTTGGCTCAACCGTTGGCCCTTCCACTGCCGCTGCCAGCCGGGTCACGAATTTCGTAAATCGTGCATCTTCAAACCACGCATGGACTTCTTGCAGTGCGGCGGTACGACGTTGATCTATGATGTTTAAGAGGGGCATCAAGGGCGTGGCATCATTATCGAGCGTGTTGATAATATAGAACTCGGTTTTGATGCGGGCCACATCCAAATCGCGCACTTTGCCTAACATCTGGGCGGTGTAGCGTAGGCGTTTGGGCAGTTTACCATAATAGTCGCGGGAGAGGCTGCCATCAAACAAGCGATAGCCGCTACGGATACGCCGAATCGCCACGCGCATTTTGTGGATGCCTTCAACGGGATCATGGCCGTCAATTTCGGCATAGTGAATCAGCATTTGCTGGAACTGAAAATAGAGGGTTTTGCGGGCGGCTTCAGCTAGGCTATCGGTAGGCAATATCCCCGGCGCGGTCAGCGGAGGCAATACAGGTCTCGGCAGAAGTAGGGTAGGGGATTCATCAATAGCCACTTCCGGCGTCGGTGTTTCGTCTGAAATAGCCTTGTTTTCCGTTGTGCCATCCGGAAAAATCGCCAATCCATCCGCTTCCCATGCCTTGACCCATTTTTGCACCGTGCGTTCGGATAAGTTGGTCTCCGCTGCAATTTCGGCAACTGAACGGCCTTCCAGCGTCATCAAGACAATTTGTGCCCGCGCCCGGATGTGCGGCGACTCATGTTCCAGCAAACGACGTAATACAGCGTATAATTCAGGGTTTTGGTCACTACCCATCGAATAGCTCTCTCGATCACTCTCACGACTTTGTTTAAATAATAGTTAAATAGTTTAACAATATTTAACTATTTGCACAAGCCAAAAGTTGCATGATTAAGCACTTCCCCGTAATATCGCTATCAGGTCTTTAACCAAGCGTGATGCGAATGAGAGGGGATGAAACCAGTGGGCAACGTTGAAGTGACACCCGCTACCCTACAGGACGAAACTACCTATCGGAATCTGTTTCAATTTTACCTGTACGAATTCAGCCGATTTATGGGCTTTATCACCACCAACGCGGGCCGATTTTATGAAATTGACCTCGATGGCTGCTGGACAAGTACCAATCGTTACCCATTTCTGATTCGGGCTGATGGCAATCTAGCAGGTTTGGCGATGATAACCCAACGCGAAAAAAGTCGCTATACGGGCGAGGCCAATGTAATGGATTTGCAGGAATTTTTTATTATGGCGGCGTTCCAAAAGCGCGGCATTGGTCGGCAAGCGGCCCATGAGGTTTTTGATATGTTCCCCGGACGATGGGAAGTGTTTCAACTCGCCCGTAACACCAATGCACAGGTGTTTTGGCGAAAAGTCGTTGCGGCCTATACTAAAGGGGTCTATTTGGAACGCATGGTTAACGATGGCGACTATGTTGGCGTGGTGCAATCATTTGACAACCTACCCCGCCGTTCGAGTTAGATTCTTTTATTTTTCAGATTAAAGGAGTGGTTATGCAGTACCTATCTTGGCGAAAGCGCATCCTCGCCGCTGCTGTAATAGTGATCACCCTTGTCGGGTCTAGCCTTCCAACATTGCCTGCCTTGACCCATGCCGCTGAACCGGAGGTTTCCGACAATACTCTGCCTTCCCAAACATTGCCATCCAGCCCATTTTACGCTTGGGCCTATTCACCCATCCGGGATGTACTGTATCTGCTCAATGCGTCCGGCCTTGTGACCAGTATCCCCCGCCCCAAACTGCCCAACGAAGTCACCAGCATTGAAAACCCACCCGTGATGAGCTTTTCGCCAGATGGTCAAATGATGCTCCTCGCGGCGACCCTTTCGAATGGGCAGCGCGGCTTGGGTTTCTACAATCTGGCGACTGGGCAGTTCGTCCAGACCCACACTGCCCAACCAAACGAAAATATTATGCTGGGCAGCGGGCCGGGATTGAGTCTGCTCTATCCAACCTATGGTGGATCACCTTATGCTTTTACTACGGATTCAAGTCGCGTAGCTGTCGGTTTTGCCCAACAAATCGTCAGTTCGGCGTGGCGACTGATTGTCTTTAATGTGGCGAATGGTCAGGTACAGGCCCTCTTAGACAACACCAATCCCCAGACCACCTCGACCCTTGCCAGTACCTCGTCGTGGTTCCCGCGCCCCATGTTTTATGAGGGGTCTGGCGCGACAGCCCAAATTCATATCCAATTTATTCTAGGATTTGCGGGTGGCAGCAGCCAATATCCGGCCCTTGCGTGGAATCCGACCAGCGGAGCCGTCATCCCTAGCAATCTGGTTCGCAGCGCCACCGATATTTTGCCGACCACTAGCGCGATAGTTTTCCCAAGTCTTGATCCCGCCATCCCCGCGCTCGAACCCAATGGCCCATTTTCGGCTACCAACGTCATTCAGCGCAATACCGTCGCGGGTATTCCCACTGGCCCGGTGACGCTCCACACTGACAGCACCAACTACGTTGGCTCACCCAGTTGGGCGGGTAATGGACAGTTGGTGGTCTACAGCACCTTCCGGCCCGAACATACGGCGGGGCAGGGCGATTTTTGGGTGTTGGGGGTGGAGTCCGGGATTGCCAACCAGCTTTCAACGGATACACGCTCAGTCTACCCCACCATTGAAGGCTTCCTGCGGGCCGATGCACTGGGGCAAATTTTCCGACATGGCATCGCCAACCCAACCAGCGGCCAATTGCTGTGGCAGTCGCAGGACGAAGATATTCGTTTGTTGTGGGCAAATCCCCCCGGCAGCACCTTCCGTCTAGCTTCCGTCAGTGGGAGCACGACCACCAGCCCCGGTACATCCCTTTGCACAGGCGCACCTGCCAGCCGTGTATCGGTTGGGGCAACAGGCCGCGTTACCATCAGCAACACCAATCCCTCACCCTTGCGGATGCGATCCGCGCCGGGCGGTGCCTTTGTCACCTCGCTGCCCGAAGGCACGCAGTTCACCATTCAAGGTGGGCCGCAGTGTCAGGGCAACTATACATGGTGGCAAATCCGCCTGTCCGATGGCCGTACCGGATGGGTTGCGGAAGGGGATGCCAGCAGTTATTTCATTGAACCCTTCGACCCCGCCACCCTGCCAACCGGGGATGCCATCGTAAACACCAGTCGGCTGAATCTGCGCGAATCCCCCGGTACAGGCGGGCGGGTACTGACGGTTTTGGCCCAAAATCAAGGCGTGCGTGTGGTGGGTCGCCTTGCCGATAATTCATGGATACAGGTGCAAACCTCCACCAGCGTCACGGGTTGGGTCTTGGCCCAATATTTGACGATCAATATCAATCTCAGCACCGTGCCGATTGTCAACGCCAGCGTGATTAATGCGCCCACCGCGACCATTCCGCTCGCCACACCCGTCACACCCTTTAATGTGTTTGTGACAGCCGACACCTATGTCATCAATGCGGGGAACTGTGCCACCATTTCGTGGAATATCACCGGAGCGAGTCAGGTGTTGTTTGACGGTGCATTTGTCAATCTGATTGATGCCCGCACGGTTTGCCCGCCGTTCTCAACGACCTATACCCTGTTGGTCACGCCGTCCGGCTCGGCCACCGCGCAATCCTATCCGGTGCTGATTACCGTCAACAGCGGGTATTAATCCCAACTTACGAATCGGGTAGGGGCGTATGGTACTGTCCTTACCCGATGTTTCGATTGCACCCATAAATTGTTCATCCGTGTTATAATACAAACATCGTCACCCTTATGAAAAGCTGATAGCCCCAATGGCGCGTTATAGTGTTTTTATAAGCTCTACACAACGTGACCTAGAGGAGTACCGTGACGCATTGAAAGATGTGGTTTTGCGTCTTGGCTATCATCCGATTGTTCAAGAGAATTTTTCCCCAACGGCGGATAACGCCCTCCAAGAATGTTATAACAAAGTCCGTAAAGCCGATATTTTTATAGGGGTATACGCCTTTCGCTATGGCTATGCCCCTCAGTCGAACATCACGTATCGAACATGGTACTGGCGCAAGTTTGGAGGCAATGGCGAAACGAGCATCACTGAATGGGAATATCAGTGGGCACGTCAACGCAAAATCCCCATGCTCCTGTATCTTTTTGATGAAAAAGATGATACAGCGATCAAGGCTTGGCCTGCCCAATGGATTGAGGGCGAACCGGGCCAATCTCGGCTAAAGGTTTTTAAAGAGTACCTGCAAACCTATCATGTGGTGGGTTACTTTTCATCCCAACAAGATTTGGTCAATAAGGTCAACGCTGATCTCGCCAAATTGAAACCCCGTCCCCATTGGCTCAAGTGGATTTATTGGGTGCTGCCAAGTTTGATCGTCGCCGCCATTCTCATCTGGCAATTCTACCCCTCCGATGATGTCCCACAGCTTGAACCATTGGCAGCTTATAACCCCCCCGCATTCCCCAACACTGAAATCGTACAGGCGATAACCGCCAAAGGGAATTATCTGTGGCTGGCGACAAATACGGGCCTTCTGGTGCGCGATCCCACCCACAATCAATTAATACCAATCTCGGAGGCAAACGACCTAACGATTGAGGCCATCTCTGCTTTCGATGATGGCTCAAAGGCGTGGATTGTCACTGCCGACGAGCTTGACCAGAGCAGTCGTATTGGGCTAGTGGATTCGGCGAGTGGTGATATTTCATGGGCCGACCTACCGGAATTACGCGGTGCTTCTTCGATCTATGCGACAGACAACGGCACGGTTTGGGTCGGGACACGCGGGCGGAGGGGGTTGTATTATTTTGACGGCCAAGCGTGGGTACATCCATCTGAAACCGCCGAATACACGCCCGACTCGATGAATCGGCTGGTCTATTCCCCTGACCATGAAATCCTATGGACAACCAGCACTACTTTACTGTATGCGTGGCAGGACAACCAATGGGGGTTCATCAATAGTGAGATGACGGGCGACAAATTGGGTGAAAGTCGTGTAGACCTTACACTCGACGCATGGGGACGCCTGTGGGTGGCGACGGAACGGGGGTTATCCGGTTTAGTAGCGGGTGCGGACACGGTAGGGCAAGATGATGATGCTTGGATCGAGTGTAAGGAGGGTAATTCGCCTCTACCCGGTGGCAAAGTGCTTACGCTGGCGACTTCGGATAAGGGCCGGGTGCTTTGGGCGGTTACGGAACGCGGCGTGGCTCGCATGAACCTACCCGACGACACCGATGTCCTAACATCCTGTGACCAGCAGCTAAGTTGGCATATTTGGGAGAAGGGAGAAACCGATAGCGCAATTTTTGATGGCGAGAGTCAAGGGTTAACGTTGAGTGCTGCAACCAGTGAAAAAATCCTCGACAACGGCACCGAGACGACGTTATGGGTGGCTCGGATTCGCACTCATGATCTGAAGTATCTTAACCATGTGATATCCACCCCATAATTACCATTAATTATATTAAAGCATTCGTGAGCAACAAGGGGGTTAGAGCATGGCGATTTATTACAAAGTAGAGGTGCAAACGGTTACTCAATGGGTAATGTTCGAAAAAGTAAGAAACGATTACCTGCGCGACGATGATTATGTTTGGGCGATGCGCCGCTATAGATGGGGCGATTGGCGCTGGATCGGTTTTGGTGATCGTATACCTCATATGGGTGGGTGGGATCACAGCCGCGATAGCCACCATTACCAATTAGGGGTCGAAAATGTTCCCGAAGGCGATGCCATTGTGCGCGGGATGAACGCGGCTCATTTCTACAGCTTTGTGAGCAACTGGGTTGGCCCCGGCGTCCGACCCATGAAGGTGGATACCGACAATTACTACTGCGAATTTGCCAATTTTCCAACCGTTTACAAATTTGCCAATTTTTCCAACCCGCCGGGTGCCCGGACAGCAGCGAGTCCAACGGGGACAATTCCGGGCAGTTTTCAAGCGGTGGTCACGGGGGTCTTTGGGGGCAATTTGATGCCTGCTAATACGTTTTATGCCCCTGCGTATCCGGCCATCACCGAATTTGTACTCGGCGAAATTCCCAGTCTGGCCGATCTGCCCAATGGTCAGGATTTCGCCTTAGCCCTTATCGCAAAGCCAGAGCTAGTTGAACAACTGGCGGCGTCTCCACAGTCTGTACTTCATGAAATCGCTGTGCAGGCCAATATTGAATTGTCACCGGAGATTGAAACGGCTATTGTGAACGAGATCACGGAAAATATTGACGTGTTCCAGCTTCCCCACCCTGTTTGAAATCAGAGAATACTTGATTTAATACGGAATTCGGGTGATGGATGCCTG
>JAIOHL010000047.1 GCA_019913005.1 Anaerolineae bacterium | reverse complement strand
GGGTTGGTCTTAGCCCAACCCCTACAGAATCGCATCGTAACGCCATTTGGTAGGGGCAGGGCTAAGACCTGCCCAAACTTGAATCGCACCACGACTTGCCCAATTTTGAACTTCGCAACCGAGCAGGTTAAACAGACATCATTCACCCGAATTCCGTGTGAGTTGACCTGATTTGCTGCACTGGCGTGCGTATTCAGCAGGCGTCTGACCGACCAGTGTTTTAAAATCCTTGATGAAATGGGCCTGATCGAAATAACCCAACTCCACTGCCAGCTTGGGCCAATCATGCGCCTCACCCGCCGTCATACGTTCGATGGCCTCATGTAGCCGAAATCGTTTGATGACCCATTTGGGGCTGACCCCGACATACTGTTGAAATAACCGTTGAAGCGTGCGTGTGCCGAGATTAAACCGCGCCGCCACATCCTCCACCTTGAGGATTTCGCGGTCACGGATGATGCTGTCCACCATGTCATTTATGCGGCAGACAGTGGCATCGGGTTCGGGTAGGTGCGCCCGCAAAAACCCTTCCATCGCGGTGATGCGATCCGTGTCATCTGGTAGGGCGAAAATCGTGCGCGATAAATCCTGACAGGCGGGGCCAAAAATCTGGGCTAGGGGGATCACATGGTCAGTCAGCGCGGCGACGGAGGATTGCAGGACGGGGTAGAAGCTCGCTGGTTTAAATTTGACCCCGAAGACCTGACCCATTCCGGCAAGGGTGCGGGTGAATTTGCCTGTCACCACGCCATAAATCAGGGCGGCTTCGTAATGGGTGTCGGGCGCAATTTCCTGCTCCAACGCCAGATGCACACACGGATAGGGCAGGTTCTCTTGGATATGCGGCGGTTGGTCACGCAAATCCCAGCGAATCAGCCAATAGTGTTCAACACAGATGCCGATGTCGGGGGACGGGCGATGGCGGTCTATTTGAAATTTGGCGTTTTGCTGATGGAGGATGCCGCGCGATTTAAATTCTGTCATACCATGCTCCCGGCAGTGCTTGGCCCATATGACCCAGCTAGATTCAGCCCGGTGGTTTTTGATGTTTGACTTTTGATCTCGGTAACACATCCTCACCCCCCGGAGGCTTGTCCGATATTCGATTGCCAGCGATGCTTAGGAAACCGCATGGCGACGGGGTTTTGAGTACAGACGCAACATGTTGCGTCCCTACGAAACCGCTATTGCCGCCGACCAACCCCGCTTATTCATGCCATTTCCACCAATGTCGGACAAGCCCCCGGCCCCCCTCGCTACGCAGTGGAGAGGGGCGGTGAGCCAAACGGCCTGCTGAAGCCCCTCTCCATGCAATGGGGAGGGGTTTGGGGTGGGGATGGTCAACAATTCTTCTACGCCGTGCCGGATGGCTCAAACGAATATAACCGCCGACCCAGCCACAGCGACAGATAGACTAGGCTCACCAGCACAGGCACTTCGACCAATGGCCCGACCACCGCCGCCAACGCCTGCCCGGAAGCCAACCCAAATACGCCAATCGAGACGGCAATCGCCAGTTCAAAATTATTGCCCGCCGCCGTAAACGCAATCGTGGCCGTGTCAGGATAGGAGAATTTCAGGAAATAGGACACCATAAACGCCGTCGTAAACATGATGCCGAAATAAAACAACAGCGGCAGTGCGATGCGTACCACATCACCGGGGCGATCAATAATCACCTCACCCTTGAGCGAAAACATCATGATAATGGTGAACAGCAGGCCGATAATCGCCGTTGGGCCGAGGCGGGGGATAAATTGGGTCTCATACCATTCGTCGCCTTTCTTGCGTGCGAGGATGGTTCGGGTCAGAAAGCCCGCCAGCAAGGGGATGCCCAAGAAAATGAGCACACTTTTGGCGATGTCCCACATCGAAACATCCAGCGCCACACTGTCCTCACCGAGCCAGCCGGGGACGACGGATAAATAGAAATAACCCAAGACGGCGTACATCACAATTTGGAATACCGAGTTGATGGCGACCAGCACCGCCGCGTATTCGTTGTCGCCGCACGCCAGCATATTCCAGATCAGCACCATCGCAATGCACCGCGCCAGCCCCACAATAATCAAGCCGGTGCGATAATCCTCGTGGTCGGGCAAAAAAATCCATGCGAGGGTGAACATCAAGGCGGGGCCGACGAGCCAGTTCAAAAATAAGGAAGTCGCCGACATCTTCCAATTGCCCGCGATACTGGGAATTTTGTCATATTTCACTTTGGCAAGAACGGGGTACATCATCCACAGCAGGCCAATCGCAATCGGCAGCGACACGGTATCGAGTTTGATTTTGTCGAGCGTCTCGCCCATATCCGGGAAGACCTTGCCCAAGCCAATGCCAATCGCCATCGCCACGAATATCCACAAGGGCAAAAACCGATCTAGCAGGGAGAGGCGTTTAAGCACATTGCCTGTCGCCGCCGCCGGCACGGTTATCGTTTGAGTCGTCATTTCATGTCACCTCACTTTTCGCACCATCAGCCACACAAAATTCGGGCCGATTTGCGCTTGGAGATGAGTATATCGAAGATCATCAATATAGGGGTAAAGATTTTTAGTGGACGGGGTTGAGGTTAGTTCACGCTCTGCTAGGTCCTAATCTCCCTTAAAAATGTCTGAACCATCAAATAAATAAACAGCCAGAATACAATCTCTATAAACAGCGACACCCTTGAAAGGGACTCTATCTTTAGCACACGCGATTCCACAGGGGACTTGTTCGGTCCTAGCGAACCAGACGTCAGCAGCCACCCGACCCATGCTAGAGGCATAGGGATTAGACCACAAATACATTCGACACTAAGATTACTTAATATGAGACCAATAGCGAGGATTGCCCCACGCGATACAAGCGTATAAGTTCCCCAACACAATCCCATGATTTGGAGACGGGTAGACGGTGCGTCAATGGTGTCTATGCTGAGGATAAAGGCATAAATCAGCAGAATAATCGGTTGAACATAAAGAATACCTGCAAAACCCCATGTAAAATAACCATAGTCCATATAGCTATCCACCTTGTCAGGCTATCTCGAGTGGAATGAAATGATACCATCCTCTTGAAAGACCCCGTATAACGCGAATCTGGTATGACAAGCCGTAGAGAAGACGCTCGATCATGAGTATCGCATCGAGTCTACAAATGCTTGAAACAGGCAATAAACTGCCACCCAAGTGAGGATTTCGAGAAACAGCGACAACCTTGAAAGAAACTCGATTTTTCGCGTATCCCAAGGCGCTGGTGGTGGATTGCTGCCATACGAAAATGCGGCAAGCATCCATCCCCCCGCTGCTAGGCCAATGGGAACGAGGCAACGGACCCAATGATCGGTAACGATATCACTATCGGAAAGTGTAACGTAAATCGCCCCACGTGATAAAAGCGCATAAATCCCCCAGCACCAGCCCATGATTTGGATACGGACAGGCGGTGAGCGGATCTCGTTCGCCGCGAGATTAAGGGCAAAGGCGAACAA
This sequence comes from Anaerolineae bacterium, assembly GCA_019913005.1. Taxonomy (GTDB): domain Bacteria; phylum Chloroflexota; class Anaerolineae; order Aggregatilineales; family J027; genus CFX10. Next base: position 14,402 of record JAIOHL010000047.1, on the reverse strand, counting down.
TACTAACGGCTGAAGAAAAGGAACCACCACAAGGCAGAGGGAAAAAAAGTCGGAGTCCATAGCGCGTATCCACTTTATCAAACGGCTAGAATGTTTTATTAGTAGTCAGATTTTATCATATTTGTCTTTGCTTAGTTGCAGAGCGGGCCGAGGGCTTGTCCGATATTCGATTGAGGGTGAGGCTGGCTGCCTATAATTTCGACGGCGGGGGTGGTTCTTTTCCAGCATCGGTGCGAAGGGCTTTGATCACCCGCTCGATTTCGCGCTCAAAAATGGCGTTATCATGCTCCCATCCTTTGAAATCGGCAGCAAGACGGGATTGGAGTTGGCGTTTTTTGCCACTGGTGAACTCATCACTAAACAAAAAGCCATCCAAATCAAGGGGAATGAGGGCGGTTATTTTTTCGCCGCGTTCTTTCATCAATTGGCGTTCTTTTTCAAATAGGGTATCGAGTTCGTTATCTACCCACCAACTGGTCAGTGAATTCCGAGAGGCACATAAGATTACTTTGTCCCACATACGGATACCTCGGTCAACTTCGGTGTAAATATCATCACCGGGATTCATTTCATGTTCGTCCAGCCAACAACGAATCCCCCTGCCCTGTAATGTGTCACGAACAAGACGCGCAAATGATTTGTCGGTGTGGCTATAGCTGATGAAGCAGGAATAGAAATCGATAGCTTTCCCATTCATTCCACGCATATAAGCAATTAGGTCATCATCAATACCACATCCACGTAGAAAAACTTCCGGTATCGCGCCTCGTGAGAGGAAAATCGTATGAATATCCAAGGAGCTTGGCCCATTATGCCGCACAAATTCCAACCCTTTTACTTCGGATAAATCTAAAAATGCAAATGTTGTACCATCACATATTGCATTACCTATGTCAACTCCTCGCAAATTACATTGAATAAATTGGGTATCGGGCATGTGAGCACCTGTGAGATTTCCATAACGTAAGTCAACATTATAAAAATACGCTTCTCGTAAGTGAGCTTGGTGCATATTAGATTCTTGTAGCTCAGTCCTATATAAGATTGCTTCTCTCATATCAGCCTCTTGTAAATTTGTTTTTCTTAAATTGGCTTCATGTAGAGCACACGCGCCTAATCTAGCCCCATAAAGATTTGCTCCATACAAACTGGCCTCGCGTAAGGTCGTCTCATACAAATCTGAATAGCTCAGATCAACCCAACCTAGGTCAATATTATCCAAGTCCAAACTGACCAACTTGGCTTGGCTCAAATCTATATCTTCGGTAGTATTTTTATTTCTCCACTCATTCCAGACCTCTACTCCTTGCCGCAAAATATCGAGGTGTTCAGGATTTGCCATAAATCATCTCCAATAGAACCATTTGAAACCGGAATACACTAACTTCAGCGCGGCGGATTCATCCCCGCGTACCGATTTCAATATATACACCGATCATTACAGATTTGCCATCCGGTTTGACATATTCGCGCCCGAGTGTTTACAATGGGGTTGTGATAACGGAGTGGCAATTGAGGCCCAAATGATTCAGCTTGATCGTATCCTCCATGACCTAAAAGAACTATCCCCTACCGAGCTAGATGTGGTCTATCGGTATATTATGCAGCACCGTCAGCCCACCTCGTTTTGGCTCATCCCCGGTGAGGATTTGAAGGCGATTCAGACGATTATGCAGCCCGTCTATGCACAGTCGGCTCATATGACGGATGAGGAAATTGACACGATAATAGATGAAACACTAGACGAGGTACGGCGTGTGAATTTGCAGTGACCTCAGCGCGGCGGATTTATCCCCACGTTTACCATGCCATCAGCGGGTTTTAGCTCCACAAAATCGCCCCATTATTTGACACCCCCCTTGCCCACCGACTACAATGAGGGCAAGACGATCCTTCAGCAGAGAGGCATGACATGGAACGACTATTACAGGAAATTGATAAGCTGTCCCCCGCTGAACTCGACACGGTCTATCGCTACATCGTGCAGCGCCGTCAGATGGCCGCCAAAGCCACCCAGACCAATCCGGCGATTACGCTACCCGCGTATCAGCAAACATCCCAGATGAGTGACCGCGAAATTGAGTCGCTGATTTCGGAGGAACTCAGCGAGGCCAACCCCGACCCCGAAGGTTAACGGCACCCGGCTGATGTTATCCCGCATCAGCCGCACCGATTTTGACCGGCACGACCACCCGAAAGGTACTCCCCTGATCGGCCCCCGGTGATTCAACCGTGACCGTGCCCCCCATCGCATGAACCAATTTATCCACGATATATAACCCCAAACCCAAGCCGCTGCGGGTCGAGACGTTGCTGCCCCGATAGAACAACTGGAAAATGCGGGGGAGGTCGTGGGCCGGAATCCCGATGCCTTGATCGGTGACGACCACGATTACATGGGTATCGGCTAGTGCCAGTGTCACGGTAATCGGATAGCCGGGGTCGGAATATTTCACGGCGTTCGAGAGCAGATCAAACACCACTTGTCGCAGCAGCGCTTCATCCACACGGATGACCGTATCCAGCGGCTCATATTCGATGTTGAGATAGGCCGGATAGCCCAAATCATCACGCATCCGGTTCTCCAAATCGCGGCAAAATTCAGCAAATGGCAGGGCGGTCAACTGCGGGGTAATGTCGCGGCTGTGGGTGGCGTCCACCATCACAATATCTTGAATCAGGTCACGCAGGGTAAACACCGCCGTATAAATTCGCCGTTCAATATCGCGTTTGCGTTCCTCAGTAAAACGATCCCCAAAGCGCGTCAGCATCTCCACCGAGGTGCTGATGATCGCCAGCGGGGTGCGAAATTCGTGCGAGACCGTCGTGATAATCTGCGATTTCAGCTTGCCAATTTCCTCAGCGGCGGCTAGGGCACGTGCCAATTCGCGTGCAATCTCCTGTTCGCGGGTGAGCGCTTCCTCTAATTCAAGGGTGCGGACGGCGACCCGTGCTTCCAAATCAGCATTTTCACGCTGCAATAACTCAGCTTCTTGCCTTGCCACCGCCGTGCGATGCACCATTTCCAGCGACCTCATGCGTAAATCGGCCTGCTGATTAAACATCTCGCTGCGCAGCCGATGAAACGCCTCATAATGATCGAGTGCCGCTGCTAGTTGACCTAACTGCCGATTCACCGCCGCCAACCGTTCATGAATATCAGCCTGCCGATCTTTATTGCCCGTTTTTTCGGCCAGCCCCAGCGCTTTTTGAAACGTATCGAGCGCCGCCGGATATTGCCCCGCCTGCTCATACAGTTCGGCCCGCAGTTGTAGCGCCTCGGTCAAATCATCTTTAGAACGGCCATCGGCATAGACCTGCAACGCGCCTTCCACCAGCGGCACGGCCAAATCCAACCGCCCCAGTTTGATATAGGCACGCGCACGGTTGACATCCACATTTACCATCGTCGCGGCGGTTTCGTCGGGGGTGAAAAACGGCAGCGCGGCGTCTTGCAACTCCAACGCTTTTTGAGCATCACCGCGTTCCAGATGGCTGAGGGCAAGATTGCTGGTGGCTATGAAAATTTTGGTGGCATCATTCAGTTGGCGGGCTAACTGCACGGCCTTTTCTTCGGCTTGCATGGCGGCGTCCCACTGCTCCAACTGGGCATAGACACTCCCCAAACCCAGATAGGCAAAGTATTCCAATTCCGCAAGGTGATGTTGTAGAGCAATTTCCAGCGCCGATAGAAAATAACCCAGCGCGGTGGGGGCGTTGCTGAGGCCGATATGACATTGGCCCAGATTCAGCAAGGCCCATGCACGGGTGCGCGGCTGCATCCACCCCGCTGCAAAACTCGCCTCGATTTCAGACAATTGGAGGAGGGCCGCCCCATAATTCCCAACCAAAATATCCACCACACTGAGCATGATTCGGCTGAGGGCCATGCCATCCGGCAGTGGGGCGTCGGGCTGTGAGGCTAATTCAAGGGCTTGGGTGGCAAACGTGCGGGTTTTTTCGATGTCCAGATAGCGGTGAGCATAGGCCAGTTGGTTCAACAGGTCAACTTTTTCATCCCGACTGGTGGCCGCAGCCAAGCGTGCTTCGAGCTTTCGAATGCTATCACCCATCACTCAATTTCTCCGCTGGATGCCCAATGAGCGATTTGCATTGTAGCACATTATTGTGCAGAGAAATACTAACGCGGTTGTGTTACGCCTTCCCTGCTCACAACGTAGGGGGGCGGTCTAGGAATTCATGACTTTTTAAACAATGGGTTTATGCAGTTTTCCGATTAAATACGGATATGTTTCGTAGGGGATGGCCCTGTGCCATCCCAATAGACGGGCGCACACGGGGTACGCCCCTACGAATCCCATATCCGGCCTAATAGATCCGTCGCCCCAGCCCCAAAACACCTAGCCTAGCTCGGTGAAGCTGCCAATCAACCGCATGACCGCCTCTATTTCGGTAATGACCTCGCCTTCAAGGGGGATGATGCTGAACAGGGCCGCGCTGTTATCCCGAAAATGTAGCAGGATAAACACATGCTCATAATCAGCATCGTCGCCACTGTCGAAAAATGAATAGCGCCCCGCCGGGAAATGCCCCACGCGAATTTCTTGATAATGAGCGCCGTCAAATGCGATGTCGGCGTCGTTGGCGTGGAAAAGTGCCTCCATTAAGCCGCGTAGGTCCCCATCCACCAGCAGGTTGTCTTGATAGATCGTGTTGGTGTATTTATTAAACAGCACCGATGTCTGGTCGGATTCGAGATAGAGGTTGCCGTCGTCATCTTCAGAAAACGTCCAGCGTGCGGTGTTCCACGAGAGGGTGCTGCCATCGTCAAAAGTATAAAAATCGGTTGAACTGGACAACAGTTGAGTCTTTCCTCATTAAAATCGGGTATTGATGGGCACTATTGTAGGGATTTTTGACGATTTTATGAAGGGTGGGATGGGAGCAAGTGATACAAAATTCGCGTATTTCAGAGGCTTTTGGAACAATGGGTTTAAACCCATTGTTGGCCGATATAGCCACAGTTCAACCGAATCCCGTATGACTTACCGCCAGCGATTTGCGAATTCACCAGCGAGATGGTTATACTCAGGTACGTTCTGATTCTAACCCCGGAAGAGCAACGATGGATACTAAAGAAGCCGCCCGCGAAAAAATTGGGGATTTGGTAAATCGTTTTCGCAACACACCTGCCAAGCAGCGCGATCATTACAACGAGCAGCAGACCCGCGAATATTTTATTCTGCCCCTATTTCGCGCTCTAGGGTGGGATACCGAAAACCCGGCTGAGATGTCGGCGGAAGAACAGATTTCACGCGGCTTCGTGGATTTTGGCTTCTATTTGAATGGGGTCGTGAAGTTTTATCTCGAAACCAAGAAAGTGTCCTCCGACCTCAACCGACCCGAAAACGTCAAACAGGCCATTAATTATGCGTGGATTAAAGGGGTGACATGGGCCGTCCTGACTGATTTTGAGGGGCTAAAGGTACTCAATGCCGAATGGCAGGATAACCCCGAACGCGCCGTCGTCCTCGATTTGCATTATGCCGACTTTGCCGAAAAAGGCTTTGACGATTTGTGGCTGCTTTCCAAAGAATCTATGTTGGCTGGCGAATTGGATAGGGTGGCTGAAAAATTCCATCTCAAGATCAAGAAGCTGCCCGTCAATCAATACCTGCTCTCTAACCTGACCAATTGGCGCAAAGAATTGTTTGCCGAAATTCGGGGATGGGATAAATCGCTGTGGGCGACAGATGCCCGTGCGGTGGATAACGCCATTCAACGCCTGTTGGATCGCCTGATTTTCATTCGCACCGTCGAAGATCGCGGGATTGAAAACCGCCTGCTGCAACCCCTGTTACGTGACACCCGCAAAGGCAAAAATCTATTCAAAGAAATCCAAAGTCTATTCCGCCAACTGGATGACATGTATAACGCGACCCTCTTTGCTGAGGACAAGATTGATTATCTCGAAGTCCATAATCCCGGCCTGATAACCAAGATTGTCAACGGCCTGTACGATGTCGGTGGCGGCACTTTTGCGTTTTACGACTTCAACGCCATTGATGCCGACGTGTTGGGCGCGATTTATGAGCAATATTTGGGGTACAAGGCGATTGACCCCGACGCCAAACAAGCCATTGATTTTGAACAGGAAAAACGCCGCAAACGCAAATCGCAGGGTATCTACTACACGCCCCAATTCGTCGTGCGTTATATCGTGCAAAACACATTGGGTAAGCTGTTGGAGACGGGCGTTGACCCCTACAGCCTGCGGATTGTTGACCCCGCTTGTGGTTCGGGTTCATTTTTGATTGAAGCCTTCGATGTGCTAGATAAATGGATTCGCACACATGGCAGTGAGGTTGACCGGATTAACCATCGTGTTCGACGGCTGCGAATTCTGCGCGAATGTATCTATGGCGTGGATTTGGATGAACAGGCCGTCGAAGTGGCCCGCCTCAATTTGTTGCTAAGGGCGACGGGCGAACGTGGCAAACTGCCCCTTTTGACCAACATCCGGCGCGGCAACAGCCTGATTCATGACCCCGCGATTGCTGGCGACGCGGCTTTTGATTGGCAGACGGCCTTTCCAGAGGTGTTTGCAGAACGTAGTCGTTCGCTCTATTTTGTAACGTTTGTAACGCATAACTCGCGTGTCTCGGAGCGCATGGTGACGTATGGATCACAAGCGGGTGAACCCTTTATCTTGAATGCCCAAGACCGTCTATTAATGGCGCAGAAGATAGCCGAGACTTGTCAACGCCACCATATTGCGGTAGTGGCATGGAACGTACTCCCTGACCATGTTCATATGGTGATTGCAGCCGAGAATGAAGAAGCCCTAGACGAGCAAGTTCGCAAGATTAAGGGTGCTAGTTCCTTTGCATTTGCGCGTGAACGGGGCATGGAAAAGGGTCAACATATTTGGGCACAGAAGTTCAATCATCGCTTGATTACCGATGAAAATATGCTGCGTGAGGTAGTCGAGTACGTCATGAGCAACCATCGCAAACATGCCGAGCATTGGGGCGAAGAATTGATTACGGCGTGGGGTGAGGATACTGATACTACAAATACCCCGAACGATGCCGTCAGCGCTCCCAGTGATGCTACCGATAATCCCAACAATGGGCTTAAGCCCATTGTTCCAGCAGAAGGGCAGTATCGAGCAGCGGGGCAGTTTCTTAGCACCGCCATTCGCGCGATTTGTCAACCCTTTGAGGAAGCGATTCGGATTCGGGGTGGCTTTGATGTTGTAATCGGGAATCCGCCGTATGTCTGGCAAACCGTTGACGACACTACTAAGGCCTATTATCAGAAGCAGTTTGAATCAGCGAAAATGACCTCCGATCTATATGTTTATTTTGTAGAAAAGGGCCACCAATTGCTGAACCCCAACGGGCGTTTTGGCATGATCGTTTCTAATAAATGGATGAAAGCCGCTTATGGTAAAGCCCTCCGTCAGTTTTTGAAAGAAAAAGCCAGCGTAGACGAGATCATCGACTTTGCGGGTCTGCCTGTCTTTGAGGATGCAACCGTGCGCACTGTGATTGTCTTGTCTCGCCCTATCCCCGGGCAATCCACGACGATTCGCTATACCCCACCGCCCGCAGAGGAACGATTTCGTCAACTTTGGGAAAATCGCGGGGGTGATTTGCCTGCTATTGTCAATGAGACCAGTGTCCAATATCCGATTTCCCAGTTATCAGCCGATACGTGGTCACTTGGGCGGCCCGATGCAGGTGAACTAATCGCACGACTCACGGGTACAATCGCTACTGTTTCCCGGACGAACAAGGGGCTTAAGCCCCTTGTTGCCAATACGGGTGACGATATTGGCAGGGGTACTGGCCGCAGCACCGACCACCACGATCTGTCCGAGCAACCAACTGTCAGCCGCAAGGGGAATATCGTTGACCCGAACAAGGGGCTTAAGCCCCTTGTTATGAGCAGTGGCGAGGCTGAAAGTGGTGAGGGTGCGAGTGGTATGGGGAAGATCGTCTCGCTGACGGACTACGTAGGACGAGTATATCGCGGCCTTGTAACAGGTTTGAATGAAGCCTATGTTATTGATAATGCCACCCGTGCAAAACTCATCCGATCTGACCCCGGTAGTGCCGAAATAATTAAACCCGTACTGGCAGGGCGTGATGTACGACGTTATGGGTTGGAAGAATCAGGAAAATTCCTGTTGTGGGTCTATCGGGGTATATCAATAGAAAACTATCCTGCGGTTTTAGATTATCTGAGGCCTTTTAAGTCAAAACTTGAGAAGCGTTGGGACAAAGGGGATGAATGGTGGGAGTTGCGCTCCTGTGATTATTACGACCTCTTTGAGCAACCGAAAATCATTTACCCTGACATAGCGCCGACAACTCGTTTTGTTCTGGATAAATCCGGCTATTTTGGCCTGAACACGACCTACTTTATTCCCGGCGAAGATTTGTATCTGCTTGGCATACTGAATTCCAAATTGGGTCAATTCTGTTTCGTCGAAATCTGCGCGGCTTTGGAGGGTAGTGGAGACAATTATCTGCGCTTTTTTGGGCAATACCTCAAGAGTTTCCCTGTCTATCGCCCTGACCTCGATGACCCCACCGACAAAAAGCGACATGACGACATGGCGCAGATGGTCGAAAAGATGTTGGCGCTCAAGCCCCAATATACCGCCGCCGAAGCCAATTTTGATGACCAGCGCCATTGGTTTAAAGAGCAAATCGAGCAGTTAGACGCCGCCATTGACCGCTTGGTGTATGAACTCTACGGATTGACGGAGGCCGAAATCGCGTTGGTCGAGGGGCGATGAAGGATACCAAAATCGGGTGAATGATAGGTAGATCACCGCAACAATGGGCTTAAGCCCATTGTTCCCAAGAACCATGACTTAACCGAATTTCGTAGATTTAGCGCACAGTAGGGGATTTTTTGCCCTCTGCTGTGTCCCCGCGCTATAGTCTCCTCGCACGCATTTATCCATCATCACAAAGGACGCCCCCATGTCGGACGAGAACGCCCCGGTTGAAAAAGAGAAATCTGCCGAACCTGCCAAACCTGTCGAAGAAAAACCGCCTATCGTGACCAGCCATTCCCTAAATTTAGGGAATACGGCCCTCGATTACACCGTCACCACTGGGTTGATGCCCCTCAAGGATGACAAGGACGAGACAAAAGCCCATATTTTTTACATGGCCTATGTCGTGCCACTGCCGGAACACGCCGCACCACGCCCCCTGACGTTCGTGTTTAATGGCGGGCCGGGGTCATCATCGGTGTGGCTACATTTGGGAGCCGTCGGGCCAAAGCGTGTCAAGATGGAGGACGAAGGGTGGATGCCGCCGCCGCCCTATCAATTGGTGGATAATCCCCATACGTGGCTCGATCTGACCGACCTCGTGTTTATTGATCCGGTGGGCACGGGCTACAGCCGTCCGGTCAAACCCGACGATGGCAAAAATTACTGGTCGGTGCAAGGCGATTTGGAATCGGTGGGCGAGTTCATTCGGCTCTATCTGACGCGCAACAGCCGCTGGACATCGCCGCTGTATCTGGCAGGCGAAAGTTATGGCACAACCCGCGCCGCCGGACTGAGTGGCTATCTGGTGGACAAGGGCATCGCCTTTAACGGCCTGCTGCTGATTTCGACAGTGGCGAATTTCCAGACGCTTGAATTTGAGCGCGGCAACGACTTGCCCTATGTCTTATTTCTGCCCACCTATACGGCGACGGCATGGTATCACCAGAAACTACCTGCTGATTTATTGGCCCGTCCGCTGGAAGACGTCTTGCGTGAGGTCGAGGCGTGGGCGGCCAATGAATATGCCGTCGCGCTGATGCAGGGCAATCAATTGCAGGGCAAAAAACGGGCGGCGGTGGTCAAGCAGTTGGCGCGATATACCGGATTAGAGGCGCGGCATATCGAACAGAGCAATCTGCGCATTCAGATATTCCGCTTCTGCAAGGAATTATTGCGCGACCAGAATCGCACAGTCGGGCGTTTGGACAGCCGATTTAAGGGCATGGATGCGCTGGCCGTCACCGAATTTCCTGAATTTGACCCCTCCATGCAGGCGATTTTGCCGCCGTATACCGCCATGCTGAATCAATATATGCGGACGGCTCTGCGGTATGAAACCGATGTGCCGTATGAGATTTTGAGCTTCAATGTCAACCGGGGTTGGGAATGGGAGCGTGGCAAATACCCCGATACCAGTGAGGCGCTGCGCAGTGCCCTTGCCAAAAATCCCTATATGCGCGTGTTCCTCGGCATGGGCTATTATGATCTGGCGACGCCGCATTTCGCCACCCAGTACACCCTATCCCATTTGGAGATAGACCCCAGCATACAGCCGAATCTGGTGTGGGCAGGCTATCCGGCGGGGCATATGTTTTATCTGGATGTGCCGTCGCTGGAAAAATTGAAGGGGGACGTGCGCGGGTTTATGGGATAAAAGCTATCCCCGCCCCAACCTATAAGGGCAGGGAGTCCAAGTGCCTATTCGATGGTGACGAAAACCGAGTTGCTGCCACCCATGCTCATAATCATGACCGAGATTAACTGGTCATTGAGGGTAAATTCGACCACCCCCGTACCCGCAAAAATGGTCAATGGAGTATAAACTTGGCCGCCCATCGCCGTGATTTGCGCCTCATAAAAAGCCGCAACTTCCTCGGCGGATGTGGCCGTTGAATATGTGATGAGACCTTGCATGTTAACCACATTCGTCGCGTCTGGCAGCAGCGGAATATCGGTGGATGATCCATCCCCGGCTGGCGGAACGACAGGAGGAGGCTCGAAGGTCGCGCCGAGGTCGGGCACGGTTGGGTCGGTGGGTATGTCAGGCGGGCCGACCATAATGATGACCAGTGTGGTGTCGGCCTGCGCGAGTAGGATGACCGAGGCCAGTTGGTCGCCCAGTGTAAATTCCAGTAGGGCGGCTGTGTCGGCTATTGCGAGCGGGGTGGTTAATGTCCAACCAGCGGCGGGGAACTGGGCTTCGGCGAAAGCGGCGGCATCGGTCAAAGTGGCGGCGGTCAAATACGAAGTCATGCCGGGGGCACGCACCACGTCGGTGGCATCGGGTGGTACAGGTACATCCACCATACCGATGGGGCAATCGCTTGGCAATTCAATCACCAGTGGTTGGTTGATCGCGGTCAGTTCATAATCCCATGTCACCGTGCCTTCGGTGGCATCCCCAAAGTAAGCGGGATTGCCGTCGGTGGTCAGTAGATAGCGCATCAGATAACCACCCTCCGCCGCCACCCACATTTCCCCAAAGGATGAGGCGAATAGGCCAAGCGCCCGTTCATCAAACGTATAGTGGTTGGTCACCACATCATTAACCGTCTCGCTGCCTGCCTCGTCCGCGCCAATGACCCCGGTCAAAAACCCAGCCGGTTCCCAGCGATTGGCAAAAGCGCCCACCGTCTCAATAGCCGAGGCCATGCAATCTTGCTCACCCCGTTTTTCATACAACGTGCCGCCCACCTCCGCCGCATACAGTTGGGTCGTATCCGCCCCCGTTGACGTGATGCTGATCTGACGTGCTGGAGGTGCCACCAACATGACATAGGTGCGGGTCCATTGTTGCGGCTGACCGTCATGCATCCCGTCAAACGTTAGGGTCAGCGTCGCCTGATAGCTGGTCAGCGTCGCAAGGCCCTCGGTGGGTGTCACCAAACTGAACGGGCCGGGGCCAAATTCGATTTCAATGGGCACAGGGGTAGCGGTGGGTGCGTCTTGGGCATAACCCATTTGCGGCATCCCAAGCCCCATCAGCGGCAAGATCAACATTGGCAGGAGGGCCAGCAGTATCCCTATTTTCCGTTTGGAAATCATGTACGTCACGATGTTTTGCTCCACGGCGTTGGTTATTGGATGGATTCGATGGTGATATAGGCGTTGACCGTTGCATTGGCACTGCCAGCCGGATTGCGGATGGGTTGTTGAAGCGTAACCGACCCACCGACGTTGGGCACAGTGATTTTCAGCGGGCCGGGTGTGATAAAGACATCCCCACCACCCGTGCCGACTTCACAGGGGATGATCTCCGATCCTGTGGCTGTATCAAATGTCAGGTCAACATGAATCACTTCGTCATTGTCCAGCCTACCGCGCATGGTGACCTTGCCAAGTTTCAGGGTATTGGCATAACCGCAGCCGGGAATAGCCGCATTGATGAGGTAGACCACGTCGGCCTCACCCACATAATAGCCTTCTTGGTCGCCCCGCAGATGACCGTCATAAATGATGACGATGCCTTTGACCGTGCCGCCAATTAAACGCTGGGTAAATCGGGCGATGGTGACGACTTTGAGGTTACATGGGACGACCCGCACATGCAGGCTGTCGGCCACAGGGTAGGTACTTGGGACTGCCAAAGGCTGCCCGCTAATGGTCACCACACCCGCATAATCAATCGAGGTACGGCCCGGCGCAATCCCTTTGAGTTGATAGGTAACGTCGAGGGCTACGTCGGCAAACAGAGCCGCGATAGGTGGCGTGGTCATGACACTGGTCATATCTTGCAAGATACTGCCATCGAATGTTTGGGTCAGCGACACGCCCGTAACGCGGTATAGGCCAGCGTCGGGATGACCGGGCACGAGTACCCGCGCAATCACCCGCACGCGATAGGACACCGTTTCACCTACACATATCGAGGTTCGTGCATTGCCGAAATCGAGACCAAAAGTCACAATCACGGGTTGGGTGGGTGCTTGAGCTTGAGCAGGTGCGGATGTGATAGGCATGGCAACTTGGAGCACCAGTACGAGTAGGGCGGTAGGAAGTAACCAGCGCGGCAGGAGGCTGATTTTCAACAGCAAGGGCCGACGGGTAGGGCGTCGTCGGGAGGGACGAAGATTGTTCATCAATGAACTCCTGTCGTTATTCAGTTGTGCGAAAGGCGGTTGGGTAACCTGAGATAAGTCAGGGTTTAGATGGCAGGAGTCTTTTAGGGGGGGCTTCCGTCAATTGCTGCGATCACTACGATGCACGGTCATTGTATAGTATAAAATAGGACAACGCAAATGGGGCGTCTGACCAACGCCAGCGTGCAACCGAATCTGGTGTGGGCGGGGCATATGTTCTATCTGGATGTGCCGTCGCTGGAAAATTTGAAGGCCGATGTGCGCGGGTTTACGGGGGTGTAAATGCGGTATGATAAGGGTGGGTTGTAAATGGAGGTGGCAGGTACGATGATCGAACAATCACATAAACGCGCCATTCGTGAAGTGCCTAACTTTGCGGTGGAGGTCAAATCACCGTCCGATAAATTGCCCAAACTCCGCACCAAAGTTGCGTACTACCTCAGCAATGGCACACGGCTGGTTTGGTTGGTCATTCCAGATAAGCGTCTGGTCGAGGTTTATCGGCCCGATGAACCCGTCTTGGTGTGTGGTGAGGACGATTTTTTGGACGGCGCGAATGTTCTACCGGGGTTCAAGGTCGCGGTCAAGGATTTGTTTGCGGATTAGGTTAGGAGTTGAGCATGGTACTGGTACGCCACATTGTAGATATTCAAGCCACCCCCCTCACACTGGAGGAATTGTTGGCGATGGCACAGGCCGAAGAAGCCGAAATCGTGTTGGTGCAAGGCGACAAGGCGCTGGGCCGATTCCGATCTCCCACCCCAGAGGATGCGGCGGTGATTATGGCCGAACGCGAAAAACAAGAACGGGTACGCCGATTCCAGAAAGCCGCACGGGAAATTGGCGAAGCGGTGGCCGAACTTGGGCTGACAGAAGAACAGTTGATGGAAAAACTAGACGAGGTTCGTCAACGCATGTACGAGGAAAACTATCGTGGCGAACTCCCCGAATAAACTGCGGGTTATGTTGGATGCCAATGTGCTTTTTGCGGGAAGCCTCTGGCCCAGATTTCCTTATGCAGTCATCCAGCATGGGCTTGCAGGTGACTACATCATGGTTTTGACACGATTAATCATCGCTGAAGTCCGTCGTACTATTGGTGAATCTTTTCCAGATGGGTTAATCCGGTTTGACGAATATTTGAAGGCCATTGAATATGAAAAGGCTAAATCCCCGACGCTTGAGCAAATCAAGGCCCAACCTGATTTAGTGCGGGACGCCAAAGATATTCATGTGGCATTAGCGGCCATCCATGCGAAGGTGGATTATCTGGTCACACAGGACAAAGATTTGACCGACCCGTCCGCACCGATTCACCAGCAGGTCAAGATTTTGCTGCCGGGAACATTTTTGCGTGAACACATGGGTTGGACGAGCGAGGCATTAGAGGCCATTCGTAAGCGCAATTGGGCCGATATTGCGGATTAAGGAAAGTTTTTTGATATTGGCTACACACCCCGAATATGAACTGCCTAACTTTGCCAATTGAAGCCATATCACCCTCCACTAGCAATCGGGAGGACGGAGTACCTGATCCATGTAAAAACTAACCCCACCCCCGGCCC
>JAIOHL010000046.1 GCA_019913005.1 Anaerolineae bacterium | reverse complement strand
CCCCTGAGCGGCAAGGTCAAGCATGAAGCCGGGGCTGTCGGTGTTATAGCCCTCAGTGCGGCCTTCCTCAATCAGTATGGTATTGACCGCACCAATGCCCCGTGCCGCGAGGGTGATATTATTCAGCAGGGGCATCACGGCTTGTTTATGCGGAACGGTGACATTCGCGCCGGCGAAACCCTCTCTTATCAAAGTTTCGATGCGGGTCGCTAGGGCTTCTTTAGGTGTGGGGAGTCGTTCGTAATGCCAATCGGACAGGCCAAGCGCCGCAAACGCCGCGTTGTGCATGACAGGCGATAAGCTGTGTTCAACAGGCCAGCCAATGATTCCTATACGTTTCATGGTCAGCTTTCCCAAAATCGAACTCTATTCGTATATTATAGTAGTAATAATAAAATCAGCGATACACCCCTGTGGGTGAAGGACAAAACGCCATGTTAAAAAATCGTTGGCGCACTTCGTTGATCCTCATCGTTCTGTTTACACTCGCCGCCTCAAATCTGCAAAAATTTGCTTTAGCCAATCCTGAACAACGACCCAATCGCTTTAACCCTCGTGAAGCCCAATATTTTGATCTTGTTGATGGCACTTTTGCTCTCTCGCCCGAAGAAATTGCGATGTTAGAGCAAAATGGCATCGTGATGAGTGATCGCCTCGGCTTCAATAGTTTCACCATCGCCTACGCCTATATCTATTGGAAAGACCTACCTGTACTCGTGACTACTGACTCCATTTTACAAGCGGTGCATGAGACCTACGATGATTTATTGCAAAATATGGAACGCAACATCCTAATGCCTCGCCTGCGGGTAATGTTGGAAAATTGCTTGGCTAAACTGCACTCCCAAGCCAATTCCAATACCGACCCCACCATGACACCTCTCTATGCTGATTTAGAAACCTATTTCACTACCGCCCTATTGCTATTGAATGACACTGCTCCTGACCCCAGTGTGAATCGCTATCACACAATGGCAACCGAGGCCGCTGGCGTGGAAAAAATAGATCTGTTTGGGGTCGAAAGAGAGATTGATTTTACTCTCTTTAAACCACGCGGTCATTATACAGAAGATTACTATTTGGGCCTGTATTTCCGTGCGATGACATGGTTAGCCCAGATAGATTTCCGTATGGTGAGCTTTGACCCAGCGACAGCCTTCCCGACGCTTAATTTGGAGGCCTTAGCAAGCGCTCTATTGCTGCGCCAAACCATTCAAGATGCCCAACAACGTGACAATTGGGAAGCAATTGACACCCTTCTCACAGCCTTTGTGGGCCAAAGCGATAACATGACCCTTGATGACCTTGAGCGGCTTATGAGCGATGCAGGCTTAAATAGCGCCACCGATGTACTCAACTACTCCGATCCCGATCACTTGTTAACGATGCTCACGACCACTGATTACGGCTGGCAGCGCATTTCCGGTCAAATTACTTGGGCCTATCTGGGCAGAAACGAAGCTGTCCCACAACCTGTCACCTTCATGCTCTTGGGGTCGCGCTACGCCATTGATTCCGAGATCATGAGCAATCTTGTATTTGACCGCCTCTATACCGATGATGACCAACAAATTCTACGGCCCTACCCGAATACATTGGATGTGATGTATGCACTTGGCAATAATCAAGCCATGACCCATCTGACCGATGAGTTTGCCCTCTATGGTTATCAAAATCCTTTAGAGGCCGCCCGTACTCATGTTAACGATATTGCCACAACCGATAGCAATTTTTGGGGCAGCAGCTTTTATAATCGCTGGCTAACCATGTTGCGTACCCTCAACAACCCAGTCAATGACAATGGCTTTTATGCGGATTCTATGCAAACCCCCGCATGGGCCGATAAAATGCTGCATACCCAATTGGCTTCTTGGGCACAACTCCGGCATGACAACATTTTGTATGTCAAACAATCTGTTACCACTATGGGTGTTGCCTGTCAGTATCCAACGGGTTACGTTGAACCCTATCCAGCCTTTTATGCCGCTGTTGCCGATTATGCGCGGGCGGGTCGCAGTCTATTTGAGCAAATCCCCCCATCTGGTAACGTGTTGAGCGACTACGATCTTGAAAACGAACAGCGCACCCTAGAAACCGCATTAACCTACTTCAGTAACCTCGAAAATACCGCAGTTCAATTGCAGACTCTCGCCGAAAAAGAACTTCGCCTTGAGCAATTTACCGAAGATGAAGACCTTTTTCTGCGGAGCATTGTCGTCCGGCAATACCGCGAACAGCAAATCTGTGGGGTGGATCCATGGGAATGGAATGGTTGGTATATGGAGCTTTTCCCGTGGGAAGATGATTCCCCAGCGTTAATTGCCGATGTCCACACCAATATCAACCACGACCCTGAAATCCCCGACCTGCTGCCCCCCGGTGTTTTGCATATTGGCACGGGGCCAGTTTCTACCACGATGATTGTGGGCAATACCGACGAAGTAAATACGATGTACGTCGGCCCGACCTTTACCTATTATGAATTCATTGAGCTAGGGTTTCCCCCAGTGCGCTTAACCGATGATGATTGGCGTGGGAGGTTAGCAACCACACCCCCTCCTGCGCCGCCTATCTGGACAAGCAGTTTTCGGCTGCCCGTCTCAAATACAACCGATTATGCGCCGCTCTATTTGCCACAAACGCCTGACCAACAATAAAGGCTAATCAGGCAACCAATCCACCCCTGCGCCTAATGATTGCATGGTTTCCACAAAACCGGGGAACGAATCATGGGCGCAGCGGGCATCTTTGACAATCGTTTCCCCCTCGGCCAGCAAACCCGCTACCATTAGGCTCATGGCGACCCGATGATCGTCATGCCCATCCACCACCGCGCCCTTTAGCTGCTGGGGGCCTTCAATCACAAACCCGTCGGGTCGTTCTTCAATCACCGCACCGAGTTTGCGTAATTCGGCGGCCATGACCGCGATGCGATCTGTTTCTTTGACCCGCAGTTCTCGCGCCTCACTGACTTCCGTGACACCGTTGGCAAGAAGCGCCGCAACCATCAAAATCGGGAATTCATCAATCATACGGACGACCAAATCACCTTTGATGCTCGTCCCGTGCAGGCGGGTGGAGCGCACTAGCAAATCGGCGACAGGTTCACCGCCTTCTTCATGCACATTGGATTGATGCACCGTTGCGCCCATCATGACGAGGGCATCCAAAATACCGGTACGAGTATCGTTGACCCCTACCCCTTCAATGACCACCTCGGCCCCATCCACCAATAGGCCAGCGACCAGTGGAAACGCGGCGGATGAAATATCGGCGGGGATTGTCCAATTAAGCGGGTGCAGGTGTTCAACGGGGGTAATCGTCACACGGTTGCCGTCTTTGCGAATATCCGCCCCCATCGCCCGCAACATGCCTTCCGTGTGGTCACGCGCCGGGCCGGGTTCAATAATCGTGGTCGGGCCATCGGCAAATAACCCTGCCAGCAGCAAACAACTTTTGACTTGGGCACTGGCGACAGGCATTTCATAAGTAATGCCCTTGAGAAATGCTCCCCCAAAATGCAGCGGGGCACGCCCTTCATTTTCCTCAACATTCGCCCCCATCAAGCGCAAGGGTTCAGTAATGCGTTTCATCGGACGGCGGCGCAGTTGTTCACTGCCGTCCAAGACACTGGAAAATGGTTGGCCCGCCATCACGCCTGCCAATAGGCGAATCCCCGTACCCGCATTGACACAATCAAGGGGTTGGCTTGGCTGCCGTAACCCACGTAAGCCGCGTCCATATACGGTCATGGTCGTGTCGTCATGGCGATCTACCTGTACCCCCAAAGCGCGAATACAGCCGAGGGTCGCCAATGTATCACCAGCGGGTAAAAATCCACGAATTTCGCTGATGCCATCCGCCAGTGCGCCAAAAATCAGCGCCCGATGTGAAATGGATTTATCCCCCGGCACACGAATCACCCCGCGCAGGGCTTGACCGGGGTGGACACGCACGCGGTTTGAAGTTTGGTTATGGGTGGTCATGAGATCGGGCGTTCTCCATAGGTCTTGGTGTAAAGGCGGCGGGCCTCGACTACCCGCGCGAGTTCTTCACGTAGTTCATCAGGATGATCGAATAGGGCGTCGAGGGTATCGAGGTGATTGCGGAGGCGGGCCAAGAGGGGACGGATTTGGGCGGCGTTGGTCGTAAACATGCCCGTAATCATGTTTTCTTCGGTACGGGCCAAACGGGTCGCGCCGTCAAAACCACCTGCCGCCAACTGAAACAAGGCTTCATCTTCGGCTGAGGCTTCCATCGCCAAACGCATTAGGGCGAAACTCAGCACATGGGGTAAATGGCTGGTCAACGCGGTGAGCGCATCGTGGCGATACCTATCCATCCACAGCGGCCTTGCCCCAATCGCGGTCACCAAGTTTTCAGCAATGGCACGGGTGGCAGGGGTGGTCAACACCGTTTCACAGAGGACAAAACGTGCCCCTTTATATAGTGTGGGGATGGCGTTGCGATAGCCATTCTCCGCCAAACCACACATTGGATGCCCTCCAATGGCCGCAACGGTATTGGGCAGGGTATCGAGGGTATCACAGATACGGCCTTTGGTGCTGCCGATGTCCATGACCAACGCGCCATTTTTTAATTGACCAGCGGTGCAAAACTGATGAATCAATTGAGGAATGCGGTCAGAGGGGACGGCTAAAATTAGAATATCGGCTTGATCTAGGCCTCCCACCCCATCAATCACCCCTGATTGGAAAGCTGATTCCAAATTGGCAGGATTAGCATCTTGGGCGGTGATACACTGAACATGACCACGTAGGGCCATCGCCAATGACCCACCCATCAAGCCTAAACCAATGATATGTACGGTAAACCCATCAATTGCATTCTCAGACATTCAGGCCTCAACAATGGTAGGGGCGAGTTGTGGTGGACTCGCCCAGAGTTCAAATGATTAGTGTGATGGAACAGGGGCGGGAATCGGTTCATGCACCCGCTTGCCAACGACTTCCGCCAGACGCCCTGCTTTTTGCACCAATTGCGCAAATTTATCGGGTCGCAACGATTGGCGACCATCCGAGGCCGCGTGGTCGGGGTCTTGATGCACCTCCAAAATGAGGCCGTCCGCTCCCGCCGCGACTGCCGCCAATGATACACTTTCGACATATTCCCATTTGCCTGTGCCATGACTTGGATCGGCGATGACAGGCAGGTGTGACAAATGCTTGAGGACAGGAATGGCATTGATGTCAAAGGTATTGCGAGTGGCGGTTTCATAGGTACGGATACCCCGTTCGCAGAGCATAACCCGCATGTTGCCATGACTGAGAATGTATTCAGCAGCCATGAGCAGTTCTTCAATGGTGCTGCTCATGCCGCGCTTGAGCAAAACGGGGAATTGACTTTCACCGACGGCGTTGAGCAGGGCATAATTTTGCATGTTGCGGGCACCGATTTGCAGCACATCGGCATATTGGCAGACCAATGGCACAAGCGCGGGGTCCATCACCTCGGTGACAATGGGCAGCCCGGTTTGTTCACGCGCCTCAGCGAGATATCGCAGCCCTTCCTCGCCTAGCCCCTGAAAAGCATACGGCGAGGTACGCGGTTTGAACGCCCCCCCCCGCAAGGCCGTCGCCCCGGCTTCACGCACGATATGAGCAATCTCGATAATTTCGCTGCGGCCCTCCACTGAGCATGGCCCAGCGATGATAGCTAGGTCGGGACCACCGACATTGATGCCATTGAGGGGGACTTGGGTATCGTCGGGGTGATATTCGCGGCTGGCAATTTTGTAGGGGTGGGAAACAGGGATGACATCTTGGACACCGGACATGACACCGAGTTGGTCACGGTCAACCGGACGGCCCCGACCAATGATGCCGATAATGGTGCGTTCTTTGCCCTCCGAAAGGTGGACTTCATAACCCATCGCACGGATACGGGCAATTACTTCGGAGATTTCACGGGCAGTTGCGGCACTAGACATGACTACGATCATTGCAAACTCTCCCTATCGGTATGGTTGATGAATAATTTTTTCCCTAGCAAAAATCAGGTTCTAACTTTTGGCGGTCAGTTCCTCCGCCAGCACTTCGGTTAAATCTTTCATTTCAATCGAACGGTCTGGTCGTAAATGTTTTGCGCCATTGATATAGACATGGTGGATTTCGTGAGCGGAAAGGGTCGTGTTCCACATAATCAAAATCCGCAAACACATTTTGAGGCCATGCGGGACAGCCATTTCATGGGCACACATCAGGGCTGCATCATGCCAACCCAACTGTCGCGCCGCCACCGCCGGATATTCTGCGTTTAAGTCCATCGTCGTGGTAAAAATCACACTGGCGACATCCTCCGGCACAATGCCATTATGTTTAATCATCAATACCAGAAGTTCGCGGGTCGCCTCCAAAATGGCGTCGCGGGTATTGTCTTCGACGGTGGTCGCGCCGCGAATGCCCCGGCACATTTTGGGCTGCCACGCAGGTTCGGTAGGTGTATTGCTCATGGGTGTCTGTTTTATCTCCTTGTGGTTGCTGACTCATCATTCCCCACAAGGTTTTTTGTGACCCACTCACGAGAACAGACCTAAAAACGAAAAAGGCCCGGAGTCCCTCTGGGAACCCCGCGCCTGTGGTCGCTGCTCTCGTTTGTAGCGGCTAATCGTCGCTACGTGCGTTGTTCCCGTTGCTCCGTGCTGTTCCCAAAGTAATAATAAAAGTAAAAGCTGACAGTCGCATCGTAGGACGCGCTGTAAGCAGTGGGAAGAACGGACGAACGGGTAGGATTGGTCACAATAAAACCCTTGTGTTTCGGTTAGTGATAGCAGCATAACACGGACACCCATCATTCGTCAACTCATTCGAAATCGGTTTTTTTGTCCAACCTGCACAAAACCTCTACCCCCCACCCAACGCTTTGAGCGAGAGGGTATCCAGAGAGGTGAGGTAATTTACAGACGGCCCTCAAGGAAATTTTGCAGAATCCGCACGCCGTAGGTCGTCAAAATGCTTTCGGGGTGGAATTGGACACCGACCACTGGATGCTCTTTGTGGCGCAGGGCCATGACCTCACCTTCCTCGGTGAAAGCGGTCACACTCAGGCAATCCGGCAGAGGTTCTTCAACAATCAAGCTGTGATAGCGGGTGGCGACAAACGGACTCGGCACGCCCGTAAACAACTTCTGATTGCGATGGTAAATCTGCGAGGTTTTGCCGTGCATCAATCGTGGTGCACGAATCACCCGCCCACCATAGGCCTGACCGATACACTGATGGCCCAAACAAACACCAAAAATCGGGATATGTTGGCCCAATTGACTGATGACATCCAACGAAATCCCCCCATCGTTAGGATCCCCGGGGCCGGGTGAAATGACAATCCGGCTGGGATTGAGGGCCGATACTTCTTGGAGTGTCAGGGCATCATTGCGAATCACATGTAAATCCGCGCCGAGGCTGCCCAACAATTGCACGAGGTTATAGGTAAAGCTGTCGTAGTTATCAATGACCAGAATCATGGTATTTCTCCCCTAGTGTTTATTCAAAACCGCGTTCGGCCATACGGATGGCGGAAGCTAAGGCACTGCCTTTATGAAGCGTCTCTTGGAATTCGGTGGCGGGATCGCTATCGGCAACCAAACCAGCACCGACCTGTAGAAAAATTTGATCGCCGCGCATGGTGATGGTGCGGATGGTGATGCAGGTATCCATCGAGCCGTTGAAACTGAAATAACCCACCGCACCTGCATATGGGCCACGACGATCCGGCTCTAGTTCGTCAATGATTTCCATCGCCCGAATCTTGGGTGCGCCGCTAACCGTGCCCGCTGGGAAGGTCGCCCGTAGTAAATCGAAGGCGTCTAATCCCTCGCGCAATTTACCCTCGACATGCGAGACGATGTGCATGACCCGCGAATATTTTTCGATGGTCATGAGTTCCGGCACATGCACCGAGCCATATTCACAAACACGCCCCAAATCGTTGCGGCCTAAATCCACCAACATGACATGTTCGGCCCGTTCTTTGGGGTCGGTCAGCAAACTGGCTTCCAATTCGGCATCTTCTTCGGGGGTTGCGCCGCGTGGACGGGTTCCGGCGATGGGGCGGACGCTGGCGACGCCATCTTCCAAACGCACCATCATTTCGGGGGATGCGCCGACGACATTGAAGTTTTCATCCGGGAAGTGGAAGAAGTACATATAGGGCGCGGGGTTGAGCATCCGCAGGGCGCGATAGATGGTGAAGGGTGGCGCACTGGTCTGGCAGGTCAGGCGCTGGGAAAGCACAATCTGGAAAGCATCTCCAGCGGCGATATATTCTTTGGCGCGGCGCACGCCTTCTTCAAAACCCGCTTGGGTAAAATTCGAGACCAGCGGGTCATCCAATATGCTGGTTGCCATCGGGATGTCGCCAAGCGGCTGACGCAGACGTTCCACAATGGCGGCGATACGATCCGCAGCATCGGCATAAGCAGCATCGGGATCGCCGGTGTTATGGGCATTGGACAGCACAATAATTTGCGATTTGACATGATCCACGATCACGATGGAATCAAAAATCATGAACAACGCACCGGGGAGGTTGGTCACATCGGGGGCATTGGCGGGGAGGCGTTCAAATTGTCCCACCACGTCATAACCCAAAAAGCCAACCGCCCCACCCACAAAACGCGGCAAACCGGGAAGCGCAACCGGATGATAGTTCGCAAGTTCGGCTTTGATTTCGGCGAGGGCATCTCCATTGGGGCTGGTATCGGGGGCTAAAAGTTTGCGTGGGCCAACTCCGATAAACGAATAGCGTCCGACCTGTTCACCACCCTGCACACTTTCCAGCAAAAAGGCGGGTTCATCAGCGCGGAACAGTTTTAGAAAGGCCGAGACGGGGGTTTCAAGATCAGCGGGTAAAACGCGATAGACCGGGACAAGATCGCCGCGTTCAAATAGGGCGGGCATGTCCTCTGGCTTGGGCAGCAAACGGGATGTCGTGTCATGGGCAATTCGCAGCATAGTCTCCTCCGAGCAAACACCACAAGATTTGGGAAATCAAAAAGAGCCTCCTCAATCGTCAGGGCGAGAGAAGGCTCCCGTGGTGCCACCCGGCTTAGACGAGCGCCAGAACGCTGTGTCTCACTTAAATTCAGGTGCGGGCAGAGTGTTGGGAAATGCTCTGGTACTGCCGAGGCCCTTCGCCTTGATAACGGTGGCTGCTCCGATGGGGGCTACTATGAATTCGCCCACACAACTCCCCGGCCCATTCAATCCGCGCCTCTGTACCGCCTTCACACCCAACTGGCGGCTCTCTGCACATCGCGTTCGGACATACTCTTCCGGTTCAACGTCTTTGGAAAATTGCTATTCAATTGGTAGGCAATAAGGTAGCGCAGAGTGTTTTGGAAGTCAAGAGGGGTGGACGGAATATCCACCGAATGAAGGAGGTCAGGTTGGCGAAATTGGGGCAAAACGGATTCGAGAAAGATAGCAAACAGGAGCCAAAATCTTAATTATTGTAGAATCGCACCAAATAGGCATAAAGGCGAAGGGGAGTACGGAGGGGTATGGTGGAGAAACATAAAAGCGTAACTGCCGTTACGGATATATGGGTGAGAGTTATAGAACAGTTGTTCTAAGATTGATTTTCTATTGAGGAGATTGGGAATGCCATATCCGGTAGCTAATTGCATGTGGGGATAAATCCGCCGGGCTGAATTCAGGATGGAACGCCGTTTCGAAATATGTCACTTACTACGTTTTTGCGAACATTTTCCTATGAAGCAAATTTTGGGACTAAATGCCTTTATCACCAAGCTCTTTTTTCAAATCCTCAACGGCTTGAACTATTCTCACATCTGGGTTTTTACCCATTAGGCGGACTGATTCTTCAAAATGGAATAAAGCACGGGATTTATCCTCCATCCCCATATAAATAGCTCCAAGTGCGCGGTGGCCTTGCTCTTCATTGGGATCCAACTCAACCCCACGGCTTAGATCTTTAAGCGCATCATCAAATTTACCAACCGAGCTTTGAACTATGCCCCGTTCAATATAAGGTTTTGCCCATCGGTCATTCAGTTTTATTGCCAATGTTAGGTCAAGAAATGCACGAGCGTATTGTCCCATCACGCGATAAACTTGACCTCGGTTAGAGTAAAAGTAAGCATCATTTGAATTGAGCGATATTGCAGCATTGCAATCTTCGAGAGCTTTTTCAAAATTCCCTAAGGCTAAAAATGCTAATCCCCGATGGGTTAAAGCCTCAGCATTGTTCGGTTGATGTTGCAAAGCATAGTTCAAATCTTCGAGGCCCTTTGCATACTCGCCAGATAGGACATAAGCCATACCCCTGCTAGAATAGCCATCAGGGCTTGGTCGGCTATTTATCCAATAGGTGTATTCAATAACTGCTTGGGGATAGTTGCGATTTTGAAAATATAGATCGCCTAATTTGCCGAAGAACCCTGGTGCAGTAATTCTATCTTTGCCACCCTGAGCTTCTAACTCTTGCATATACCTAATATCATTTGGATCAGCTTTATCCCCAGCTAACCCCACATATTTTCGATAGTCTTGTAGTGCCCGTTCATAATTTCCCGCCATGTGGTACATTCTGCCTCTACCACTATAAGATTCGGCATAAGTCGGATCTGCTTCAATAGCACAACTACAATAATAGGCAGCTTTCCAATGCTCAGAATAACAACTGTGATAAATACCAGCTAATTTAAAGAGAAAGTAGGCGTTATTAGGTTCCTTTTGAATCGCGCCAAGCATGTGAAGGAGACCTTCAGTATGATCACCCTTTGCAATATAGACATAACTTAATTCAGCACGGGCTTTGGCATAGTCTGGTTTTAATTTGAGAGCATGTTTAAAATCTTCCTCAGCGTGGGAATAATCTTTTAACTCGTAATAGCTGCGGCCACGATGATAATAGCCCTCGGCGCTAGGCGGGCTTGCTTCTATCGCTTGCGTGAAAACCTCGATTGCTTTAGCAAAGTCATCTTGATCAAAAAGACTTATTCCCCGCTCAATAAGGTCATTCATGATTGCCAGCCCCTGTTTTTATATTCGGATAAGCAAAGAAAACTAGAGAGCCGAATTTGTTGACAAACCGCACCGATGTTCGTATCATTTTAGCATCTTGAGAAAAAGCGGCCCTAACTTTTGAAGGAAGTCAGAGCCAAGTGTGTGAAAGTAGCTACTTCACTATCTATCACTGTTTGAAAGGATAATACACAATGACCAGTCTTGAACAGTTCCAAGAATTTGA
This sequence comes from Anaerolineae bacterium, assembly GCA_019913005.1. Taxonomy (GTDB): domain Bacteria; phylum Chloroflexota; class Anaerolineae; order Aggregatilineales; family J027; genus CFX10. The sequence goes on along the minus strand of JAIOHL010000046.1, from coordinate 6,033 downwards.
TGGCACGATTCGCAAGGTTATCATTAATGGAGTTATGTACTTTTCTGTTATTGATGTCTTTAAGCATTATGGAAATGCAGGTAACCCGCATCAAAGCTGGGAAACAGCAAAAGCCCATCTAATTGAGCAGGGCTTTTTAAGTTCTCCAAAAAATGGAGAACCTACAGATGACAAAATCAAGATTCACCAGTTTCCGGGCAAAGGTCAGCGCCCTACCCCTGTTGCAGATTTTGACACATTTCTCCGCATTGCGATGGTCGCCAAATTCAAAAATTGGGAGGGCATCCGCGAATACATGGTGACGGCGACGCATGAAAAAATCGAGGCGCAGATTGAGGCCCAACGTGAACGGGAAGCGCTTCGCCAGAAATCCAAACGTATCCGCCTATCCTATACTGAAACCCTGATCGAGACGCATGTTAACCGCCATCCCCATTTTGCGCGGGCCACCAACGCCGGGTACAAGGGCTTGTTTAATATGGTTGCGTCGGAAATCATCAAATATTTAGAGTTGAATGAGTCACAGGCGAAAAATTTGCGAGACCACATTGGAGATTTGGCATTGACGGGGATCACGGCGTATGAAGCCTTCGCCAAACATGACATGCTGGCATTTGGTAGCCAATTGAATGACGAACAACAGGCCCAATTGACCTATCAGGCGGCACAGGAGATTTTGCAAATCGTCAAACCGCGTGCTGAACGATTGAAAATAGATTTGGTATCTGGCAGGCCGTTGTTAGCGCCGCCAGATTATTCAGCGGGTGAAATCGAAAATTAGTCAGCTAAAAAACCACGTAGCCAGTTGATCCCGGCGTCCTCGTCATAAAAGACTTTACCAATCACACGGGCGTTGGGATCTTCATTTTGGAGTTGGATGGCCTTCTTAAAAATCACCTGCCCCGATAATTCACGCGAGACGATGATGGCAAGACGGACGTAGAGGTTGGGGCGGGATTCCAACATTTCTTCAAATTCTTGTTGGTTACGGGGGGTAATGGCGACTTTAAAAACATCGTAATGATTGCTGTGGGCATAGGTCAAACCGACACCTTTGGCATTTAGTTCATGCACAGCGAGATAGGGCTGGTCGCCGGGCCAGTTTTCGAGATTTTCCATGACCATCCGACCCCATTCATCCCATGTTTTTTCCATCACACTGGACAGGCGATAGATGACAATCCGTCCATCGTCTAACCAGTTTTGCTCAATATAGGCCATACTTCTTCCCCCGCAACAGAAAATCTATTTCCAGAGTAGCACAAGAATGGGCAATTTACAGAATCTCCATCAATATTTTACAACTTCGAGCAATTCAAAACATTAGGGTTAGGCCTACTATCACTAAAAGCACCAAGACGATCTTGCGAAAGGTTGTGGGATTGAACCGTTTATCCAAAGCGATGCCGACGACAATGCCCATTAAAATGGCGGGGACGGCCAGCAGATAGTGGGTAAAAACGGCGCGGGTATAATTTTGGCTAAGGGCATGGGTCGCAATGACGGTGAGGCTGTTGAACATAAAAAAGCCCTGTAAATTGCTCTTGAATTCGCGGGGTTCCCAGCGGCGACAATTGCCATAAATTACCACTGGCGGACCAGCCAAATTATAGGCACCACTGAGCAAACCGGATAAAAATCCAAAACCATAACCCCAACGCGGGTGCTCGACTTCAGGTAAATGGAAATTGGACAAGCCATAGATGCTGTATCCAATGACAATTGCGCCGAGGGCTTTTAAGATTAAATCGCCATCTATTCGGTGGAGGGCCATAACTCCCAAAGGGACGGCAAAAATGGAAGCGACAGACAGCCGCCATACTGCACCGAAATCGAGGTCATCCCGATAGCGAATGAGCAACAACACCTCGGCGGTGATGGCGATCAACGCCACAAGGGGTGCAGCCACCCGAATGCCTAACAACTGAGTGAGGAGAGGCATAGACACCAAGCCAAGACCGAACCCGGCGACACTTTGGGTAAAAATGGCGAAGAATACGACCAGCAGCACGAGTAGTTCTGTCATACCAACCTATTGCGAATTATGCGAGAATGTGCAATTATTTGGGCGCGGAATCCTGCCTATTTGGAGAATTATTGCAATGAAAAAGAGTATGATCTGGCTTGGGCCAGCGTTCATGGGTGTTGTGGTTGCAATCGTCACAGTCGCCATCTTGATTGCGACGCTTGTTCTATCGGATGACGATTCAACCCAACACACTGGCACTGAAGTTCCAGCCATTAGCGAGACCGTTGAAGCTAGTGAAGCACCAACAGAAGAAACGCCGACTGAAGCAGCACCTACCACCCCAGCAAGTGTTTTTGGGGGCTAGAAACTAGGCGCTTGGTTTCGCTTCTTCTTTTTTAAATGGCAACACAAAAGAGACCTGCGTTCCGGCGGGTCTTTTTTCGTCGGCGGCCACCGCTTCGACCCAAATTTTGCCACCCAACCCATGAATGAGATGATGCGCGAGATAGGTTTGCCACTGCATCCGACGCCAGCGATTATTGGCGAGCTTGCTCACCCAACCGGGGCTGAAAAAATAGGTTAGGTCGTCGTTGTTGCTGACCTGATAGGCATCGCGGATTTCGACCAGCACACCGTCGTCGGATTTTTTGGCGCGTATGACCAATGCCTGTTCGGGGGATTCTTGCACCCCGGCTTGGAGCAGACTCAGTAATATTTGGCGGAGTTTAAGTTCATCCCCTTCGACAGTGGGTAAATTTTCTTCAACTTCAGATTGGAGTAAGCTGGTTTGATCGGGGCGGGCGCGGCTGAAATCGCGGATGACATCTTTGAGCAACTGGTTTGGATTTAGAGCATCCTTCTCATAGACCATTTCGCCGCTGATGAGATTCATCACATCTAAAATATCGTTCAACTGCCCCAATGCCTGCCAACCCGCTGTACGAACTGCTTCAATATCCCCACGCTGGGCATCATTAACGGCACCGGATAAGCCATCGAGGAGGGCCTCGCTAAAGCCGATAATTGCGATGAAGGGAGTACGATACGTGGCTGCCATCCGCACCACCGCCTCGGCGATTTCCTGTGAATCGGTGCTGCTCGGAGCATCAGGAACATATTTACTCATAATAGGAAAATTCTCCTGTGTTGCAATACACAACCACCTCTTTATTTTGAGATGGATGTGAGTTTCCCGCAAGCCATAGTTTGGGATACAAACCAAATGTCATCGAATTGTTGTTATTTTCGTACCTTTTAATATTGTTTTTGCAAAGTTCGCATATGATATAGATAAGTCAAAATAGTCAAAATATTTAGAGATAACCGAGAAAGAGGAAGGAGTTCATTCATTATGATCACGCCACGCCCCCCTACCCCGAATCCACGTTCGACAGCGGTAGTCAGCCAAGTAAAGGCCAGCGCTGCCGTAAATCCGGAGGGAGAAACGGATATGAAGCCACAAATTACATTGCATGTGCTTTCAACACGTCAGCAATTACATATTACGATTCAGGATAAACTTATTCTGGGACGTTGTGCTGAGCCGGAAACCGACGGAACACCCAATATTGACCTTAGCCCGTTTCTTGGCTATCAATTAGGGGTTTCGCGTCGGCATTTGATGTTAGTGCGTCAAGAAAATGATGATATTTTTGCGTTTGACCTTTCCAGCAGCAACGGCAGCTTCATTAATGGTCAGCGCATGTCTGGTCACAAAGGTCACACTCTCCAAGATGGTGATGAACTCATGCTCGGTTCATTAGCAATCCGAGTATATTTCCGCAATGAGATTCCATTTGCCCATCTACAAACCCGCCAATTAATCCCCGTCCAGCTAGAGACCGAGGATGAATTCGAGACCTCCCCACTAGCAGGGCCTGTGCCAAACATTCGGGAAACCTTAACTACGCAGACCCGTCAATTCTCAGATATCGAAGCTCTCGACATCGAACTTACCGCTAAAAAATAGGCCACCAAAGTAACATGAACTGCACGAACTAGGTCGGTCTGACGGAAAGATCGAGCGCAGATCGGCCTATCTCACTCATTTTCACAAAGCCCACAAAATCAACACGGCCAAAACATAACAAACACTACTGTGTTCGAGTGACGAGGATTAGGGAGCATCCACAATCTCCTTATGATTAGTTGGCGGGTGTCGGTTTTAGATCGGGCAAGGCCTGTAATGTCCGATTGACCGTATTTAACAAGAGAAAATCACCAGAGTCAAAACGCAAGATGGTGGCTAATCCAGTAGGCAAGACTATAATATCTATCAATTTTGACCCGGCTGGTGCGCCATTTAAGTTAATTTCTGTCGAAAGGCCAGTGTCCACCCCTTGCACAGCTTGAATATAGAGATGCCCGTCGTTGGTTAGCCATAATAAACGGGTATCGCCTGCAACATAGTGAATTTGGGCAACCTGATAGGGCAAGATATTGGCTGGAACTGGAATTGGTGGAGAAATGCTGCGGTCAGCCAGTTCCATACTCAGGGTATCGGGACAGCTATTGAGGGTATTGCAGACCAAAATCCGTGTGCCATCGCTGGTCGAAGGCAGATGAACCCCCGTAGAATCAAAGGCGGTAGGTACGAACTGCGCCCCAGTTGGCAGACCAAGTTGAGTCACTTGGCCTTCACTTAACTGCCATAAATCTTCACGCAGAACGTTATAGCCATTGTCCATTGTACGCGTGAAATAATAAAGCTTGGAGCCGCCATTGGCCCACACCGGACGACGCCCTTCGGCAATCGCATCCACCCGCCCCGAAAATACATCTACAAGATAAATAAAATAAAAGGCACAGTTACGTCCGACTGTGTCTTGATCGAGATAGCGTACTGTCAAAGCAACCGTATCTCCATCGGGCGCCCATTCAATCTCACTGAGGTCGGTTGTCCACGCCAGATTTGGCACGTCGGGCGATTGGCAGGCTGTTTTGGAGCGAGCACCATTATGCTGCCCAAAAGGGAACAAATCGGTCACACTCTCTCGGTTGAGCAGATGGACGGTACTTACTCCATAATATGCGCCGGGAGCACCACCGCAAGTGGGAATGGATAACACTCGATGGCGCACGAGCAGAACATTTCCCCCATCAGGGGAAGGGGTGATGGTGAAATCGCCCTCCGGTACCATAACTTCGCCAGCACTACTGATCCCTTCCCATGCGGTACCCTCCAACACGTCGGGGCAGTTGACCAACCGATCCGCAAGCGCGAGATTCGCGGCATCAATATCTGGTTGCTGCCATAATTGACTGGCTGGTGTGGCATCGTCTCCGGGTATTTCATAGGAATCACGCACGCTGACAGTCCCAGAATAGCTGACATACCAGCGGTTGAGTTGACGAGGATTCGCGGCATTAGGGATATATACTTCGAGGCCGATCTCGTAGGGTTCTAAATAATATTGGCTGACATCTCCCTCCGCTGTCCAGCCTGAGCCACCGTTTGGCATGTCAACCGACCACCATACCATCCCATCCAAACAAATTGGGCCTTGTGATACGGTGACAATTGCACCCTCCGGCAGGGCACTAATCACCCGACTGCCGCTCTGATCCTTGCCGGGGCCGTCACGTACCGTATTCCCCAAGCCATCTCCGTTTAATACCACTCGTGCAGTTTGACCCGATTGTAAGCGGGTGGGAACCAGTCCACTACATGGGTCTTGGGCCATTGAGGATGATTTGTGCAGCAGTCCAATCAAAACCATCATTAAAGCCACTAGTGCCAACTCAAATCGGCGCATGACGGCCTCCATCCTTCAAAAATTAGATGTAAAAGCAATTTTATGGATTATAGCCGGAGTTCAAAAGCGAAAAAGAGGCGTAGGTCAAAAAACGAGGATGCGGTTGTCAACAGTGGGTCAGGCTTGACGGGCAGAAAGGCACTTGATAGAATGTATTGAATAGTCCCATTCGTCTAGAGGCCTAGGACGCGGCCCTCTCAAGGCCAAAACACGGGTTCGAATCCCGTATGGGGCACATTACGCCTCCCACTTGTGGAGGCTTTTTTTTGCACATTTTCCTCAGTGTACAACGCGGCCCTTAGCACCAAA
>JAIOHL010000045.1 GCA_019913005.1 Anaerolineae bacterium | reverse complement strand
GGATGGAGATGAGGGGGCGGCGGGTCGGCTGATTCGGATTGAGGCGGGGACGCTGACTGAAGTGAATGTGCGTGTGCCGCAATCCACCATCATCATGGGAATAGATTTGCTGGACGCGGATAATGGCTGGGCGGTTGGTGGGGTCTATGATGAGTATGACAATAACACCGAGCGTCATCCGATGTCACCCGTCATTCTTAGACTGGAAAACGGCACGTGGACGACTTATGCAGCGCCCGCCGGGGAGTTCATGCTGATGGATGTGGAAATAATGTCACCTAACGAGGCATGGGCGGTGGGGGCGAGTGGCGACATCCAACTAGGCAATACCCCGTATGATGTGCAAGGCGTGTTTTTGCATTATCTAGATGGGGTTTGGACAGTCGCGCAGGAATTCCCCCAGATGGCGGCGGCAGACATTGAATTTTTCGATGATGGCACCGGTTGGGCGGTGGGGGCAAACGAAAACGACACAGTGGCGATGTTCCGGTTTCAAAATGACTTGTGGACGCTTGCCCCGGTGGTCATGCCGGAGGAATATGATGTACACATCAATTCAGCGGATTTCTATAGCAATTTTGAATTGACCGGGCCGGATAGTGGATTTGTTTCGTCGCTGTACCCGGAGATTGTGTTGCCCAATGGTACTAATCCCAGTTTACTGGAACTGCAAGGTGGCAGTCAATGGAATGGGGTGGTGCTGCCCAATATCCAAGCTGGGTTCTCGTTTGGTACTTTTGTCGCGGTTTCGCCGTCCAGAAATCGGGTCATCGCGGGGTTGACAGATACCTGTATGTCGGGATACTGCCTCGTCACATATGAATTGACACAGGACGGGACGTGGCGCGAATTGAGTATTTATCCTAATTAACATAGAAGGAACATCACATTATGACGCTCGGATTGACCAGCGCCGAAGTTGCCGAACGCAAAGCCAAAGGGTTGGATAACCGCGTAGATTTGAGCAGCAGCCGTTCGATACAGGATATTTTTGCGGCGAATTTTTTGTCCATCGCCAACATCATTTTGCTGATGATCGTGGCGGTGCTGATTGCCGTTGGCAAACCGGGGGACGCACTGGTGACGGGAGGAGTCGTCATCGTCAATGTGTTTATCGGCACGTTTCAAGAATTTTGGGCCAAGCGCAAACTCGACCAGATAGCCCTTCTCAGCCGTCCGCATGTCAAGGTCATACGCGATGGGCAGGAAATTGAAGTGCAGCAGGAAGATGTGGTGCAAGGCGATGTGTTGGTGCTCAAACCGGGCGATCAAGCGGTGGTGGATGGGCCAGTCATCGAGGATACACGCGGCGGGCCGACCCCCGGCTATCTGGATATGGATGAATCACTACTGACAGGTGAGGCCGATCTGATTCGCAAACGGGCGGGTGATGAAATTATGTCGGGCAGCCTGTGTATGCAGGGCGGGGGGGTCTATCTGGCGGAAAAAGTTGGGGAGGCGGCCTTTGCCCAGAAAATCACCAAAGGGGCACGCCAATTTACCCGACAATACACCCCGTTGCAGATGCAGATTAGCATCATCGTGCGCGTCTTGGTGGTGCTGGCGATTGGGTTGAGCATTTTGATGGCGCTGGCCTATGCCTATCAAGAAAAAGCGTTTGAGGATGGGGTCAGCGACGTGGCGGTGGTCATTTCGCTGGTGCCACAGGGGTTATTGCTGATGATTACGGTGGCCTATGCGTTGGGGGCGCTGCGTATCGCGGGCAAGGGCGCATTGGTGCAGCAGAGCAATGCCGTCGAAAGCCTCAGCCATGTGGATGTGCTGTGCCTCGATAAAACCGGCACGCTGACCACCAACAAAATTATTTTTGAGGACGTGCATCCGTTTGATGGGGATGCCGATAAGATGCGCGGCTTGCTGGGCGATTTTGTCAGCAGCGTCGGCAAAAATAATCGCACCGACGAGGCGATTGGCGCAGCGCTATCGGGCCAAAAATACACTGTCGTCAGTCAGATTCCCTTTAATTCGGCGCGGAAATGGTCGGGGGCGTGTCTGGAAGGGCCAAACGGCGGAACGTATATTCTCGGCGCGGCGGAAATGGTCGGGCCGGGCTTGGTGGATGCGCCGGATTATGCCGCACAAATTGAGGCGCTGTCGCAAAAAGGGCTGCGCGTGCTGCTATTCGCCCATTCGCCCCAAACGATTCGCCCCGATGAAATCCCGACTGACCGCGAACCGGATTTACCGCCGGACTTACGCGCCATTGGCCTCATTAGCCTGTCGGATGAACTGCGCCCGAATGTACAGGATGTGCTGGCGGGGTTCCGCAAGGCTGGCATCACCCTAAAATTGATTTCTGGCGATAACCCGGTCACGGTGCAGGCACTGGCGGTGCAGGCGGGCTTTGATCCCGATGTGAAGGCCGTGTCGGGGGTGGAGTTGGCGAAGATGAATGGGCACGAATTTGAGCAGGCCGCCCGTGATAATGCGATTTTTGGGCGCATCACCCCCGAACAGAAAAAATTATTAGTGGATGCCTTGCGGAAAGATGGGCATTATGTGGCAATGATGGGTGACGGCGTGAATGATGTGCTGTCGCTGAAACAGGCACAGGTCGGCATTGCCATGCAGGATGGCAGTCAGGCGACGCGCAGTGTGGCGGATATTGTGCTGCTCGGTAATAAGTTCGAGGCGCTGCCCCATGCGTTTTTGGAAGGCCAGCGGATTTTGAATGGCATGAATGATGTCACCCGCCTGTTTTTGACGCGCACCTTTTATGCGGCACTGCTGATTATCGTCGCGGGGTTCATCAACACCGAGTTTCCGTTTACGCCTAAGCATAATTTCTTGCTGACGACCCTGCCAGTCGGCATTCCAGCGTTTTTCCTCGCGGCGTGGGCCAAGACGGGTGTGCCGAAGAAAAATTTAATCCAGTCGGTGACAGAATTTGTGTTTCCGGCGGGGTTTGCGATGGTCGTGGCGACGACGTTCATCTGGATTCTGTATCGGGCGTCGGATGATACTTCGGTAGAAACGAGTCGGACGGCCCTCACCTTTGCGGCGCTGTTGGGCGGTTTCTGGATTATCCTGCTGGCCGAGCATGAGCGCGAAGATTGGCAGAACGGCACGATCAAGCGAATTGACCCGTTGCGGTGGGCGGTGACGGGAGCGATGCTGCTGCTGCTCATTATCGTAATGGCGATACCGGAGCTGCGAAAAGCGTTTTCGTTGACGACGCTCAGTTGGGCCGACATTGGCATTATCGCGGGGACGATGACGGCATGGGCGGCGGGCTTGTTTTTGTTGTGGCGGTTTAATGTGATTGAACGGGTGATGATTCCGAATTATAGTGGAAGTACGACGAGTGAGAGTAAGAGAGCCGAAAAATCATGACGAATCGAACTGTGACATTGCAGATACCGGAAGCTATATATGAGGGTATAGAGCAAAATGCACAGGTGACAGGTCAATCAGTCGAGATGGTTGCTACTGATTTTCTGACTTGGTTGTGGATGGATTTGCCACCGGATTTGACACCCGAAACGCTTGAGACCTTCTTTGATTATCGCCTTCAGGCCATTGCGTGGCATCCACATTTCAGCAAGGCTGATACTATGCTTCGGAGACTCCATAAACTCGATGAACAAGGCGAGTTGCCCGATGAGCAGCGCAAGGAATTCGAGACCCTCTCGGCGAAAGCTGGGTACGAGTTAGACCTTAGTCGTCAATCATGGAGAATTTTGGAGCATCGCGCTCTATCGTCAAAGCAGAGTGCCGAATGAAGAGCGGAGATCGAATATGGCTGGGAGCATCGAACGCTATCAGCAGTTTTATGTGGACATGAATCTCGAACGGGCGGGCTTATTTGAGGCTATCCAGCGCAAATTTGCCCCTCAGACGGTCTTGTATCCGGGGTGCTCCATCCATATCACGCCCTCGTTTTATTTTCCGCACGTGGTTTATGTAGATCAGATGGACAGTGCCTGCGCATTTTTTGAGGATGCGGCGGGGGTCATGGAAATTATTCGGCGGCGCAAGCACTACTCCAAATCTGGTTATGTGCGCTTCATTCCCCAAGATTTCACCACGCTCCTGCCCATCTTGGAAAACAGCTACGATCTGCTAATGTCGATTTATGCGGGGGGCATCGCACGGGCCTGCCAACAATATCTGCGGGTGGGGGGACTGCTGCTGACCGATAATCATCTTGATGACGGCGGCGAGGCGGTATGTGATGGAGGTTATGAACTCGTCGGGGTAGTGCGACAGGTCGGCGGGAATTTTCGGATAGGTGAGGATGATTTGGAGGCATATTTCGTCGCCAAAAAACCCGTCACGAATAGGGCCCATGCGAAATATGGCAGCACCCGGCCTGAGTATCGCAAGAATGCCGATTATTATGTGTTTCGGCGGGTCATAGCCCCAAAGATGTAGAGGAGTTTCAAGCCTTGCTGTGAGTTATGTACTTTCGCGGAGGCTTCCTAGAATATCTATGTAGCTTAACATACCTGTTAAACCTAGAAAGCCATTGGTATCGTCAGCAACTGGAAGTGCTGTAGTATCTTTATCCATACAAAATATACCAATGGCGGTCTCAAATGTATCTGCGTCTCTAAGAAAACCAGCTCGTTTAATAGGATTCATAAAATGCTCGACTGGGTAGTTTTGTAAACCAAAAACCGGGTGAAGAAGCCAAGAAACTGTTACATCGTCTATTAAACCGACAAGTCTATTATCTCCGTCGAGAATAGGCATGTGTCGTATATTGGCTTGCGACATTGTTGTATAGACCAAGTTAAGAGGTGTATCAGTAGACTGGGAAAACAGCCTATTCTGCTTTTTCTTTGCACCTACTAATAAAGGAGGGATTTCTAATTTACATAGTAAGTCTAGATAACTTACTATCCCTACCGTTACTCGTCCATTCAGCACAGGAAAAGCACTAATTCGACCAAAATTATATTCCCTAACTAACGTATCAATTGCATCCTCTAAGGTATGGTGTTCTTCTAAATAAATCAGCTTATGAAAAGGTGTCATAATACTCGAGATTGGAAGGCTTCCCGCATCTGAGATAGCTTTTTGATACTGATTAATATCAAAATCCTCGCTAACTTTCTTGATCTCGCTCAACTTTGGTGGAATTCGCTTGCGGATGGGGCGATGACTCATGAACCCGGCAATGGTGCCATCGGGGTTGTTGATAACTAAATGGCGGACTTCTGCGGTTTCCATCAAAATAAAGGCATCTATTAATCTATCGTTTGGCGATAATGTAAGTAATTTGTCGCTTGGAGTCATGACTGCGCTTAGTGAGTTAGACAATGGGTTGGTAACGGATTGACGGGGGCCAATTCTAAGAATGTTTTCCTTTAGCCGTTGAAAGTCTGTATTTTTGTATATAGTCCTGCCGTCCAATTCGGGCGGTAACGGTGTATTATCTAGATTAATAATTAGAATAAAAGGTGTTCGGTCATCAGTATTTCGCAAATTCATCTGAATCTCTTGGGCTATTCTAAACTCTCTTTCGACCCAAGCGATCTTATGTGCGACAGATTTAGACCAGAAAAGAAAAAAATAATCTGAGTTCTGAATAGCAGAGGCTACTCTTGGTGGGATTTCCCCAAGAATATCTGTATCTTTACGAAAATTCCAACAGGTTATCTGATTGCCAGTTTCAAAGAAGTTTTGGGCTTTATCCACTAACTCGTAATCTCTATGACTGTGGGAGAAAAATATTTGTATCATGATAGGATTACCACACAATGAAATTAAGCCTATTTACCAAGTATATTCATTATATTCCTTTCATTCAAAACCGTGCAAATACACCTCTCAACTACAATTAGACAAATATTCGAACCTATAAAGGACTACGGAGGTTAGTTAGTTGAGTAAAAGTGACTTTGTGGGGACATGGCGGCTGATTTCGCAGGATACGCATTTCCCGGATGGCCGAATTGAGCCGAGCCGGGGTAAACATCCGCAGGGGATTTTGATGTATGACGCGGCGGGGAACATGGCCGTTCAACTGATGCGGACAGATGACCGGGCTGACGCATACACCGATTTTTCGCAATTGGCGACGGCGATGGAGGGCTACCACGCCTACTTCGGCACATATGAGGTGGATAAGGCGAAAAAAATCGTGCGGCATCATGTCATCGGGGCGGCCTATTTGCCCTATCGCGGCACGGTGCAGGTGCGACATTACGATTTTGATGACGATTTGTTGACCCTCAGTGCGGATGGGCCGGACGGAACACTGCGCGTGTTGGTATGGGAGCGGGTGAGTTAAGCCAGTGGTCGAGATTCCCAAGCGAACAATTGGGTTTAAGTCCATTGTTTAACTGACAATCTTTCCAAAAATTTTCCATTGGTGGCTTAAATTTCTGACTGTACGTGGAAATAGCGTTGTTTCAAGCTAAATTCAGCACGGCGGCTTTAGCCCCGTGTGCCCCCAAAACCCCTATTCCAAATCTACCCGTTCAAAATGTTCGACGGTGGGAAAGGGGTCATAGAGATGGTGGAGCAGGGCACGCCACTGTTGATATTCTGGCGATTGGCGAAAGCCGATGGTGTGATCTTCCAATGTTTGCCAGCGCACCAATAAGAGGTACCTCCCCGGCTGTTCAATACACCGCTGCAATTCATGAGAGATATAACCGCGCATCGAGGCGATAATCGGCGAGGCTTGTTTGAAGGCGGTCTCAAATTCAGCTTCGCGGCCTGCGATCACGGGCAGGAATACGGCTTCGAGGATCATCAGTTGGAGTTGAACAGATGGGGGGTATGCAGCATCCCCTTGACCAGTGTCAGCAGGGTGGTTTCGGAGACAGGCTTGAGCATGAATAAATTCGCCCCCGCTTTTTCGGCAGGTTGACGATGCCCCTCATCGGACGACATGACCAAAATCCGTGTACCCGCCTCTTTGAGCGCCGCCCCAAATTCTTCTAATAGAGTCGTCGTCCACAAATTGCCGATTTTGATGTCACATACAAGGGCGATAAAGGCACGTTCGGCCAGCAATTGACGGGCTTCCTCGAGAGTGGCAGGAGTGAATATTTCGCCTTCGGTAGCAAAACGGAGCGATTCGCCTAAATGGGCCGCATCTTGCCGCGTGCGGTCAATCAGAAGCATGATGGCGGGCGGCGAAAAGTTTGTATTCGATCCGTTTTCAAAAAGGCCCATTATTTGTTCTCCCCCGAGTTTTGACCTACTCATCTTACCATAATTCTAGGACTTACAAGTTAGAATACAGTTAATATGTTCAGGGGTGAATCGTTTAACTGAACAATAATTACCGGTTGGGACGAAGGCGCACACGTTTTGTATGACGTTTAGAACTATACGCCAAATGGTGGCAGGCGTATGGTTAAATTAAGATTAAGGAGGCCACCATGAAAGTCAAAATCAATCGAGACGTGTGCCCCGCTCATCTCGCCTTTTGTGAACGTTGTTTGGGGCAATTTTTGAAAGAGCCTTTGGGCTATGAACGGCGATGCTTTGAAGAACTGGTTGATGATGGCCGCGAAGAATTGACCATCGAACTCCATTCCAAAGGGCATGATGTTGTCATGACGCTGACCCCAGAGCAGCGGCGGTTGGTCGCTGGTGATGGTTGGTCATATTTTGCCGGATTTATGCCAGATATGTATCGAAACGATATGGCACGGGCCAAGAAGTAATACGGAATTCGACTGACTGCGTAGTTGTATCCCTATATCCCAGTTTTGGCCCCTCTTCGCCCTACGGAGAGGGGATTTCGCTTTTTTATGGAATTCCGATACACAGCGACGGTCCCCTTACCCCTGCCCTGTAAACGGTGGGGGGAAAAGGCTCTGTTGAGGCCCTTCCTCGCAGGTGGGGAAGGGTTGGGGATGGG
>JAIOHL010000044.1 GCA_019913005.1 Anaerolineae bacterium | reverse complement strand
CCCCAAACCCCTCCCCATTGCATGGAGAGGGGCTTCAGCAGGCCGTTTTGCTCACCCTCGCTACGCAGTGGAGAGGGGGTCGGGGGGTGAGGATGTATTACCGAAATTAAAAGTTAAATATCATTAGCCCCGTGTTCTGATTAACCGAGCCTGTCCATCTGCGCGATAAGTTCCATCACCACACGCTCAAGGGCCGGCTTTTTGGCGTAGACCTCGCCCATATCCGAAAAATAGACCATGCGGCGGTCAGGATAGTGCCCCTCCAAAATAGTGTTGCGGATACCCGCGATGAAGGGGTTATGAAAAACCAGATGCACGTAATCCTGTGCATGGAGGTTAAAGGTAGCGATAGTGTCCCGGTAGCGAAAACTCGGTGCGTTCCATTTGATCTGTTCCGTCACGCAGGGACTCACCCCCAAGAGAATTTCGCGGATAGCCTCTATCTCGGCTTTAAATGGATGATCCAGCCGCTCCATAAACTCATCTACGTTTTGTTTTGATCGTTTCATGCGGTGCTTTTCCTTGCTGACTGGGAGATGGGAGTTGAGTTTATATTAATATAGCTCATTTGTTCTAAAAAGTCAAGCATAAAAACCGAGATTTGGCTGTGTGTGAGACGGTTTTTGGAGGCTTGTTCCGCACTTCGCAACAGAGCAGTTTCAACCGACTTTGCAGAAATAGCTGGGGAGTTTACTCCTCGGTGTAAAAGGAATTTTCAGACGGCCTCTAAACCTATTGTTTTAACAACCGATGAATGACCCCATTTGGGATAGCCGCTGGTGGATTTTTGTTGCGCGGTGCCAAGGGATGATGGGGACAAAAAAATCCCCACCACTGCCATAATGGGGTAGGGATTGATAAAAATCCGCTGGGACGGCGAGGTTGGGGTGATTGCCTTATCGTGCGTTTTTGTTGTTATACAGGCGCATGGTCAGGGGCGCGAAAATGGCGTTCAACGCGAGGGCGACGGCGATCACCACCAATACATCCCCGGTTTCCGCATTGCCGTGCATCAACCCACGTACCGCTGTCACCAGATGGGTGATCGGGTTGATATTCACAAACGCCCGCACGCCGCGTGGCATGGTTTCCGGGTCAACCAGAATATTGCTCACAAAGGTCAGCGGGAACAGAATCATCGAACTCGTCATCATGACCGATTCCGGTGTTTGCATCACCAGACTCAGCGCCGTCCAAATCCACGACAGGCTAAAGGCGAAAAACAGCAGCAGGGCCAACCCCGCCAGCACGCCAAACAAGCCACCATCGGGCCGGAAGCCAAGAATTAACCCCAACACCGTGACGACTGTCGCCGCTGTGGTGTAACGCACCGTGTCCCCCATCAGCGCCCCGACGAGTGGGGCCGGTTTCCAGATGGGCATGGAGCGGAAACGGTCAAAAATCCCTTTGGCGACATCGGTATTGACCGCAACCCCGGTGTACATGGTAATGAAAACCACCGTTTGCGCCAATATGCCCGGCAGCAAGGTATAGAGATATTTGCTGGTCGAACCCGCCAACGCCCCGCCAAACAGATAGGTGAACATGACCGTCATCATGATCGGGAACATCGTGACATCAAAGATTTGCATCGGCACATGCTTAAATTTCAAGAGTGCCCGCCAGAAAAAGATCAACGAGACCTGCCACGAACTGGGGCGGGTGGGCCGCTTACGATCTGACAAGGCGCGATGCAAGGCCTCATTGGGTACAGCGCGGACAAGGGTCGGTTGAATCGTGGTCATGCTACGTGCTCCTTAGCGGCAATGGATTCATCTTCGAGCGGTTGACCTGTCAAGGCAAGGAATACTTCGTCAAGGCTGGGCTGGCCGAGTGAAAAATCGCTCACTTCAATGCCGGCGTGCGCCAGTTTGATGAGGGTTTGGCCGACAGCTTGGGCATCGGAAACTTGGGCGGAAAGGGCCGTCGGGTCAGATTCCAGATGCACGCTGACATCGAGGGTCTGGGCCAAAAGACGTTCGGCTTCATGACGGCGCTTGGGGTCGCGCAGACGAATATGGAGTGACCCATCGCCGACGGAGGCCTTGAGTTCGCGGCTGGTCCCTTCGGCGATGATCTTGCCATGATCTATCACCGCGATTCTGTCCGCCAATTGGTCGGCTTCTTCCAGATATTGGGTCGTCAGCAGGACGGTGGTGCCATCCGCGACCAATGCCCGCACAATGTCCCACACCTGATTGCGGCTGCGCGGGTCAAGGCCCGTCGTCGGCTCATCAAGGAAAATCAAATCCGGTGTCACGACGATGCTGGCGGCGATGTCGAGGCGGCGGCGCATCCCACCCGAAAACGTCTTCACTTGGCGGTCAGCGGCATCCGACAAATCAAACGCGGCTAACAATTCACTGGCTCGGTTGCGTGCCGCTGGTCGAGAGTGGCCCAATAACCGTGCAATCATGATGAGATTTTCGCGCCCCGTCAATTCCTCATCTACGGCGGCGAACTGCCCAGTCAGGCTGATGCGGCTACGCACAAGTTCGGCTTCGGCGACGACATCATGCCCAAACACGCGGGCCGTCCCGGAATCGAAGCGCAGCAACGTGGCGAGAATGCGAATGGCGGTGGTTTTCCCTGCACCATTGGGGCCAAGCAGCGCGAACACCTGTCCACGCTCCACCCGCAGGTGAATACCCTTCAGCACCTCGTTGTCTCCATATGACTTTCGCAAATCCATGACTTCTATCGCGTATTCAGCTTTGGTCATCGGCGGGAGGCTCCTTATGGAATGGTATGGGGTTAGGCTGATTTTTTCCAACCGCCGACCCTAGACGGGGCGTTAGGGTGTGGTTGGTTATGAATTGCGATTAGGTTTATTATAAGAGAAAATATGTTCTATTGTAAAGCCCCAATTTTGTGGATAGATATGCCAAAAACTGGCTTCTACCGAACAAAGCCTAGCTGGGTCATTTCCTCTGGTCTACGAACTCAGAAAACAATTCACCGATGAAACCGATAAGCGCACTTTTCGCCCGCGCTGCCAAGAGGGGGACTGAGAAAACGGGGTCAGTAGCCTTCACGAAGATGAATCTTTCACTTCCATGTCCACGTGGTAAGCGTCCCAATGAGTCATTCCCATAACCCCATCAATTTGAAATGGGCCAGTCAACCATGGCTTCACAAGGAAATAATCTTTGGGAACAAATAAGGGTGCGACTGGAAATTCACCCTCTTCACCAAAGAGTGCTTCTTCGATTGCAAAGATTAGCGTCTGCCGTTTTTCAGGATCATTTTCCATTAAAAGATTGTCGAAAAGCGTATCAACAGCGGTACAAGGTTTCTGAAACAGATAGCTTACTTCTCGGTATTGGGTAGCGGTCTCACAGTGGAAAATATGTAAAAAGGCCATCGCATCCGGATAATCCCCTCTAAAGCCTGTTAACCACGTATCCGCCGTTGGTGGTGTGTAATCTGGATCCATACTTGGCGTTAGATCATCTAGTCCGATAACAAAAACCGATGGATCGCACTTCAAATATTGAACTGCGCTGTCTCTCCAGAACTCGGCCATTGCCATGTTCTGCGTGATTATTTCGATAGTGGATATACCTTTACAATCAGGGTAACCGGCAAGTGACAATTGAGTGCGGGCATATACAGGGTCAAAACCAATGCTGCTTTCATTTGGTAACTCACCATTGGGAAAATCCGGGGGAGTAAGGTGGGCACTGGGTATACCACCCTGAAACCATGTATTTTCGACAAAAAGCTGACGATCTATAATCGCGCTGAAGGCCCGGCGGACATGAATATTATCGAAAGGTGCCCTGTCGTAATTGAATCCAAAATAGAGGATGCGGTTGTCGTTGATTTCAATTAATTCCTTGGAAAGCTGCTCATCGGAGCGAATGAACTCAATATCTAACGGGCTAACTCTCGCTGAATCCAGCTCTTTCTGCTGATACATCAAAAGTTCTATACCAATGCCAGTCATGTATTTCAGATAAACCACATCAACGTTCCCATCGCTTTTGAATAAATCGCTCGGTAGAAATTCATTGCGAATAAACTGTGATTCGGTATCGGGATCGAAAAGTTTCTGGACGTATGGACCGTTTGAAAGGAGCGTAGCATTCGCTGTCCAGCCTGAGCCGTACTGTTCGACGACCTCCTGCGGCTGGGCACGCATAATAGGCATCGCAGTCATAGCCAAAAATTGGCTCATAGGTTTTTGGAGGGTGATAACGAGGGTAACACTATCTGGTGCGGATACCGCAATGCTTTCGCCATAAACGAGGTCATCAGTAGTCTCAGCGATAGGTGTGTTATAAACGAGGTCGCAGCCTTGAATACTCTCCGCAATCATGGGGCTATAACTATTTCCCAGCCTATTATCACAGGCGCGTTTTATTCCAAAAACGAAATCATGTGCCGTTACAGGGCGTACCACGTTGATGGTCTCAGTTTCGGCGGCATAATGTACCCAGTTCACATCATCGCGCAGATGAAATATCCACGTCAGATTATCTTCGCTGACTTCCCAATGAGTCGAAATTTCAGGGACGATGGCTTGTTGGTGGGGGTCGTAGTCGGTTAAGCCCAAAAATAGATTCTCGACGATGGGGAAGTAGGCGGCGTCATAGCCAATCGTGGTATCAAAATTCCCTATCCTTGGCGGTTCGGGCACAGAAATCTCAAGTGAAACGGGACCTATTTGCTGGGAACCTCTACTATGAACGTTTGTGTAACTACTCCCGAATGAAAACAATAAAGCTAAGAAAACTCCTAGACCGGAGATTAGAAAACGAAAACCCATCATTCTGTGAGAATATGTACTTCTCGAAAACATGCCTATATCTCCGGTAGTGGCGACATTTTGACTGATAACTGTACCCCACCCCACCCAGCCTTGCCAGCGAGGAGGGCCTCAAAAGCCGCTTTACTCCTCTCCGCTTCATTCAGTTGATCTTCTCCGCCAACTCCAAAACAATCCCCTCCGGCCCACGCATGTAGCATAGCTTATACGTATCTTCAAAGTTCTGTATCCTGCCGACGAGTTCCGCACCGTGCTTAGCCAATTTCGCAACCACCGCTTCAATCGCTTCGACCACAAAGGCGAGATGGCGGATACCCGGCGTATTGACCACCGATTGCTGCATACCTTCTTCAGCGGGCGGCCTGTGGAAACGGATTAACTCAATAGTGGCCCCACCGTCGGGGGTCCGCAGCATGGCATAAGCAACCTTAACATCATGCAACCCGATCACGTTACCGACCCAGTCGCCCTCGGCTATGCCTTCCGCCTGCACTTCCAGTCCAAGTTCAAGAAAAAATGCTTTGGCAGCGGGAAAATCATTGAGCACGATACCCATATGATCTATTCTGTGGAGCTTCATATCCCATCCCTCATCATGACCTGAATGTCTGTTAGTGTGTTTGCTTTGCTCTGTTGCAAGGTTGGGCATTGAAGGCAGGGGTCATAGACCACGCCCCTACGAGGCCATTTTCCACCGTAGGGGCAAGTCTCAGACTTGCCCTGTTTTGACCTTCGCAACAGAGCATTATGACGAGGGCTACGACTACTCCTCGGTTTGTTTTTTCGATAGCTTCTCGCGCTCCTCTTCCCACATGACCACTGATCGTCGGAAAAAATCAACCAGCACTTCCAATTCGGCTTCGGAATAGCTGGACAGGAGAGCGTCTTGGGCTTGGCGTAGGGATGCAAACAGCGGCGCAATCTGGGCGGCCCTTGCCTGCACGATGGCAATAAGGGTGCTGCGGCGATCATTCGGATTGGGGCGGCGCTCAATCAGGCCACTTTTTTCCAGCCGATCCAGCATCGCGGTGGTCGCCCCGGAACTGAGACCCGCATAGCGTCCAAGTTCGGAGGGGGTCGCCAAGCCTTTCAGGAAAATCAGTCCCAAACATTCCATATCGGTCACATTAACCCCTAACTTTTCGCCGACCATATGCCGAAACAGCACCGAACCGATGCCATATTCGCGTGCGCCAATGATGACCTGCTGCTTAAGCTCGTCTTTTTTGGAATCCGCCATCTCAAAAATTCCTACTTGTAATTATCTCGAAAATCAAGTATCTTGATTATAGAGATATTTGAATCCAAATGCAAGACCGAATTCCAAAATGACCGACTCATGGAGGCAACCAATGAAACTAAATAGCATTTCTGGCGTCACCTGTCTGGTGAAGGATATTCAAAAGACTGCCGCGTTTTATGAGGCACTCGGCTTTCGCATTGGCAAACAGGACGAGCAGCGCCTCACCTGTTATGTGAATTGGTTCTGGATTGAGTTTGTTGCGGAAAATAAGGCCAGTGATCCGGTGCATCAACAGGAAGCGCAGCTATCCAATCGTGGGGCAGGGGAGTTTTTACACCTCAAGGTTGAAAATGCCGATGAATTTTATGCCGGGGTGGTTTCCAAAGGCCTGACGCCCGACGGTCAACCACAGGGCAAACCTTCAACGGGTCGGTCTTTCATCCTCCGCGACCCCGATGGCTACAAGCTGGTTTTTTTCGAAAAGAAGTAGTCGGGTCATTGTGTCTGTTGTGAGTGGCGATGTAGGGGATGGCCCAGTGCCATCCCGATACGGGCAGGCACGGCGATAATGCTCTAGGTTATGCCTTATACCCTCGACGGCAGCGACATACTCCCCGGCCTCAGCATCCCCGTGCGCGACATTTTCCCACCCCAATCTGCTGCATAAATTTGGATTTGCGGTATACTTCACCCTATCATGTGAAGGGAAGTCGGGAAACCGCATGTTTTTTCGCTATTCAGATGGGAGCGCTCCCATTTTGTTGAGACCCCCAATGATGATAGGGGAATTGGTACACCGCATCACTTTTTCGCTGCCCACTTGAGAGCGCTCTCAAAAAGACGCGGATTTCTGACGACCCCATTAAAGTGAGTTTCTAGTTCAAAGAAAGGATGATGGGTGATGACTCATCAGTTTTACCACGTTCGTAGATGGCGTTTGTTCACCTTTTTGCTGGCGTGTATTTTATTATTGACCCTCGCATCGCCATTCCAAACCGCGCCCGTCCGTTCGCAGGACGACAACCCGCCCTACCTCAACCCCGATTTGCCAGTTGAGGAGCGTGTCGAAGATTTGCTGGCCCGTATGACACTGGAAGAAAAAGTCGGCCAGATGACGCAGGTTGAGAAAAATAGCATCAA
Organism: Anaerolineae bacterium; assembly: GCA_019913005.1. GTDB lineage: Bacteria > Chloroflexota > Anaerolineae > Aggregatilineales > J027 > CFX10. Next base: position 1,768 of record JAIOHL010000044.1, on the reverse strand, counting down.
CCCGGATGACATCGGGCCGCTCGGTATCGGCAGTTTGTTGAGTGGCGGCGGTGGCTATCCGACGCCGAATGATCCCGAAAACTGGTATCAGATGGTGTACGAATTCCAAAATGAAGCGCTTAATTCGCGTCTGGGTATCCCATTGATTTACGGCGTGGACGCGGTGCATGGTCACAATAACGTCGTTGGCGCGACCATCTTCCCGCATCAAATCGGCCTCGGCGCAACCCACAACCCGGCCCTGTTGGAGCAAATTGGGCAGGTGGTCGGTCAAGAAATGCTGGCGACAGGTATTCCTTGGAACTTCGCCCCGGTGTTGGCGGTTGTCCAAGACCTGCGTTGGGGGCGCACCTATGAAAGTTACGGCCAAGACACCGCGCTGGTTTCCGAATTGGCCGCCGCTTATATCCGAGGGCAACAGAGCGTGGGGGTGTATGTCAGCGCCAAGCATTTTGTGGGCGATGGCGGCACCGTTTGGGGCACTTCCACTACTGGCAATTACATGCTCGATCAGGGTGTCACCGAAGCCGATGAAGAAACGCTGCGGGCTATCCATCTCGCGCCCTATCAAGCTGCGTTAGACGCCGGGGCACGCATCGTCATGATCTCGTTTTCAAGCTGGGGCGGGATGAAGATGCACGCCCAATCGTACCTGATTAACGACGTGCTGAAGGGCGAAATGGGCTTCACTGGATTCACCGTCTCCGACTGGGCGGGGATGGATCAAATCTCCTCCAATTATTACGACGCGATGGTCACAGGCATCAACGCGGGTGTGGATATGAACATGGTGCCCTATGACTACCATCGTTTTATCAACACCGTGCTCGACGCGGTAGATCAGGGCGACATCACTGAAGCACGTATTGATGAGGCCGTCCGCCGGATTCTGCGTGTCAAATTTGAGATGGGCCTGTTTGAAAATCCCTTCGGTGATGACACCCTTTTAGCCGATGTCGGCTCGGAGGCTCACCGCGAATTGGCCCGTCAAGCCGTGCGTGAATCGCTGGTACTGCTGCAAAACGAAAACACCGCGCTGCCGATTTCCGAAGACGCCACCCACATTTTTGTCAGCGGAATGCAGGCCGATAATATTGGTCTGCAATGCGGCGGCTGGACGATTGAATGGCAGGGACGCGCCGGAGCGATCACTGAAGGCACCACCATTCTGGAAGGCATCGAAGCAGTGGCTGGCGAAAACACCACCGTCACCTACAGCCCCGCCGGGAATTTTGACGACATGACCGACGCCTCTGGCAACCCTGTCAAAGCGGAGTATGGCATTGTCGTCGTGGGTGAGGCGCCCTACGCTGAAGGACTGGGCGATGTCGAAAACCCGACGATTGCACGCAATCACGTGACGCTGATTGAAAAGATGCGCGAACGGGCCGACAAGGTGATCGTCGTGTTGGTGTCGGGTCGTCCCTTGCTGATTACCGACGTGCTCGATCAGGCCGATGCGTGGGTGGCCGCTTGGCTGCCGGGGACAGAAGGGCAGGGCGTTGCCGATGTCCTGTTTGGGGATTATCCATTCACCGGACGTCTCTCGTTTGCATGGCCGCGCAACCTTGACCAAATCCCCTATGATGCGCTGCTGGCTGATGCTGAAGGGCCGCTCTTCCCAATGGGCTTTGGGTTGGAACAATAATTCGGATTTGTTTGAAGTATTGCACCTCACCCCCGGCCCCCTCTCCGAAGGCTTTCAGAGAGGGGGAGGAAATTCGCCTTCTCAAGCCCCTCAGCCACTTAGTGGGGAGGGGTTTGGGGG
>JAIOHL010000043.1 GCA_019913005.1 Anaerolineae bacterium | reverse complement strand
GACCGATGTTGACGCCCCACCCGATTTCGCCCCCGCGCCTCCCCCCGTTTCGGTGGTCAATTTTGAGCAAATCGCCACCGACTATCCCCGCGTAGATGGCTCGACTTCAACCCTGCCGCTTGCAAAATTTGTGGCCTGCCGGGTCTATGCCGTCCCCTGCATTTGGGGTGAATTTTTCGGGGAGCCGCGTTGGGTATCCACCGATTATACCGTTGAGATTGACCAAGCGATTCAGGATCGAATCAATAACCTGTCACACACGACCACCCACGATGCCTACGTCAATTTGATTGAAAACCGCACCGATCTCATCTTGGTGGCCCGTCTGCCGTCCCAAGAAGAATTGGATTTAGCTGAGGCCAATGGCGTCGAGATGGATTTACGACCCGTCGCGCTGGATGCCCTCGTATTTGTCGTGAATAGCGCCAACCCAATCGAGAACCTGACGCTCGATCAAATACGTGCGGTGTACACGGGTCAAATCAGCGAATGGTCAGAACTTGACCCCTCCAGTACAGTGGGGGTCATTAATGCCTATCGCCGCGACGCTCAATCGGGTAGCCAAGAACTGATCGAGGCGCTGGTTATGCAAAACCTCACCATGATTGACCTCCCCGATATGATGATCCCGACGATGGGTGGCCTGATTAGCAGGATCAACGAGGACCCGCAGGGGTTGGGCTACTCGGTGTATTATTACGCCACCGCTATTTACCCCGCAGAAGCGATGGCCCTCGTTTCTATTGAAGGCGTAGCACCGAGTTCGGCCAATATCGCTGCCGGTGATTATCCTCTCGTTGCCGAGGTCTACGTTGGGGTACGCGCCGATATGTCTACCGACAGCACCGCCGTGATGATGCGCGATTGGTTATTGACACCGGATGGACAAGCCACCGTCATCGAAAGTGGCTATGTAGAGGTTATGCCTGTGAATCGCTAAGGATTGACGCTGTTTAATAATTCATTCCGGTAGACAATCCCCACCCCAAACCCCTCTCCATGCAATGGGGAGGGACTTTCGCAAGGCGTTCGACTCCCCGTCGCTACGTAGTGGAAAGGGGGTCGGAGGATGCGTTACCGAGATTAAAAGTTAAACAGCATCATCTAGGGTTTGGATGCACATTTCCAAAATTAGGCGATAATCAGGAGGGAGCACACAAAAAAACAGTTTTGGAGCTACTGATGGCTGACGTAGTGAATATATTTTTTGCCGGGGATGATCCTGACGACCGCCAATTTGCTCAGGCCATCGCCGGGGGTGTCCAAACATTTGCCAAGCCTGTCCTGCATGACATTGACGAGTATGATCGGCAGGATTTGGTCAGCGACGCCCGCCCTGAAGCCTATACGGGGGTATTTGTGTTTGTCTTGTCGCCTCATGCCCTCGCGCCTACCTACAATCGCCGTAAACTGCTGCGGGCCACACCGCGTGTGGGGGCCACTCCCAGCGAAACGGCCTTTTATATTTGTCGGGGTATCAAATCCACCCAAATTGGCACGCTCTATCCCGATCTCGCACGGCTGCTTGATAACATCATGATTGGTGAGGAAACCGATTTGCCAATCTTGCAGCAGGAATTGAGAGAATATCTTCGATATATAAAGGAGCAGCAAGGGAAGGGGGTGGGGGGAGCGGTCTTTAAACTGACCGTGGGGATTCCCATTGCCAGCCTCAGTATCTTACTCTCGCCCGTTAGTATGTTGTTGAGGTGGCTAAGTTATCTCGCCGTGCCATACCTGCTCTACACCGCCGTCATCGCGCCGCGTAGTGCAAGGTTTGAGAATGCGCTGGCCGCCCTGCTTGTCTATGGCTTCGGCAACACTATTGCCAAACTCCCCCCGTTGGATTTCTGGCCGTATGTTGGGCCACGATGGAAAATTCCCTATCTGCCGTCCTTGCACGAAGTAAACCGTCACGCCGCTGTACAGACCGCCTTTACTTGGTTGGGGACGCTTTCTTTCCCTGCCCGCCGTCCGCTAGATGCAGAGTGTTCGCCGGATGACCTCAAAATGGCCTATCAGGTATGGTTGGGTCGGGTGCGTCGAACCCAAATATGGCAAATTGTGCCATGTTTCGCGGCCATGATTGGGGCGGTCATTCTTGCGACTGATTCAACCACTACCTTCCTCGTCGGCCTGCTCGCCTTTGTGGTGGGTCTCTTTTTTCCGTCCTTGACCACATGGGGTGGCAATCTCCTGCGCAATTCAGCTTATATTGAAAAAGGCTTGACGGATGCGGAAATCGCACGGACAGAAAAGGTCTTGACCGCCAAGCCATCTAGACTGCTCAGTGTGCGCGAGGCCGAAGAACATCATGTTTTAACACAAACTTTTTATACTGATCTTGCCCAACGCTATTGGACACGCCAGCCTGATCGGGTCTTTATTAGCTACATGTGGAAAGATGACGAAGATTATCCGGCGGCCCGCGAATTGGCCGAGCATTTTAAGCGGCGACAGGACATTCGATATTTTTTTGATAAGCACCACCTGAAATTATTTACGGCATGGCGTGCCGAGATTGTTCGCAGCTTGCTTACCAGCACCTCCGTATTTGTCGTGATAGGGCCAAACATATTGCAAGGGAAGGTCGTTTTTCGGGAGATCAAAACATCCCTGCTGCGCTGGTATGTCGAACTCATCCCCGCCATTATCTGTGTGGTCGAACCAGAGGTGGCCCAGACGTTGCTTGAATCGGCGGATTTGCCGGATGAACTTCGATTGATCTTGTTGGCGTGTCCGCGTATGACGTTGGAGGACATCCGGCGGGCCTATCCGATCAACTATCTTGTGGAACAACGCCGCCGCCAAGGGCTGCTGCGTGATTGGCAGACGTTGATCTTTCCAGAGACCATGCTTGATCATCTTGAATTTTATGGAGGGCCATCCGGCGAAAAGTAATGGCACTTGGGGAATTTTTGGGCAACCTTCTCTACACCTTTCTATCACTGACCTTCATCCTTTCGATGGTGACACCAGTCGTCTGGTTTGTCCGGTCACGCATGAGTAAACGACGTTTGGCGATACCGGAGCGATTGTTTTATATCCTGCTGACAGGGGGGAGCCTACTGGTCTGGTTTTGGAGCGGCTTGCGTCCGGTCCCCGTGATCGCCGATGATCGCATTGGCCTCTATTGGGGCGTCAAAACCGACCATGCCGATTGGACGCTGTTTCGCAGCAAAGACGATGGGGATGGACGGGTCTACACAGGCACATCCTCCGTGCAGGTCACCTTTGAAGAGGAGCGCGGCTGGGTGATTTTTCATCATTTTCCGACCGCGCCACCCCGCAGCCGCTATGAGGCCATCGAATTCTATGTGAATCTCGGTGATTTAGAACATGACAGCCTATTGGTGAGCTTAATCGGCGACGGCAAGGTGTATCACCCAACGAAGGACGGCATTACGGTTTCGGATGCGCATTTCTGCGACGGCGACAATCCGGATTCAACTTGGCGGTGTGTCCGCATCAAGATCACCGATTTCAATTTAAAGAAGGGAGGCATTATCGGCATCGCCATTGGCAAGAGCGCGGGCGAGGATGTTGGGTCGTTCTACTTGGATCGTGTCCGCCTCATTGAAAAATAGCCGAACGGGGGAGGAGGCATGGGCTGATTCATCGGTGACGCGCAGGGCGAGGCCACGATGGTCAGGATGGGTAAATCAAAAACAGTGTGAGAGACGTATCCCCCACACTGTTGATTGAATTCGCTTGGGTTAGACCCCCGGCGATTTAGTACCGATTACGGTTGTTGCTGCTGTAGCGATTGTTACCGCCACCACGATTGCCACCACCAAAACCACCACCCGAACGCTCTTCGCGGGGGCGGGCTTCGTTGACGGTCAAGGCGCGGTCATCCAAATTGTAACCATTGAATTTGGTGATCGCCGCTTGGGCAGCTTCGTCTGACACCATCTCGATAAAGCCGAAACCTTTGGAACGGCCAGTCTCACGATCCATGATAATGTTTGCTTCGGCAATTTCGCCGCATTGTGCAAACAGTTCGCGGATGGTGGATTCGGTGGTGTTGAAGGACAAGTTACCGACGTACAATTTTTTAGCCATGATAGTCTCCTATGGGCATAAACAGAATGTGATATAGAGATCAGAGGCAGTCGTGGCTAAAAGGCAGAAGTGATTTGCAGAAAAAGAAGCAGGACACGATATGCAGATCAACCAGAAAAGAATCATACTCTACAGGGGTTCATCATCTCATACATTTACCGTAATGTAAACCCCCCATTTTTAGGTTGGGCCTATTCTCGATTTCCAAACATGGGCGAAATGTCCTAGCCAAGCCATTCTCATGGGCGTGGCAAGCCGCATCTGTGCAAACTCACAGCCTGCAAAACCGCCCAATCATGACAGGCCAAAAAACCACCATCCTCACCTCCTAGCCACCCAACGTCGCGTGAGAGGGTTAAAACACCCTATTGAAACCCCCCTCCACGCAGTAGCTGAAGGGCCGGGGATGGCGATTGGCACGCAAATTCCCCCTCACCGTTTACGGGGAGGGGGTGGGGTTGATCTGCTACCACGTTTCGCCCCTGCTAACGGTCAAATATAACCCTCCGCCATAACCGATG
>JAIOHL010000042.1 GCA_019913005.1 Anaerolineae bacterium | reverse complement strand
TTCAGGCAAATTTCGTATTAGACGCGGCGGCGCAGACCCCGCACATTTGACCATGCTATGGCAGCCATCATCACGACTATGGGCGCAGGACAGCACACCATCACCACGACCACTTTGCTGAAGGTGGGTCGCGGGATACCCGCCGTCATGCTCAATCCAACCACGACCCCGATGCCCAAAATCAGCATGACCACCAGCATCCGCCCCCACGCCAGCGACACCCATAGGCTGGGAAGCCGCTTGCCGATGATGGCTGAAAATCCCAACATCACCCCCAATGGATAGAGCAGACATAGGCCGCTGCCCACCGCACCCCAGAATAAGCCTGCCAACAGATACTCAGTTGTGGAGAAGTTCTTTTGAATATTCACCCCGCCGATGCCATACCCCGGTTGGATGTCGGGGCTAAGGGTTCCAGTCGTCACCAAGAGAAAGAGGGTCGCGCCGATGAAGACGACCCCGAAGCGTGCCCGATAGAGCACCGTGTAGAACAGCGCCATCAGAATATCGCGTTCACTTAAGGGCGTCAGACGAAGCAGATCAAATTCGGACAGGCGGCGCATGACATCCGAATAGATTTGGGCGGCGGATTGGGTGATCCACAGCGGGGCTAATAAGACAATTGGCACGCCATAGCTGCAAATGAGGGCGCGAAAGCTCACCAACTCGGCGAGGCCAAGTAGCGCCGCCACCGCCATCGCCAACAGCAGCAGGCCCACCATATTCAACCCGAAGCGAATCGCCATGCGTAGGGAATTTTGCTGGTCGTGCTGATTCAGATAGCGAAAGAGGGGATTGCGTGTCGGATTCATGCACCTCGCCTTCCTTTTGGAGTAAGATTATAAGGAAAAACGCCACTATCGGATACAAGGAGGTAGGATGAACACGAAAGACGTGCCCTTATTCGTAGCATTGTTGGGGGTCGTTGGTGCGATGTTTTTATGCAGCGGTGACGGTATAGATAATACCGCACGGGCTATTCAAGGCGGGGCGCTTCTGATTGCAAGCATCTTGATTTGGCTTGGTTGGTACATCGGCCACCGCTTGATGTTGGGGGTGGCGGGCCTCTCCGAAATCGTGCGCTTGATGGAGGAAGCACGCAAGGCTAAATCTGCCGAATGAAATTATCCCAAATGCGTGAAATAGGGCGGGTATGAGCGGGTGGCGTCGAAACCTATCCTCACCCGCTGGCCTCTCTCCATTCAATGGAGGCGTGGGGTTTGGGGTCTCTCTTCCTCGATAAATACGCAGGTTGTCATATCAGGTTCAACCCATTGCAGTTCGATGAACGGTTAGACAGCGTCCCGAATAAAACGCAGACCTAACTGATACAACCCGGCGAGCATCGGTGGAACGGGCATAACACAAATAGCATAGGGCAAGATTGACATATTCTCGGTCTGATAATGGACTGCATCGTAGGCCCGTTCCATTGCCACCCCGAAAATGAGTGCCCAAATGACCATCAGACCAAAGGAGATGCCGCTCGCCACCACAGGAGCGACTTGCAAGTTTGATATTCGCAACCCAACCCCAATTCCAATAAGCGCGGTGATCGGATTGAGCGTCATCAGGCCCACACAAAAAACATAGCCAAGCCAGTAGGCTAAAGAAGCGTCGCTGAGAGGGTGCAGAGCCAATAAAATGAGTATCGCGCTTGCCAGCAATATTATCAAAATACGAACTCGATAGAAGGTAGTGCTAACGAGGGCATACATGATCTTGTCGTCGGTAAGGGGTGTTAGGCGGATCAAATCCAATGAGCCAACCTTACGTTGCAAGGTGCTGCTGACCATCGCCCCAACGAAGGCCATTCCCAAAGGGAATAGGAGAGCGGCGAATCCGGCATATGCGGTGAACCCTGCGACGATAACGCGGTCATTCTCCGTGAGGAAGGCAATCACGACAAGGGGCACCACTGTCATCAACAAGGTTGATACGGTGAAAATCCATTGCCAGAGCGGACGTACAGTGCGTGATTTGAGATAAACCAGCAGAGTGTTTTCTGTCATAAAGCCTATTATCCCCCAACTGGCGTATATTTCACCAACAACACCGCCAGACTATACACGCCGACCACGATCAGGCAGGTGGGTAGGGTACACGTCAGCAAGGCGGATTGTGCAAGGCCGCCCCTGACCAAAATATCTATCGGGAGGTTATTGTAATCCCGCACGACAGTGATATGGCGGTCAAGCACGACACCGAGGATATAACCCAACAAAACCATCAAGCCACCCATCACCAAGACCGCCATGCCTGCTGTCCACTCTTTGGCCGGGGCGATTAAGCCCACCCACAACCCCATCGGTATTGCCATTGGCTGCAAAATCAAGAGGCTGAGGCACACGCTGATCGTAAAAGGGCGTAAGGTTGAAGCGCTGGCATGATGGTCAGTCAGCGTCACGAGCACAATGAAGGATACCGCCATGCCGACGAGCAGCAGCCACGCCCGCGCCTGCACGATGACCGTTAGCAGCAGCGTGTTGATGATACGGTAGGGGGCGACAGGTTGTTCGTGCAGGATTTTGACGGCTTTGGGGTCGCGCACCAATCGCCCGCCCATGTCCGCCCCGCTGATGCTGAGGCCAATTGGGACGATGACCAAGAGCGGTAGGTTGATGAACGTGACGGTGAACACCCAGCCGACGATATTGCCTCTGGAATTGATGAGCAGCGGAATTACCAGTATGACCCCAATGGCCTTCATCAACCAGTGCGGTAGGGTGAAGATTTTCTGGCGCATGAGGTGTTCAAACAGCGGCTTGACCATGATCGTCCCCTGATGATTGGATTGGGGGTAGGTGGTGATATGGGTGAGTATAGGATAGGCGTCTGTGGAGGACAAATTCATTCGTGGTGACGCCCAGTAGCAAAAATCGTCGCGTGCTGCTATTCGGGCCGCCTGATGAAGTGGAGGGCGAGGATATAAGCACCACTGAAAACGAGCGCCTGTGGAACAATGCAAATGATAAAGGTAGGCAGCATGATCTCGGATGATCTGCCATAATGCGGCTCGCTCAGAATATTCGTCGTGCTGATCCAGAGTACCACGCCAAGCAACAACATCATGGTGAACAGGGCGGTCATCGCAATCGCCGCCGCCGTTTGTTGTTGACGGACGCGCAAACCTATCATGATTCCGAGGATCGCGCCTGTTGGATTAATCAGGCAAAATCCCGTATACACCATCGTCCCAACTAGTCCGACTTCAAAATCATCACCAATCTGGAAAGCCATCAACCCAGAAACCAGACCGATCACTACCAAAACAAGGAGTATTCGTACTCGAAAAAAGACCGTTAACACCAGTGCATTTAGCATATCTTCGTTGGAGAGGGGTGTGAGGCGCAGCAAGTCGAATGAGCCAATATGCTGTTGGGCAATTGCGCTGATGTTTGCCCCACTAAATGCCAGCATGATGGGGAACAGCAGCAACACGGGAATATACAAAGCCGCAACCCCAACCAAGATCAGTTTGTCGGTGTTCTGCGGATAAAAAATCAAGGCGCAGACCGCCAGTGGGACGAATGTTGCCAAAACTACGAACGTTGTGCAGGCAACCTGCAAATCGGCAGATGGGCCGCGATGGGTGAGGTACTTGTACAGGGGATTTCGATTCATGGATGCAGTATAAGGAGGTCTTCGAAAAATGGCAAACTCGCCAATCACCACCGCCGCCCAATGGAAATCGGGCGAAATTGTACAACTGCCATCGGGCAAGGTCGCCAGATTGCGCCGACCCGATGCGCTCTCTCTATTATTACACGATGGTCGCCTGCCAGACGCGCTTGGCCCACTGATTTTTGGCAAAAGTGAGGGGGCAGGGGTCGCGGAGATTGAATTGACGCCGGAATCGCTGACCGCCCTCGTGCCGATTCTCGATCAATTGGCGGTGGCGTGTTTTGTCGAGCCACGCGTGGCCGAAAAATCGGCGGGGCCGGGCGACGATGTACTCGTTCCATCCGACATCGCCTTTAACGACAAGCTGTTTTTGTTCCAATGGGTATTTGGGGAGGCCGGCACTCTCGCCGGACGATTTCCTGTCGAATCGGCGTGAGGTGTGGTTGTTAGATCGGGTAGCACGCGCGTATGGGGTCAGGCCGAGCGCGATATTATTTGACACATTCCCCGCATCTGCATCTGTTCCCCCTCGCCAATTGGAGAGGGGGTTAGGGGTGAGGTCAGCACTTGGCTCACCTACACCTTTGACCGTGCTGTGTGGCTGTGGGGGCAATGGGTCGAATCGAAATTAGCGCAACGGGATGCACAGGGGCGACCCGTCAATTCATTGGAGCATATCCTGTCGGAATCCAATCCTGTCATAACGGAAAATTTCGGCGGGGCGGATCAGTTGATGGCATTGGTGGGGGAGGGGGCGCGGATTAAGCCGTGATGCCCCTTCTCAATCTCTGAGCCACATAGGGGTTGCGACCTATTCGGCCAACGTGCTATTCAAATCCACCCCTTGCGCGAACGCTTGCTGCACGACGGACATCCGAGCTTCGATGCACTGTTGATCGGCGGGGGCATAGGACGCGAAATTCAGCGGCAGTTGTTCATAATCTACCCGTAGGCTGTACGCCGTCAGATTGCCAAACGTTTGCTGATACACCCCGTCGAAATCCACCATGACGCTATCAGCACCAGAGAGGGGAATGGCAAGCGTCGGAATCGGTGTGTCCACCCGGAAACCATAGGTCTGCGCGATTCCGGTTTCAAAACTCGGAAACGGCGTGTTAAGGGTGATCGAATAAGGATAGGCGTCCGCTGCGGGATAGACGGGGAGGCCGACCACCACCGGCGGGGTTTCATGCAAAAGATCAATCTCGACCAGATTTAACCCACTGTGCAACGTTGCGGCTCGTTTTTCCAAATATTGCAGCAGACCACCCCCGCTTTTGTTGGTGGGCGAGAGCAGCTCAATACGGGTCACGGGTCGCCCCAACACCGCATCGTCTTGAACAAGATAAATCACCAATGCGGCATAATAATCCTCATCAGCAAGGGCAATGGTCGCAGGCAGTGGCTGAGTCAGGGTCGGGGTAATCGCGTGGGGTTGTGATTGGGATTGGCCCGGCTGATTTTGAAAAATAGTAATATCGGGGCGGGGATGCGTCACGCGGCTGCCAAAATCAGGATGAAATTCCCGCACTTGCAGCGATTGTTCAACATCCACCACATAGCCGGGGGGCAGGGTCGCGTTTAACGCAAAGCCGAGGCTGGTGATATAAGTGGTGTGAAAACTGCCCCAACCGGGTTGATGCTGAAAAAAACTCTGTAAATGGGCATTCACCCCGCGATATTGATTGCGTCGGGCATAGATCGCCATGCTTTGTCTGTTTTATCCTTCGCCGAACCAAAATGCGTCGGGCAGTGGGTCGTTAAAATCGTCGCTTATCCAAAACGGCCCTGTATTCGCGTGGAGACCAAGAATACGGGGCTGCTGTGGGGTGTTCTGCACTTGATCCCGTTGCGCTTCCAAAAACTGGGCCAATTCCTCCAATTCTTCAGGGGTCATGGTCTTGACCAACTGAAAAACCGCCTGCATATCTGTCATAGCTTCTTCAATGCCTCCTTGACTATCCCGGATTATAACATGGGTCATGCTTGGCATTCATTTACCACACCACCGTAACCGCGTAGCTAGAAAACATTGCATCAGCGGAGATGATGGTGAAATTTTTGAGACGCGCTTGGGCGATGAGCAGGCGATCAAAGGGGTCGCGGTGAATCAGTGGGAGATTTCCGAGACTCCAAATGTCGGGTAGAGTGATGGGTAATAGGCGAATATCATTTTGGGCCTGTTCTTCACGGAGTACCTGTTGAAGCGATGCCCGCATTTGCAGCTTGCCTATTTGGATTTTTATCTGCATTTCCCAAACGGAAGCCAAACTCAGATATAAAATGCTGTCAGGAGCAGTAATGGCGCGTCGTGCTGTCGGGGAAAGGCGTGGATCGGCATTAGAAAGCCATATAAAGGCTTGTGTGTCAAGCAGATACATCGTCATGATCTTCCCCTAACCAGAATTCGTCAGGTAAGGGTTCATCAAAATCATCGCTGGGTATCAGCAATCCCGCATGGAGGCCAAGAATACGCGGTTTTCCGGGTTTCGGCATTAGAGCAGTTCGGATTTGCTCCTCCACATACCATTTGACCTCCTCCAAATATTCAAATTCGAGGGTGTCAATTAGAGCATAAATCTGATGGAGGGTGTCTATATTATCCATGTATGTCATCTCCTTGCGACTCAACAATGCCATTATAGCATGATTAAGCAGGTGGCTAGGCCGAGCAGACCCCCGAATTTCAATTCCGGTTATAATGGCCCTGTACATCTATGAATCGGAGGAGAGACCCCTATGAAATTCAAGCGCGTGGCCGCTGGTCAAGCGATGCCCGAATTTTTGCTCCCGCTGCTCTTGGCCCTGTTGTTGGCGCTACTATCGGCGGAGGCGGCGCGGGTCAAATTTACAACCCTTGCGCTGCGGGGGGTCATCCGCGACACGGGCGTTTTTGCCGCCAGTGGTCAATGGAGTCCGGAGGCCGTCGAATCGGGCATTAATGTCGAGACCGATACCCCCGACGCCACGCTGTTGGATGCACTGGTGCCCTGTACGCAGGAAATAGACGTAGTATTCGCCACGCATTGGGGCATGGATTGTGACCCCGCCGACCCGACCCATCAAGCCTTACGCGCAGACATGGCACGCCTCATCTCGATTACCGAGGTGGCGCGAAAATCGGCCCGCGAACGGGGTCTGTTTGTCATGAACGGCTATGTCATCCCCGGCCTGTTTTCGCCCAATGGCCCGGTAGACGACACCCATCCCTATGATACGGTGCGCCCCGGTTATATGCAGGTGTGGATATGCAGTTCGCGCCTTTCCACCGACCCAACCTATCCCGGTACCCGTTATGAAGCCAGCGGGGTGGCATGGAAACGCCGATGTGCCGTCATGCAGCCCCAAAGCCCCACTGGGCCAGATTCTGCATTTGGCCCGCTGCCTCAAACCAATCAATATGATGCGGGTGGCCCCGGTGACACGGTGGAAATCGTCATTACCTACAACATGCCGCTGACCCCACCCGCCGCCGCCATCGCCCGTCAATTGGGCCTGCGTGATTACATTCCGGTGACGGTACGCATCGCGCTTGCCAATAACCCACCGGAAACCTTCGGCGGTGTGCTGATGCCGGATGGCTCGGTGCAAAACTAAGCCCCTCAAGATGAATTCCTAGTGGGGTAAACGCCGTTTTGAAGCCCTTCCCGGTTTGGGATGTTTTACAAGATAAGCAAGAATTACGATTCGTAGGGGCGTACCCTGTGTGCGCCCGTTTTTTGGGATGGCACAGGCTCATTATCCCCTTCGAAACATATCCGTATGGAATCGGAAAACGAAGCTATTGGCGAACGTGCCAATCGTTTTGGATACACGCTAAATTCAGCACGGTGGCTTTAGCCCCGTGTCACCCTCCCCGAATGTGCTGATTGGCAGTCAATTTGGTGACATCCCCGCCCATCAAATCCCCTTAGAATGAAAGTATGGAGTTATTCGCAACAAGGAGGATGGTAATGCCCCAATACTTGGATGTCCGAATTATCAACCTCGATCCGCTGCGGGTCGCCAGTGTCGTCTGTGATGGCGCCACCCCCGAAATGAACGCCCTTGCCACGATGCTGCATTGGGCACGCCAGCATCAGCTTTTAGAAGGGCGACACCTCCCGCGCTTTTTTGGTTTTGATGTGCCCGACGCGCCCAACAGCCCCACCACCCACGCCTACGAATTTTGGATGACCGTGCCACCAGCGCTGCAATCGGATGATGTGGCGCAGATCAAAGAATTCCCCGGCGGTCTGTATGCCGTGACACGGGTCATGGGCGTCGAAAACATCTTCCCGACATGGCAGCGCTTGGAAAAATGGGTGGCGGGCAGCAATTTCCATGCCAGCGAGCGCCCGTGTTTGGAAGAGCATGTCCGGTTCATAGATTTAATGAGTGAAGATTTTGAAATGGATTTGTATCTGCCGATAGAGGAATAGACCAACCTCACCCCCAACCTCTCTCCTTTGTGAGAGGGGCTTCAATAGGACGTTTTCTCCCCCTCGCCTATTGGAGAGGGGGCCGGGGGGTGAGGTGAGATGAGCAATTTTTGAGCCGAAAGGAGGGCAATATGCATCAATATCTTGAGGTGCGGGTTGTCAAACTAGAGCCGATGCGGGTCGCCTGCCTAACCGCCTATGGCGACACCCCCGAATTAACCGCATGGTCATCGCTGCTGCACTGGGCACGTGACCGCGAGTTGTTGGAAACCTATATTCCCCCGCGTTTCTTCGGACGCGATGTTGATGCTCTGCCCGGTGGCCGTGCCGATCATGGCTATGAGGTGTGGATGACCGTCGGGCGCGACCTGTGGTCAGATCACGTCGTCGAGGTCAACGATTTTGCGGGCGGTCTGTATGCCGTGACGCATGTGAAGGGCGTCGAAAATATCTTCCCGACGTGGCAGCGCTTTGAAGAATGGGTCGAAAACAGCAATTTCCATTTCAGCACCCGTCCGTGTTTGGAGGAGCATATCCAGTTCATGGATTTGATGGCGGAAGATTTCGAAGTGGATTTGTACATGCCGGTTGAGGAATAGGCCTCAGCGATTACCTCACCCCCAACCCCTCTCTCCAATTAGAGAGGCGGCTCTAATAGGCCAGATTTCACCTCCCCTCTCCATCTGGCGAGGGGGCAGGGGGGTGAGGTCAATTCTTCCGTAGCCTACCCGCTGAAAAAATCAGGACGATTAGTACCTCCCTCCGATGGCGCATCTATGACACAATTTTGGGAACGGGCGGCATGATGATGCACGCTATAGCCTCGCTGACCCCTCGATCCAGTCACAATCCACCCGGCTGAAAATCTATTCAGGAGATCAAGCAGATGATACGTCGTTTCATGTTGATGACGCTCGTGCTCGTGCTCATTTTGGTAGCCCTGCCGACTCAGGTGGGTGCTTCGCCACACTACGGTGGCCCGACGGGTGGTTGCCCGCCAACCGTCCAGCAGCATGGGTGTTCGGTGTTTCTGGCGGCGAATGACGAGATGGTGCTGGCGGGCAACAACGAAGATTGGAAAAATCCCTTTACCAAGCTCTGGTTTATCCCACCCACCGAAGGCACATTCGGGCAGATGTATGTCGGGTTCGACAACTATTATCCGCAGGGCGGCATGAACGATCAGGGGCTGTTCTTCGATGGCCTTGCCGTTCCAGATGGTGGCGTCGTTCCGCCCGATACGGACAAACCCGACATCCCCGCCGACGTATTGAGTATCGTCATGGCGACCTGCGCCGATGTGCAGTGTGTCGTGGATTATGCCAATGCCCATGATCGCATCTTGTTGACCAATGCCCAGCTTTTTTTCGGGGATGCCACTGGCGACGCGGTCATCATTGAACCGGTAGACATGATCCGAAAATCTGGTGATTTTTTGGTCTCGACCAATTTTTTCCAATCGGCCACGCTCCCCGACGACATCACCTGTGACCGTTATCAAACGGCTCAGGCCATGCTGGAGGAAGCCAACGGGGTATTTGATGTCGAGTTATTCCGCCAAATTCTCGATGCCACCCATCAGGAGGGCAGTTACCCCACCCAGTATTCCAATATCTACGACCTCAATGCCGGGATCATGTACCTCTATCTGTTCCATGACTTTGAGCAGGTGGTCGAAATCAATCTCGCCGAAGAATTGGCCCTCGGTGAGCATGAATACGACATCCCCTCACTGTTCGCCGAAAACGAGGCACAGGCGATCTTCAGCGATGTGGGTGAGCGCAACTACCGCACATTTCTAGTGCGACATGGTTATGACCCCGACCTAACCACCAGCGGGTTTGCGGCTTACGTGGGGCGCTATGCCATTCCCCAATTCCTGATCGCCGCCGGAGCCATTGCCGCCGAATACTTCGAAATCAGTCTGGGGGATGATGGGCTGCTGTATTACGAGTTGCCCGGCGATGTCGTCCAACCCATGCCGCTGTATCCCACATCACCCACCACCTTTATCGCCTCCTCATATGATGTGGATGTCGTTCTGTTTACGATTGAAATCCAGTTGGATGTGGATGGGCAGGTCACCGGGATACAGGGCGATTTTGGCGGGGCGACCCCGATTGTGTTTGAGCGAATGCCGTAGAGGGCTGCCGTGTGACACGAAGCATCCCAATAATGTACCCCATCCCCAACCCTTCCCCTAACAAAGGGAAGGGCTTCAATGCAGGCTTTTCTCCCCTCCCTATGCTTGGTTCACATTCCGACAGTTTTTCGGAAAGGGCATCAGCAAGGGACTTTCCGATTTGTTTACCTCACCCCCCGACCCCCTCTCCATCTGGCGAGGGGGAGGCGAATCAGGCGAATTGAAGGCCC
>JAIOHL010000006.1 GCA_019913005.1 Anaerolineae bacterium | reverse complement strand
GGGCTGCGCATCAAGGGGATGGGCAAAAGTGCCATCAGTAAGGTAAATAACAGCAATTTTCGGGTGACCGCATGGGGCCACCGATAAACAGAATTCATCCTAAACGCTCCTCTATTCCCTATAAAGGTAAAGTAATTCGATACGGTAGACGGTGGGCTGTCGTTTTTTGTTCCGTTGGGGGGGTGGTCAAACAATAAACCCGGCGCACACGGCTACCGGGTTGTCGGGGAACTAGCCAAATGTGCTCTGTTGCGAAGTTCAAAATTGGGCAAGTCTGAGACTTGTTTCTACGGTGGAAAACAGCCTCGTAGTGGCGTGGTCTAGGTCTATGACCCGCCCTGTTTTCAACGCCCAATCTTGCAACAGAGCAACCCAATGCGTCTAGCTCGGCGTTGCGGCAAAAAGTCCAAGCCATCCGCTAAGGACAGCCGAATTAAACAGGTTTACCTCAGTTAGGACGGTTTGCTCGCCTGTTTCCAAATCCAGCCGCACAAGGGCATTCGGCGATGCTTCGGACTCCTCAAAAAAGCGCATGAAAGCGCCGCCCAAACTGCTTGCAGTCACCAAAACGGCGTTGGTATCAGGAATCCAGACCGGGACATCCAGTGCCCCCGACAATTCGGTGATTTCAAAACGAATCGGCTCACCAAAGGTTGGATCACTCAGTAGGACGCTGCCGTGTAAGTCCGCACTACTAATCACCTCCAAAGGATATTCCACCCACGCGACGCGGCTGTAATCGGGGGAAACGGCAAGTCCCCCTATAAAAATATCCGCCTCTTCACGCAAGGTCGTGATTTCCGCCGATGCCATGTCGTATAGCTGAATTGCCGCCGATGTGTTTTCTTCGGTAAGTTCCGGGGCATAGGCGATATAGGCCAAACGATCATCACTCAAAAATTCCGGCCCAATGTCTACCGTCTCGGAATGGATAGGGGTAATCGCGCCTGTGGCAATTTCACGGATGCGGATTTGGCTGTAATCCTGATAGATGAGCGCATCGTCCGAGCCGAATGGACTCACCAAAATCTGCCCGCTGCCATCCGTATCAACATACACGGTATAGGCTAAATGTGTCCCCGTCGGATTCCATGCAAACGTGGTGAGGGCCTCGGTGGTGGGGTCATTGAGCGGCGTCAATTCCAGCGAGGTCATATCCAAAAGATACCCGGCATAGTACAGCGGGTTTAATATATTCTGGATTTCCTCAATCAACTCAAAATCGGCAAGGCTAAATGCGGCGGGCAGTTCTAATAGGGCCAACGCGAGGTAATGCCCATCCGGCGAAAATGTCAGATGCAGCCCAAACGCCAAGCCCCGTTCCTCCGACAGCGGAAAACTGGCAAGTTCGGTAATATCGCCGCCCTTCGCCAATTGGAGGGTCGTACCAACGCCATCTTCCGTGACGACATAGGCAACGGCATTTTCTAGCGGGTGGACAGCAAACCCCGTCACAATGCCCCCACTGGACTCGCCATCATAATAGGCCACACCATCACCACCCGTTAACTCCATAGTAACGAGGCGATCCGTTCCGCCTTGCGCTAGGGTCTCTTGCATAAGGACTTGGTTGGCTTCCAAAAAAACCACTTGGTGATCGTCACCGGGCAAAATGCCGACACCCGGAACGGCGATCATATCCACACACCCGCCCGCACTCAGGGCGATACTTGCAAGGGCCACTGTGAGCAGCAGCCGTTTTTTGAGGCGCATTTCAATTTTCCTCTCCCAAAGGTATTTTGCATCCCCCTTTATTGGAGTGTACACCCTAGATCACACGGATCGCCATTGGGCAAGGTCAGCGAGAGCAAAATCACGCCCTGCAATCCAATCCGCCAGATTCGCCTCCCCCAGATGATATTCAGATTCCGACAGTTTTTCGGGCAGGGTATGAATGGGCATTTCTGGGATAGTTGACCTCACCCCCCGGCCCTCTCTCCATCTGGCGAGGGGGAGTCGAAAACGGCGTATTCAAGCCCCTCTCACGTGGGAGAGGGGTTGGGGTGAGGTCGGTTTTTCCTCCATCTGCCCAAAAGTGTCGGCGTGTGAACCGGATGGCAAGAGGGCCGGGGTTGGGAATGGGGTTACTTTTCACCCGAATTCGGTAGGATGGGCGCATCATGCTAAAATTCCGTCGTCCACATGAGAAGGGTGAACCATCACAGGAGGAGCAATCATGAACCCAACCAAACAAGCAATTATCGCCGTCGTAAAGGCACGATCAGCGGCATTGGTGACAGGCAACGTGGCCGCGTTAGAGCGCATCCTGCACCCTGATTTTGTCTATGTCAATTCGTATGGCCTCCGCCTGAATCGCGCCGACTATCTGGGCAACTTTGCCAATGCGGACGGTAGCCTAAAATGGCAAAGCCAAGACCTGAGCGACATCGAAATTCGTCTGCATGGCGATACGGCGATTGTCAACTGCCGCATCCATGATGTTTTTCATTGGGGCGAAGAACTAGTGGAGGGCGATTTTCAGTCCACCTTTGTCTATATCCGATCCAGCGATGGGTGGCAGTGTGTGGCGGGCCATACCAGCGACATCGTATCCGAGGAATAAGCACCATTCGTTGGTGGTGGTGACACATATTGACGCATACCCTTTGACC
>JAIOHL010000041.1 GCA_019913005.1 Anaerolineae bacterium | reverse complement strand
TGATGCCCAGTACCGACACGCTTTTGCCAATGAAGGTGGCAGGTGAGAGGGTCAAGCGACCCTCTGTATCTAACGCGATGGATTCAGGTGTAACCATTGCCGTCTCGCTTCTATATAGGCCGATGGCGTGCGCTGTTGGGGTGGCACATACACCATATGCCATTCCTCAAAGACCTGTGCCTCGGTTTCCAACACAATCGGGATACCGCTGGTCGTCGTCACGCTGCCATCACTCACCACCATGTCTGGTGGTTTGAGTCCCCCTTTCTGGCGTTGCGTAACGAGCAGTTGGTTGCCTTCACCGGGGCCAGTGCGGAGGAGGAGTTGCCAGCCCCAGACGCGCAGGCGATCCGGGCGCTGGATGAACATATCCAGTTTGAATTCCTCTACCCCGTTGGGCGAGTAGAGCGCGGAGACGTAACGGCTGGTGTTTGTCCATGACTTGGGCCACGCCTTGACTACCCCGTCGCTGCGGTACTGGGGGCGTAAGATGCCCTCAGTGTGCCGCTGCTCAATTTGTTTTTCGAGTAGGCAGTATTGGACTGGCTTAGTGTCGAACAGGTTCATGCGCTCCTCAACCGTTTCGTAGCGCGGTTCAATCACCAGTTCAATATCGCCTACATCCGCCTTTTCGCGCCGGATCGAACCTGCGATGATGATACGTTCGCAGGCGGGGGCAAGCATGTCCTGAATCTCCTCCGCAATCCGGCGGGCAGTGCGAAGTTTGATACGCGGGCCTTCGCTCACGATGCACCTCGTAATTTCTTCACATCCTGCTCGGCGAGTTGATGCACTTCAATTTCATGTACGATGGCTTGGCAACGGCTCAAGGCGACCTGTGCCTCTTTGATGGTCTGCTTTAATTCCCCAATCGTGGTCTCGGTCTCACGTTTGACGAGCTTAATTTCCTTCGCATCGCCATGCTCTAAAATGGTTTGCACGCTTTTAGGCGCTTCCCATCGCACCAATACCCGTTGTCGGAAGGTTCGCGCCCCGTCCATTGTTTCGATGAGCAGGACGGGGATGAGCGAACGCGCATCTTGCACCATCATCTCGGCCTGACGTTTGCCATTGGGGGCGTCATAAACCGTCACCGGGGGATTTTTGAGTTGCGGCGAAGTGGCGGGACGGAGTTCGTGTTCGGCATACCATTCGCCGTCTATTTCGTACCACCACTCGCCGTCCGAATTCGGCTCCATTGCGGCGATTGGGCCTAATAAGCCGCCATCCTCAATGAGTTCCATAAATAGGCCGATGGAAAACGACGGCGTGGGTAGAGCATCCGGTGCATCGTCGGTCGGAGTTGTGCTTTGGGGAGCTGCACCAACCAATTCAAACTCATCGGAATAGCCCTTATAGATAAGGTGGTTTTCGGCGATGAACGTCACGAACCAACCGTACCCATTCCAATCAATAGCTTTGACTTCGCCAAGCAGGTTTTGGTTGTTCGTGTGAAATCCAAAATACCGCACAATATCCCGCAAACCGAAGGGGCAAGGTTGATCGTCAGGAGGAGTATCATGCCGTGTTCTGGGTGGTGTCTTGATGGGCGGAATTTCGTTGGGGGTCTCCGATTCCGTCGCGGCGACCTCAGTCAGGCGATGACGACCCGTTGCAGCCGGGGGTTGATAGGGCAGATCGGGGTTTTTAGGCTGGGCCATCCCTACCTGCTGGCCCGTCTGGTTTTTATAAAACGAGGCCAACCATGCCTGCATTGCGTCTTCGTCCCATGCCTCCCGTTCGGCCTGTTCCCAGATATGCGGGGGCAAATCCAAAAGGGATTGATACCATGTATAGGGGTGGGCCAGCTTCATCTCTTGATTGAGCCGTTCCTCATCCTGTGGCTTGAATTTGTACCGCGTATTCGCCACCTGTCGGTAATACCCCAAACGTTTTTGTTCATCCGGGAGGGACATCTCTTTGAAAGGCTCACCCAATCGGACGGCGATTTCGCTGTTGTATACGCGGGCCATCAGTCGCTCGGCGATGTATTTGACTTTGCCGATAACGGGCAGGGCGCGGAGGGTGGCAAAACGTTCGGCCTCGGCCCGCACCTGTTCCTCAAAGGCGGCGCGGCGCTGGTGTTCGGCTTCAGCTTCCTCAGCGGCGCGGCGTTCGCGTTCGGCTTCGGCACGTTGAGCAGTAGTTTCCTGAATCTTGGTTACATTGATGGTTCGCCCATCTTTCCCTGTACGTTTGGTGAGGTCGACTGACGAAAAATCGTCAGTCGCAAGTTCCGCCAACCAGTTGCGGATGGTGTCTTTATGAACACGCAGCCCGCTCGCCATATCCGCATTCGAGGCTAACGCACCTTCTTCATTGGTATAAAAACCTTCGCGCACCCGGTACTCCCAAATGGCGCGTTTATCCACCATTGAGAGTTGCATACCGTGATCCATGTTGGCTTCCTCCGCATAGCGCCGAGCATCTGCAAATGTGCCAACGTAGCACTTGGCCTCAATCATGCCAATGTCCAAGCGGTGATACGCTTCGGCGCGGTGATAGCCGTCCACCAAGAGGTATTCCCCGTTGACTTCAAACACGCCCACGACGGGCAAATCTTTGCCTTTTTCGATACTGGACATAATCCCGATGAGATTGTCTTCGTCTAAATCCCCAACGCGGACTTGCAGATCGGGGTGACGAACGATTTTGGAGAGTTCCAACCAGCGGCGTTCGGTGCTGGCTTCGACCAACCCGGCCCGCAGGCTGTTGGGGTTGGAAGACGGGGCAGGGCGACGATCCGGGACGGCGCTTTTACGTTGTTGACGAGAGGCCATTAGATTTTTACTCCTACTACTTGCATGAATCGGTTTACAACGCGCCACATTTGCAGTGACGCGGGATGGACAGGGGCATATTCAAAAATGGTGCAGGCTTTATCGCTGGCTTCCTCCCAAATGGAGGATTCGGTGATTTGTTCGTTGACCCATACCAAATCACCATAGGTCTGCACCAATTCGTCACGGCGGTCTTTATGTTCCCCCACGTTCACGCGCACCATCGTAGGGATGATGCCAAGCAGTCGGGCATGGTGACTTTCGCGCAGGTTATCCATGCTCTCCCACACGTTCGCAACGCCGTCCAAGCCCAAACGGTTACATTCCGTTGGGATAAGCACGTAATCGCTGGCATGTAGGGCGGGTTTTGTCCATGTCGTGACCGTTGGGGAGGTGTCAATAAAAACAAAATCGCAATCGGCTACCAGAGGGCGAATCGCTTTAGTGAAGGTGGTGTAGTCGTGATTATTTAAATCCATGTCGTGGGCGGCTAACTGGGTACGCTTGAAACCCGGCAGAATATCGGCCCGACCCGGATAGGGACCATGGGGCAGCGGAATATCCTCCGGCAGAACAAAGTGTGTCATATCCGGCGGCACCAGTTCCAACACTTCATCCATCGCATATTCGTTAACGAGCAGGTTAAAGACGCCATTGGGTGGCTTGCCTGTTTCATCGAGAATGGCAAGGCTGTAGGCCACATGGCCTTGCGGATCGAGGTCTATAATCGCGGTGCGATACCCCAGTGCCGCGCCGCCGAGGGCAAGATGAATAGCGAGTGTGGTTTTGCCCACCCCGCCCTTTTGATTCATTAACGCAATTGTATTTCCCATGTTCTCCATATAACCCACCTGTTCTCCCAACCTCCACCACTTATTTTTCGATTTTTCTGTTACACTTACGGGTGTCTAGCCCGCGCTAGATATGGATTCACGGGGCAACCCGTGATTTCCGTCTATAGACCCCGCGCTAAACCCTGTCCGGCGAATTCACCAGTTCCGTCTTCCACCCCGCGTTGAGCCGTACCCGCGCTTCACTCCGGCGATTGAGATAGGCCACCACCAAGTTCTCAACGGCTTCCATATCCCAAGCCATTGCATAGGTGCTTGGCTGGACGACCACAACATCGCCCAATTCGGAATTTTCGTACACACTGAGTACCTCATGGTTGACCCGGCGCTGCACCAATGGGTCGGCAGTCGGTATGATCTCAGCCAAATGGATTTCGTCGGGCAAGGCCCGGTAGCCTACATGGACGACGGCCACGTTGTTTTGGCCCACACATCTAACGACTAGGTGTTTCACTGCTTTTCCTCCTGTTTTTGGCGTTCCTTTTGGACTTTCAATAGATATTTTTCGGCGCGGCTATAGCCCGTCACCTCCATTGTTCGCAACAACGTCTCCATTGTTCGCAACCGCCGGGCGGGTTGCTGAATCCGGTCGGCGGTCTCTTCCGCGTCTTCGAGTATTTCATGCAGGCGCAGGATGACCGGGGAATACAAACTCACAATCTTCAACAGCGCCGTTACGCACTCCTCATCGGGCAATCGCTCCGCCGCTTCAATCATTGCTTCGATGTGGAAACTTGGTTGCCTAAGTATCCGCATCATCCACCTCCCGAATGCGTAGTGTGCCAGCGCTGGCGGGAATGACTAAGCCTTCACTTTCCAAACGGCGCTCCACGACGGTCTTACCAAAGGCATACTTGCTTGCCAGATGTTTCACGAGGCGCTCCATCTCCGCTTGGGTCAGGGCCGTGAGATCAAGTAGATAGACCCGACTCATTTCGCCGAGGGCCAACACATTCAAACCCATCGGCGCACTCGTGACCCGCACCTTGTCACGGCCCAATGTCTGTAGAAGCTCCGCCCGGATTTCGCGGTGGGTGACGGTGAGTTCATAGATTCTCACGATTCGCTCTCGCCTTCCTTTGGATACGGCCCACTTCCCGGCACCGGGCTAGGGTCAAGCGTGGACGGACAATTGGGGTCGTACATATAACCTGCCTTTCTTAGTCGAGAATTAAACGATTGACCTTTTTTCAAATCACAAAAACCTGACATCTCTTAACAAAATTCCTTGCGACGTTATAATTTCAAGTATCTATTTCTTTAATGAAATATCGCTGGGAGCACCCTTCATGAAACTCGAAGAGGCTATTCGTCTATTTGTGGGAAAATACGATAAGCCTTCCACTCGCCGCGCCTATCACCAAGTCTTGACCGATATGGCGCTACGCATCGGGGCAGGACGGCCCGTTGAACGCATTACCACGGTTGATCTGCTAATTTATGTGCAGGAGATCAAAGAGCGCGGCTTGAAACACGCCACCGAATACAAATACATCAAGACCATGCGCACCTTTTTTAATTGGCTCGTGCGTATCAAGGTGATTCCAGAGTCGCCCGTTGCCGCCGTTGAAAACAAACGCCCCGCCCGGTCAGTTGGTCGAAACAAAGCGATGACGGATGAGGAGTTGGCGATATTGGAGAGTTATGTGCTGTGGAAGCCGCGTGACTTGGCGATTTTGCTGTTTCTCGCCGATACGGGTTGCCGAGCAGGGGGAGCTGCTCATCTCAGGTTACAAGACCTTGACCTTGATAATCTCAAGGCGATGGTGACTGAGAAAGGCGATAAAACGCGGCCTGTCTGGTTTGGGGAACGCACCGCGACGGCCCTGCGTAAATGGCTGCTCAAACGTGGGCCTCGCCCTCATGATTATGTCTTTTGCGGGGATAACGGCCCCCTATTGGCCGCTTCGATCAGTCAGGTTATTCGCCGCGCCTCCTATGCAACGGAAACGCGCAGCTTGGGGTCTCACAGTCTACGCCATCGCAAGGGGTTTCAATTGGCCGATGCCCGTGTTGCTGTGACTGTCGCGGCAACGGCACTTGGTCATGAAAACCCGATGACGACGATGGAGAACTACTGGCCGAACGACTACGAACGCGCTGAACAAGCCATCCGTGAATTAGTGATAAAGCCAGAGGAAGCCGCGCCGTCACCGAATATCATCCCACTTAAAAAGACTCGATAATTCGCCGGGGCGCGTTTGAGACGCAGAGGTCCGCGGTTCGAGCCCGCGCACCCCGACATCTTCTCAACCGTTATAGCCTAAGCTGGTAACGGTTGATGGTCTTTAGGCTATATCTTTGTTAAGATGTTTCCCGCCGTGCTCAATTTATTGTTTGCACGACGCGGACACGGATTGGACATCCATGCTTAGTATCCATATTAGCCAGATGGAGCTTTATGGTAGGCTTTTCCGTGAACGTTCATATCGAAGATACCAGATGAGCATCAAGACCGAGGTAACGGTGTAAAAACTGTGTAAGGCCCAAATCGGCCCCAATGGAAATGTCACAATGTAGACCCAATATAACAGGTTGCCAACATTACATAACACCATGTTACTGAAACTATAAGAGCCTAAACTCCTCGTTTTATAGGCTTTCACCAGCATAGGAATATTGGCGGTTATGAAAAAGAGCGACGAAATACTTCCAGCCGCGATCTGAAGGGTTTCTCCACCCATCGCTTCCCTAATACCCTTTCGGAAAAGTTAAAGTGATGGTGTCAGCTTACCAAACAACCATCACAGCGGCGTCACGATTGCGTCACAATCCAAAGAAAAGGCAGTCGTTTTTATAGAGGGGTGATTTGGGGAGAAAAAGTCGGAGCTGTGGT
Source organism: Anaerolineae bacterium (assembly GCA_019913005.1). GTDB lineage: Bacteria > Chloroflexota > Anaerolineae > Aggregatilineales > J027 > CFX10. The sequence continues at coordinate 5,157 of JAIOHL010000041.1, read as the reverse complement.
ATTTCCCGCCGCACTCAATTGATTGTTGGTGCGATGCCAGCCCCGGCTTGAAGCGAAAGAGCAGATGAGAAAGTTAAATTTTATTCCAGCCCGTTGAGGCCTTCGTAGAAACGGCTGATGGCGGTGGCGGTGCGCTCCGGTGGCAAGGCATAGGAGAAACGTACCCAATTCTTGGCGGCATCCGAGAAGAAAATCCCCGGCACAACAGCCACCCCAAACTGCTCGGCAATCTTTTGACCCAATTCGGCTGAATCCGCGAGACCCTTCTTTTCAATCCATTCCGTCACGTCAATGAAGCCATAATAACCGTCCCCCATAATGGCCTTTAGCTGCTTATCGGCGATGAATTTACGCATCACTTGGCGGCTGGCATTGGTGGGTTCGACAATGCTCTTGCACGCCTCAATAAAGCCCATTTCATAGGCGACAATGGCGATAGCTTGGCTGAAAAAGCTGGTGATGACGGCATGAGAAGCGCGACTGGTGATGAAATCGCACACCTGCTTGGAAGCGACCAGATGGCAGCTTCGGATATTCGACGCCCCAAGCGATTTGGTCAGGCCATCCAAGAAAATAAGCCGGTCACGTTCGGCGGGTTCAAAGGCATTCAACACCACATTGATGTCCTGCGGTTGGCCCTGTGTGACATAGTGATAAATCCAGTCGAACAGCACATAGGACACGCCAAGTTCCAGCGCCTTTTTCGCAAGAGCGATTTGGATTTCAATATCGAGTGTGCGGCCAGTCGGATTGTCGGGGGAGGTAATCAAAATTCCGGCGGGCAGGCGGCCTGATTTTTTGGCATATTTGACGGCTTCGACCAGCGCATCTTCGGTGTACACCCATGCGGCATTGGGATCGCCGGGGGCGCGTAAAACATTTAAGCCCATCGCGTAGGGTCCCCAGTTGTAGCTAATCCAAGGAACGGCTGAGGTAATGAGTACATCGCCGACCCGACCATGCCCCAGATGGATCATGGCTTCATAGGCTTTTTGCAGGCCATCACGTCCACCCTGAACGGCCACTACATTGTTTGCCCCCCAACCAGTGGCAGGGTCTATTTTCCAATATTGTTCAGCGGTAGTTTTGCGGAAACGTTCAGTCCCCGCCGGGGCATCATAACCAGTCCCCGCTTCGATTTGCATTTGGGCGGCCCGTTCTAAAATGGCACGCGGCACACCCGGTAGGCTCTCACCACCATCACCTTGTGAAGCGTCATAAATGGGTGCATCGGCTCCCGCATGACTGCGATATTTTTGTAATGATTTTTTGATCGTGAACATGCGCGAGGGCGGAATGGCTTCCATGCGGCTGGGATGAGTGGCAATATCAATCAGATGTTCATCTGAGACAGCATATTGAGGTTGACTTTCGGACAAATTTACGGATGTCATGGGGTTTTCTCGCTAGAAAAGACTATTTTATTAAATGGTCGAGCGATTTTGACATCCACGTGGGGCGAGGTCAATCAAATTTGGTCATTTTGGTGAGTTACTAGGGTGTGCCAACCAAATTTGAACTTACCCACCGAAGGTTAGACGATGGTTTGACAAGCCCCTATTGCGTGTGCTACATTAACTTTGTTCCAATGGTGATTCATGCGGTTCATTGGGGGTTCGCCTTGACCGAAAAAGCACGGATTTTAATTGTAGAAGATGATCTTGACCTTGCCGAAATGCTCAACGCCTATTTTCGGGTACAGGGCTATGATGTTTCGACGGCAGCATGGGGTGAGGATGCCGTGCGGGTCAGCAAAGAAACCGCCCCCGACCTTGTGGTGTTGGATATTCGCCTCCCCGATATTGACGGCTATGAAGTCTGCCGCCGCATCCGTACCAATCGCCGTACCGCCAGTATTCCCGTGATTTTCTTGACCGAAAAACGTGACCGGGTGGATAAGTTGGCGGGGTTGGAATTGGGCGTAGTGGATTACATCACCAAGCCGTTTGATATTCAAGAACTTCGCCTGCGTGTTCGTAATGCGCTACGCAGTGCGATTCAACAGCCGCTCACTAACCCCATCACGAATCTCGCGGAAGGGGCGATGGTAGATGAGCAGCTTCAAAAACTGATCTTCAGCGAAAATGAATGGGCTATCCTCTCGATTGCGATTGTCGGCCTCGAAAATTTCCGCGAATTGTATGGATTTGTGGCTTCCGATGACGTGCTGCGGGCCGTCAGTTTGATGATGAATAACGCCGTGCGTGAGGCAGGCAGTACCGAAGATTTTATCGGACACATGGAAGCCAATGAGTTTATCATCATCAGCAATAAAGAGCGCGTCACCGGGTTGCGCGAACGTATTCAAATCCGTTTGCAGCAGTCTATGGAATATTTCTATCCACTGAAAGACCGCGAAAAAGCCCGCCAAGCAATGGGTGAAAATAAGCTGCAATTGTTGATTGGGCAGGTGCTTTCGACAGATGGGTCATTTGTGGATGTCAATGGGCTAAAGACCGCCGTTTTAAACTCCCGTCAATTAGCTCCTAACGCCCCCAATCCCGATACGGTGTAGACGGTTGGTGTGCGCGTCCTATTTTTAACTTCCCATTTCCCATATCCTCCTCACAGCGGTGGTGCGCTGCGTGCTTTCGGCTTGATGCGTGGCGCGGCAGAGGCAGGCCATTCCTTGCACCTGCTATGTTTTGCTACCAATCCGCCGACCAACACCCCACTACATGAGTTTTGCACAGGGATTACGATTGTCCCCCCGCCAATTCGTCGTATCCAAGACCGCCTACGTGATTTGGCGCTGACTTCTCAACCCGACATGGGGCGGCGTTTTTGGTCGAATGCGATGGTGGCAGCACTTCGTAACCTGTTAGCTGAAAAATCTTTCGATGCCGTTCACGCCGAAAGCCTCGAAATGGCAACCTATCTGCCCCTGATTCATGAATGGTATCCCAACCTACCGCTCATTTATGGCTCACTCAATGCCGAGGCGGATTTACAGCGCACGATGTTTTGTACAGATCGGCGCAACCTCCGGCGATTCATTGGGGCGGTTTATTCATGGGTGCAGTGGCGGAGATTAACCCGTTTTGAAGGCCATATTTGTGATATTGCCGCGCATGTCTTGGCGGTCAGTGGGCCGGATCGGGCGCTGCTGCAAAAATTGTCTCCAACCCCGGTGACGGTGGTCGAAAATGGCATTGATACCGCCCCTTATGTGCAGTTACCGCGTAATCAAGCATTGGGCGAACAAGCCATCGTTTTTACGGGCACAATGGATTATCGCCCCAATGTAGACGCGGTGATGTGGTTCGCCGAAGCCATTCTGCCCGCGATTGTGGCCCAATTTCCCGATGTGCGGTTTTATGTGGTGGGCCAACGTCCCCATGCCCGTCTTGACCCCCTACGTGAAAATCCGCATGTGGTGATTACCGGAGCTGTGCCAGAAATCGCGCCCTATCTACAGGGGGCACAGGTCTATATAGCGCCGTTACGCATGGGCAGCGGCACACGCTTCAAATTGTTGGAGGCGATGGCGGCAGGCTGTGGCGTCGTCTCGACGGATATTGGCGCACAGGGCTTGGGTGTACAATCAGGTTATGAAATGTTGATTGCCGATACCCCCGCCGATTTTGCGAGATGTGTAAATCATTTGCTGGCGGATGAATCGTGTCGTAAGGAAGTGGGCGCGGTTGCCCGTCAATTTGTGCAAGGCCATTTCGATTGGTCAGTGATTGTGCCACGTCTGTTGTGGGTATACAACCAACTTGTAGAAACAGACGGCCATTAAAGTAAGAATAGCGGGAGCTATCTTATGAACTTCAAGAGCCTAATAATTCTTGCAATCCTACTCGCGGTGCTGTCTCCACCAATACTCGTTCAGGCCCAATCCGATGGCACGGCTTTTGAGGCCATTAATCCGCAAAATGTTGACCAACTCATCAAAATTGCAGAATTGGGGCGTGGTTGGATTCATCAGGTCGCATGGTCGCCGGATGGAACCATGCTGGCGGTAGCGACTTCCAATGGTTTGTATATTTACAATGCTGGAAATTGGGGTGTTCCTCCGCACCCACTTCCCGGATATGACGACACGGTGGTACGTGTGATAGCGTGGCAACCAAATGGAGATCAACTCGTTTCGGTTGATTCTCATGGCTATTTTCGCCTTTGGAGGATTGAAGGTTTTTATGACTTTAATCCTGTTGAACTCGATATTGCCCAAATAGAGGTTGATGAAGAGAGTGAGCCTTATTTCGATTCATATGCTCGAGATTCCCGCCTAACCCGAAATTTGGTGTATGATACTCAAGGTAATGTACTGTTATTTGTTGAACTTGAGAATATTGATTCGGGAGTATGGAATGCCACGACAGGCACATTCCTTGAACGCGATAAAGACTACCAACTTGTTCATGGCATCGCAGTTTTTCCAGATGGAACCATTTTAGGTACAGAAACTTGGGACTTCATTCCGTATGCTGTTACGCCAGACGCAAAAACTATCGCAATAGCCCCGTGTCTAGGAGTCTATCGTGAGCGTCAATGTCCACAAGGGGTTGTGGAACTGTACGATGTGGCAACCGGAGAGCTATCCAAGGAAATATTGACCCATCATGTTCAGACCAGCCAAAAGAACATCAATGCAATTGATATCAGTGCCGATAATCTAATGGCTGTTGGGGGTTGTGGGGTCGCCCCGCCTGTTGATTCTACTAGGCCATGTCCAGAATTTGATGTCGTAATAAGGAATCTTTCTACTGATGAAGATGTCCCGGCACCAAAGGCACATTTTTTTAATGAGATTCAAAGTCTGGCTTTTAGCAACAACGGGCAAAAAATCGCCGCCGCTGATAGCACCATTATCCACATTTGGGAAGTCGCTAATCCGGAGGTGGATCATCCCCTCACAGGCTATGGTGGCCCTGTCACCGATATTGTATTTCATCCCGAAGGTGAGTATTGGGTCGCGGGTCACTTTTCCGGTAACTGGTTCAGCCGAGTGACGAACTTTTGGAATGTGAGTTCTTTCGATACAGGAAACCCACTAGCAACAATTCCTAGTAGGGCCTTATGCTAGATAGGAAAAGCTAAGGCTTTGATTTGTAAGATATCGGGTTTGCCGAGTAAGCGATTGAGATAAATGCACAGGGTATGGGCGGTCAACTTGGTGAGTAAACGGGTACACAAGCCCCCAAAGGAATG
>JAIOHL010000005.1 GCA_019913005.1 Anaerolineae bacterium | reverse complement strand
AATCGTGGTTTAGGAAAGTCATGGAACAGCGCGTATTACCCCAAATCTCGTTGGATTGCGCCGAGTTGCTGGAACTCGTGCCGGAATATTGTCTTGGCACGGCCAGCCCCGACGAAGTGGCCCAGATCGAGGCCAATCTTGACCGCTGCCCGGATTTGCGGCCAGAGATTGAGGCCTATCGCGCCGTCACCGATCAACTGCTGCATACCGCGCCGCGCCAATCCGCCCCACCGATGCTTACAGCCGGGGTATTGGCAAGAATCCGCGCCCTGCCGGACACATCATCCCCGCCGTCCAAGATTACCCCCCTGCCGAATCGGGCATGGCGATTGCAGCCACTGACGGGCTTGGTGGCAGCATTGGTCGTTTTGTTGATCGGCACGAATCTATTTTGGGCGCTGCGTTCGGACGAGGATAACTTGATAACAGATAGGCCCCCCGCCCTGACTGAGTTTAACAATTCGGGCAGCCTGACGTGGTTCCAATTGGTGGGCCGCGAGACCGAACAGGCCGCGGCGTGGTGTATCTGGTCGAGAACCACCGGACAGGGGGTGCTGGTGGCCGAAAATTTCCCGCAACTGCCCGATGGTCAAGCCTATCAGGTGTGGATGAACCGCGATTCGCAGGTGGTCAGCTTGGGGCTATTGGAAGTCAGCACAGAGGGCAAGGGGGTCTTGGTATTGCCCGATTATTCGTTCAAGGGCAAAGTCGAGAGCGTCAATGTGACCTACGAGCCATATGGGGGTAGCGAGGGGCCGACGGGTCGCGCGGTGGTGTGGAGTGAGTTCAATCGAAATCAGCAACGACAATAGGCCACTCTTCGATACATGTTAGCCCACCGACTGAAGTCGGCGGCTATCGAGGCGAAGCCCAATAGATTGGACTAGGGATATGAAACACTTCTCTAGTCGGTTTATGCAGTTTCAAAAAATAAGACGGATAGGATGGTTTCGTAGGGACGTAGCCTGTGTGCGCCCGTTTTTGGGATGGCACAAGGCCATCCCCTACGCAATATATCCGTATTGAAATGGAAAACTGCATTCACCGGGCAGAGATAGCCGGAGAATTCATTCTATGGCGCCCCGCGAAAAACCTACTCTTGTGAACCCCCAGCCCCTGCTCCATCTGGTGAGGGGGAGGCGAATCTGGCGTATGGAAGCCCCTCTCATGTGGGTTCACATTCCGACAGTTTTTCGGAAAGGGCATCAGCAAGGGATTTTCAGACGTGTTGACCTCACCCCCCGGCCCCCTCTCCAACAGGCGAGGGGGAGTCTAATCTGGCGTATGGAAGCCCCTCTCACGAGGGAGAGGGGTTGGGGGTGAGGTTGGTTTTTCCTCCATTATCCCCACAAGTGTCGGAGTCTGAACATGTGGGAGAGGGGTTGGGGTGAGGTTGGTTTTTCCTCCTCTGCCTCAAAAGTGACGGAGGGTAAACCAAGCATAGGGAGGGGGAGTCGAATCTAGCGTATTGAAGCCCTTCCCTATGTTTCGAGGGGTAGGGTTTGGGATGGGGTTAATCAACCACCCTCAATGCTTTGAATGCGGTCATCTTCGAGGGCCTGCATCGTGCTGTTTTCCGGCACTTCTTTGGGCTTCTGGCTAATTAAGCGCAGGGCCGCGACACACTGCCCATTCTCAAACTCCCAACTTTCGACTTCCTGCGTCACAACATCCCCAATGGCGGGTTCTGGCCCAACGGCATCATATTTTTCACGGGGGGTGATGCCGACCCCGGTGATGCCGACCCCTTGCACGATAAACTTGGAACGGATTTCGGTGGGGGTGACTTCCGAAATTTCGGTCTCGACCCGTGCCCCTCGATTGAGTTGAAGGGCGATTTGATGCTCGGTGGCCCCAATGTGACTATCTGGCGCGGCAGGGCTTGGCGACTCTGGCATGGATGGCACGGCGGCCTTTTCAGGTTTCCACTGCCCCAATAATTGGCGTAGCTGCTTCATGGTACTGGCTCCTCTGCATACAGCATCGGTTTTCGATCTGTCCCTATTATAAATCAGTTTATGGGGGTCAATCTTGGCTTGGGGATGCGCGGCAAGCCGAATCTGGCACGATAAGGGGAATCGCGGACGAACATTAAAATTTCATGAGAGGCCGCAACGCGATAAATCCAGTTGGCATCCAAAAGGCGATTACTCGCATAGAACACAGATACACGACGACTAGTGAGCCTCGGGGCGCCAGAGTTCACTAGCCGCCTCACGCAACCCATTACTTGATTTAACATAATAGCTGAGGAGCTAACTCTCATGAAGATGTCGCGCTTTTTGGTTTTGATGCTGGTTATGGCCCTTGCCATCACGTTGCTGCCAACGGCGGCGCGTGCCCAAGATATGATGGAACCCTCCGTCACCGTCAGCGATCAGGTGGTTACCAATAGCTGGGTAACCATTGCCTCGGTCTATCACAACGCCCCCGGTTTTATCGTCATTCACGCCGACAGCGGTGGCAGCATCGGCCCGGTCATCGGCTATCGTCAACTCAGCGTGGGCCTCAACACCAATGTCGAAGTATGGATTGATGCCGCCCAAGCGACCTCGACCCTCTATGCCATGCTGCACGCCGATACCGGCACCGCAGGCGTGTATGAATTTGGCACAGTGGACGGCGCGGATGGCCCGGTCAGTGATTCGGCGGGCAATGTCGTCACACCCCCCTTCCATGTATCCGTGCTGAATGTCAAAGATCAACTGCCCGGCGATACCTATACCGCCGCTTCCGTGACCGTAGACGCGGGTTCATGGTTGGTCATCCATAGCGAAGCCGATGGTCGCCCCGGCCCGGTGTTGGGTCAGACCTTCGTCGAAGCGGGCACCACCGCCAATGTTGACGTGGCGATTGCCGCCGAGGGCCGCACCGATAATTATTGGCCGATGCTGCATGTGGATGATGGCGTCGCGGGCACGTATGAATTCGGCACGGTAGATGGTGCCGATGCCCCGATTGCGATTGATGGCAAAGTCGCTACCGTTGCCGTTTCGACTCAGCCCACCATTCGCGCCCTGCCCCAAATCGTCACCTATGGCGACAGTATGGCGGCAATGATGGAAGGGATGGCCCCCAGCTTTACCGCGATGAGTGTGCTGGCGGCTGAACCCGGCTTCCTCGTCATCCACAGCGAAGCCGATGGTGGCCCCGGCCCAGTGGCAGGCTATGTGGCCGTGCCCGCTGGTCTATCAGAAAATGTCGTGGTCGAGCTTGACCCCGCCAACGTCACCCCCAATCTGTGGCCGATGCTGCATGTGGATACGGGCGAATCTGGCGTCTATGAATTCGGCACAGTCGAAGGTGCCGATGGCCCTGTCCGTGTAAACGACGAAGTGGTGACGTTCCAAGTCAACGCCTCGCCCGCGATTCACTATGAGGGTGAATATGCGGACGCCACGACCCTGACGATTCACGCCGCGTTGATTGATGGCCCCGGTTGGCTGACGATTCACGCCGATAATGGCAGCGGCGAACCCGGCCCGGTCATTGGTCAAACCCTGCTGGTGCCGGGCCTGAATCATGGCGTGGTGATTACGCTGGACGAAGCGGGCCTGACCGATCAGGTGTTCCCGATGCTGCACTATGATGACAATACCCTCGGTACGTATGAGTTTGGTGCCGTCGAAGGCGCGGACTTGCCTGTGTTTGTCGGTGGTGCGCCCGTCTTTGGCCCGCTGGTGGTTGAGGGGATGTAATTGACCCCAGCCCCTCCGCTGAATGACAGAGGGGGAGCAGAACCCCACC
>JAIOHL010000040.1 GCA_019913005.1 Anaerolineae bacterium | reverse complement strand
GGCTGGGGGTGGGGTAAATTTCACCTATCCCTACCACGCACCACCTGACGACGTTCTTCCAATAGGGCCATAATATCTTGCACCAGCGGGTTGACCACAAAATCGCGCCGGATGTTGGGGTTTAGCCAAAAATCATCCACGCAGCGATAGCCGATCTTTTCATATTCGTAGACCTGAATCATCATTTCCAGCTTATCCACCGCCCGCACCAATTTGCCTTCGAGGGTGCTGGCCTCCTCAAACTCCAACCACAAGGCCCGATATTTTTCCGACAGGGGGCCAAATTCGCACAACATGGCTTCGATGGCGGCCTGTTCAGCGATAGCTTTGGCGTCGGCGGGTAGATAGCGCAGGGCGGGCACAGGAATATCGCCCAAACGGGCCTCGCCGATTTCATGCAACAGGGCCATTCGCATGACTTTGGCAGCATCCAATGGCACGCCCTGTTCAATCAGGACATCGGCCAGCAGCATAGACAAAAACGACATGCGGAAACAATGGTCGGCGATACTTTCGCAGTTGGTGATGCCGCGCAAGGCCCAACCCGTGCGGGGGAGATTTTTGAGGACGGCGAGATTTTCAACCAGTTCTAAAACGGCTTTGGCGTTCATATGCGATCATGGAATGATTCAGTGATTAAGGAAATTAAGTCGCCATTTCTCGATTGTAGCGGGTCTCATCAGAAAGACCAAAAAAGTTGGCGGCCAATTAAGCGATGGAACGAATTTTGTATAAGGGGGCGGGTCAGAGAATTAGAACATGCGGTCTATAAGTGTAGCTTATATAAGGGAGAAGGGAATTCGTAACGGCAGTTACGGATTTATGCGGGTCAATTATACGAGGAGGGGTTAGGATGACCGTTAAAATGGCGGAAATGTGGTAGTACATCCCCACCCCAAACCCCTTCGCACGAGTAGGTTTTTCGCAGGACGCCAGAGAATAAATTCTCCGGCTACTTCTGCAAAGTCGGTTGAAACCGACTAGGGAAGTAAATCATATCCCTAGTCCAATTCATTGGACTTTGCAAAGATAGCCGCCGACTTCAGTCGGGGGTGAGGATGTATTACCGAAATCAAACGTTAAACGCCATATCCACCGCGCTCAAGTTAGGTATGTCAATGACCTAGCATCTGGGTGAGGATAGAGCGTATCTTCAGAAGCCTTCAATCGGTGGGTCTTGCATTTCATCTTCCCACACCACCGTTAATTCTGCCCCCAAGCGTATCCACGCCACCCGCCGCTTTTCCTCGCCGATTTTGGTTACGACCACACGATAGACATCATCGGACAGGAGCGCTTCACCGACATGCGGCCCGAAGCTCTTTGACAGAATACGAGGGCGGCGTTCATAGATGAGAGAAATAGGTTGATAGCGATGTGTTTTGGACTCAATCGCTCGAATTTGATACCCGTTGGCGATGGCCCACCCTTCAATCGTGCTCGGTGCAGCTTTTTGCATTCCTGCATTATTGGCATAAAAACCCACCAACCCGACGAATAGCGATAGTCCAATCAAGACCCCGATAATCATGCCGATGACTTGCAGCCATTCCATCAACATCGCTCACTCCTATCCTATCGGCGGCTCTGGGGGTCGCCACTACCCTAATTCCCCGTTTTTGTCCTCAGCGATTCGGATTTGTTCCGCAGGTTGCCACTGCCAATCTTGGCCTTCTTGCCAGACCACGCTTACCCATTCACCCATTTGACCGCGCCAATCGTATTCTGTGCGTATCCATGCTATGCGCTCTGCCCCATCTGAACCAATCACGACTGCACGAAATACGTTGTAGGCCATGTTAAAACTGAGCATCGGGCCGGATCGTAGATAAAATGGGCCTTCACGAAATCTGCGCCGTTCGCATGACACAATTTGATAACCGCTCTTTTCCGCCCATTGGTCAACGGCTATCCGAGCCGCTGGTGTCCCAACTATAGACAGATAATCCTTCCCAAAACCGTAAAATATCCGTATGGCTGTGATGATAAGCAAGATAACGATGAGGGTAAGTGCGATTAGTGATTCCATTGGCCTACCTTTCATCAATCGGTTTTTCTTGGGGTCGCCATTCGTCGTCCCAAATCACGGTCAGTCGTTCAGCAATATAGGGGGAGTCCTCAATTTTGATCCATGCGACGCGGCGTTTTTCCGACCCCTGCTCACTAATCACAATGCGATAAACGTCTTGCACGATGCTCATTTTTCCAGCAAAAGGCCCTATTGCCCCTTTACCGCGAAATGTCTTTTCAGTCACCCGCAAGACATAGTTGTTTGCTGTAAGCCAGTCCTGAATTTCGCGGGGCAATTCGACTGTCGCATTGGGTTGGTGCTGCTTCTCAAAATATCCCACAAGGAGAATAGCGATCACCACGCCTACAATCCAGATACCACATACAACATAGATTGCCGTTTCCATCATCCTACTCACTTAATTCACAGGCGGCTCGGATGGTCGCCATTCATCTTCCCAGATTACCTTGAAATCTTCGGGTGAATCGCCCTGTGCTTCCCTTTTCAAGCGAATCCAAGCGGCGCGACGCTTTTCTTCACCCATGTTCGTGACCACAACCCGATAGGCATATTCCCCGGCATAGGTTTTGACGAAAAAAGGGCCAGCATGATCCACACGAAGCGAACCCGGATATTGCTCCCATGATTTTTTCTCGACTGCTCGAATCTCATAACCGTTTGCCTTAGCCCACTGGATGATTTGCGAGGGTCGTTTACTTTCGGCAGCATTATAGGGATACTGCGGTTCATACCTTAGGTAAATGAGAAAAAACGCCGTCCCGATAAGCCCGATAATAGTCAAAGCTACAAGGTGAGACCAGTCAATCGAATCAAGCCCATACATTTGTCCTACCCTCCCAAAGCCACCTCAATCATCCACAGCAATTCCTGTAATTTCGACTCGCTGACCCGTTGGGCGGCGTTCTTCATAAGCGTGTCCAAAACCGCCCCGGCCTGCATCGCCAAAATGTCGTCGCCAATGACCTCCCCAATTGCCAGCGCCGCCAATACACGCAAACGGCCTGTTTCATTGGCATTACGGGCAATTTTCGCTAACCCCTCCATGCCCTGACCACCCCAATTTCGGGTGATTCCTTGAATGGCGTTCATACGTACCCGTTCATCGCCATCCTGCAAGGCATCAGCGAGGGCTTCTTGGGCACGCGGGTCACGGATACCGCCCAACACGCGCACCGCCGCTGAACGCACCCGCCCATCTTCATGCCACAATAGCAGCAGGATTGGCTCAAGGGCATGGATTCCGGCGGGGGTCAAGGCTTGGATGGCTTGGGTCAGGCCGATTTCATTATTGGCTTGGGCGGCGCTCACCAATTTTTCCAGCGAGGCGTTCACGCTGGTGATGGCCTGCAAATCGGGCGGCAGGCGATCCGCATCATAGCCTAATCGCGCCAAGACATTGCGGGCCGTGCGCTGGATTTTCGGATTGGCATCGTTGAGGGCCGTCACCATCGGCACAACGACCATCTGGCCCATTTTGGCGAGGGCTTCCTCAGCAGCTTGGAGGGTACAGGCGGCCTCCAACAAAGGCGGGATGGCGCGGGGGTCATTTGATGCGGCAAGGTCGGCGGCGGCTTGGCGACGGGCTGGTTTATCAGTGGTCGGGTCGGCAAGGGTGGCAATTAAAATATCGAGTGTGCTGTCGGTCATAATTGATTTTCTATTGTGTTATACCGGATTCAGTTAAATGCGAACCCCATCCCAAACCCTTCCCCAAACATAGGGAAGGGCTTGAAATCCGGCTTTTTCTCCCCTCCCTATGCTTGGGGAGGGGCCGGGGGTGGGGTTGAACGACCATCGTTATTCCAAATTTGGTGTTACAGGCGGATTCGAAATATTAATATTATAATACGGCAATTCATCAAGGAGGCCCAACGATGACAACCATTGCGTTGATCCAAAATCAGTTCGGGGTGCTGAATGCACTCGATGTGACCAGTCTGACCGGGATGCAAACCCAAATCTATAACAAGTTTTTTGAGGTATTGGTGGAAGAAAGCGGCTATGATCTGGAACGTGCCACCAATCTCGCCAACTATCGCCTGCAATATCCAGAGGGCAAGCCGGATGTGGTCATCGCCGCGCCCTTCCCCACCGAGGGCAATCCTGCCGGGGCCTTTGCCGAATTATTGGAGATCAGCCGCGCCTTCCCGGATGCCTTTCTGATTATATGGTCGGGCCGCTCGGAAAATGCCATTCGTGAAACAATCGGGCGCGATTATCCAACAGCGGTCTACTATACGGGTTCGGTGTTGGACTGCGCCGAAGATTTTGCCGATCTCATTTTTGAGCACAGCCGCAAGAAGAAATAGTACAACCTCACCCCCCTGCCCCTCTCCATTTGGCGAGGGGGAGTCGAATCTGGCGTATTGAAGCCCCTCTCACGTGGGAGAGGGGTTTGGGGTGAGGTTGGTTTTTCCTCCATTGTCCCCAAAAGTGTCGGAGTCTGAATCATCTGGCGAGGGGGAATTGCAAATGCCGTATTCATAGGCTTGAACTTGAGGCAAACGCATTTCACAATCGCCCGCTGAAAGATGAACATAGGCAAAACGTACTGAGCCTTTTACCCCCTCTGTGCATAATATAATCAACATATTGCACTAGAAAGTTAGGAGAGGGGACTTTTTATGCTACGGATACGTTTAGTGTGTCTCATTATCGCCTGCCTAGTCGTATTGGTTGGGCCGGCCCACGCCGATGAAACCATCACCGTTTTTCCTGAATCGGGTCGTTATAGCCTCGAAATTCCCACCGAATGGGTCAGTTCGCAAGCTGACGATGCTAACCCGCACCTGTTCTTGGGTGAAAATATCAGTGTTGCCCCAGATGAAGCGGTGTTGGAATCGGTGATGGATGGGAAGGCGCTAGGTGATGGTCTGACTGTCACCCTCATTCCAATCGCCCAGCAGATGATGTTTGGAGAAAACCCAGTCCCGCTAGAAGACCTCAGTGTGCGGGATCGCTTGGATATCGGGTTGGCTGTGACAGCCGCCGCCGAAACCTTTATGCTAGGGGAGTATCAGGCCGCTAAAGCACGCACGGCAAGCCTGAGGCCACCCTTTGCCGACCTCCCCTTTGCGGGTGTTACGGCGGTGTTGGTGGATGATTTTGTTTACCGGATCATGTATGGCAGCACCAGCGAAGACGGATTGACCGCCCTTGAAGCCATCGCCGCCACCTTTACCCCTCACCATGCCGACGCGACCCAACTCGACCTCGCCGCGCTCAATCAGCGCCCGGCCCTGAACATTGATGACGCCATCACCATGCCGCTGGCCCCGGATTGGCTGGTCATACACACGCCCTATGCCTATTCGTCCATTACCACCAACACGGGTTATGTCAGCTTCAATGTCGAAACCTCCGAACCAGAGCAGTATTTGATAATCCCGGATGAGCAGTCCGCCTTCTTGGAAACGTATTACAGTTCCATGCGGACAGGCGAATCAGTTGCCCAAAACCTGACCGGGTTGGTCATCGAAGTGACCGCCTACCCGTATGATTACAAACTGCGCCGGGCCGATGTTGAAGTCACGACTGAGCGGCGTGAAAATATCTTGCGGGGCATCATAGAGAACATTGGCCGCAATAATGAGGGGACCATCACCACCCGCCTGATTAATGGTGTGCCTGTCCTAACCGCTGATGTGACCACCGATTCTCGCGTGGGTCAGCGCGACATCACGGCCTTCCATTTGGTCATGATTGATGTCAACTATAAATTTTATGTGTTTGCCTTTGCCGCCCGCGCCGAACAGTGGCAGGATCAATATGCCGCGTTGGTCGAGGCGGTGGATGCTGGCCTGAATGTCAACTCGTTTCCGCCGATGGCCGGCGGTGTACCAATTGGCACGCAGAATGGACAACAAGCACCCGATTTTGAAGCGACATTGGCCGATGGCACCACCGTCAACCTGTCGGATTATCGCGGCAAGGTCGTGCTGCTCAATTTTTGGGCCTCGTGGTGTGAACCGTGTGTAGACGAAATGCCCACCCTGATCGAAATCGCCGAGGATCAGCCGGAGGCGGTTGTTTTGGCGATCAATTTTGAGGAGGACGAGGCGACGGTCAAGGCTTTTATGGAAGAACATGGCCTGCCCTTCCCGGTGGTGATGGATATAAGCGGGGACATCAACGAGTTATATGGCATCTATGCCTATCCCACGAATATTGTGGTGGATGCGGCGGGCATCGTTTATGGGCGGGCCGATCACATGTCCATACGGCGCAAGGTGCTCAATGCCGTGAATCACACCAACGACGCAGGGGAGGAATAACTCAATCGGGTGAGCCGTGCAATGGTTCACCCCTATGTTTTAATTCTCAAGGGCGCGTTGTAATTCCGCGACAAACATAGAGGTATCAATTGGTTTGGGGAAATAAGCCGCAAATCCAGCTTCGAGGGCTTGGCGGGCGACAGCGGTGGAATGAAAGGCGGTCACAGCGACGGCGGGGATATGCGCGGTGGCTTCGTTTTGGCGCAGATGTTTCAGCAACCCCCATCCATCCATGCCCGGCAGGGCCAAATCTACCACTAACAAATTGGGCGCGACTTCGGGCAGCATTTCAAGGGCTTCTTCGGCAGTGCAGGCCCACCAGAATTGGATATGATGATATTCGAGAATCCCCTGCACCACTTCGCTGCTGTCGGCTTCATCCTCAACGATGAGCACACGCCATTGCTGTGGGTCGGTCATGAATGTATCACTCCTTCAGGTTGGACGGGGTTCTCAACTTTAACATTCGGATTCTCAGGTGGCAAGGGCAATGTTACCGTGAAAGTGCTGCCTTTGTCTAATTCACTTTTGACATTGACCTCGCCCCCCATCAAGCGGCACAGATTCCGACAAATCGCCAAGCCCAAGCCCGTTCCCCCATAGGCGCGGCGTGAGGTGCCATCGGCCTGTCGGAATTCATCAAAAATATATTCAATGGCGTGGGGGGCAATGCCAACCCCCGTATCGCGCACTGCCATCTGCCATTTTTGGGTATCGGCCAAATGTTTGACCGCCAACTCGACTTCGCCGTGTTCGGTAAATTTGAAGGCGTTGGAGAGCAGGTTAATCACCACCTGCTCTACTCTTGCCCGGTCACCAACCACGCTTTCGGGTAGGTTAGGGTCAATCGTGACGTTGAATTGCAGTCCTTTTTCCTCGGCCAGATTGCTGACCTTATCGGTGACGGTTTTTAGCATGTCACGCGGGGCATAGGGGGCATAAAAAATCTCCATCCGCCCCGCCTCGATTTTCGACAAATCCAAGATGTCATTAATCAGCCCCAACAGATGCACGCTGTTGGCGTGAACCCGCGACAATTGGTGTTCTTGTTTTTCGGTCAATGGCCCAGATAGCCCACGCAGCACCAATTCGGTAAAGCCGATAATCGCATTCAGCGGGGTGCGTAATTCATGGCTCATGGTGGAAAGGAATTCACTCTTGATGCGGCTGGCCTCCATCGCTTTGATGGTAGCGACCTCCAATTCCAGCGTGCGTTCCTCCAAATTTTGGGTCATCTGACGGAAGGAGGTGCTGAGTCGTCCAATTTCGTCGCGGCTGGTGACAACGGGAATATCGGCCTCCCACCTGCCCCGGCTGATTTCATCGGCGGCATCCGACAACCGACGCACAGGCCGCAGAATGATTCGCGTCAATACAAACGCCAACCCAGTGGTAATCATCAGCGCGACTACCGACAGCGCCAAGATGTTACGGCGGGTTGTGTTAAGCTCATCCACCACCGTGCTGGACGGCTCACTAATGATGATCGTCCACTCGATGTTTTGACGGGTCGGCTTGACTTTGACGAAATAAATATAGGTATCGGGTCGGTCTTGGGATGCCATCATAGCGCCTTCGCTGTGGCTGGCGATATAGGCGGCATCACCCGGAAAATCTTGGCTGAAAAACGACCCGGAATTTAAGATCGAGCCATACAACTTATCGAGTTCCACCCCCAGCAGATAGGAGCCATCCGCATCTATGATGGTGAATGTTTCGAGGTGGGAACTATCCACAACGGTCTGCCGGATGGACGACAAAATGGGTGTGGCGAAGGTCTCCAAGACAATCACCCCAACCCGATTGCCACTCTCGGCAAACAGCGGGGTTGAATAGTAGATCACGGGTACATGCGGCTGATTAATCCGCCCTCTGACCAAACTCAGCGTCAGGCCCGACGTATAAATCTGCCCATTCGCCAATTCTAGCCCCTCCATAAAAAAGGGCGCTTGGCTGCCTGCCTCCAACTGCGCATCCGGCACACGCACCGGGGTGGTCGCGCTGTTATCTACCTTCAGCACTTCGTCGCCATCCAGATCATAAATCCGGGCCGATTTATAATTGACAAGGGCGCTGTCCAAAAAGGACATCAACATTTGCGAATCTTCGGTTCCGGCAGGGGCTTCGCCTTCATCCAGTGCATTGGCATAACTGCGCAGAGTGGGTGTATTGGCAAGGAACAAAAGTTGATCGTGGGCGTTTTCCAATAGGGTGTCTACTGAGGCGGCTTTTAGGCGCAACAGCCCCAAATGCTCGGACTGTTGATCTTCAATGAGCCGGTCACGGGTGGTGTCTATACTATAGAGGGCGAAGATGACAGTAGGAATCAGCAGCACCAATGCAAAAACCAGTGCCAGCTTGACCTGAAATGGGAAGGCGGAGAGTTTCGACACAAACACCTCATGATTAAATTTCTATAAAGCTAACCTCTACATTATATAATGTTTTCTTCATGCACATGGTTCTCGACCTAAAATCTACATGTATTTTTCATACACGCCACAACCTCCGCCAAAAATCCAATTGACGTGGCTTAGAAAATCGCTCAAAATCAACGGATAGGTTTTGTCGCAGCATTCAACTTGTCTTATATGGAATTGGCAGTTTGTCGAAATTCGTAGCGATTGGTCTATGATACCGAATTCGGGTCACTGATACGGAATTCGGGTAATTC
>JAIOHL010000039.1 GCA_019913005.1 Anaerolineae bacterium | reverse complement strand
CCCTGTTGCGACGGGGAAGGGTTTGGGATGGGGACAGCCTTCAGCCGAATTTGGTATGACATCAAATAAAAAGAGTTCGCAAGCTAGGTTGTGAACCCTCATTATAATCTACCGACTGGTACGATAGTGTCGCTAATTTTGGTCTTTCATATTGGCGGTGGGTAATCCCTCGCCCATCCATTCGGACAAGGAACCATCATAGACCGCCACGTTTTCATTCCCCGCCATCAAGTGGGCGATGGCGTTGACCGTTGCTGCAATTCCACCACCGCAATAGGTAATCGTCTGCTGATAGCGTGGATCAATCTTGACGGTAGCTGTGATCGTATCAGCAGGTTTAAATGAACCCAGTTCTTGCATTAAGTCCATTGCGTTTAGGAAAGATGACCCCGGAATGTAAACCCCGCCATACGCTTCGACGGGCAAGGTATATTCGACATTGGTGGTCGCATCGTTCATTGCCGCCAGAACATCCTCCTTGTTAACAAACATATGCGGGCGGAGATGGCACTTAAAAGTTGCGGGTGGATATTGATTCGTTCCGGTTTCAATCGTACCGCCAACGGCTTGCCAAGCGGCTAATCCGCCATTCAGCACCCGTACATGATTATGCCCAGCATAACGCAGTACCCACCATGCCCGAGTCGCGGCGGGCAGCATGTTGATGCCGTAAAAAACCACTTCGGAGTCCTCCGCAATGCCGAGTTTGCCTATTTGTTCAGCCAATGCGTCTTCCTGCAAGACCATGTACATATACCGATTGGTGGAATCTGAGACTACCTGATGGTCAAAGAAGGCCGCACCGGGAATATGACCATTCTGATACTGTTCAAAAGCGGTAATTTCGGTTTCTTTTCTGAAAAACATCATCGTGGCATCGTATATACGTAGCTTGCTATCACCCATTTTTGCTAGAAGTTCATCAGCTTCAATCAGAATACTCGCTCGATCCATGATTCACACTCCCTAACTATGATTAACTGGGTGACAACCCTATACGTAGGTAGGTTCAAATCGTTGCACCTATCGCTTGTTTATCAACGGATCGTCGTGAATCCTATCACCTGTCATACCAGATTCGGGTAAAGACACACCCCATCCCAAACCCTTCCCCTAACAAAGGGAAGGGCTTCAAAACTGCCTTGACTCCCCTCCCTATGTTTGGGGCGGGGCCGGGGGTGGGGTTGAACGGACATGAATTACCCGAATCCCGTATCAACTCAGGCCATGTGCAGGATTGTGTGTGGATATGGCGGACGCCGGAACCTCGGTTGTCCTGAGTATCGGGCACGGTTATCACAGATTACAGGCGATATTGTCCCAGCGTGGTATCGGGGCGAAAATGGCTAGTCCTCCATCACCGATTGGATCATCGTTATGTCCATGTGCGCGATAAAATCGGCGGGGTTGGGTTTCATATTCTGGCGCTCCGGGGACTCGATATAGGCTTTGGTCTTGGCCTCCCATTCATCCGATGTGCCGTCCAAGCTGACCATCCAGACAAATTTGTTGGCCTCGGCATACACCCATCCACCATCCACGATAAATCCAAACTGGCGACGCAGCGGCACCACCTGATGGCGCCAGACCGCCACAAATTCGTCCATCGCGCCCTTGTTAATCGTATAAGTCCGCAGTTGTGTGAGACGTGCCATCCGTGATTATCCTCTTTGCGAAAGCTGTGCCAAAATACAAGGTGATTGCGGTTCAATTATAGCGGAGACCCGACCATGCGCCGTATCATTTTTGTGACATTCGCCGCTGTGCTGATTTTGCTACCCCCCGTCATCCACGTGCCCCACCTCGCCGCCCATGCCCAAAACGATGACGAGTGGTTCGCCTATGTGGTGCATGTTTATGGAGATGTTCTGCAACAAGAACTCATTCGGGTGGATGAAGACGGCAATACCCAAACCTACGCCTTACCCGTGCAGGTAGCACGCAGTGGTCCTAGTGGTTTCTCTCCCGACGGCCAATTGATTACCTATTGTGAAGCGGACGACGAAGCCACCCAATTGGTGATGTGGGACATCGCAGCCGAGCGCCCGGTGTGGACACGCAATTTTGGCCCGACCAGCGCGTGCAGGGTGTCGGGATGGGGGTTTGACCCTACCAATAAACTCGTTGCCATCGGAATTGGCAGCGACAACGACCATGCCGGGGACGGCCCACACTGGCGTATTGTGGTTTTGGACGTGAGCAATGGCGATCTTGTCTACGAATTAAACGACCAGATGGAATCGGTGATTGCCTTTGGGTTGGATGTATTCGGTGATGTGGCCCTGCTGCCATTTGTCAAACATTTCGCGGATGGGGAGATCATTTTTGTCCTCGACCCCTCGCTCGGAACGGAGTACAACCAATTGCAGGCGTATCGCTGGACAATAGAGAGCGGAACTATCGAACTCGTGGATTATTGGGGCAGTCAGGTTGCTGATTTTTTGCCAGAGACGGGTGAAATGCTCATGGTCGAATCTGATGGAACAACCACACTCTCTGACAACTTGCCTCGCGGCAATAGTCTCAAATTGGTAGATGCCGATGGTGTTCGCACACTCTATCAGCAACCTGATATAACGGTCATGAGCGCGATGTTTGTCAATGACGGACAAGCCATTTTTGTGAACGGATTTGACGCCGCTGCCTTCGCCAATCATTTTGTAGTTATCACTCGGGAAGGCGAAGTACAAGACCTTGAGATTGATGCCTTAAGTGTCTTCCCGCTGCCCGCTCGCGGTGGGTTTATCCTCGACAAAACCTTTTATGATATAGACGCCCCGATTAAGTTCCAACTTGCGCTTCATCGCGGCGGCGAGGTAGATATTCTTTGGCAATTGGAAAACGATCCCAAGACCGAAGTTGATTTCGCCGTCCTAGTCTTCTCCCTGCCGACCCCCGCCGCGCCCGACCTTGCGCCCTTTCCTGAAATGACGCTTCCATGAGCCGAGGTGATGTGTGGACGATTTTGGCATGGTTTACCTCACCCCCCGGCCCCCTCTCCAACAAGCGAGGGGGAGGCGAAAATGGCGTATTGACGCCCCTTTCACAAGGGAGAGGGGTTGGGGGTGAGGTTGGTTTTTCCCGCGCGTGCCCCATGAAATCGGTGTGAATTTCTTAAAAGTTTGTAGACTGTTATAAAAAGGTTGCTATAGTAAGGATAGGGAGGATTTGGATTTGCCGGGTGCTTGATAGGGAATTGATATGGCAGAGTATATTGCATTCGATTCGAATGTCGAAGTGCGCGGCATTCTGGTGGAGGCGTTCTTTTTGGCGGAGGGCGACAGCATCCGGCCCATTTTGCAGGAACTCGGTGTTACCCGGATTGACCCCTATGGCTGGTATCCCCATCAGTGGGTATTAGATTTATTCCGTGAGGTGGCCCAACGTGAGGGCGGCTCGATGAATTTGGTACATATCGGGGCGGCCATTCCCAAACAAGCCGAATTTCCGCCGCATGTGGATAATATTGAAGCCGCGCTGAATTTGTTGGACGCGATGTACCATTTGCATCATCGGGGCGGCGAGGCGGGGGATTATCAGGTCAGTCGGGTGGCCTCGCACCATTTGGCCGTCACTTGCCACACCCCCTACCCCAGCGATTATGACTACGGGTTGATCTATGCCATGACCAAACGTTTTCGACCCCGGCGGTCAGGGTTTGTGGTGCGCCGCGATGACGATGCGCCGTCACGCATCACGGGGGGCGACACCTGCCTGTTTCATGTGACGTGGGAATAGGGCCAAGCTAATGTCTGACATAATCCTGCAATCTACCCTAACCTGCCCTGCCTGCGGATTTCAAAAAATTGAGACCATGCCCACCGATTACTGCCAATTTATGTACAAGTGTGACGGCTGCGGCACGATGCTGCGTCCGAAAGCGGGGGACTGTTGCGTGTATTGCTCGTATGGCTCGGTCAAATGCCCGCCCAAGCAAATGGAGGAAGGCGAAAAGTGACGGCGATTGATTCATGCGAGCCGCAGATCATCCGCGCCCTTGAGAAAGATGGATGGCAGATTGTGGATAAACCCTTTCCCATATTTGCCGACAAACGTCCGGTCTTGGCTGATTTCAGTGCCCACCGTTCCAGCGAACATGGCGATGAATTCATTGTAGTCATTGAGGTGAAATGCTTCACAGACCCCAGAGCCGATTTAAGCGAATTTTATTCTGCGATAGGCCAATACTGGTACTATAAAGTGATGATGACACGCGATAATGTCGCTTTTCGGCTTTATCTAGCTCTTCCACTGGACGCCTATACACGTTTTCAACTGAAGCCGTCTTTCTTACAAACTTTTGAGGCGGCTCAGGTAAAATTAGTGGTAGTAGATATTGGTGCGGAGGTTATTGAACAATGGATCAATTGGCAGACACCTTAAGAGAAAATGTATTTTGGTATGCGGGCACAAGTCCAACCGTGCGAACCTTCAAACTTGCCAATGACACCGAACACGTCTATGCGGTGAATATTGTGAATACCCACAATCGGCAGTTAGATGGCAGTGTCATGGTCATCGCTCGTGTGCAAGGCGATTATGTCATTATCGAGGAGGACTTGACCGACAAGCCGCTGGTCGAACGGCTGGTGGCGGCGGGCATCCCCCGCGACAAAATCGTCTGTGCCTATCTGGGTGAGCCAATCCCCGATATTCAGGCGAATTAATCCCACCCATAGGCCTCATCATGGCGGTCAAATTGGGTCAGCGTCTCCAAATTCTCACGTTTGAGCGCGACCTCGGCCATGAACTTTTTGTGATAGTCATCAATCGGCAGGGTTGAGTTTTGAAAAATCTCCCACCCCTTTGCCATATCCTCGGCTTTGATGATGTAGACCAGCCAATCGCCGTCCTCGCGGTGATCGAGGAACGCGCATTCCAGATAGATGCCCTCGTTACGCAGCGTTTCGAGCACCTCCTCCTTGCGGCTATTAAGCGTGGCTGCCCATTCGCGCACACGGTCAACCGAGTCGGGTTTTAATTGGATACGGGAGCAGAGAATGTCCATGATGATTGTCCTTTAAGTCGCATAATAGCGATCTTCTTGCCAGCGGGCGGGATTGTTTTGGATGTACTCTCGAATACGATTCAGATCGGCCTCATTGCGGATGATATGGTCATGATAGCGCCCCTGCCAAGCGACGAACCCCGGCTGTTGGGTCGCCTGTCGGATTTGGCGTGTGACGGCGGATTTATATGCGCCAACAATTGCGCCTAAAGAGCCGGGTGGCGTGCCATGTTTTTGAATCGGCGTTGGGTTAGAAGGTGGGTTTTAGGTAGGGACAAGGCATGTCCGTACTTACAGCGATTCCCAGCAGCATCTCCCAAACCAACTATCGGACAAATCTTCATGGGGTGAGGTTAACGCATCATTTCCGAATCCGCAGCGCCAAATGTGGCTTACCCGGCAGTTCAATTTCATACGTCGGCAGATCACCGGAAAAAGCATAACTATAGGACGGCGCGGTCTCCAATCGTTTCACCACCGCTGGCATGATCGTCATGGCCCACGTATCAATCAAGTCGAATTGATAATCCTCATCGGGTGGCAGCCAGAGCGTGAGGCGCGTGGGCTGATATTCGGCAAGATAAATCAGGTGAGTGTCCCCATTACAGCCCCCCGCATATCTCGACCAGTAATACTTGCCAACGCCGCTTGGGAAAACGCTGGTCGGGCTGTCCACCGCCGGGGTAAGACCACCGGACGGCATATCCTCGATCATCTGGCGCAAAAAGCGGATGCGCTTCCAACTTTCGCCATGCAGCACACCGCCTTTTGACCACCACAGGATGTCGTCAGGGTGCATATACGTCTCGCCATGACCCGCATAGCCGCCATTGACCACCACCAGCCAAAACCGATGCACCACTTCCTCCGCGCTGATGCTGCCCCAAGGATAGATGATATTGCCCTCGTATTCTAGTTCATCGTTTACGATGGGCTTGCCATAAATTCTGCGCCATTCAACCACCTGCCGCACCTGTGAATGCTGGATGCAGACGTGCGTCACACCCGGCTTGGTGTGGTCGTACATCTGGTCAGGCATCCCCTGATGAATCGAGCGCAAATGATGGTAGGGGTCTTCGTCTATCAGAATCTGGAAAAACTGATCCCAACGGGCCAGCGGCTTGTATTCCAACATAAAATCGTACTCGTTTGCCAGCGACCACCACACATTACGATAGGCGGCGAGGCGGGCAATCAGATAACGCAGATAGCGACAATCGGTGGCTTCATCCATCCGTGCATAGCCCCAGCGGTCATAGGGGTGGAAGAGGATAATATCGGCTTCAATGCCCAACTCGCGCAACTGCCCAACTCGCTGTTCCAGATGGCGGAAGAATGCCGGATTAAAGTGGGTAAAGTCATGCTCGCCTGCCGCATCGCGTTCAAATGGATAATGAACCGGCTCATTGTGATTAAAGGGGTAATGTTTGGGAAAGACGCACATCCGCAGTTTATTAAAGCCTACTGTCGTCAAGGTGTGCAGCGTCTGTTCTTCCAATACCTCGCCCTGATGTGTCCACGCATAACAGGTCGTGCCAAAGGGATAATACGGCGTGCCATCCGCGTAGGCAAAATGAAACGTGTTCTGCACATACACCGGGCCATGCACATTTTCCGCCGCTGCCCCACACGTAAATTGCCCGGAATGCCCATCCAGCTCCGGTGTGCTGCTGTGGGTGGTGTATTGCCATGCCCCCATCTGATCCGGCATCAGGCGAATGCGGTAAACGCCCTCCCCATCATAAAACCCCGCCACCTCCAGCCTAAAATCGCCACAGCGGAATTCGGCGTGAAGTCTCACATCGAGATAGGGGTTGCCGTCGGATGGGCCATTAAGGGCGATTTCAAATAGGCCCCATTGTTCAATCGTTTGGTCTGACATATCATGCCTTCCCGTTATTTAGCGATTTTCAAGACACGAGGCCTAATTGCTGTATTCGGTAAAAAATACGGAAAACCAACCTCACCCCCCGACCCCCTCTCCATCTGGCGAGGGGGAGTCGAATCTGGCCTATTAAAGCCCCTCTCACGTGGGAGAGGGGTTTGGGGTGAGGTCAATCATTGCCAAACTATTGACCGGATGAGGCACTAATGCTGTTTGACAATATAATACAATAATTCAGAACCCCATCCCAAACCCTTCCCCAAACATAGGGAAGGGCTTCAATACAGGCTTTTCTCCCCTCTCCATGCAATGGGGAGGGGCCGGGGGTGGGGATTATCTACCACACCCGCGCCCCAATCTGAATCCCCAGCATCACCACCAGCGGCACGCATCCAAATAAAATCGCCTGTCGGGTCAAGGGCGGCGTCCCCAACAGCGGCATGTGTCCGGTGTAGCCACGTGCCACCATCGCCATATAGACCCGTTCGCCGCGTTCATAACTCCGTAAAAACAGATTGCCGACCATGCCCCCGGCGGTTTTGGCCCGCCACAGCACCGATCCACCTGATCTTCGCCCGTCGAGCGCCCCACTCCGCGCCGCGCGTGCCTGTAATAGTCGTTCGGCCTCATCCGCCAGCGTATATAAATAGCGCACCATCAAGCCGATCATCGAAACCAGTGGGGTCGGCAGTCGCCACCAATGCAGCGCCCATAACAATTGGTCAAAGCGCGTGGTCATCGAGAGCAACAGCGCGAATTGCACCGCCAACCAACTCCGTGCCACAATCGCCCCAAAGCGAATCAAGCCATTCTCGCTGATTTCCACCCCCCCTATCTGCACCAACGTTGGGCCGGGGGTTGAAAATAAGAGGGTCACAGCCGCCAATGTAAACGGCAGCGCAATCCCCGCCATGCGCCCCACACGCCACCACGCCACCCGCCCCATCCGACACAGGCCGATTTCCATGAGCCAGATCAGCAAAAATGCGATCCATGCGCGATCCGGGGTCATGACCACGCCAATAATTAACAGCACCGCCACGACCACCTTGAGGCGCGGGTCGAAGCGATGCAAAAAACTGTCGTGGGCTTGATAGCGGGAGGCGATGCGCATGAGCTCGTCTTGGATGATGTCAGGCCGATTAAGTGGATGAAGTATACCCCATCTGAAGGGGCAGCGGTTTTCTCGGTACTGACCTATATTCCAAGCTAGATTCAGCACGGCGGCTTCAGCCCCGTGTTATAATCCAATTCCCAATAGCTGGTAGTAGGAAAGGGCCAATGATGAGAGTAGCTATCTTTTCGGATGTACATGGCAATTATCCTGCGTTGGAAGCCATACTCGCCGACATTGATGCCAAAGGTCCCTTTGACCACATTGTCTTTGCAGGCGATCTGGTTTTGGGAGCGGCTGACCCGGCAAAATGTATTGCGGCCCTGCAAACACGGGGTATCGCGGCCATTTATGGGAATACCGACGAACTCCTTTGGCAACTGCCCCCTCTCGATGATGAGACCCCCGAAGAGAAAGCGGCTTTCTTGAATCTGGTCGCGTGGACGCAAACGCAAATTGGCGAAAGCGGATTGGCATATTTACGCGGGCTGCCGTTTGAATTGCGTTTTTCGCCATCGTCAGACGATACCCATGATTTGCTGATTGTCCATGCCAATCCGGTCAATATCCATTCGCCGATCTACCCACCAGAGGAACTCCAAACGGCCCTATTTGGAAAAATCCACCAGCCCGACTCAGCGGTTGAGCCGTTATTAAAGGGTGTCACGGCTGAAGTGATGGCGTATGGGCATGTGCATGTACCAAGTATCCGCAAAATTGGACGGCATACGCTGGTGAATATCGCCTCAGTAGCCCGCCCATCAGATGGCGACTGGCGAGCCAAATACGGCATTTTGACTTTTGAAGAGGGGGTATGGCATCCGCAGCATCGTTACGTGGAGTACGATGTCGCCGCCGCCCGCGCCGCGATTCTTGCCGCCGAGATGCCCAGAGCCGACGACGCCCTACGCAGGACACCCCTGCCGACAACCTAGAAGAACCCCATCCCAAACCCTTCCCCA
>JAIOHL010000038.1 GCA_019913005.1 Anaerolineae bacterium | reverse complement strand
CCCTATCTTTGATGCTCTATACAAGCAAACATGATCTATGGACAGGGCTTTGTATTGGCCTGTTGTTTCTAACTCGCGGCGAAGGGGTTCTACTGCTGGTCGCTTTTGCGCTTTACGAGTTTTTCCTTGTGCCTACCAATCAAGGGCTTTTGGCGTATCGCCCAGCGATTGAGCGGTTGTTGAAAATGGCGATAGGCTTTGGCTTGGTGTTTTTGGTGTGGGCCATTTTCGCATTAAGTACCGTTGGCGTTGTTCTACCCAATACATTTCAGGCTAAGATTGCCCAAGTCGTCTATTTAGACACTCATGCCAATTTTGCGTCGGGGATTCTGCCTTCGCTGGCTGATTGGTCGCCAATCGGTAAGATTGAAACGGGTATTGGGGATATTAGCCTGTGGATTGTGGTGGCGGCGCTGGGTCTGGTGTATGCGTTTTTATATCGTCGCAAACTCCTTTTGTTATTCTATTGGATGGTCATCTTTATTCTGGGCTATTCTGTGCTGAGTGTTCCCAACTATGCTTGGTATATTGCCCCTATTCAGTTTATTGTCACCGTTTTTGCCGGATTATGTATCGGTTCGCTCCCCAATCTTTTTCGTTGGGCTAGTAAGGAAGCCAAAATCTCAAGATTACAGCCGATTGGGGTTGTGCTGGCAATGTTTTGTTTGGTTGTTGTGACCTATAACGGATATGAGCATACGATCCCGAAGGAGCGATTGGACGGCACAAAACACGCCGACTATAAATCGCTGTCTGAGTGGTTGAACGCGCATACTGACCCCGACAGCACCATCGCCTATTATGAAGTTGGATACCTTAACTGGTATACGGATCGGGAAATCATTGACTTATTGGGATTAACCAATCCTGAACTATTTGAACCCATACGCGAATCCTATAATTTCAGTGGGCCATTTCTAGCCGCTAACCCCGATTGGTGGATCAACAGCTATCAGTATTTGGACTATTCAATTACCTCGATGGCGAGCCTCTGGGAGACCTATTTCCCGAATGCCTACTATGAAGGTGAACATACCACCTATGTGTTTTTTCACCGTTATGACCCCACCCTGACTCCCGGCCCGAATGATTATGTATTTGACATACCCAAGATGTTTTCTTTTGGCTTTTTGGATGATTACGTTTGGGGTAATGGGATGTGGGATGGACAGGCTTCTAATGACCCCAGCTTGATGCAGACCGCGATGAATGTTTGTGCAGCGATGTACCCGGAACTGATTGTAGAAATGGCCGTTTCATTTGATGTTGGGCCGGGTGAGCGCGTGCTGCAGGTCTATTTTGCAGCCCCCGGTCAAGAATTATCAGAAGCAAGATCGGTGCGAGTCGAGCAACCCTATGACAGCGAGATGCACCTTTATGAGGTTAATTTTAAGGAATTGAACCCTGAGTGGGATGGCATGATTGATACCCTGCGTATTGACCCTGTTGGGGCGGCTACTCACCCGGATAACAGCATCAAAATCCGATCTATGTGGCTTAAATATGACCCGAATGGTCAGCCCTGTGAATAGAAAGCCCTATCATAGGACAAATTACTGATAGGGCATGGGTAGGTTATTTTTCCGTTAACGCGGTCATGATCGCAGTGGCATTGGCCCGCATGTAGTCAATATAGGTGTGGGCGGGGCCATCGGCATCGGTGAGTGAGTCACTGTACAGTTGATAAACGGATGCGCCTGTTTCAGCCGCAATTTGTTCGGCAAGGGCAGCATTGACGGTATTTTCGGTAAAAATGGCAGGTACACCGTAATCGAGCACGGTTTCGATGAGGGCAGCAACATCTTCAGCGGAAGGTTCATTGGCTGTACCACCGCCCGGGATGATGGAACCTACAATTTGATAGCCGTAACGGGCGGCGAGATAACCTAGTGTTTCGTGATTGGTGATCAGGACACGGTTTTCCTGTGGCACTGAGGCCAATAAACCTGCAATTTCGGCATCCAGCGCGACCAATTCCACAAGGTAGGCGTCGGCGTTGGTGGCATAGATGGCAGCATTGGCAGGGTCGGCTTCGCTGAGTACATCCCGCGCCATAAGCGTCCATAACATCACATTTCGTACATCCGTCCACAGATGGGGATCGCAGTTACCTTCTTCGTGGCCGGACTCGGTATCGGCAGAATCATCGTGATGGCCTGCCGTGCAGTTGGTTTCATACAGTAATCCAAGCGGTTCAGTGCCATTTTCGAGCGTGCTGCCCTGATTGACCTCTACTCCTAATGCTGCAAGGGTTTCGAAATGGGAGGCACATTGATCAGCGATACTACTCATGTCGTCAGTAGGGATTGCGTCTATAGGATTTTCATTCGATCCAAATGGTAAGATGGCTACGCAGTCGGAAATCGTGACCAAATTTTCGGGGGCGGCTTCTTCAAGAATGGCGATTAACCCTTCTTCAAAATTTGCGCCATTGATAAACACCACATCGGCTTCATCAAGGGCCACAATATCTTGGGCGCTTGGTTCATAAGCATGGGGATCAACGCCATAACCCATGAGTGGTGTGACATCAGCGGCATCCCCCGCTACTCGGCCAACGACATCGGCGATCATGGTCGTGCTGCCAATGATCGAGAGCCGATTTTCTTGGGCATAAGTCGTGGGGGCGGGTATTTTAAGATTTAACAAGATTATGGCGGTTAAAGCAACCATCCACAACTGCGAAACGAACTTGAGCATATTTCCTCCCAGAGAATATGATAGTGATACTTTGTATCAATTATGTGGCATTATATAGGTGGATTTTGGAATTGTCAAAGCAATTTTGGGATAGCCTGCCAATCGCAATTGATGAGTTGAGAGAAGGGGCATACAATTAATGGGTTGTCTCGCCATTCAATTGAGGGCTATTTTGACTCTCGCCAATCGCTTACCACCACCCGTTCGCTGGCTCGTTCCTCTAGGATGGACACTTATCATCCTTTATATGACACTTTCGACCGGGAATAACCAAAATGTTTCATGGGTGTCCAAGATGGCAGGGGGGACGGAGATCACGGATGCAATCGGACACTTGGTGATGTTTACAGTATTGGTGGTGCTGTGGCACTGGGTAGGGTCAAGTTATTATCCCACTATGACGGTGTTAAAAGGTGTGACCCTCCTGTGTTTTCTATTTGGGATGAGTGTGGAAGCAAGCCAGCATTGGATTGAAGGGCGGGGTATGTCATGGTTGGATTTTCTTGCCAATGGCGCCGGGGTACTGCTGGGGGCAAGGTGGATTTTATATCAATTACAAAAGGATAAAGGTGGCATAAAATGACTGCACCAATAGGCGTACAGCTTTACAGTCTACGCAATGAACTTACGCAGGATTTTGAAGGCACGATTCGTAAAATCGCCGCGATGGGGTATATCGGTGTTGAACCCTATGGTGGAATGGCCGATAAGGTCGAACAAGCCAACAAGCTGTTTCGTGAACTAGGCCTAACCGTGTTGGCGATTCACGGGGCAATAGCGACCCCAGAGAACAAAAATAAATTATTGGATACATTAGGAGCCTATGGCGCGACGATTATGAATGTGCCGTGGCTATCCCCGGATAATTTTAAAACGTTGGATGGCGTCAAGGCGGTGTGTGAACAACTCAATCAGTCCAATGCGCTCCTAAAACCACATGGCATTACGGTTGGGTATCATAACCACGAATTTGAACCCGCCAACGTATTTGAGGGCAAAAACGCACTGGAGTGGATGTTTGAACTGACTAACCCAGCCGTGACATTTGAAATTGACACGTATTGGGTCAAGGCGGGCAATGCCGATCCGGTGGAAATCGTGCGGAAATTTGGGGCACGTTCGCCGCTGCTGCATATCAAAGATGGCGAGGGCCGTCGAGGTGTGCCGATGGTCGCGGTAGGGGAGGGGACACTCGATTTCGCCGCGATTGTCAAAGCCAGTGCAGGCAATGTCAAGTGGATGGTGGTGGAATTAGATGAATGTGCGACGGATATGGTCGAAGCCATTCAAAAGAGCTATACCTATTTGACCGGAAAGGGCCTCGCTCATGGAAAAGGTTAAGGTTGGGATTATCGGGACGGGCAACATCAGTCCAGCCTATATCAATGGCTGTCGGGCCTTCGATATTTTGGACTTGGTGGCCTGCGCCGATATGGATATGGATAAGGCCGCCGCTGCCGCCAAAGAACACAATATCCCCAAAGCGCTGACAGTAGATGAGATGCTGGCCGACCCGGACATCGAATTTGTCATCAATTTGACCATCCCGGCGGTACATGCCGATGTCAGTTTGACGATTATCGCAGCGGGCAAACATCCCTATTCAGAAAAACCGTTGGCGGTCAGCCGCGAAGATGGCTATAAGGTTGTCCAAACGGCGAAAGATAAGGGCCTATTGGTGGGATGTGCGCCAGATACCTTTTTATTCGGGCCACACCAGACCTGCCGGAAATTGATTGATGATGGCTGTATTGGGCAACCCGTCGCGGCGGTGGCGTTTATGATGGGACATGGCCCGGAAAGCTGGCATCCCAATCCTGATTTCTTCTATCAGGTGGGGGGCGGGCCGCTGTTTGACATGGGGCCATACTACATCACTTGTTTGGTCAATTTGTTAGGGCCAGTCAAACGGGTGGCGGCGATTACACGGGCTTCTTTCCCTGAACGGGTTGCCAAAGATGGGCACAAAATTCTGGTACAGATTGCTACGCATGTCGCCGGGACGCTGGAATTTCAGTCGGGGGCGATTGCGACCCTTATCAACAGCTTTGACATTTGGAAACACCAACTGCCACGCATGGAAGTTTACGGCGCGGCGGGATCGCTCTATGTGCCTGATCCTAATGGCTACGAAAACAAGGTGTTGATGTTCCAGCAGGGCGGGGAAGGGTGGCAGCAGCAGCCTCTATCTCATGGCGATGATTGGAAACGTGGCATCGGTTTGGCGGATATGGCCTATGCACTGCGGACAGGTCGCACTCATCGGGCCAGTGGTGAATTGGCTTATCATGTGCTGGATGTGATGCACTGCTTTGATGAATCGTCCCACAGTGGGCGACACGTCGAAGTTCAGAGTACCTGCGCTCGACCTGCCGCCTTGCCTGTAGGGTTGCCTGCTCGACAGCTAGATGTCTAGTTCGAGTTTAAGCGTAATAATCTGGAATGGGGTGAAATTGAGGAGGATATTTGCTCCGGCCCATTCCAGTTCCAGTTCCACTTCTTCTAACAAGTTGCAACGGAATACTTTTTTGAGTGGTAAGGAGGTTGAAATTTCCCAATGTCCTCTTTCTCCATTGGCTTCGTACAATCGCACTATGACTGCATCCGAATCTTCGGCTTTTTTGACCGAATCTAGATTCACAGCATCCCATTCCGTAGCAAAATAGCCAAGTCTTGAATCTTTATATTCATATTCCGCATTTCGGATAATCAATGGCGTATTGAAAATCTGACTTGTAAGAGTAATCCCGGCTTCCCAGATGGGTTTTTGATGAGGATATAAGGCGTATCGAAATGAATGATACCCCATATCAGCTTTGTCATCAGGTGATTTGGGTGAACGTAGGAGAGATAACCTCATAATATTGCCGTGTACGGCATAGCCATATTTGCAGTCATTCAAGAGAGCCACGCCGAAACCGGGTTCAGATAAATCTGCCCACAGATGGGCACAGACCTCAAAACGTGCTATATCCCACGTAGTGTTGAAATGGGTGGGTCTTTGAATATAGCCATATTGGGTTTCGTAAGTGGCATACTGATTTCGCACATTCAATGGAAACTCAACTTTGAGAAACTTTCGATCTTCATGCCATTCTACTTCTGTGGAAAATTCAAGATAACCCGAAGTACAGTCTAAAGAAATAACTTGTTTGAGGCTACTTTGCCCGCTTAATGCTATTTCAAATTCAAGACTGGCGCGTAATGGGCCAGCTTCCAAAATCCTCATATTTCCACTAGATTCATACTCCCTTGCGCGTTTTTCCAAGTGAAAAACATCCATATCCCATGCTTCCCAGTCATTGGGATGGTCATCAAACAAAACAAAATGATTGCCCAGTTTATTTTGCTCAATGGTTTCCCGGTTGGCTGTTTTATCAAACAAACTAATCAAATGACCATCTTTTCGGAATATGGCAGTTACGTGCTTATTCTCCAAAATGAAGTTTTCGCCAACTTCTGATACTTGTACTTGGTCGTCAGAAATTTTACTAAAGTCAACCGTAGACCAACCCATTGGAGATACACTGACTACCGCTAAGGGATTACCATTGGCCGCTTTTTGAAGCGCAACTCTATTTTTATCGGGTATTTCGACAATCTCGTGGGGCCGGAATATGCCTACTGTGTTGATTGCAACCCACTCATCTCCCGGCGGAATTAAGGCGGCAATGATTTCATTCAGTAACTTCTCGCCCGTCTCAAAAATTTCCGCATAATCACGCTCGGAATCTTCATAGACCTCATGAATGGACGAGCCGGGGATGATGTCGTGGAATTGATTGAGCAAAATCAACTTCCACAGGCGCTCAATTTCAGCCGAGGGGTAGGGCGCGGCTTTGGTCGCATGGGCCATCGCTGCCAGAAATTCGAGGTTGTGCATCAGGGTTTCGGCGCGACGATTGTTGAGTTTGTTGCGGGCTTGGGTCGTATAGGTGCCACGATGCAGTTCAAAATAGAGTTCACCGACCCAAACAGGCAAATCTTTGGCATCAGCCTTGCAGCGCTCAAAAAATTCTTGGGGTGTGCGGATTTCAACACGCGGGAGACCATCTACATCTTTGACACGCGCTAGCTGTTCCAGCATTTCTTGGGTAGGGCCGCCACCGCCGTCGCCATACCCGAACAGATAATAACTTTCGTTGGCGCGTTCATGGTCTTTGAAATTGGAGACGTTATATATAAGTTGCTGGACACGGGCATCGGCATTGTAGGTGTCGGCAGGTGGGAAATGTACTAAGACCTGACTGCCATCCAGCCCTTCCCAAATAAAAGTGCTGCTAACGGGCTTGTTAAATTGATTCCATGAGAGCTTTTGTGTCAGGAAATATTCGATGCCTGCGTCACGCATAATTTGTGGTAGGGCCGCCGGATAACCGAAGGTGTCGGGTAACCAGAATTCTCGACAGGTGATGCCAAATTCCTGCTGGAAAAAACGCTGTCCATATAAAAATTGACGCACAAGTGATTCGCCGGAGGGGAGGTTGCAATCGGGCTCGACCCATGAACCACCTGCCGGAATAAAGCTACCTGCTTGCACCGCCGCCTTGATTTTTGCATAGAGGGCGGGCTGCTGTTCCTTCATCCATGCGAACTGCTGGGCTTGGGAACAGACAAATTTATAATCTGGATAATCTTGTATGTAACATAAGACGGTAGAGAAAGTGCGGTAACATTTTCGCATCGTTTCCGCCAGAGGCCATAACCACGCGGTATCAATATGCGCATGACCGATAGCAGAGAGATTATGTTGACCATCGCCATTGCGGGCACTCAGAAATTGAGCCGCGATTTCACGTCCAGCAGGCCATGTCGAGGGGTTATCCAGATAGACCTGATTGACGATGGCGTTGGCGGCATAGAGGGCTTGGCCTCCACGCGGTGTATTGGAGGGTAGGTGGGTCGCCATATCTGCGACGATGGTGTAATCCCACAGCAAATCCCATAAATCACGATCAAAGGTCGCAATATCTGCTTGGCGCAAGAGGCCTAGTTGACGAAATTCGTCGCCATTGATCAGGCCAAACATGCCATTCATCGCAGCTTCAATATAGAGGGTGATGGCCTCATCCCCATACGCGGATTTTGTGAGGCAATAGGTAGTGCGGATAGGTTTTTGCCGATCACCACCGTCTCCACTGCCTGTTCGTGCTGAACCCGTCAATCCTTGCAGCGGCACGCCATCCTGCCAGACACATGCTTCTGAAGATGAATCCCAGCGTAAATGCACTTCTTGTCTATGCCATTCAGCGGGGATATGAATTTCGACTTTGAACCAGTGGGTTGACCAGAGTGGGCGAAAAAGTTCACCAATTTGGCAGGGACGATAGTCGCCGCTCATTGCTTCGTCGAATGTGATGCGTCCGGGTGCAACATAAGTTGAAAGTTTAACAGGGGCGGTTTGTGTATAAAGCCGTTCGGCGAGTTGGCCCTTGAAAGCCTGAACCCGCCGACGGGTAATCTCAAGATGTTTTTGCATGTTAGTAGCTGGGGTAGTAGCGGTGGGTGGCGTCTTCGTTCCACGCAAAGATATACAACTTGCCATCAGCGTAACTGGTGTTCATCTGGAACTCGCCAGTGGTGAGACGATAGACCACAATGGCATGATTGGAGAATGGGTTGGTTGCTCGGCCAAGCACGGTATTTTCTGCCGGAACTCCCACCGACTCAATCGTTTCATCGCTGATTGTTAGTACCAGTTCACTGACACAGTTGACGGGATCATAGGCAAAGATGCGGATGGAGCCGGGATAAACGATAGCAGGTGCGCCAGCGTCGGTGTTTAAGCGACCATCATAAATATTCCCTGCTCCCCGACTGCCCAGCGATGAATAGGTGTGGGTGGCGCTCACGGTTGGGACGGCCCCAATCGAACTGCAAGTGGCAACCGCAGTGGTCGAGCCAATAGCTGCACCGTCGGCTTGGGTTGCGATTGTCACTGAGACCGAGAGCGGAGCAACGCCGGGGGCCGAGGTGTGGTTAATCAAAAAATTACCATACTGACCGTTTGTTTCCGTGCCTACGGCGGCTAGTGAAAATGATCCCGCAAAGGCCGGATTGTTGACGGTATAAGTATTGACATTATTGACTGGGAGATAGGCTTCGCGCAGGAAGCTACCACTAACCACAACATTGCCACTTCCATCGTCAAGACAGGTGCCGCTAAAACCCGTAAAGATATAGTAATAATGATTGGACGTGCAGCAGTCCGCAAGAGCAGTGCCCGGAAGATGTAGGACAAGCAGTAGCACTAATCCCAAGAACATTAGTCGGAGTAGGGGGAGGTGGTTTGACTTCATAAAATAATGACTCCGCATAATCAACTGAGGCTGAAAGCTAAAAGATCAGGTGTCTCAGATTCATTTTACCAACAATACCTATATTCTCACTAACATTGTAGCGTTAGTTGTTTTTGTATGAAACAAGGGCACATTGGTTTGAGGAGAGATTTGTCAGAATACGTTGGCAAATGGCTGAAAAAAGCCCCAATCGTAATAAAATGGTAGACTTGGAACAAATGTAAGCCGCTAGGGATTGTTTGCATTTGGTAGGTTTGTCCCGCTCCGTCAACTTTTTATAGACAAAACCACGACAAAAATGTTAGGACTCTGCAAGGTAATGACACCAAAGTTCAAACTCCTTGCAAGTCTAATCCAATACATTTATGACGGACGATAAGGATTTAACTGCCAACCCAAATTTTTTATTTGAGTTTCTTAAGGGGGTCATGTTGACACCGCGCAATCATAGACTAAGTTCTGGAAAGACAAAATTTAAAGTACAAACCTCTCATCGAGCGCTGTATCGGGCTGGATTGGGTGGACTGGTAGCCATGCTGCTGCTGGGCCTTGTACTACCCTATATTCCTTATATCAGTGAACCATTTAGTCCAGTACGCCGGGTAGAGGCTGCTGACACGATCACCGTCACCACGACAGCCGACACATCGGCACTTGACGGTCAATGTTCGCTGCGTGAGGCGATTACGGCAACTAATACTAACACCACCCAGAATGAATGTACCCATAATGGGACAGTTGGGTTGGATTTTATTGAGTTCAATCTACCGGGTGCTGCGCCATATACTATTACATTGATAACGGCGCTTCCAACCATTGTTCAATCTGTTGTGGTTGACGGCCAAAGCGAGCCTGACTGGGTCAGTTCGCCCATTATTATTTTAAACGGCGACAGCATTGGTGGCTCAACAGCAAATGGGTTGGTATTGGGGCCGGGGAGTGATGGCAGTGTTATCCAAGGTTTGGTGATTCAAGGATTCCCTAACAGTGGTATTCGTATTGATCAGAGTAATGGCAATACAATCCGGGGGAATTACGTTGGAACCAACGCAGCGGGTACTGCGGCAGATCCAAACTTTGCTAATTCAGACGGTGCTGGGATCGAGCTTTTCACCGCTAGCAACAATACCATCGGCGGAACAAACGGACTGCTGGTAGGTAATAACTGTACCGGCGATTGCAATCTAATTTCTGGAAACGGCCCTGTGGATGGGTCGGGGGTAGTTGGCCTCAAGATTCGGGATGGTTCCGAAAACAATACTGTCGTTGGGAATTTTATTGGTTCTGATGTTACAGGTACTCTCCCCGTTGGCAATGGCCGCATCGGCTTACAAATCATTAACTCTGACAACAATATAGTAGGTGGTACCACGATTGCCCATCGGAATATCATCAGCGGTAACAATGAGACTGGCCTTGTCATTATCTCCTATGGCGGGGATGGTGGCGAGGCTGTTGGCAATGTCATCCGCAATAACTATATTGGTTTGAACAGCGTGGGTATAGCGTCAATTCCCGGAAGTATAACAACTTGGCCCAGCGACCCTTGGAACTATTCCGATGGGATACGTATCCGCAATTCACCGAGCAATACTATTACAGGTAATTATATTGCCGGACACTTTGGAACAGCGATTCGTCTGCAAACTTATGGCTTTCTAGTCATTTCAAACAACTCGATCCCCGTAGATAATATGGTTGTGACCAATAACTTCATTGGCACAAATGGTAGTGGAACAGGCTCTATCCCCAATGGAGAATTTGGTATTTTCTTGCAGGGGGCATCCAACAGCTTGGTTCAAGGGAATGTGGTGAACAATAACAACCGAGGGATTGTGGTTGACCATGAATACTATCCAATTGGCCCAGTTTTCGTCCCTTCACTGAATAACCGCATTTCCCAGAATTCGGTTGCAAATAACACCAATCTTGGAATTGACATTGTAGAACGTCCCGTTCAATCGGTGCCAACTTTTGGGATTACGGCGAATGATGGCAATGATGCCGATGGTGGCAACAACGACCAACAGAACTTCCCTGTTTTGACAGCCGCCAATTTGGTCAGTGGGCCATCGTTGACCGTCAGCGGCAACTTGACGACCATCGCAGGTAGCTATTTGGTTGAATTTTTCTCCAGCCCAAGTTGCGATGCATCGGGTAATGGTGAAGGTGCCACTTATCTAGGCTCGACATCGGTAGTGGTTGCCAGCACAGGGGTGGCCGAACCGTTTACGACGATAGGCCTGCCCAGTGTGGCGCTAGGGAGCGTTATCACGACAACCGCGACGAGTAATAATGGTGGCGCAGGTGGCGAAACGTCCGAGTTCTCTGGTTGTGCAACCGTCACGAGTGCGCTGCCAACCGTAAGCATCAATGACCCCGGAAGTGTGCTTGAAGGCACGGGTGGAGCGCCACCTACCATTACCTACACGGTTACTCTTTCGGCTGCTAGTGGCTCAACTGTCACAGTGCCATTTTTAGTTGGTGGTAGCGCATCGAATGGTGGTGTGGACTATACCGTTGCCACAGGTTCACCTCTATCCTTCAGCCCCGGCGTGACCGTCCAAAATATTGTGGTAAATGTCAATCCGGATGCGCTGGACGAAGATGATGAAACAGTGGTGGTGACACTTGACCCTCCAACCGGAGCCAACCTTGATCCGGACCCAGCCAACACCATCGGCGACGCCACGATTTTGGATGACGATAATCCGCCAACCGTCAGTATTGACGATGTAGCGATCACAGAAGGCACGGGCGGTGGTGGCCCAACTTTGACGTTTACCGTGACCCTTTCTACGGCAAGTGGTTTGAATATCGACGTACCGTTCACTGCATCTGATGGCACAGCAACGGCAGCCGACTATACAGTGACAACGGGCGGCCCACTCAGTTTTGCGCCGGGGGACATTTCGGAGACGATCAATGTCACTATTACACCCGATGCGTTAGATGAACTTGACGAGACCTTTAACATTCAATTGGATGCGCCGACGAATGCAACTCTTGATCCCGTTCCAGCGAATACGTTGGGTGTGGGAACGATCAATGATGACGATGATCCGCCGATAGTGAGTATTGATGATGTGTCACTCGTCGAAGGTTCAAGCGGTGGCACCAACGTGATGAACTTCACGGTTACGTTGTCATCGGCAAGTGCCTTTACGGTGACTGCTCCTTTTACAGTAGCAGACGGGACGGCGGTTTCACCTGCTGACTATACTGTTTCAACGGGCAGCCCCTTGATCTTCAATCCGGGTACCACATCGCTGCAAGTACAGGCGCTCATTGTTCGGGACAATACTGACGAATCCAATGAGACCTTTACCATCACGCTCGATACTCCGACGAATGCGACGCTTGATGCCGATCCCAACGCCATTGTGGGGGTTGGAACCATTCTCGACGACGATAACGCCCCGGTAGTGAGTATTGACGATGTGGCGCAGACAGAAGGTACGGGTGGGATAACGACACTGACTTATACGGTGTCTTTGACGAATCCCAGCAGCCAAACCGTCAGTGTATCGTTCACTTCGGCAAACGGGACAGCAACGACACCGGCGGATTACAGTGTAACGACGACTTCACCACTGACTTTTAATCCCGGTGTGATTACGCAGATCATCGCGGTGGACATCGTGACGGATGCGCTCGATGAAAACAACGAAGATTTCACCGTGACGTTGACTGGGACGTCGAATGCAACACTTGACCCCGATCTGCCCGATACAATTGGTGTCGGCACGATCACTGATGATGATGCCACCCCAACGGTCAGCATTGATGATTTGACGGTTAATGAATCCGCTGGAACCCTGACCTTCACTGTGACACTCTCAGCCGTCAGCGGTTTGAATGTTTCCGTACCATTCACTTCAGCGGATGGAACAGCGACGACCCCAGCGGATTACAGCGTCACTACTGGTTCACCCATTAACATCGCAGCAGGCCTCACCACCCAAACCATTGCAGTAGATATTGTGACAGATGCGCTGGATGAGCCGAACGAAGATTTCACGGTGACGTTGCAGACTCCAACGAATGCCGACCTTGACCCGGTGGTTGCCAATACGATTGGTGTTGGCACGATCAATGACGATGACAACGCACCAACGGTGAGTATTGACGATGTGGCCGTGATCGAAGGTACAGGTGGTGGTACAACGACCTTGACCTATACTGTAACGCTCTCGGCAGCGAGTGGATTCACAGTGAGCGTGCCCTTCACGGCAGCCGATGTGAGCGCGACCAGCCCAAGCGACTACAGCGTGACAACGATTTCGCCACTGACCTTTAGTCCGGGCGTAACAACCCAGAACATCTTAGTAGACATCGTGCGTGACGCGACGGATGAACCAAATGAAACCTTTGAGGTGATATTAGGCTCACCCACCAACGCGACGCTTGACCCGGTGGTTGCTAACACGATTGGCGTGGGTACGATCAACAACGACGACGGCCCGCCCTTAGTGAGCATTAACGATGTGACCGTCAATGAAGTTGCGGGCACCTTGACCTTCACCGTTTCGCTGTCGGCTTCGAGTGGTCAGCTGATTACAGTGCCGTTCACCTCAGCGGATGGAACCGCGACGACCCCAGCCGATTACAGTGTGGTGACAACTAGCCCGCTGACCTTCACGCCGGGTGATACCAGCGAAACCATCACGGTCAACATCGTGAATGATGCCCTCGATGAAGACGATGAGACCTTCACGGTAACGTTGGGTACACCGACGAATGCGGTGCTTGATCCGACGCCGGGGAATGAAATCGGTACGGGTACCATCACCGATAATGACACGCCGCCAACGGTAAGCATTGATGATTTGACGGTTAATGAAGCCGCCGGAACACTGACCTTTACGGCTACGCTCTCCGCAGTGAGTGGTCGCACAGTGACCGTGCCGTTTGTTCCTGCAAATGGCACGGCGACGACTCCAGCGGATTACAGTGTGGTGACAATCAGCCCCTTGACCTTCGGCGCAGGTGTGACGACGCAAACCATCACGGTCAACATCGTGAATGATACACTGGATGAAGACGATGAGACCTTCACGGTAACGTTGGGTACACCGACGAATGCGGTGCTTGATCCGACACCGGGGAATGAAATCGGTACGGGTACCATCACCGATAATGACACGCCGCCAACGGTAAGCATTGATGATGTGACGGTTAATGAAGCCGCCGGAACACTGACCTTTACGGCTACGCTCTCCGCAGTGAGTGGCCGCACCGTGACGGTACCGTTCACCTCAGCGAATGGGACGGCAACAACCCCAGCGGATTACAGTGTGGTGACAATCAGCCCCTTGACCTTCAACGCGGGTGTAACGACACAAAGCATTACGGTCAATATCGTGAACGATACGCTGGACGAAAACAGCGAAGATTTCACGGTGACGCTGCAAACGCCGACGAATGCTGACCTTGACCCGGTGGTCGCCAATACAATTGGCGTTGGGACGATTACCGACAACGATAATCCGCCCACCGTCAGCATTGACGATGTAACGGTGAATGAAAATGCGGGCACCTTGACTTTCACGGTCTCTCTATCCACCGCCAGCGGTCTGACAGTGACTGCACCGTTCACCTCGGCAGGAGGCACAGCCGCCCCAATTGCTGACTATGCCATTGCCACCATCAGTCCGTTGACGTTCACGTCGGGTGACACCAGCGAAACGATCACGGTCAACATCGTGAATGACACACTAGATGAAGCGAATGAAGACTTCACGGTGACACTGCAAACGCCGACCAATGCGACGCTTGACTTGGTGGTTGCCAATACGATTGGCGTGGGCACGATCAATGATGATGACGCGCCGCCGACGGTTAGTATTGATGATGTGACGGTCAACGAAAACGCCGGAACCCTGACCTTTACCGTTACCCTGTCGGCGATGAGTGGTCAAACCATCACAGTGCCGTTCATTTCAGCGAATGGTACCGCGACCAGCCCTGCCGATTTTAGTGTGGCAACGATTTCGCCGTTGACCTTCAATAGCGGTGTAACGACCCAAAGCGTGACAGTCAACATTGTGGATGACGCGAACGACGAACCCGCCGAAGACTTCACGGTGACGCTGCAAACGCCGACCAATGCGACGCTTGACCCGGTAGTCGCCAATACGATTGGCGTGGGCACAATTACCGACAACGATAATCCACCGACAGTCAGTATTAATGATGTGGCCGTGACGGAAGGTACAGGTGCTGGTACAACGACCTTGACCTATACCGTAACGCTGTCAGCAGCCAGCGCTTTTAGTATCACGGTGCCGTTCACTTCAGCCGATGTGAGCGCGACGAGTCCGGGTGACTACAGCGTGACAACAATTAGCCCGTTGACCTTTAATCCGGGCGTGACAACCCAGAACATCCTCGTGGACATCGTGCGCGACGCGACGGATGAACCGAATGAAACCTTCGAGGTGACGTTGGGTGCGCCGACGAATGCGACGCTTGATCCTGTGGTTGCCAACACAATTGGAGTTGGAACGATCAACAACGACGATGGCCCGCCCTTAGTGAGCATTAATGATGTGACCGTCAACGAGAACGCGGGTACCTTGACCTTCACCGTTTCGCTGTCGGCTGTTAGTGGCTTGCCCGTGTCCGTACCGTTCACGTCAGCGACAGGCACAGCGACGACCCCCGCCGACTATGCAGTTGCCACCGTTAGCCCGTTGAACTTTGTGTCAGGGGACACGAGCGAAACGATCACGGTCAATATCGTGAATGATACGCTGGATGAAAACAACGAAACCTTTACGGTGACTTTGGGTACACCGACGAACGCCCAGCTTGACCCAACCCCCGGTAACGAAATCGGGACTGGGACGATCAACGACGATGACAACCCACCAACCGTCAGTATTGACGATGTGGCCGTGACCGAAGGTACAGGCGCGGGCACAACGACCCTGACCTATACCGTGACACTCTCGACAGCCAGCGGTTTGACGGTGACGGTACCGTTCACCTCGGCTAATGGGACGGCGACTGGTGCGGATTACAGCGTCACAACGGTCAGCCCCTTGACTTTCAATCCGGGGGTAACGACCCAAACGATTGCGGTCAATATCGTGCGTGACGCACTGGATGAAAACAACGAAGACTTCACCGTGACGTTGGGTGCGCCAACCAACGCGACACTTGATCCGGTGGTTGCCAATACGATTGGTGTGGGTACGATCAACGATGACGATAACCCACCAACGGTCAGTATTGACGACGTGGCGGTGACTGAGGGCACAGGCGCAGGCACAACGACCCTGACCTTCACCGCGACACTCTCGACAGCCAGTGGCCTAACGATCACCGTACCATTCACCTCAGCCGATGGGACGGCGACGGTGGCGGATTACAGCGTCACAACGGTCAGCCCCTTG
This sequence comes from Anaerolineae bacterium, assembly GCA_019913005.1. GTDB lineage: Bacteria > Chloroflexota > Anaerolineae > Aggregatilineales > J027 > CFX10. Next base: position 82,870 of record JAIOHL010000038.1, on the reverse strand, counting down.
ACCTTTAATCCGGGGGTAACGACCCAAACGATTGCGGTTAATATCGTGCGTGACGCAACGGATGAGCCAAATGAAACCTTCACAGTAACTTTGGGTGCGCCGACCAATGCGACCCTTGATCCAACACCAGCTAATACGATTGGTGTGGGTACGATCAATGACGACGACAACGCCCCAACGGTCAGCATTGACGATGTGGCGATCACCGAGGGTACAGGCGGAACCACGACCTTGACCTTTACCGTGACGCTATCGGCAGCGAGTGGCCTAGCCGTAACCGTGCCGTTCACATCTGCCAATGGGACGGCAACAGGCGCGGATTACAGCGTCACTACAAGTAGCCCATTGAACTTCAGTGTGGGTGTGACGACACAAACCATCGCGGTCAACATCGTCACGGACAACATTGATGAGCCAAATGAAACCTTTACGGTGATATTGGGTGCGCCGACGAATGCCACCGTTGACCCGACGCCGGGTGCTGGTGTGGGCATTGGCACGATCAATGACGACGACAATGCCCCGGTGGTGAGCATCAACGATGTCACTGTTACTGAAGGCACGGGTGGCACCAATACGCTGACCTTCACGGTAGCCTTAAGCAATCCCAGCGGCTTTACTGTGACCGTGCCCTTTACTTCGGCCAATGGCACAGCAACGGCGGGTGATTACAGTGTGACCACTGCCTCACCGCTGACCTTTAACGCGGGGGTGACTTCGCAATCTATCAGTGTCAATATCGTCACTGACGCGACTGACGAAAATAACGAAGATTTCACGGTGACATTGGGTGCGCCGACGAATGCAACGCTTGATCCAACCCCTGCCAATACGATTGGTGTGGGTACGATCAACGACGATGATGCGCCACCAACCGTCAGTATTGACGATGTGGCCGTCACCGAAGGCACAGGTGTTGGTACGACGAACCTGACCTTTACCGTGACACTCTCCGCCGCCAGCGACTTCCCAATCACCGTGCCGTTTACGGTAGTGGGTGTAACAGCGGCGACCCCGGCGGACTTCACCGTGACAACGACCAGCCCGCTGAACTTTACGGCTGGTACGACGACCCGCACGATTGTGGTCAGTGTTGTGCGTGATGCTATTGACGAAAACAATGAAACCCTTGATGTGACATTGGGTGCGCCGACGAATGCGACGCTTGATCCAACGCCAGCGAATACCATCGGTGTGGGCACGATCAATGACGACGACAATGTGGGTGTCACCGTGACCATCACGGGTGCGAATACCACTGTTGTAGAATCGCCCGCCCCAAGTGCTGCTCAACGCGATACCTTTGACGTTCGCCTTGCCTCTCAACCGAGCGCCAATGTAACGATTACGTTATCGGTCAGTGATGGACAGACCTTGATTGGTCACGTGGGTGGCCCATATGGCACCAGCCTCAATCTGACCTTCGTGCCCAGCGGTACGCCGACAGCACCAAATACCGTTTGGGATGTTGACCAAACCGTTGAAGTCGTCGCGGTGGATGATGCGGTGGTTGAGCCTGCTATCCATAACGGCGCGATTAACTTCGCGGTGCAAGCGGGTAGCGCGGCAGAATATGTCGGCCTGAGCATCCCATCTCTAACAGTTCGTATCCAAGATAACGATGGCCCAGAAGCTCTTGCCATCTTTAATCCGCAGACCGGCCAAGCGAGCTTACTGAACACACTACAAGACTTGCCCGCGCCGAGTGCCTACAACACCTTTGCTACGGGTGCTCCGATTGTGGGTCAATGGGTCATGGGTGACTGGGATGGTGACGGCCAAAAGACCCCCGGCGTCTATGGTAACGGCGTGTTCGCGTATACCAATACGGTTGGCCCGGTGCCACCAGCATCGTGGATCGGTATCTGGTTCGGATTGCCCGGCCCAGCGGTACCGGGTCGCTTCGATGCCGGAGTGGGCCATGACTGCATCGGGGTCATTGACAGCGGCAACTTCCCGCCATGGGGCACGGCCTATGTCCTGTACTTCGCCTGTAACCTAACCAGCGGCCCAACGCCACCCTTGAGCTTCCAGTGGTTGAGTGTGGTACTGCCAGATAATCAGGGCTTCACGGGTACGGCTCAATTCACCGCTGGTGACTGGGACGGTAATGGTACAGACTCCATCGCCGTGCGCCGCAGCGAATTCATTGCCTACACCAACGTGCCACCTGCGCCGAATGCACCGAGTTTGCCCTTCAGTCTAGCCGCGTTCAACCTTGCTCAATATATCGGTGATCCAAGACCATTGGCTGGTGATGTATTGGCAGGCCAGTATGGGAATATGGTCTCTGGTGACTGGGATAGCAATGGTGTGGACAGCTTCGGCCTCTACTATCCGGCTGGCTACTTCTACTATCGTAATGACCTGCTGTGGAACTCTGGCTTGTACACACTCCAACGAGTTGCCCAACCGATTGGTACAACGACTACTGCTACCAGTTGGCGGGCGGGTGTGTCAGGTGGGTCTGGTGCGGCTCAAGCTCAGGGTGGTGAACCTGTTGAAACGCCAACCCCATCTGCCCCGACCACACGCCGTGTCTCGACGGTTATTGAGTCGGATGACCCGCAGGTTGCCCGCGATGGTAAATGGTCAGTACAGTCCACCGCTGCCGCCAGTGGTAATCGGTATGTCTATAGCGGTGGCAGTACGGACGACACCCTGACCCTCGAATTCGTGGGTACATCGGTTGAGGTAATTTATGTCGAAAGCCGTATGACCGGGACGTTTACCATCATGGTTGATGATGTGGCCGTTCGTACCGTCGTCACGACTGGGGATGTAACTGAATTTAACAGCCGCACGCTGATTGACTACCTGTCCGATGGACATCACACCTTACAAATTATCCCGATTAGCGGAACCGTCGCCGTAGACGCTTTCGTGGTAACACAAGAGATTACGGAATAGCGGCAACGCTGATCGCCTTATCGTCAACAAACCCCTAGTCCTCAGAGTGTATCGGGAAGCCGGTACACTCTGATTTTTTTGCCCAGATGGGGGCTATTCAATGGCGTGCAACATTATAGAACTCGGATTACAATGAGGGTGTGCCGAGTTTTTACTGAAAGGAACACAAAGCAATGACCGACAATCCTGAACTCAAGTCTCCTGCCAGTGATGCGCTTTTGACTCCTGTGACATTTGAGGGAGTGATCCTTTATCGTGACCCGGCAACAGGTGGACATTGGCTGCCGCATGGTCAGCTTCAGGAATTAGCCGAGGAACAGCTTGACCATGAACTGCCGCCGCTGATGGAAGTGGACGAAACGACGATGCATCACAGTGGCCGTTTTTGTCCAGAAGATGGCCTTGAACTGATTGAATATATTTTTGCCGCCAGCGATATTCGCGTGGAACAATGTTTGTCGTGTCATGGCGTTTGGTTGGATACAGGTGAACTTAAAAAACTCATGGCCTATGTCCATCGGCATCCCTATGAAGAAATTGCCGAGGCCCTGTCGGTTGAGGACGAGGATACTGACGATGAACACGATTTACCATTAACGACTCGCGTTTTGGCGTTTTTATATCGGCTGACCGAGCGACCACCGTATGTATAAGGGGTAGGGGGGATAATGCCTAAAAAACCAGTCCGTTTAGAAGAAAGTACCCTTGCGCTCATTGCCCATGATGGCAAAAAAGCCGATATGGTGGCCTTTGCGATTGATCACCGTAAGACCCTGCAAAAATGCACAATTGTAGCGACGGGCACTACCGGAACTTTGCTGCAAGACAAAGTAGGCTTAACAGTGCAGCGGATGTTATCCGGCCCGATTGGGGGGGATGCTCAAATTGCTGCGCAGGTGGTTGAGGGGAATATCCGCGCCGTATTTTTCTTTGTAGACCCACTTGGCTATCATCCCCATGACCCGGATATTCAAATGCTGCTGCGGGTGTGCAATGTGCATAATGTCCCGTTGGCCTCGAATCCGGCAACTGCATCGTGCATTATCGCCGCGCTGGAAGAAGAGGATGAGACACCCTAGAGGCTTGACTTGCGGCAGGCTGTAATCGCTCATAAAATCCGATTGTCTTATGAATGATGGGAGAAAATTGCCATGCCGACGCGGACACTCACAATTTTGCTGGCGGATTTAGTGGGTTCGACTCAACAGGTGGCCCAAGTCAACACGGTTCGCGCTGCCGAGTTTTTGGAGGATGCCACCCTTCCTATCAGGATCGCTGTAGAAGAAAATGCGGGCCGGGTGGTCAAATTTACTGGTGATGGCTTTTTTGCCGTTTTTGAAAGCGCACGTGAAGCCTTATTGTGTGCGGATAAAGTGCGGGATCATTATATCCGTCAGCGCTATACCCCCGCCGGATTTGCGATTGATGGAGTTCGGGTGGTCGTCAATACCGCTGATGTCATGCTGGAAGAGGATGACATTTTAGGTGACGGGGTGGTGGTTTGTGCGCGGCTTGAAAAAAGCGTCCCGACTAATCAGGTGTGGCTGACGGCGGCTACTCGTGAAGTGGTGGGGGTAAGCGATTTTGTATTTCACCCTGTTGGGGATATTCAACTACGTGGACGCCCACAGCCGATCAAGGTTTTTGCCCTCGAAAATACGGAGCAGAGCTACATTGAGTATGGCACGGTGCTGCTGGTGACCGATTTACATCAATATATCCAAGCTGGCGAGACCATGCCGCCGTTGGAATTAAACGACTGGCTGCTGACATGGGCCAATTTACACCGCGAGGCGATACGCGGTCTGCGGGGGCAAGTACGCCAATTTGTGGCGGATATGGCGCTTATTACTTTTAGCGATGCGGATGATGCAATTCAGGCCCTCCTAAACCTCCATTCACTCATTACTATCCATAATCGCCAACATCCCCAACTACCGGATTATCATTTCAAGGCCGCCGTCGCGTCCGGCGACATCATTCTTTCACCAACCGGGGTAGTGGGACGCCTAGTCAATCAAACATTCGAATTGCTCAATCTGACGCCTCGTCAGAGCATTTCTATTGATGCCGCCACTCAAAGACGCCTGCAAGCCTATGCTGAACGGCTGACGGCCACAAAATTAACCGCCCGCAATGGAAACCCTGTGGAATGTTATCGGCTTGAATTGCCAGAGCAGGTGGAAGTAAAAGAATAAGGAACGTTTTTTTTCACTCAGGTGTAATTTGCGTAACCGTATCAAACACCTGTGGGAGAATTAGCATGAACCTACGATTAGTGCGTTTATTGCTCGCGCCTTTTGTTTTGGTCACGTTTAGTCATTCGTTAGCTGCTCACGCCTATTCCTTTCCATTTGGGAAACAAAGCGAAAATTTCAAAGGATCAGTAGGCGTCGTTGTGCCTACTAATTCCATGAATGTTGTGCGCTCTGTACATACCTCGACCTTGCTACCCAATGGTCAAGTGCTGGTTGCTGGGGGTATGGTGCGTGAGGGGGATATTCTCGATAGCGCGGAAATATTTGATCCCGCGACGGAGACTTTCACGATCACCGGGACATTGAACCAAGCACGGGTCGGACACGCGGCCATATTGTTGCAAGATGGGCGTGTTTTGATTGTGGGAGGTTTTGTGGGGCGTAATGAAACCGCCAGTGCCGAAATATATGACTCACAACAAGGTGAGTTTGAGGCGATAGGTGAAATGACGACCCCACGCGGTGGCTTTACAGCAACCTTGCTGCTGGATGGACGAGTATTGATTGCGGGCGGTGCATCCGACGGTGAACTGGCGACGGCAGAAATATTCGACCCTCTGACAAATACCTTTACCGCGACGGGTAATTTGATTGAAGCCCGCGCCGCCCACACTGCAACCCTACTGCTGGATGGGCGGGTACTGATCACCGGGGGGATTCGGGATAACCAAGTTTTGGCGACGGCGGAGATTTTTGAACCAATCACCGGTACATTTAGTGCGGTTGGCACTATGAATAGTCAGCGGCGAACCCATGCGGCGGTCTTATTAGCTGATGGTGAGGTACTGATTTTGGGAGGCTCTACTGAAGAAAATTGGAATACTCGCTTGAATAGCGTGGAAATTTACAATCCCCAGCAAGACACATTTGCCTACTATCCTGCCTCAATGCGTCAAGAACGCTTTAAACTGGGAAGTTCAGTGACGACACTGAATAATGGACAGGTCTTGATTGTTGGCGGGGACACAACTGTCGAAATCTTTGATTTTCAGGCAGAGGGGTTTCAAGATGTGAAGGGTGAAGTGGATGCTGATCGCTTTACCAGCACGGCTACCCTGCTTAATGATGGTCGCGTGTTGATCACTGGCGGCTATGATTATGATATACGCGCCACCGACCAAGCATGGTTATATATCCCGTGATTTAAAAAAGTGCGATGCTGTCATATTGGTGTTGTCCCGTTCGCGTGCTACAATAGTGGCGCTTTTCACGAGCGTACACCCTGACATTACTTGGAAGGACATACGATGCCTGCTTTGCTGCGAATTCGGACGCTGACTGCTGCGGCGTTCATTATGATTGGCCTCTTCTTGGTAGCCTGCGGAACAGTCGCGGAAGAACCTCGGCCTACCTTTGAACCCACCCATCCATTTGTACGAGCCGACCTCACGGGCGAAGATGTTCAAGTGGTCGCAGTTGAACCTACCCATACACCCATTCTGCCAACTGCCACCCCGATTCCACCCACGCCGACTCCTGAAGTTGAAGAAACTGAGGTGGCAACAGAAGAACCAACCGCCGAAGTCACCGAGGCTGGTGTCACTGAAGAGCTTCCCGGTGATCCGGAAATTGGGAAGCTACTATTTGAAAATGTCACTAGCCCCAGCACTTCCCAAAATTGTGCGACAGCTTGCCATAATGTCAATGAGCCAATTCCGGGAACCGGGCCATATCTCTATGGGATAGCAACGGTGGCAGGCAGCCGAATTCCGGGCATGAGCGCTCAAGATTATCTTTTCCAGTCCATTATGCAACCTAGTGCCTTTCTTGCACCTCCCCAAACTGAGCAACCATGGCCGGATAACCTGATGCCGCATGACTGGGGGCAGGTACTCACCGAACAGGATGTCTGGCATATTGTGGCTTATCTGATGACCTTGACCCAAGAACAGCCTGAATAGAAGTGATGGGGTATCGCCAAAAAAACTCTTGAGTTTCATGGCGCTGACTGTTATACTGATACTTACATTATGAAATAGCGGGCCTATAGCTCAACGGCAGAGCAGGTGCCTTTTAAGCACTTGGTTGGGGGTTCGAATCCCTCTAGGCTCAACAACTAAACAGTTTGACGAACCAGTCGCCTCTTGAGGATGGCTGGTTTTTTATTTATCTACCCCAACTGTTGGCCTGACTTTGTTGTGCCAATTCATTAAATTAGATATAGTCTATTTACTTTTTTCACAATTTTTCGACAATTTTAATGAAAATAGAAAAGTTTTTGTAAATATAGATATTTCAAATAAAACGCGCCACAGAAAAGACCCTAACCGATTTAATTAGGGCTGTAGAACTGAATTTATCTTGTTTCTGCCTTTCCGATTTAAAAGGGGGTCAATTATGGACTTCGGGGGGTGGTCAAATGCGGAACTGGAGCAGCGGTGTAGAGAGGAAACCAGCAACTATCTTAAACATGTAACGCATGACGAACGTTACTGCTTTGAACTCTTTCGGCGGGCATTAGAAAAAAAAGACCAAGCCGCCTTTACCGCTATATACAAGACCTACGAACCCTTAGTACGGAAATGGGTCAGATCGCATCAGTTGCGCGACCAAGTCGGCGAAACCGACCTTTTTTTCGTGAGTGGTTCCTTTACTAATTTTTGGAAATCCTTCAATAACCCCGACTATCCAAATAAATTCAAAAATTTTTCGCGGGTGGCTGCTTTGCTTAATTATCTCAACAGCTGCGTTTATTCGTGCATAACGGAATATTGGAAATCAAATTATCTGGAGGAACAGCTCGTTTCTTTAGAAGATGAACTCGATAGGATTCGTCCAATGAAACTGCATCTGGATGGTGCTATCAATTCACAGCAACTATGGGACTATATCACCCAACTATTGCCAAATGAGCAATTGAGAGACCTAGCACAGGCGGTATTTATTTTGGAGTACAAACCAGCGGATATTGCAAAAATGGGTGGCTGGAAAGATGCGCGGGATGTTTCGATAGCCCTGCAACGCATTAAGCGTATCTTGCGGCGTGATGCAACTCTACGCCAACTCCTTGAAGCTAATTTGTCTGATTCCTCTGACGATACTTAACTTGAAAGTTCGCTTATCTAAAATGATCGTGTGATAAAACGGATGCCTACTCAATTTAATCTTTATATACAGGTGTGTGAAGAGGATAAGGTGCAGTATGGAGTGCAGTCTCCCACCCCAACTAACTAATAACGAAATTGATGACGTCCTAGACGGGATAGCCGACTCGTCGGTGTATGCACATTTGGAACGGTGTCCATTTTGTCGTCAGCGGATGGAACATGAACGTCATTTGGATGTGAAACTGGAATCCTTGTTAATTCCTATGTTTTTGCAACAAACTCATCCCTCGGCCCAGACATTACAAGATTATCATTTCAATTTACTCAAAAAATCAGAGCGGGATACGGTTCTTCAACATGTGCAACTGTGCTCCGATTGCCAGCGTCATTTAGCGGAATTGCGAACTTATTTGGAATCATCCTCCTCTATCACGACTAAGCCCGAAAAACGACAGGATATACCGCGAAAGCCACTAAAAGAATTGATTGCCCAATTGACCTCACCCGGACAAGGCGCTCAGTTATCCTATCGAGGGTCTCGAGGCCCCCTGATGTTTGAGGCGGATGGCGTTTATGTCTTTCTGGATGTTCAACCCGGTGTGCCTCCAATTTTAGTAGGCCAAATTGTTGCCGAACTTCCAAAGGTATGGATTGGGGGATTAGTGGAGCTACGACAGGCAGGGGAATTACAAGGCACCACGACGGTCAGCGACATGGGGACTTTTGAGTGTCCAATGCCACAGACGACAGCGATTGATTTACGTGTTACGACGGGTGGCGGGAATAGTATTGTCGTAAAGGGGGTTGTTCTTTCGGAGTAACCAACTATGCGGCAACCCAATTTGGAAGAACTAATTCACTTATTATTGGAGGGTAACTTAACACTTGCTGATCTCACGTTGTCTCCTGACGAATGCCAACTCTTAGTCCTTAAAATCAAATCCCAAGCGAATCATTATTGGTCTATTGATCCGCGTGAGTCGGTGCGTCGTGCGGAACTTATTATTGAAATCGGAACGTTGCATGACAATGTATGGCAAACCGCGTTAGGAAAGATGGCGCTTGGTGATGCGCTAAAGTTCCTTGGTGACAACGAAAGGGCGTGGGAATATTTTCAGGAAGCGGCCCGCTTATTTTTGAGCATTGGCGATAAGGTGGGTTGGGCGAGAACGCGGATTGGCCCACTGATAATCTGCATAGAACTCAATATTGCCGACCAAATTTTGACCGAAGCAGCCGAAGCCGCTGAAATTTTGAAGCGACATGAACAGTGGGAATTATTGCTCAACCTAGAAATGAATCGCGGCATGGTCTATCAGGATTTGCGAAATTGCCAAGCCGCGTTTGACTGCTTCGACTCCGCCCTTCGGTTGGCCGAATCGCTGGGCGAGAATGGCGAACAATATCTGGGTCGGATGAACAATAATCTTGGCTACACCCATTTTATTATGGGAAATTTACAGCTTGCCCTCGAATATTTAGAACAAGCCAAAACGATTTGTACACGCCGCCAAGAAGCCCAATGGTTAAGCCAGATTGAATTGAATATCGCCAGTGTGCTTTTGAAACAGGGACACTATCGCCGCGCTTTGCAACTCCTCCATCAAGCCCAACAGCAGGCCCAGACGGACGCCTCGCCACGTAAAATTGAGGCTTATGCGAGCCATCGGATTGTAGAATGTTATCTGGCTCTAAACCGATCCCTAGAAGCACGCGAATTGGCTCTGAAGGTCATTGAAGACTATGAAGCCTTAAAAGCTCCTTTTTCAAAAGCCGTCTGTCTTTTTAATCTAGCAACTGCCGAGGCGGAACTGGGGCGATTGGAGGCGGCACAATCGGCACTAGAAGCAGCCGAACAAGTTTTTATAGAAATGCAAATGCAGGACTGGTTACCCAGCATTGGTGTTTGGCGTGCCACTATTGCCCTAAAACAAAATAATCCAGCCCTTGCTTATTCTGAGGCGTCGAATGCGCTCAATCAATTTTCCGATCATTTCCAAGTAAGTTATGTCAATGCGCTCTTGCGCCAAGGGCAGGCTCTCCATGCTCTGCATGATCTTGCCGGAGCCGCAAAAGTGGCACAGGAAGCACTTCGACGAGCGCTGCACAGTCGCTTGGCATTGAGTCGCTACAGTGCCCATTTGTTGCTTGGTCAACTGGCGGAAGCAAAAGCCCAGTACCGCCGGGCTTATCGCCACTATTGGGCCGCCTCGACAAGTGTGGAGCGTGTTCAAAAAGGGTTGTCGCTGACACTGCGGACAAGTTTTCTGGATGATAAGGCCGATGCCCTTCGATCATTGATCCGTTTATATTTACAGGATGGTCAAAATGCCTGTGCCTACGAAACCCTAGAACGGGCCAAATCGCAGACGTTTTTCACCTATTTGGGCAGTCGGGATAGCTTACATTGGGGGGATATTGATCCAGATTCTCGCCAGTTCCAGAGCCAATTTGAGCAGCTTCGAGAGGAATATCAATGGTTGTATCGGGTTGTAAGAGAAGAAATCCCCTCAAACGACACCCTTACCCCCGAACAAGCCCGTCGCAGATTAGCTGAATGTGAAAAACAACTGCTTGCCATTCGGGAGCGGCTGTATCTGCAAAATCCAAATAATCCACATTCCTTTGGTTTAGTCCTGCCAGACGTAGCTACCATTCAACAGCGCCTTTCCCAAACCTCCCTGCTGATCGAATACTATAATGACGGACAACATCTGTGGGCATTTGTGTTGGATTCGGCTCATCTTGAAGTATTTAAGCTGCCTGTTGCGCTCCGTGAAGTCAATCATTGGATTCAACAACTGCAATTTAATATCAACTGTGTCCTTCAAGCGGGTCGTCATGGTTCGGTGGTCAAATTTTTGACACACCAATTCCGTGACATCAGTTGCCAACTCTATTCAGCACTATTGGGGCCACTCGCTGCGCAGATCACCGGCAAAAAACGGCTAACCATCGTGCCCTATGGCATTTTACATTACCTCCCATTTCATCTCCTGACCTCGGATGAGGGGTATCTCATCGAACACCATGAGATTGTCGTCCTCCCAGCAGGCGGCCTTATTACACAGTCCAGCCCAGTCCGTCAGCCGGGTGCAGTGGTGGTGGCCCACGCCCAAAATGGCCGTTTGCCCCAGACGGTATGTGAGGCGCAAATGGTACATCATCTCCTCGGTGGTCAAATTTATGTGGAGGATCAAGCGACGAGAAGTACACTGCAACAGATGCCTTGCCAAGTCTTGCATATCGCGGCTCATGGTGAATTTCGGATGGACTATCCAGACCTTGCCTATATTGAATTGGCGGATGGGCAACTTTTTACGGATGATCTATTACAGCATGACTTAAGTTATGAATTGGTGACTTTAAGTGCGTGTGAAACGGGACGAGCTTCAATTACCAGTAGTGATGAGCCAATTGGGTTGGGTCGCGGGTGTTTATATGCAGGGGCTGGCGCTTTACTGGTGAGCCTGTGGCGTGTAGAAGATAACAGCGCGTATGGTCAAATGGAAACCGTTTATCAGTTGCTAAAAACTGGTGAGTCTAAGGCATCAGCGATACGCCAAGCGCAATGTACTCAGTTATCCTATGACCCCGATTCGCATCCTGCCTATTGGGGGGCTTTTCAGTTAATCGGCAATTCTGATCCTTTTAGCAGTCCGACTCGTTTATCCGAATAGTTTTTAAGTGAGGCGACCTTTATGGAAGATTTAACAAACGAAACCCGTGCTTTTGCACCCCACCAAATCGTGTATCTGGTTACGCATCCGCCTGATGCCACGCCAAGTGAAGTGGTTGATTTTTTAAAGACCTTTTTGGCTTCAAACGAATGCCTTGTTCCCGAAATTGATATTTCATCGGAAAAACCTCCACTTCGCTTTGTAAGCGAGGCGTCTCTATCTCACCGTCTGCCTCCTGTTACTTATATAGCTGCAACGTATCCCAGACTACCTGATGCCGATCTTTTCAAAGAGGTTCTGAAAATTTATCGTATCCTTGTTCCTTTTAGAGAACCATCATCCGCCGAAAGGTTTTTTCAGCCTATTCTTAAGACATGGGAGAAGGGTACGCCGTCTGGATTGCAAACGTTTTTGACAAGGACTGGTCGGGGTATTCACCAAATCTATTGGAAATTACGTAGGGTTACGGGCAATCGTCAAGATTACACGCCCCGCGAATTCGAACTACTGGGGGCCTCACCCAACTGGTTAAGCAATGGAGCGCCAAATGAGCCGCCAGCACCGCCGGATTCGGGTACGGGTGGGGGTGGGCCAGCGGGCAATCCAGTTGCAGCGACCCTCGACAAGCCAACAGATTATCGGTTTTCTGTTGCGCCTACCGGGGTGACTGGTTTCCCTGCCAATTTGATGAAATATTATGAACAAGCCTTTGGGTTCAAATCCAACAATCCCAACGCCAAAAAATCTGTTGCGACTGTCATCAAAACATTTCAAAATATGCTTCAAATGATGCTTGAACATCCGCTGCCGAAGGACGCCGTCAAACCCCAAAAAGTACGAGTTGTAATTTTGGATACTGCGCCACCATCTAAAGACCCCAACCCTCCAGAAATTGAGGGGAAGCAGATGGCTAGGAATGCCTTTCCCATCAGCCTTTCAGAAGCCTATAACCAGTTTGGCAATACTAATCCTCTGCTAGAATCCTTGCTGCGCTCAACGGATACAGCAACAGGACTTGTCGAAGGCCTTCGGCGTGATCCTGTAACGAAGGAACCAAAGTCGGATATTTTGCGCATTACCTATTTTGCCGACCCAGTTACGGGTGAGACATTTGACGCGAAACCGACGGTCCAACGGGGCTACGAGCTTCACCGTGCCTGTGTCCAAGATCAAGATTTTCGGCAGTGGAAAATGGATCATGGCCTATTTGCGGCGGGCATTATTCACTCGATATCGCCGGGAACAGAACTCCATCTTGTTGAAGTCCTCAATGCGTTTGGGTCAGGGACGCTCATGACCTACCTCGCGGGTTTGGATACTGCCCTGAAGGGGTTTGACCCTGCCAACGAGAAATTGGTCATCAATTTGAGCCTGACATTTAGTGTGCCCGCAAATGCTGACCACCCGGACGCATGGCTGAAAGAACTTTATTTGGCCTTAGATCAGGGAGACGCGGAAGTACGGGGGTTACTCGATAGTGTATTGGTTGATGTTGAGCAATTTCTCACGTATTTATCTTTACCCATTACATTGCCGATGGCGATTGTAGCCTACGCGCAAGCCAATCTTAATATCCCGTCCTCCAAGAAAAATGTCTTGGATGGGTTGCTCAAACTCTATCATATCCAAGAGCGTATTGCACGGGTCGTCAATGCGGGTGGGGTAGTGGTGGCCGCGGCGGGGAACGATGGATTAAATGGTGGAAAATCACGTACCCCGGCGCGGATGCCCGCGTCTATGCCCACTGTATTAGGGGTCGCTGCCCTTGATTCTAGTAATAACCAACTGACCGACTATAGCAACCTAGCAGATTACCCTGTTCATGCGGGTGTTGCCGTCTTTGGGGGGGATATAGATTCTGCTAACCCGAAATTTAGCAATGCAAAGACTGGCATCTTGGGTGTTTATACTGGCCCTTATCCCGAAAACCCGCCCGACCTAAGCAAAGAAGATTGGCAGCGGCTTGCACCTAACGCAACGGGGTGGGCACGGTGGTCAGGTACGTCGTTTGCTGCCCCAATCATTTCAGGCCTCATTGCGGAGATGATGAGTCGGGGCTGGTCTGGTGAGGAAGCCCTAACGATCTTGCGTATCGCCTTCCCGGAGCAGTATGCACACGAGCATGTGATACGACTAAAGCAGGGGTAGTAGGATTTTTTCAAAGTTTTACAGCAAGAGCAAAGGGTCGTTGGTGGCCCTTTGTTCTTTGATGTACCTCTTCGAGTAAATCGAAAAACTTTGGGGAAGGGGGTATAAGTTTAAAGTTAGTAATTGACAAAAGTGTATCTGTAAAGCCCACACAGCCGCCCGTGTAAAGACATACTAAATGTTCCCCTTGCAAGCAATTCAATCACCACTATACCCACCAACTATAACCGACGCTTTGCAAAATCGAAATCGAAGGTCATATCTTCCCATGTAGATGTGACCCTTGAGGGTAGTTTTCTACGATGACTTTTCCATCCATCCAGTTTGTTTACACAAAATGCTTGACCGTCTCATTTTTTAACTTGCATTAAAAGATAGTTTCAGATAGATTTATATAACTTTGCATAGATTTTAATACACCTTTTTCAAGGATGAATTTAGGAACATGGGTGCCCCCGGATCAAGACCGAATCATCGTCCAAATCATCAGCCTAGTGGTCAATCTGAAGACCGAGGCCGACAACTTTCACGTCGCCAGTATGTGCGATTTGCATTTTATAGAGTGGATCCTCTTTGGCGCAGATTGGAAGCAGCAGAACAATCACAGCAAAAACAAGAATTGGCCGATGTCATTCGTACTTTTAACCGCCAAATGTTGCTCCGGCCCTATAGTCTGATGGGGACACGATCTGATGCCGAACTGCTGCTCTGGCAGATCGCCGAAAATCCGCTCCCGTTTCGAGAACTCGCCACTGCGATTGCCAGCACGCGAATGGGGGGCTATTTGAACATGGTCTACTCCTATTTTTCGCAGACCAAACGCTCCATCTATGAAATCCGCAGTAACAGCGATGACACCCATGAAGAACGCTTGGTTATTGACCCATCCGAAGCAAAATATCTTTTTGTCTATCCGTTCATCAAGACACGCGATTGGTATCAGTTGTCCCTGCACGCACGACAAGGGATTATGGATGAACATATTGAAGTTGGGCGAAAATATCCCTCGGTTCGACTCAACACCACCTATAGCTTTGGGCTGGACGATTATGAGTTTATCGTTGCATTTGAAACCGATGAACCCTCCGATTTCCTTGATTTGGTACAGGAACTCCGCGAAACCGAGTCCAGCCGATATACCTTGCAAGATACCCCCTTATTCACCTCAATCAACATGCGCCTTGAAGAAGCCTTAGATGCGCTGGGAGGGCCACCGATTACCCAAACTGTGCTCTCGGATGAAATCCATGAGGCGTGGACAGAAGTCTGCCCATTGGATGAATTTGCTCCCGGCGAAACAAAGGTGGTTTTTCTTGAGGGCAAGATGGTGGGGCTTTTTAATGTTGAGGGCACAATTTACGCCATCAATAATCGCTGTACCCATGCGCGAGGCCCTTTAACAGATGGTGCGGTGAATGCCCACGAATGCAGTGTGGTTTGCCCTTGGCACTATGGCAAATTTGACCTTAGGACAGGTGCGGCGCTAGATGGGGTGGTCAGAAAACCTGTTGAGACCTATCAGGTCGAAATCCGGGATGGTGTGATTTATGTTGGCACACCGGTTGCCGAAAAAATAGAAGGATAGTGTTCTGATTATGAGTATACATGGCGCACAAACTGTCGGGGCATCTAAATATGATGATGAAGCCCGATCCTATGACGCGATTTTGGTGTTGTCGTTTGGCGGCCCAGAGGGAATGGAGGATGTAATCCCGTTTCTTCAAAGTGTCGCAGAAGGGCGGGCGATTCCCCAACAACGCTTAGAAGAGGTGGCCGCGCATTATTATGATTTTGGCGGGGTAAGCCCCATTAATCAACAGAACCGCCTCTTGATCGCTGCTTTAGAAAAAGAACTTAAGCAGCACGGCCCACAACTGCCCATCTACTTTGGCAATCGCAACTGGCATCCCTTTCTCGCCGATACCCTGCGTCAGATGTGCGATGACGGGGTGCAGCGGGCGCTCGTATTTGTTACCTCAGCCTTTAGTTCCTATTCCGGCTGCCGCCAATATCGAGAAGATGTGATACGGGCCTGTGAAAATGCGGGAACGGATGTACCTATTTTCGATAAATTGCGCGTTTTTTATAATCACCCCGGTTTCATTGAGCCAATGGTGGAAAAAACTCAGCAGGCCCTCACCCAATTCCCACCCGAAACACAGAATGATGTACATTTTGTTTTTACGGCACACAGTATCCCGATGGGTATGGCAGGCAACAGTCCATATGTGGCCCAGCTGGAAGAAGCGTGTCGCCTGATAGCGGAACGTATCGGCACGAGCAACTATCAATTGGTATATCAAAGTCGAAGCGGCCCGCCGCAGGTGCCGTGGCTAGAGCCGGATATTTGTGATTATCTTCGGCAACTGAAAGGGCAGGAGGTTACCAATGTCGTGCTTATTCCGATTGGGTTCATCTCTGACCATATGGAAGTCCTTTTTGATTTAGATACCGAGGCAAAACACGTGGCTGCTGAACTTGGCATCCATCTCGTTCGGGCCGAAACGGTAGGGACACATCCGGCGTTTATCCAAATGATCCGTGAGCTTATCTTGGAACGCATGACCGCACAGCCTGAGCGACGTTTTCTGGGAACATATGGGCCAAGTCATGACATCTGCCCCATTGATTGCTGTTTAAAAGGGGAGAGTGGTCGGCCTCGCGCCTAATCGAATCAATCCATGACATATGACCTGAGTTCGATGACAGAATGTACTGCGAAGAGGGTATTGCTCGGATTATCTTATACGCAGTTTTGCCTAGTTTTGCATATATTTACATAGTTTTGAGGACAGCACCATGACCTATCCGGCACCACGTCTTGTTTTCTGGGAAACCACCGCAGGCTGTAATCTGCGCTGTATCCACTGTCGGCGCGTAACCGTTGCAGATCAGTTGACTCCGCAAGATTTAACGACAGCAGATGCTTTTGCCATGATTGATGCTATTGCAGCAGTGGGCAAACCCGTATTTGTTTTATCGGGTGGGGAACCCCTGTTCCGACCTGATATTTATGAGATTGCGCGTTATGCGACGGATGCAGGTTTGCCAGTGGCATTGGCGACCAACGGCACATTGATTGATGATGCGGCGGCGGAGCGTATCCAGGCGAGTGGTGTCCGCCGGGTAAGCATTTCTTTTGATGGCGCCGACGCTGGAACCCATGATGCTTTTCGTGGGCTACCGGGTTCATTTGAGGCGGCGATTGTGGGGTTTAGGGCGTTACGCAAGGTTGGTCTACCTGTACAAATTAACACGACAGTGGCTAACCATAACAAGGCGCAATTGGATAGTATGTTGGCAATGGCAAAAGACTTGGATGCGGTGGGGCTGCATCTTTTCTTGTTAGTACCCGTTGGCTGTGGAGTGCAAATTGCCGAAGAGCAGATGATTAATGCTCAGGAATATGAGCGTGTTCTCAACTGGCTCTATGACATTGAACAATCTGAGCCAGAATTGCAATTAAAGGCCACCTGTGCGCCGCATTACTTCCGGGTCATGCGTACCCGCCGCGCCGAAGAACGTCGCAAAGGGATGCCGCAGGAACTTCCGGCCAGTTATGACCGACAGGTGCATGGTCATCCGCATGGGCAAATGCACGCCGCCACCAAAGGTTGCCTTGCCGGAACGGGTGTCTGTTTTATCTCCCATCGCGGCGAAGTGTTCCCCTGTGGTTATTTGCCTGTTGAGGCTGGGAATATTCATCAACAAGATTTTTCGGAAATCTGGGAGGGTAGTCCGTTATTTGCCGAATTACGCGACCCTGATGCCCTTGAAGGCAAATGTGGGATCTGTCAGTTCAAATCATTGTGTGCGGGTTGCCGTGCTCGTTCCTATGGGGTCAGCGGCAATTATTTAGCTGAAGAGCCATTCTGCGCGTATCAGCCAGAAACAAGACAGGTTGTACTTTAAAGCCATTTCTATTCAGGAGCGCTTTTGTGACTATCGCCGTCGTTGGACTAAACTACCGAACCACCCCTGTTGAGATACGGGAAAAATTGACCCTCGCCGGTTGTGCTTTCCAGATTGCGTTGGAAGACCTAAAAAGCCTTACCCAGTCGCCCGCTGGCAACCAATCATTGGTCATCCATGAAGGGGTCATTTTATCTACGTGTAACCGACTGGAAATCTATGTAGAGGCATCGGCGGTGGATGAGGGAATTAAGCTGATCAAACAATTTGTATCGAAACTTCAGAATCTGCCCGATAGTGAAATAGACAGCTATTTGTATCAACAGATTGCGAATGATGCGATTCAACACCTGATGCGAGTAGCCTGTGGCCTCGATTCTATGATTTTGGGTGAAGCACAGGTATTGGGGCAGGTAACACAGGCTTTTGAAGATGCCCGCGCCGCAGCCCTTACAGGCCCGATTTTATCCCATCTGTTTGCACAAGCCATTCATACAGGCAAACGCGCACGTGCTGAAACCCCCATCAGCCGTTATACCACTTCGGTCAGCCATGCCGGGGCGCTTCTATTGCTCGAAAAACTTCCCCAGCGTGCCGCATCAAAGATATTAATTATTGGTGCAGGCGAAATGGCGGTGTTGGCGGCACAGGCCCTTAAGCGATTCGCAATCAGTGAGATGGCTTTTGTCAATCGCACCTATAACCGCGCTGAGGCATTGGCGAACGATTTTGAGGGCAGGGCCATGACTTGGTATCAGCTTCACGAAGCACTGACATGGGCCGATGCGGTGGTGTGTGCTACCGGAGCGCCACATACGATTCTCTATCGTTCCGATCTAGAAGGGGTTGCTTCTCAACGAACAGGCCACCCACTGGTCATTGTGGATATCGCAGTCCCGCGTGATGTAGAAGATAGTGTTCGGGAACTGCCCAATATCCAATATTACGATATTGACGACCTGCAATCGGTGGTGGACACCAATGTTGAATTACGGAAGGCTGCTGTTCCAGAAGTTGAAGCGATTATCCAACAGGAGATGGCACGCTTTCTCGAATGGTATAGAGGGCGCCAAGTGACTCCGGTGATTAAGAATCTACGGGATTGGGCACAGAATATTGCCGATGAAGAACTATTGGAGACATTAGGCCGCCTTTCGGATGCTGATGAGCGTACTCGCCAACTTGTCAGCCGCATGGCCCATCGCCTCGTGAATCGGCTATTGCACGAACCCACCTCGCGTTTAAAGATGCAAGCAAACGTGGGCAACGGCTATGGTTATGCCCATGCCGTGCGTGAATTGTTTGCGCTGAACGATGGTGAGGCCCATGAGTGCCTATGTGATGAGGGGTACTGCGGTTTAGCGGGGACGGTGGAACAGGTGTCCAACCCATGCAATCTGCAATGTATCTTGCCGTACACAACAGGTCAGACTCAATGAGTACAGTCAAAACACTACGATTCGGGACACGCGGCTCGGATTTAGCGCTGTGGCAAACCCGGCACATCATGAAGTTATTGCAAGAAGCCGTGCCTGCTTTGCATCTCGAATACGAGATAATCAAAACGCGGGGGGATGAAATCTTGCATACACCGCTTCCACTGGTGGGGGGCAAGGGCGTTTTTACGGCGGAATTGGAATTGGCACTGCATGAAAAACGCATTGATTGTGCCGTTCACAGCCTGAAAGATTTACCCACCGAACAGCCCGACGGATTGGTCGTTGGGGCAATCCCCAAACGAGCGAATCCCGCCGACACCCTGATCAGCCGCCGAGAGTATAGCCTTGCGACTTTACCGAATGGGGCACGGGTTGGTACCAGTAGCACTCGTCGGGCGGCGCAACTTCGTCACCTTCGGCCTGATCTGAAAACGATTGATATTCGCGGCAATGTAGATACACGCATCCAAAAAGCGTTGGCGGAGGATGGTGACTATGATGCCATTCTGTTGGCTTATGCGGGTTTGGAGCGACTAGGGCGTTTGGAGGTAGTCAGCGAAGTGCTGGATTTTGAAGCCATGCTGCCCGCCCCCGGCCAAGGTGCGATTGCCGTACAGACCCGCGACGAACCGATGCTATTGGAGATCCTAAAAATTATCCATCATCAAGATACTGCGCTCGCCATTACTGCTGAACGGGCTTTCCTTGCGGGGTTGGGTGGGGGGTGTTCTGTGCCTGTCGCCGCCTATGCCCAAATTCAAGAAAACAAACTGGTACTGCGTGGACGAGTCTCCGCCCCGGATGGCGTACAGCAAATTGACGTCACGGCCACCGCTGCTACAGTAAATGATGAGCAATCAGCCTACGCGCTGGGTATCACTCTAGCTCGAGAAGCCATCGAAAAAGGGGCAAAGGGACTAATGGAGAATCAATGATGAGTGGGCTGGTGGGTAAGCGGATTGTGAATACACGGGCCGTCCATCAAGCCGAGGCGCTCAACATCTTGTTGCGCCAACACGATGCTATACCGCTGGATTACCCCTGTATCGCCATTACCCCGCCGGATGACCCCTCGTTATTGGATGCGGCATTGTTTGATTTGACGGCAGGGAATTTTGAGTGGCTGATCTTGACGAGTGCCAATACCGTATTTGCCATTGCAGAACGCCTTGCTGGGTTGGGGCTGACCCTCAACGGAAGGAATTTTCAGACGGCGGTGATAGGGCCTGCGACTGCTGAGGCTGCCCGTCAAAATCTTGGACTTGAAGTCGCCGATTTACCAGCCGAATATATTGCCGAATCATTGGTAAATCACCTGCCGTTGAAGGTCGGGGAACGGGTATTGTTGCCAGAATCCACCCTTGCACGCCCGACATTGACTGAACATTTGACAGCGCGTGGGGCAAACGTCACCGTTGTAACGGCTTATCAAACGGTGCGTGGCACGGGCGGGGTGAATATTGCCTATCTGTTAACCCAGGGACAGGTAGATATACTCACCTTTACCAGTTCCTCTACCGTCACTTACTTTGTTGAACGCCTACAAAACGAAGGCGGAAGATTGGAAACGGCCCTTGCTGTACCTGCTGCCTGCATTGGCCCAAAGACGGCGACCACTGCACAAGCGTATGGCTTTCCCCTCGTGGATGTTCCCAGCGAGCATTCCCTAGAGGGCCTCGTCGCTATCTTAGAGACCTATTTTGCATCAACTGAGAGACAACTATGACCTCAACTCAATCTGAGATAACCCCTGTTATTCGTCCACGCCGCCTGCGTCGAACCCAAGCGTTGCGCCGGATGGTACGGGAAACCAGTTTATCCCCCGATGATTTCATCTACCCGCTGTTCATTCGGCATGGGCACGACATTCAACAACCGATTCGGTCAATGCCCGGTCAGTTTCAATGGTCAATTGACCGTGTGGTGGGGGAAGTCCGTACCGCCTATCAACTGGGCATTCCGGCGGTCATTCTGTTTGGTATCCCCGATGTGAAAGATGCCTGCGGAAGTGAGAATTATGAACCGAACGGCATCATCCCCAGCGCGATTCGGGCTATCAAAGATGCCGTGCCGGAAATGATGGTCATTTCGGATATGTGCTTTTGCGAATATACCGATCATGGGCATTGTGGGATTATTAACCAGCCGGGTGATACCTATTATCAGCCACATTTGCCCGAAGGCTATCTACTGAACGACCCGACACTCGAATTATTGGCACGAGCTTCAATTGTCCATGCCGAAGCGGGGACGGACATCATCGCGCCGTCGGGCATGATGGATGGCATGGTGGGGGCGATTCGGGCCGGATTGGATGATGCCGGGTTCGACCACGTAGTCATCATGAGCTACGCCGCCAAATATGCCAGTGGGTTTTATGGCCCGTTCCGTGATGCTGCCGAAAGTCCACCCCAATTTGGAGATCGCAGCGAATACCAGATGGACCCGGCCAATCGTCGTGAGGCGCTGAAGGAAGTCGCGCTGGATGTCGCTGAAGGGGCAGACATGCTAATGGTCAAGCCTGCTTTGCCCTATCTCGATGTTCTCAGCGCGGTTCGCCAATCTTACAACCTGCCCGTCGCGGCGTATCAAGTCAGTGGCGAATATGCGATGCTTCACGCTGCGGCTGCCAATGGATGGATAGACCTGCGGCGCTGTGCATTGGAAACCCTGACCAGCATCAAACGGGCTGGCGCGGATTTGATCCTCACCTATTTTGCGAAAGAGGCGGCCCAATGGATTACCGAATAAGCCCCATGCCTGTCAGCGCTGTACAGGATATTCTGCAAGACAGCCGTTTTCTGCGGGCCTGTCATCGTCAGCCAACGGATATGACCCCGATTTGGCTGATGCGCCAAGCCGGACGGTACATGGCGGAGTATCGCAAACTGCGTGAAAAATACACCATCCTAGAGATGATTAAGACGCCAGAACTGGCCTGCGAAGTGACTCTTCAGCCCATCAATGCCTTTGATTTGGATGCGGCGATTATTTTTGCTGATATATTGCCACCCCTTGAAGGCATGGGATTGGAATTGGAGTTTGTCAAAGGCGAAGGGCCGATCATCCACAACCCCGTCCGCACTGCCGAGGATATTGAGCGTTTGCGGGTGCTGCCCCCTGAAGAAACGCTGCACTTTACGTTGAAGGCCATCACATTGGCACGGCATGAATTAGACCAGCGCGGCATCCCCCTCATTGGATTCAGCGGCGCACCGTTTACCCTTGCCAGCTATGCGGTAGAAGGCGGCAGCAGTCGCAACCGGATCGCGGTCAAAAATATGATGATGAGTCAACCGGCCTTGTGGCACAGCCTGATGACCAAACTAAGTGAAGTCGCGGGGCATTATCTTTTGGCACAGGCACGGGCAGGGGCGCAAGTCCTCCAACTATTTGATAGCTGGGTAGGTGATCTAAGTCCCTTCGAATATGAACATTACGTCCTGCCATATAGCCGTCATGTATTGGAAATCGCGGGGGAATCCGGTGTGCCGATTATCCATTTTGGCACGAACACCAGTGGGATGTTAGGCCTCATCCAATCCGCCGGGGGAGATGTCATCGGCGTAGATTGGCGCATTGACCTCGCACGGGCTTGGCAGCAGCTTGGAGACAATGTTGCTATACAGGGCAATCTTGACCCGGTTGCGCTGTTTGCTGATTGGGAGGCGCTCAAGGTGCGTACCCGTCATATTTTGGACAGCGTAAAAGGCAAACCCGGTCACATTTTTAATGTCGGTCACGGCATTTTACCGGAAACACCGATTGAAAATGTGCGGCGTCTGGTGGATTTTGTGCATGAGTACAGTCAGCAATTGAATAGGAATGCAAGCGCATGACAGCAGCGGTATTAGAGTCCAACAAGGCCGATTCCCGATCAGCCCTACGGCGGCATGTCGTCATTATCGGTGGGGGGATTTCCGGCCTAAGCGCGGCATGGTATTTGCAGCGGCAATCCGATAATCAAGGGCTTGATATTGGGTATACCGTTCTAGAAGCCTCAGATCGGTGGGGTGGCAAAATCCTAACCGAACACGTAGACGGTTTCAGTGATACCCCTTTTGTGGTCGAGGCAGGCCCAGATTCTTTCTTGACGCAAAAACCGGGGGCACTCCGCTTGGCCCAAGAACTAGGCTTGGGAGATCGCCTGTTGGGGACGAACGACCAGATGCGAACGGTCTATGTCTTGCATCGTGGCAAACCCGTCAAATTACCCGATGGCCTCTTGTTGATTGTGCCGACCAAATTTAAGCCGTTTGTTTTCTCTCGCCTGATTTCACCTCTCGGCAAACTACGGATGGGGTTGGATTTATTTATCCCACCCAAACGTGACGAACAGGATGAAACTTTAGCCGAATTTGTACGCCGCCGACTGGGGAATGAGGCCCTTGATAAAATCGCCGAACCCCTGATGTCCGGTATCTATAATGCCGAGGCCGATAAACAAAGTATTCTGGCGACGTTTCCGCGTTTCCGACAATTGGAACAGCAGCACCGTAGTCTGATTCGTGGGATGGTGGCATCGCGTCGTCAGCAGGCATCTCATGCCGCGCCCCCATCATCCAATATGCCCAAAATCGCCATGTTTATGTCCTTGCAGGGTGGCACACAAGAATTGGTGGATACACTCGTAGGCCGTCTTGAGGGTGATTTGCGGCTCGGTACAAAAGTGGCGCGAATCCAACGCGATGCCGATGGGCAATATGTGGTCGTGACTCAGCAGGGCGAAATCCTCAAGGCGGATGCGATTGTGCTCACATCGCCTGCCTACATCGCAGCGAATTTGTTGCAAGAGATCGCACCAACGGTTAGTGAAAAACTTTCCACGATACGGTATGTCAGCACGGGCACGATTTCGCTGGCATTCAAGGCAGAGGCTATCAAACGGCCTTTGCATGGCTTTGGCTTGGTTGTGCCCAAGAGTGAACGCCGCCCCATCAATGCCATTACCATTTCGTCCATCAAGTTTGACCATCGTGCGCCGGAGGGCTATGTGCTGCTGCGGGTCTTCTTTGGTGGATCACGCAGCCCGGAAACGATGTCTTTCCATGATGACCAACTCCTTGGCGTGATACGTCAAGAACTTCGTAATATTTTGGGCATCGAATCCGACCCACTGTTCCACCGCATTTATCGCTGGCATCAAGCTAATCCGCAGTATGATGTTGACCATCTGAAGCTGATTGAAGCCATTGAAGCGAAATTGCCACAGGGGATAATGGTTACAGGCAGTGCTTTTCGAGGAGTCGGGATGCCGGACTGCATTTATCAATCCCAACAAACGGTCAGTAAATTACTTGAAAAAATTCAACAATCTGAGGTTGTGGAATGAAAACCGTCCAATCCGAAAAGTTATTTCAGAAAGCACAACACCTGATACCGGGAGGGGTCAATAGCCCAGTACGCGCCTTTCGCAGTGTGGGTGGCACACCGCGTTTTATCGAGCGTGGCAAGGGCGCGTATATCTGGGATGCGGATGGGAATCGGTACATAGATTACGTGCTGTCGTGGGGGCCGTTGATTTTGGGCCATGCCCATGAAGCGGTGGTCGAAGCGATTGCTGAAACCGCCGCCAATGGGACGAGCTATGGCGCACCGACCCGACTTGAGAATGACTTGGCTGAGTTGGTCATTCAGACCGTCCCTTCCATAGACATGATTCGTTTTGTCAACAGTGGCACGGAAGCCTGCATGAGTGCGCTGCGATTGGCACGCGCCTATACCGAACGAGACAAAATCATCAAATTTGCCGGATGTTATCATGGTCATGCCGATATGCTGCTGGTGCAGGCTGGTAGCGGGGTCGCCACGCTTGGCCTGCCCGATTCCCCCGGCGTACCTAATTCGACTGCCGCCCATACACTGACCGCTTCCTATAATGACCTTGACCAAGTACGGACGCTTTTTGAGCAAAACCCCGATTCGATTGCGGCGGTTATTGTTGAACCCATCGCCGCCAATATGGGCTTTGTATTGCCACAACCCGGCTTCTTGCAGGGCCTCCATGACCTTTGCAAGCAGTATGGCGCGGTCTTCATTTTGGATGAAGTTATGACGGGTTTCCGCGTCGCACCCGGTGGCGCACAAGCCGAGTGGAATCTTGACCCCGACATCACCTGTTTGGGCAAGGTCATCGGCGGGGGATTGCCTGTTGGGGCCTATGCTGGAAAACGTGACATCATGCAGCATGTTGCCCCATCAGGCACTATGTATCAAGCAGGTACTTTGTCTGGCAACCCGTTGGCGATGGCGGCGGGAATCGCAACCCTGCGGACACTCTTCAACGGTGGATTATTCGATGATGCAGAAAAGTTGACTGCTGCCTTGATAAACGGATTGGTTGAGGTGGCCCAATCGCTGGGTGTGCCATTACAGGCGGGCAGCGTGGGGACAATGTTTGGATTTTACTTTTTAAAAACGCCGGATGCAGTCATCCACGATTATGCCAGTGCCAAGCAACATGCCCATACGGAACGCTACGCCAAATTTTTCCATGCCATGTTAGAACGCGGGGTGTACTTAGCACCAAGCCAATTTGAGGCAGGCTTTTTGAGCAGTGCCCATACAATGGATGACGTCCAAGCCACCATTTCGGCGTCACAGGATAGCCTTACCCATCTTTTATCAAACTGAAAAATCGCAACACCACATACTATGAAATCAGAACATCGCTTAGATTACCATCGTGCCTTGCCCATCTTTGTCCTTGTGCTGTTTGATGTATTGGGCCTATCTTTGATTTTGCCATTGCTGCACTTGTACGCGGCAACTTATGGGGCATCCCCAATCGAAATCGGTCTAGTGGTGGCGGCGTTTCCGATTGCCCAACTGATCGGCTTGCCGCTTATGGGAACGCTCTCGGATCGCTTTGGTCGTAAACCCCTCCTCCTGATTAGCCAGATTACCACCTGTGTGGGTTTTATCATGTTGGGCTCCGCGAACTCACTGATTTGGATTATCGCGTCACGGGTCTTTGATGGCTTGTTTGGCGCGAATATTTCCACCGCACAGGCGGCTTTGAGTGATATTACGGATGATAAGACCCGTGCTCAGGGGTTGGGGTTGATAGGGGCAGCTTTTGGACTAGGGTTTGTTCTTGGCCCGCTGATCTCGATCTTCACACTTGCATTGACCGACAATATCCAAATGCCAGCGTTTGTCGCTGCTGCCTGCTCGTTTCTGTCTATCCTCCTAACATTTTTTGTCTTTCGGGAAACATTGCCATCCGATCTGCGCCATAAACATAAAGACGCCAAGTCTTCGACAGCCCTGACGCTCGTGCGGAATCGCAACATCAGTATTTTGCTGATCTTCGTCTTTATTCAGCAATTGGTCTTTTTTGGATTTGAGAGCCTACTTGGGTTGTTCACCTTGAGCCGGCTCGGTCTGCTTGGGCAAGGTAATGCACTCGTTTTTGTGGTGGTGGGTATCACATTGGTGATGGTGCAAGGAAGGTTTATTGGCCCATGGACACGCAAGTATGGCGAAGTCAAAATGATCAATTTGGCGTTGGGTTTGCTCACAGCAGGATTGGTATTAATTGCGCTTACCCCAAATCAACCCCATCCCTTTTACAAACGCGAGGCGGTTGAAGAAAAATTGTTGTCAGAGTCTGAATCGGATGTCAGTTCGATTACCGATGCAACCGCGATTGAGCTACCCGACGACACATACCGGGGCATTTGGGGGGTAAGCTGGCTGCTTGTCATCATTGTCCCCATTTCAATCGGGGCAGGGCTAATTCGTCCGGGGTTAAACAGCCTGATCACCAAACGGGTTCATCAACGCGAGTATGGAAGTGTGCTTGGCTTGAGTGCGTCATCGGTGAGTGCGGCGAATGCGATTGCGCCATTGATCGGCGGCTTTCTTTTCGAGAACTATGGCATTAATGCGCCATTTCTAATAGGTAGCGTCGTGATCGGCAGCCTCTTAGTTCTTAGCTTCTTGTTTATCAAACCCGCTGCTTTACCCAATCCAATTCAAGCCACATCGGAGGAACAGATATAGATAGCGCCTCATTCTCTGCTTGGCAGGAGGGAGAATTAAAAAACCAGCAATCCAAAGAGACGGCTGGTTTTTGAGTGAGGTATCACTTAGGTGGCTTGCGAAAGCACCGCAAAAACGGTTGGCAGCAGTTGTTTCTTGCGCGACATCACCCCCGGTGCGTCAAGGGTATCATCATCAAGGCGGGTGTAGGGCAGCATGGAAATGACGCGATGCTGACCAACGGCGACTAAACGGCTGTTGCCCCGTACTACATCTGTTACCATCAGGAGAGCTAGGGATAAATTTTGGCTTTCAGTCAACTGTTGTAAGGTCTCGCGCAGTTCACTCAATCGGTCAGTCAATTCTGATAGATTGGCGACCTCTACTTGAGCAATCCCAACTTTGAGGCCGTTCGTTTCATAGAACTTGATGTCGGTGTTCACAATTTCCTCAGCAGGACGTGTTTCTAGGCCTGCCCCAGCAGAGAGCAACTGTTGACCTAATTCAGTAATGGCCTGCATCACCTGTCTTTCATGAGCATCGGCGGGTGCAAGTTCGGCCATAATCGCCAGTTTGATGCCTGCGTTGCGATCCCGTGCCGTTACCGTCGGTGAACGAAACGTTAATGTATCCGAGAGGATGCCACATAAGAGCAATCCTGCCATTCCTTTTGGAAAAGCGATACCTTGCTCTATTCCCCGTTCGGCTACCAACGTTGAGCAACTGCCAACGGGTTCGATGCGGAAATGAATTGGCACGGAGGTAGGAACAGTATTTAGGCGGTGATGATCCAAGACTTCGATTACTTCGGCCTCATCCAAACCGGGCACGGCTTGACCTAATTCATTGTGGTCAACCATGACAATGCGCCGACGGGGAGGCGACAATAGATGCGATTTGCGGCACAACCCGATATAGCGCCCGTCGCTGTCTACTACCAAAAATTCATCGGGGTCGGAGCGCAAGACTTGATTGATGACATCTCGAATAAACTCTTCGCCATGTAGGATGATGCCGCTGGTATCCACTGCTGCCTGCGCCGGACGGTCAAATTCTTTGGCAAGGGCCAGCACCGAGGTAGAACTGAGGGCATCAGCCATCGTCGCAAATAGACCTGCGCCAGAAATCAGGCCAATCGGTTTATGATCGGTATCCAGCAAGGGGGCGGAACGGCGGGTGTTGGCGATGCTCTGACAGGCGTCCAACAGTGTCTGGTGGGGCTGCAAAAAGGGCAAAAATTCAACCAGATCACTGACCCGTACCCGCACATCGGTGACGAGGGTGGGTGGGGTAATGTTGAAATGTTCAAGGGCGAAGGCTGTCTGCGCATTCACCTGCCCAACTCGCCCTGCGATGTGTTTATCTGAAGTGGTTTGTTCCAATAACCAAGCATAATTGATGGCCGCTGCAATCGAATCCATGTCTGGATTACGGTGTCCAATGACCAGAATTGAATCCACGTTAATCGTCATTACTGTTCCTTTAAAAGAATCACGTTGAGATACCAGAGGTATGATGACCCTATGTGAGGTTGATATGCTCAATAATAGTGGGGTTTTGGTGAGCAAGCAACACTGGGTCAGGTGTAATGATGCTAAATCTATATTGCTATTGATGGAGGTAGCCGCTAGACTTCAATTGGATGCGAGAGGCCGATTGTCGGCTGTCGCTCGGTGGCTCATGGTCAGTATCACGTAGGTCAACACCAAAGCCTCTCAATTACAATTGGGGGGCTTTATGATTGTTCAGTGGGGAGGAACACGATGCGGATTGCGATAGTCGCGGATATTCACAGCAATGCACCAGCGTTTGAGGCTGTCTTAGCCGATGTTGACCATCAAGGCGTAGATGAAGTGGTCGTGGTTGGCGATTTTCTCAATGGGGGGCCGTTTCCGCGTGAAGTGCTAGATATGCTCTATGATCGCAAACCGCGCGTGTTATTGGGCAATCACGAACGTTATATCCAAATTCTTTCCAACCCCGATCAGGATAAATCTGCCCATCCCCGTTCACGCTGGGGAGTGGCCTATTGGACATTGGATTACATGCAGGCAGCCGACCTCGCCTATCTGGATAGCCTCCCGATTACGATTGAACAAGACAAGTTGCTGTTCGTGCATGGCTCACCCAAAGATTTGCGCGGGGGGATCCTGCCTGATACCTCTGAAGATTTTTTGCAGGAGCATTTTGGCGAAGTCCAGCATTCCTATGTGATTACGGCGCATACCCATCACCCCTTCGTCCGTCAGTGGAGAGATTTGACGTTTATCAATCCCGGTTCGGTTGGAATGCCGCTCGACTGCAACCCTGACGCGAGCTATGCCATTTTGACGCGCTCCAATGGTCATGTGGATGTAGAGCATCGCCGTATCACCTATCATCAGCAGTTGGTGGAGCAAGCGGCTTATGCACGGGGTCTTATGGATATGGGGCCAATCGCGGTCTTGATGGTGCATGAATCCGTGACAGGCCGTCCGGTTGTGGTTGAATATTTGCAGCGGCTCGAAGCGGCTATGAGTGAATTGGGGCTATCCGAAGATGAGGCGATGGCTCAAATCCCGCTGCTCGACTAGGGCATGGTAGGCCAATAGCACAAAATCGAGGCTAGTAGCGCGGCCCGCTGTGGCAAACTGGGGATATAGACATGCTCATCATCACTGTGTGCCCCGCCACCAGACGGCCCCAAGCCATCAATTGTGGGAATGCCCAGCGCCGCTGTAAAATTCCCATCACTGCCCCCACCTTTGGCAATCTCTTTTAATGGAAACGGCGAGATTTTTTGTAGTGTGGCAAAGGTCTGCTCTGTGATGGATGTGTGTTCCATCGGAGGACGAATAAAGCCGCCTGTCGTAAAGAGCAGCGCATCAGGTAGGGTGGGTTTCTGACTTAATTCAGTCAAGGCTTTTGTCACCCGATCAGCTTCGGTCTTAAAACGGGCACGGGCATTGATGGTGATGTCACATTCACCGGGGATGACATTGTGAGTTGTGCCGCCACGAATCACGGTTGGGTTGACGGTAGTGCCTAAATTCGCATCACTTAGGGCAGTAATTCGGCCTATTTGCGAGGCCATTTCTACAATTGCATTGACACCTTCTTCGGGGTTGCTGCCGGAATGTGACTCACGCCCCAACGCTACCATTTGAAAAATGCCGACCCCTTTACGTTCGGTCACAATCGTTTCAGGGTCGGTGGCGGGTTCCATAATCAAGGCAAGGCCCGATTCACGCGCCAACCGTTCAATCACTTCGCGTGAGTGTGGACTGCCGACTTCTTCATCGGAAGTAAATAACACCGTAATGGGGCGCTTAGGCAGTTCTTTTTGGTAGAACAAATCTTGTAAGACGGTTTGTACAACCGTGATGCCGCCCTTCATATCGGACGCCCCAACGCCATACAAAATATCCTCTTCGGTGCGGGTGGGGCGCTTTTCGACGCTGCCCATTGGGTGAACGGTGTCCATGTGACAGCAAATTAAGATGGGTTTGCCGGGGTGGTGTTGATTCCAGCGGCACTCGACAAAATTACCCACCGATTTTTGTTCGTGGACAATGACATCGCTGGCATCTAGCCCTCTGGCCCATATCGCCAGCCAGTCGGCCAATTCATCAATGGCGGCTTTTTCAGACGTGGGGGTCTCACTTTCGATGAGACCACTCAACGTCCAAATCATCGCGCCTTTTTGTTCTTCGTATCGGGTAAGGAAGTCAGATTTAGCTTCTATTTCCATCAATATGCGTTCCTGTTGCGGAACAATACGGTTTGGGCGGCGGTGCGTAAAATGATCTTGATGTCGAACCAGATGGACCAATTTTCGACATAATACAGATCATATTTAAGCCGTTCTTCAATAGAGGTATCTCCGCGTAGGCCGTTGACCTGTGCCCAGCCTGTCATGCCTGCTTTTTCGCGGTGGCGTTCCATATAGCGTGGGATGGTGTGGCGAAATTCTTGGACAAATTGTAATTGTTCAGGACGTGGGCCGACCAAACTCATTTGCCCATAAATCACATTAATTAAGTTGGGCATCTCATCCCAATTGGTTTTACGCATAAAAGACCCAATGCGCGTCTTACGGGGGTCGTCTTTGGTCGTCCACTTACCATATTTTTCGGCGTCAATCCGCATCGTGCGGAATTTAATCATCTGGAAAGGCCTGCCATCCAACCCGACCCGTTCTTGGGTAAAAAACACTGGCCCACGATCTGAAAGATAGATGAAGGCGGCGGTGAGCAGAAAGAACGGACTTAAAAAGACCAGACCCATAAATGCGCCTATAATATCCACAACCCGTTTCAGGCTGAGTTTCCAACCCCGTAGGGCAATATCACGCACCCCTAATAAGGGCATCCCGCCCAGATCATCAACGGTAAGCCCGCTGGTGATGAACGAGAAATTGTCAGGGAAGATTTTGATATCCACTGTCCCACGTTGGCTGAGACTAATGATCTCCATTAATTCATGGCGGGTGGCATCAGGGAGGGCAATAATTACTTCGTCAATTTGGAAGGTATCAATCAAATTCGGTAGTTCATTGACCTCGCCAAGCAGAGGGATATGCAAGCCCGATAGCTTTTCCTCATCCAATTCTGCAAGGCTGCGATCTACCGCACCGACGACCTCAAAACCAAACTGGGGCGAGCGTTGAATTTGTCCGATAATGCTTTGGGCGATTTGATTGACCCCAACCACCAACACCCGGTCACGCCCAATGCCCACTTTACGCAACCGTACCACGACTTGGCGGTGAAGTTCTCGGCCTGTGACAACCGTGACGATGCTAAACAGCCATGCATAGACCAACACACCACGTGGGTAATCTAAATCGAGGCCGCTGTTTTTAAGGGCTAGTGTTTCAACCGCGATAGCAAGAAAGGTGCCAATCGAAACGTTTTGGGCAATGGTGTAGCCCACGTCAATGCGGCTGATGGCCCGTTTCATGTGGTACATGCGGGTGAAATAGAAAAACGTCATGATCGTTACAGTATGAATCATCAAAATGGGGAAATAGCGTTCGAATGGCGGTGGGTCACTGACAGGCAAACTGGGCAGGGGGAGATTGTTGCGTGCGGAATAACCCATGCCAAATGCCAATACCAGCATGGCGATGTCAACGGCGATCAAAGAAAGTTGGAGGAACGCTTTAAACCTATGGCTGCGAGCGACCCGTGCTTTCAATTTGTCGCGGTAGGGTGGGGTTTGTGCAATCGTGCTGACCAGTGTGCCGGCCCGCCCTTGATCGTCAGTCCGGTCATCACCAGCAGGTGCAGCCACAACGGGGTCGTTTGGCGATAGTGTTCTTGATAGAACTTCACCATCGCTTCGGTGAAGGCTATTTTCGCCCGTTTGCTCTTGCGGCTGGACGCCCGTTTGATGTGCAGCACCGTTACCGCCGGATTGTACATGATCTTCCACCCGGCCTGTTTGATGCGAAACGCCCAATCTAAATCCTCTCCATACATCCAATAGGTTTCATCTAGCAGCCCCACTTGTGCGATGGTTTCACGGCGCACCATCATAAATGCGCCAACAACCGAATCCACCTCGGTTTCAACATTGGGGCTGAGATAGGTCATATTATAGCGACCAAAACGTTTGCTGTGAGGGAACAATTTTGAAAGGCCCATCATGCGATAAAAACTGACTTCGGGGGTGGGGAAACTGCGACGGCACGCAAGGTCAAGTTTATTCTCTGGCAGCCACAGTTTGCAACCCGCTGCCCCGACGTTTTGATGTTCGGGCCGATCCATATACTGCACCATTTCTGCAAAGGCAGTTGGGGGGACTTCGGTGTCAGAATTCAGCAACAAGCCATAGCGCGGGGCAGTGGGGTTGTTTTTGCCCTTATCCAACCCTAACCGACGCAACCCTTTGTTGTTCGCCATACTAAAGCCATCATTGGTTACACTCGTGATGAGCGTGGCGTCGGGAAATTCTTGGTGCACCATATCGGGACTGCCATCGGTGCTGGCGTTATCCACAACCACGACTTGATAGGTCAAGCCTTCACTAGCAAAGACCGTTTGAAGGCATTTTTGCAGCAGGTCACGGGTATTCCAATTGACAATCACGACACCGAGGTGGGTCATAAAAACAGCCTTTGTGAAGTCAGATAGGGACTTGATGATACTATATCAAATATAATCTGACGAAAAACTGACAGAATGCCAACGCCGTCTATCCTATTTAAACACGACGGTCATCCAACCTTCACAATAGCCAAATTCATACGGGGTTAACAGCGCAAGGCAGCATAATTTGAAAGGTCGTTCCAGTTCCCATTTCGCTGTTGACTTCAATTTCCCCCTGATGGAGTTCGATCACCCGTTTGACAATAGACAGCCCCAACCCTGTACCGGTATGCACAATATCCCGTGCGGTTTCTCCGCGATAGTAGCGGTCAAAAATATGGGTCAAATCTTGCCGGCTGATGCCGATACCGGTGTCTGAAATTTTAAAGTGAACGGTGTCTGTGTCCGCATAGCTTTTCATCTCAATTGTGCCATTGTCAGGCGTGTAGTTCACCGCATTTTCGATAAGGTTAACGATGGCCCGATACAATTCATGTTCCGCGCCACGCACGGGCGGCAGTTGCGGATCGAGTTTCGCTTCTAGATGGATGTGCTTGCCTTCGGCACTGGGTAATATGGCTTGGATAGCACGCTCAATTAGACTATTGAGATTGACCTCAGCCGTTTCGAGCGTCAGACTATATTCAAGGCGTGAAATCAGTAAGAGGTCTTGAATAAGTCGGTCAAGATGGTCAATTTGGGACTGCATAACGCCCATACGCTGCTTGTTTTTGGTGACATCCGTACTGTGGTCAATCAAATAAAGGGAATTTCGCAGCACCGCCAATGGGGTTTTGAGATCGTGCGAGATATTGGCGACAAAGGTACTCATCATTTGCAATTTTTCGCGTTCAAGTGCCATTTCTCCACGTGCGATTTCGGCGCGGCGGCGGGTGATGAGATGCCCCAGTGTTGTCCCATAGAGGGTTAGCAATTCCAAAATATGGGGCGTATAAGCGTCTTGTCGGATAAGATTGTCACAAGCCAACCAACCGATGCTGCGGTCACCATCCCAAAGAATAGCAATGGCATTCCAGCCTGTGCCGACGGGGACACCTGCCTCAAATAAGGTGATATCCGGCCAAATTTCGGCGTATTTGCGATTTGCCAGCATCTCAGAGACGCCTGCATGTTGCGCAATGGGTAGCCGATAATTACGCAAATCAGAGATTTCCCCCTGCGGATTTGTTCCAAAAGTGCCAACGATCCCATTTGTTATTTCATCCATCAAAAAGAGACCCATTCGGTCAAAGCCGAGTTGAGAGCGTCCCAATATAATGGCCTGCCGATACAAATCATTCAGATCATCCAAGAGGGAAAGCTGCATGGTTACTTCATGCAGCCGTCGCAGGTTATGTCCAAACCGTCGAGAATTTTCTTCATTGATACGGAGAGCCTGTTCTGTGCGGAGTCTGGCAATGAGATGGCCCAGCATTGCGCCATACAGGTTCAACACTTCTAGTATCATGGGCGTGAGCGGTGCGCCGTTAAGCAAATTGTCGGCAGCAAAAATGCCGAAAATCTGATCTCCATGCCACATGGCGGTTAGCGTATTCCACCCGACTCCTACTTGTTCGCCGAAATCATATAGCGGGGCATTCAACCGATAGGCGACCCGTTCGGTGGTGTTAAAAAGCGCCGTAAAAAACGAGTCATCCGCGATTTTGCCACGTGATGCCCGCGCATCATGAACAACCCCATGTTTATTAGTTCCGTAGACTCCTTGATAGGTTTGTCCATCCTCGGAGACAAGAAAAATGCCTATTCGGTCTATACCCAAGTCATGTCGTCCACGTACAATGGCTTGGTACAACAGTTCGTCGAAGTCTTGGATGCGGCCTAACTCGATAGATAAAAAATAGAGTGTTTTAAGCATACTAGGGATCGAGTCCGGGGGTGGGTTATCTGGGCTGGAGAGGGAAGAATGAAGTGGCGAGGCTGACATAAATAAACACCTTGATTAATCTTCAAAAATGACCCGCAGCACCCACAATTTATTAAAGTATAGCGATTTTATTCCGACCAGACAACGCATATATTAAAGAGATGTCCTAATTTACTCGTGATATAATAATACAAGCGCAAATTTGCTTTATCTGAGGTAAAAAAAGCCTGTGGAAATTTTGAGAAGACCAACATAGGATGGATGGAAAAAGTGATTTCTAGGTTGTTCAAGAAGCTAAGTACCTATTTTTCCAGTGAAGAGTGGCATGGGCGACAACTACGCAAAGAGAGAGCGTCTTTGGATTATCGCCACCCTGAAACGGCTTATTGGAAAGAAATTACCGGCGAGAAGGAATCCCAATATCGGGAGGCAACCCAAAATTTACTGATAAGAAAATACAATTTCTCTCATCACGAGCATGTGTTATCTCGGCAGGAAGCATTGCGATTTCTTGATGAACTTGCTGAGATAGGAATTGGCTTGCTTGGGGCCAGCGGATGGTTTTACTTTAAGTTGACTCCTACTGACTGCGAAGATATTCGTAAACGGTTATTGGAAGGCCATTCTCCTTATGTCAGGCCACCCTATACCATATTTTCTCCCGATGGTGGGTGTATGCATCTTGGGGAAGATTACGAATTTGATTTTTCTGTGCCTGCCTATTCTGAGATCGAAGGAACGGATGAGGCCAAAGAGAGTATTGAAGCAGTGAGATCGTATATTCAAAAACTCCCTGAAAAAGTGGAGTACGTCTCTTTTAATTTCGATTTTCCCACTACATGGGATGATATGTTTCCGCCCAGATAATCTGCACTCCATGAAAAGAGCATATAGCATGTATAGGCGACTTCTCAATTTCATTAAGCAGTTATTCTCCCCAAAATCCACCCCTGCGGAAACGGATTGGTTTGCTTGGTCGCAAGAACGTGACCGTGAAATGGATGAAATGTTAAAAGATAGTGCCTATTGGCAGAAAATTCGCGGCGAAAAGGAAAGCGAGTATATAGATCGCTTACGTGCTTTGTACGCCACACATGAATATTGGCAAAAAGGTGGAGCGTTATTATTCAAGCGAAAAGACGCCCTTCGATTTGTGGACGACTTAGCCGAAAAGGGCTTTGTTGTTTTAGGGGTGACTTGCTGGTACACCGTTGAAAATATGCCCGGTGCTGGTGAAGACATAGAGTACCAATTTGGATTTGGCGAAGAAATCCTCTTTCGAGATCATCCAGTTAAAGAAAGCGCCCCTGAAGTCAAGAAATTCATCTTGGAGCTGCCCGAACATATCACCCATGTTTCATTCGATCTATTCATTCCGATGATGTGGCTATGGGAGTTATTTCCCGAAAAATGGCAGGCGTGGGAGCAAAATCAGGCTGAAAAATAAGACCCGACTTCGATTTTCACGAGGTCGGGTCGGCTGTCATTAGTGGTTATTCACCCGTTCCAACAAATGGACGACGGCGGTGCTGCCGAGTCCACCTAAATTCAATGCCATGCCGAGATGTGGATTGGCGACTTGGTTATCCCTAGCCTGTCCACGTAATTGTAGGGCGACCTCTGCCACCTGATAGACCCCTGTCGCGCCGAGCGGATTGCCCCGTGCTTTGAGACCTCCAAACGTGCTAATTGGCAGTGGCCCATTCAGCCCAATTTTGTTATCAGCAGCGAGTGTCCAGCCCTGTCCCGTTTCGGCAAAACCAGCAGCCTCAAGTTGCAGGGCACTTAATACCGTATAGGCATCGTGCAGCTCCAAAATTTGGACATCCTGTGGACGACGACCAGCCTGATTAAAAGCCCGTCCTGCGGCGATATTGACTGCACTGAGATAGAGCAGGTCGGGTCGTTGGGCGAGGGTGAGGGTATCCGTCGCGGCAGCACTAGCGATAATTTGGATAGGGTCAGGGACACGATCTAGGGCGTGGTCGGTGGATGTGATGACGAGGGCGGCGGCCCCATCGGCTTCCGGTGCGCCATCAAAAAGATTGACAGGATCAGCCACAACGGGTGCTCCGGCAAAACGTCCCGCTTTAATCAGGTTGCGGAACATCGCCCCCGGATTTTTTGCGCCGTTGGCATGGGCATTGATGCTGAAGCCCTCAAAGTTTTTCAGTTCAAGGCCGTGTTCGTGCATATAGCGCCGCATCAATAGGGCCGCCATCGCAATCGGGGTTGCCCCGTGTGCCGCTTCAAAATCGGCATCGGTAGTGACGGCAAGGGCGGCATTCCGCGCAGTACCCACTACATCGGTGACTTTCTCAATCCCTAGCACAATCACGGTTCGGGCGGCCCCACTGGCGACCATCAATGCGCCTTGACGCACTGCCAACCCGCCAGACGCATCTGCCCCTTCGACGGTAAAGGCCTCGACCCCGCGCAGGCCGACATAATCTGCGACCAATGGGCCAAGATGTCCTTGATGGCTAAATGAACCAGACAGCGCATTGCCGATGACCAGCGCATCTACATCGTTGGGGCTGATTCCGGCGTCTTGCATAGCATTTTGGACGGCTTCAAGTGCTAGATCACGCAGGCTGAGTTCCCAATGTTCCCCAACTGCCGTGCGCCCGATGCCGATAATAGACACATTTTGCATAGTTTTCGCTCTCCCAATTTCAGAACTTAGTCGCAAGTCTAGCGGAGGGGTGGGAGAAAATCTATGCTAGGGCGGCGTCTGGATACATTTTGAGAGCTATTGAGAGTATCCTGAGAGCGAAAATTAGCCACGAGGGTGGGCGGCAAAAAATTCCCACATCACCTCGCTGGCGTTGATTTCTTGGGTGGGTTCGTCCCCCTGACGAGAGCCGCGTTTGCCCCCCGGCCACGCATGACCGCCACCGTCAATCGTCACGAGGGTGACTTCCGCACCCGTACTGCAATCGGTATAGGTATCGGTGACAATGCTGCCTGATTCGGTTGAGATGGGTTCGGCGGCGCAGGCATTATGGGCCGTCCAAAAATCTACAGCGGCGGATACAGGCTGGTCAATCCGTTTGCCGTCTATGCTCTTAATGCTCTCACCCCCGTTATATAACACATGCTCGTCAGTAGTGCCATGAAAAATAATCACCGAAACAGGGTGGGTGGGTTCGCAATCGGCCAGATTAAACGCTCCGGCAACCGGGGCAATAGCGGTGATTACGTCTGAGAGTTCACAGGCCAGTCGGTAGCTCATCATGCCGCCGTTGGACATGCCTGTCACATAAATGCGATTGGAGTCAATGGTGTAGTCCTGCTGAATCTGCTCAATCAATTCGCGGATAAATTGCACATCATCCACATTTTCGTCGTGGGCATAACCACAACAGTTATCCGCCGCGTTCCATGTCAGTAGGCGATAATCCAAGCGGCCCGTTCCGTTGGGATAGACCACAATGAACCCTTCCCGATCCGCGACGGCGTTCATCTCCGACATCTTTTGGGCGTTTTCAGCATGACCCCCACCACCATGCAGCACCAATACTAGCGGCACGGGAGTAGATGGGTCATAACTATCCGGGGTGTAGATGATATACGTGCGGTCACGCCCATCCACCCGAATGGTTTCCAGCCCTTGCCCCAAAATCGTTCGCACGCCCACCGCTCCCAAGACGCAAACGATGCAACCAACAATCGGCACGATCAGGGCTATTCTCAGGTAAGTCTGGCAGCGCATTTAGATGTACTCCTGTTTATCGGGACGGGATGAACCACAGTTCGGACAAGCCGCCCCTTCAATATCACGAGTTCCACAGGCATCACAATCCCAAATGACTTTGGCAGAGGCTTGACCGGGTGCGCCAATATTTTGCACTTTTCGGGCGAGGCTTTGTTGGGCAAGGGCGCGGACTTCGGGGTCGGGGTCGTTTTCGGCGATGTTGCTTAGGGCGAGAATGGCACGCGGATTTCGTAACCCATCCAGCGTAACAATGGCCTGTTTCCGCACATTGGGGTCGGGGCTAAACCCCATCTCGCGTAGCTGTTGGATAAACATTTTACGTTGTGGAGTGGGTTGGGGGCGCATCATCGGACGGCCCATGAATCGGCGGCGCATTACGCTGCTCCATTTCGTTCAATTGTCGTGATATTCAGATTATAGGCCGAGAATGGCTAAGGATGTGTTATGCGAGTGTAAAAAATTTGGCTTGGATGAACACCATATATTGAAGATTGACCTTGCCGAGATAGCCATAGGCGCGGGTGCTGCCGAGGGTGACTTTGCCAGTGGGGAAATCTTGTGTGTAGATTTTAAAACGTTTGAGGCCGACCCATTCATCCCATGTATCCAACGTGTCGTCGGTGAGTTCCCAGTTACGCAGCCAATTGGGGAGGCTGGACGCTGTACCCGTAAATGCTACGTATAGGGTAGACGGATAGGCCAGTTCAAATTCAAGGAAATGGTCGGTTTCCAGTTGATAATCGGCTTGGGCAGGCCGGATGGCGGGTAGGCGGCTGAGGAGGAGGGGGATTTTCTTGAAAACGGTGTCTTGGTCAATATAGCAAGGTTCGCCGTTGTGCAGCAGGTAGAGTTCGTAGGGCTTACCGCTGAAGACCCCAATATTGCTGACTACTGTCTCGATATTGCCCTCAGAGGGGTAGCGATGGGCATAGACCGGATATGGCCCAAACCCTTCATGGGCCGCGATGCCAAGACCCCCGACAATTGAAATCAGGGGGTGCATCTCGTGGATTTTCGCTTTGCCAAAATGCCGTTCTAGCATCTGGATAAAGATGGGAATCATAGATGAGCCACCCGTCCGCAGCACGACATCAATATCGTCGGCGGTCATGTCGGCTTTTTGCAGTGTTTCCAACAGACCCGTTTCGACCTCGCGGATTTCGTTTCTAATCATGCGCTCAAATTGAGGGCGGGTGATGACTTCGCGGATGTGGATGGGGTCATGGTGAAATTCGAGGTGGGCCATCATATCGGTGGAAAGCTGTTTTTTGACGCGCTCGATTTCCTTGAATAGCGCGAATCCCAATTTGTTGCTCACCAGCGTTTCGAGAGCGTCAATGATTTGGGGTTTAGGGCTATGCTGGCGAAAATCGTAGAGGACATCGCGGTATTCGGGTCGGCTGACATCGGGCATGGTTTGCCAATTGAGCAGCATATCCAGAATTTCATATGGGAAGGGTTGATTACCAATTTTGAGACCCGCCCCAAAATATTTCAGCAGCGACTCCATAATGCGCTTGTCCAGATCATCCCCGCCGACCAGAACGCCGTGTGTGGTGATTATTTCCGGCGCGATGCCTGCCCCGACATCGGCAATGGTAAAGTCGAGCGTGCCGCCGCCGAAATCGAACACCAACACGCGCTGACGGTCTTCGCTGTGGATGTGATACAGGAAGGTCGCGCCAATCGGTTCAGGCTGGAAGCGGATATTTTCGAATCCGGCCCAGCGTGCGGCTTTAAATAGGACTTCTTCGGCACGGCGATCCACAACGGGATCATGCGAAAATCGCACCGGACGACCCAACACAAGCTCGGTACAGGGTTGGTCAAATTGGGTTTCGGCGCTGATTCGGAGCGATTTCAACAGAATGGCGATGAGTTCATCAAGGGTAAAAAAGCGGTCAAAAATCTGGGTGCCTTGATAGGTGGGGTTGCGGAGGGCGGTCTTGACGGATTGGAGCAGGCGTCCAAAGGCGGCATCATCATAAAAGGCGTAGGCGTCTTGCATAAACACGATTGGCCCACTCCCCGGCCCAGCAACCGTGACCTCAAATGCACCGATGAGTTTTTTGCGCCATTTGACCGAACGGCCTGTTTCGCGCTTGGCGTATTCGCGTATAGCATCGAGGCCAAGATGAGTATCGTATTCGCGGGTGAGGTAGATCAGGGAAGGGAGAATATCAGAATTTTCGCTGGTGGGGTCAATTTCTACCCCGTAGAGATTGGCGCCGTCATACAGAGCCACCGCTGAATTGGTCGTGCCGAAGTCAATCCCCAGACGCATCGAACTTCCTCCATAGGGTGTTAAAGGGTGAGCGCAAGGCGTTCTATTTTAGGGGAGTTTCGACAATATCTCAAGACCCATCCTGACACATTTTTAGGTGTCCCTGTTCCGAAATGGTGGTTAATGGTAACTTGAAAGGGTAGTATTGTTTGATATTAGGAGGTTATATAAGTAGAATGGATAGGCTGGTCAGTGTTTAGCGCGACACTCTACCCTTAGACTAAATAATCTAGCTGGAGCAAGTGAGTGCATTCTTCAAAACTACCAAAACTATATAAATTCATCCTCCAACGAATTCTCAAGACAATTTTGCGTCGCAAAGGTAATCGGGCAGTGGATAAGCAGAAGAAAATGATTCCTTACAGTGGATGGTGGCTAGATGAAGCTACCTACCAGCACGTTATGTCAGAAAAACATCCATTTATTGAATATGAGCGGTTTGCTCAATTCGATGCCCACCAAATAAGAGACGAAAAAGGTGCTTTTGCTGTTTGGCATCCAAGTAAACTAAAACTATTCTATTTTACACAACAAACATCCGATGCTGTAGATTGTAAGGTTCTTAATATTAGCAAATCTGGCATGATTATCGAGATGGAATATTTGGTTCCCATTTCGCTGTCGTCGCGTCAAATTCGGGATGTCGTTCATCATGAAGTTCAATCGTTTATTCTATTTGTTTTTGATAAACACATACTGATATGGAATTATGAAAAACAAGAGATTCCCTATGAGTATCACGTGGAAAATGATGCAGAGTTTACTAGAGGTGGGTTCTTTCCCGATGATGAAAAAATCTGGTATCTGATTACCAGCAATAACGGAGGGATTGATTGGGGAATATGGAATTATCGTACTGGCACAAGCGAAGCCAATGTTTTGGAAGATCAGTCCTATGGGCGAAATGCGGTTTTGCATCCAAGCGGTAAATTATTTAGTGCGGTCTGGACAGAATACCAATGTGGTTACTATGTTTACCAATCTATGCCTATTGAGAAACGCCTTTTTTTCTACTCGAAACCTGCACCCCGCCGATCTGAGTATATGGCGTATAGCCCGGTTTTCTCTGTTGATGGACGGGTGATTGCCTTTTTTACCAATCCAGATTTGATGTTGCATAAAAACCATACTATGATTTGCATGTATGAGTTTGAGTCGGGAAACCTGATAGCGGGGTTTTACACGGGCACTAATCGAGGGGAGAGGTATCTTCAGTTTGTTGACAACGGAAGAACACTTGCCTTTTATGTCAAAGATGCGCCATATCTGCATATTTTCAATGTTAAGACGGGCAAGAAAATTACAACAGCAATCACACCATCCAAAATCCGGCATTTTACAGGTCATACCCTATTTGGATTTTACGCTGTAACCCATGAAGAAGGTCTGACCGTTTTTTTCGACTCGGAGAATCTTGGAGTGAGCATTTCAGATTCGAACCAAGAGACTGCCAATCGCATAGCCGCTAGTTTTATGGAGAGTTATCGGGACTGCCTCGTAAATCAACCCTTTCGGTAAATGGGATTGGGTGATTTTCTGACTACAACCTTCCGCTGCTAGTTCCTCCCCCTTAACTGCGGTACAATGCCCGACTTGTTTTCGAATGATGCAGTTGAGGCATTGGCATGACCCAAACACCTGAACTTATGGAAACCCCGGTTGTCCCACCCCCTGCGGATGCGGATGACCCCACACGCCACGCCGCCCCCTTAAGCGCCAAACGGCTGATACGTTCCACGCTGGTCGTCATGATTGGCTTTTTGGCAACGAAACTGGTCAGCTTGGGGCAGGTGGTGATTTTAGCGGATCGCTTTGGCACTAGTTCTGACCAAGATACTTATGTTGCAGCCAGCCTCATCCCCGACAATATCATTCGGTTGATTGGGGTGGGGGCGGTATCGGTGGCATTTATTCCGCTGTTTAGCGGCTTACTCAATCGGCGGGATGGCGCGGGGGCATGGCGATTGGCGAGTCAGGTGTTTAATACCATGCTGATTATCAGCTTGGTGTTGGGGGTGATGGTGTTGGTGATGGCCCCGCTACTGGTGCGCGAAATCTTAGCCCCCGGATTTAGCGATGGCGAGGTCAAGCAAACCGTTGAATTGATGCGGATTCTGCTGATAACGGTCATGATTTTCCCCCTCAGTAGCTTATTTACGGGGGTACTGAATGGGCATAACCACTTTTTGTTGCCTGTCCTCGCGCCAATTTTTTATGACCTCGGCCTGCTGTTCGGCGTGATTGTATTTACAGGCCCATTTGGGATTTATGGCGTGGCATGGGGGACGGTTTTGGGAGCGCTGCTGCATTTTGCCATTCAAGTGCCGGGCCTGTTCCGATTTAAAGCCAAATGGAGTCCAACACTTGGCTGGAAAGACCCCCAACTGCGTCATGTGGTGAGGCTGCTGATTCCACGAATTTTGGCGAGTGGCCTGTTTGCGATTAACCTATTTGCTATCAGCAATATTGCGTCACGGTTGGGGGAAGGGGCGCTGAGTGCGTTCGGTTGGGGCGTGCGGATTATGGACATCCCCGAAGCGCTGATTGGCACGGCGATGGCCTTTGTGATCTTTCCATCGTTGGCGGCCCTGACGGAATTGGGGGATGTCGAACAGCGGCGCAAGATGTTCTCGCAGGCAGTACGCTTCATTTTGGTGGGGTGCATCCCGGCGGGGGCAGGCATGATCTTGATTGGACGGCCTGCGGTGCAAATTTTGTTTACCGACCCCGACGAGGCCCGTTTGGTTTATGCGGTAGTGCAGGTCATGGGGATTGCGCTGGTGTTCCAAGCGGTGCATGAGGTCGTGACACGGGCATTTTACGCTATGAAAGATACCATGACCCCGCTGATTG
The DNA here is from genome assembly GCA_019913005.1 of Anaerolineae bacterium. Taxonomy (GTDB): domain Bacteria; phylum Chloroflexota; class Anaerolineae; order Aggregatilineales; family J027; genus CFX10. The sequence continues at coordinate 38,679 of JAIOHL010000038.1, read as the reverse complement.
TATCGGCGGTGGCGACGGCGGCAACGGTATTGGTGGTCGTGGTCGGCTATCTGATTTACGACAATGTGGAGGGCATCAGTTTATACGGGCCGTTGGGGGTGGGTGGCCCCGCGATTGGCTATCTGGTGTCGTTTATGGTCGAGTTGGGGTTGATGTTCGTGATTTTGAAACGGCGCTGGCAGGATGTGGACGAATCGCGCATCCAGACTGCCATTTATCGTACTCTCGCGGCGACGGTGTTGATGGCGATTCCGGTGTTTTTGGTAGATTATGCGCTGGCCCATTCGATTTTTGAGGGGACGAGTCGCATTGCGGGTTTGGCACGGGCTGGCGTTGGTGGGGTACTCGGCGGTGTGTTTTTCCTGATTGGAGCGCTGATCTTCAAAGTGGAAGAAGTGCGGCAGCTTCCCGATATGCTGCGGCGGGGACGGGGTAAGGAATCCACCCCTATCACTCCTGAGGTCAGCCCATCGGCGATATAGAGGGAAGGGGGTCATATACAACCCCCATGAAAATCAATGCAGCGCATAGAGCATCCCGGTGACAGTAGCAATGTACAATGTGCCGTCGTCAGAAATAGCTGGCGCGGTTAGGAGTCGCCCCTCCGCTTGAAATGACCAAAATTCCTCACCTGTGGCTGTATCCAACGCATGGAGGTGACGTGGGCCGTCTATGTTGTTGTGGTTGCCGACCCCAAAATAAACTACCCCGTCCGCAATAATTGGATCAGCAACTGTCCAATCTTCGGTCTCGAATAACCAGATTTCCTCACCCGTCTCACTATCTAGCGCATAGAAGAGGTTGGCTTTGTTGCCGATGAAAATCATGCCGTTATAAATTGCTGGCCCTGACCAATCGTCTCCCCGACCCACAAAATCCCACAAAATAGACCCATCTTCAGCATTGATGGCATAGGCGTGGCTGTCGGAATTACCTGCGTAAATTACGCCGTCATGGAGGGCCGGGGGTGCCCATCGACTGTTTCCGGTGATTTGCCACTTTATTGCACCACTAACAGCATCAGCGGCGTATAGACCGTCTTCAGCGACCCAATAGATCGTCGTTCCATCTGATAGGGCGGGCCATAGCGGGCGTTTGCCTGTTTCGTAGCGCCAGATTTCCGCGCCCGACACTCGATCTATGGCATAGAAAACGCCGTCCCCGCTACCGAAATAGACTGTGTTCCCAACGATCAACGGTGCGGTATAAATCATCGCGGCTGTGCGAAACGACCACAGTTCTTCGCCTGTCGCGGCGTCAAGGGCCAGCAGTTTGCGGTCCTCACTTCCAACATAAACGACTCCATCAGCAACCGCAGCCGCTGAAAAACCGTTGCGGATGGCATCGTAGCGCCAGAGAGTCTCCCCAGTGGTCGGGGCGACGGCGTAGAATTCGGATTCGAGGTTGGAGATATACAAGACACCGTTGGCATAGAGGGGTGAGGCGTGGGCGACCCGTCCGATGCTGCGCTGCCATTGGATGCCGTTGAATTCACGCATGGCAGGCACGTTGTAGACCCCGGTGCGTTGGGCATTGGCACGGTGCTGGATGGGCACTGTATCATCGGCTTGTTGACCGAAACTTATGGACAGAGGGATAAACAGGAAAACGAACAGTAGGCTGAAATAGAAAGGAAGTCTTTTGGTGGTCCGCATCAATGGCCTTTCCACTATTTTGGGAATATACACCGCTCACTCAATGGCCGTTCACTTTCTACACATACCCCCAGTTTTGAGGCGTTAGGCTTGCTTCTAGCGCTCATTAAACGTACCATTAAATTAGATAATGTTAATAGAGGGGCTAATTTCTGAGAGGCAACCAATATGCGGCATCGGGTGTGGATATTGACATTATTGGCCCTAATTTTGGTTGCGTGTGGAGGCGGTGGGGATGAAACCGATACCCCGCGTCTCATCACCATCACGCCGGGGCCGCCGAATCCTGCCGTTTTGACCCAACAATATTTCGCCACCGCTACCATTCAAGGCTTCGCACCGCCAACCGTCGCTATTGGGGGGACGGTGATTGTGCCAACCTCCAATGTTTCCTCAACTGGGACATGCAGCATTCCGGCGGGGTGGCAGCCCTATGTGGTTTCGACGGGTGATACGCTCTTCGGTCTCGCATTTAATCTCGGCACAACGGTAGATGCGATTCAGCAGGGTAACTGTATCACCAACGCCGACTCGATTTTTGTTGGGCAGGTCATGTATTTGCCCAGTTTGCCGATTGGGGCGACGGCGGTCTTGACCATTCCACCCACGTTTATTGTCCCAACCCAGCCACTTACGACGATTCGCACCAGCACCCCGACAGCAACACAGAGTCAAGGTGTATTGACGGGCAATCGTCCAGTATTTCGTCAGCAATTGGTGGCCTCACCGACCTCGTTACGCTCGGATGGGGTTTCGATTACACTGCAACCCACCGTCGCGCTGGATGCCGGGGTGGTGAGTGATGCCGATCAGGTACGCTATTACGCTGGAACAACGGCGATTGACCCTGCACCGGTACAGGTGGGGATTGATAATGATCCGTTTGATGGGACGCGGGTATCGTATACATTCAGCGAATTTGATACGGAACTATTTTTCACTGCCGTCGCTGAAAACGAATTTGGCACGACGACCTCCAATATTTTGCATGTGATTTATGACCCTAATTATGTGACCGGGACAGGCAGTTTGCAGATTACGCCGTTCTCCGGGTTTGATGGCCGTATCTATTTACTGACCTCGAATGCCTCAGTGACGATTACATGGAATGGTGCGCCGACAGATGCCAGCTATATTGATTTCTATTTTGTGGGGACAGATGGCAGTCAATATACGGTGGGGCGTGATCCACTGCCGAGTGATGGTGGTCGGATTAGCTGGTTAGTGCCAACCGGGGCGAATGGTCAAATTTTCGCACGGGCGGGATACTCTAATAACAATACATTGGATAGTCCGCGTGTGGGGGTGCAAGGGAGGTGAGGATAAAGATCATCGGGTGGTTCGTAAAAATCACCACATCAAAACCCCAGTATTTGGTTAAGACAGCCAAATAGTTGCGGTAATAGAGCCTTATTTTTCACAAAAAATGCTTGTACAATAGGGATAAGTGTTCATAAGCGAGGAGACTCGATGTTAAAAAAGCAATTCCTGAAAACCAAATGCAAAGTGACTTTTGTTCTGCCAGAATCGCTTGCGTCTGATTCCGTTAAGGTCTATCTGGTTGGTGACTTTAACAACTGGGATGAAACAGCGACCCTGATGGAACTAAAAGCCAAATCTTATCAAATTACGGTAGATTTGCCCTTGGACCAAGATTTCCAATTCCGGTATCTGGTTCATGAAGGGGATAATCCCGGTCAGTGGCACAATGATTGGCACGCAGATCGCTATGTGCCCAATCCTTTCAGTGGTGATAACTCGGTGGTTTCAACCCGTCGGTAGTCTATATCTACATTGAAGGTGCTGCGCGGTTTTTAGGGCTAACGACATTTTATTTTGTTATCAAACATCGCTCACTGCTTAAGGTAGCGTATACTAAGGGCAGTGGGCGATGTTTGTTATCACAAGGGAGCATTTTTGAAAATGGGCATCCAATTTGGGCGAAGCATTACCGGAGAGTTTAACCAAGCAACTCGGCGGGAATGGCTGGTGACCAATGGAACCGGGAGCTATGCGATGGGGACGATAGCGATGGCCCGTACAAGGCGCTATCACGGCTTGCTGACGGTGGCGCTCGAACCCCCAACGCATCGGTATATGTTGGTGGCGGCGATGGATGCGTGGGTAGAAATTCATAATCGGCGAGTGCCCCTGATTAGCCATGATTGGATGGCAGGGGTGGTGATCCCCGATGGGTATCGAAACTTAGAGCAATTTTTATTAGAGGGCAACATCCCTGTTTTTCGCTGGGCCGTCGGGGGGGTGCGGATTGAGCAGCGGATTTGGATGGCGCATGGCGAAAACACCACTTATGTGACATGGCATTATACTCATGGCAACCAGCCGATTCGCCTTATTATCAAACCACTGGTGACGTATCGCTCCCATCATGATCGCACCAAAGGGGGCAGCAGTTTCACGGTCAGTATTGCACCGTCGGTGTGGGAACAGGGTATTATGCTGGATATTTTGCCGAAAGAAGATGCGGGTAGTGCCCCGGCACCGGATTCGCTGCCCTTTCCTTTTCGGATCGTAACTAGCGGCGGAAGTTTGGCTCCGACGAATGAGTGGTGGTGGTCATTCCGGTTAACTTCCGAAGGAGCACGTGGTCTCAATGAGGAGGAGGCCCTATTTAAGACGGGCACGATTGAGGCAGTCTTGGAGGTGGGGCAGCCACTGGCAATCGCATGTACATTGGAAGAAAAAGCCCCGGCTAAATGGGAACCAGCACTTAAAAAAGAACAAGAACGTCAGAAAAAATTGCTACTGAAGGCGAAGGTCGAAAAAGCGCCGGGATGGATACAGCAGTTGGTGTTGGCAGCAGATCAGTTTTTGGTAGAACAGTCCGGAGATGAAGATACACATCCGGCAATTATTGCGGGTTATCCTTGGTTTACAGTTTGGACGCGAGTGGTGATGATGGCGCTGCCGGGCTTGACACTGGCAACTGGGCGGGCTGAGATCGCGGCTCAAATTTTGCAGGCCTATGCCCAACGCTTTGATCAGGGGATGCTGCCAAATTATTGGGCCGACGAGCCGGATAAACCATTGGATTACAACACGGTAGATGCAACGCTGTGGTATTTTCTTGCGGTGTGGGCCTATCATCAGGCGAAGCCAGATGATAAGACCCTGATTGAAACGCTCTATCCAATACTGCATGAGGCAATAGAGTGGTATTTTAAGGGGACACGTTTTCATATCCATGTAGATGCAGCGGATGGATTGTTGTTCGCAGGCGAAAACTCTTTTTCCAAGCATGATAATAAGGGTGAAAAAGCGGCAGCACACGTGACAACGCAATTGACTTGGATGGATGTCAAGATTAGCGGAAAGGCACTAACGCCGCGTGTGGGTAAGCCTGTTGAGGTAAATGCACTTTGGATTAATGCGCTGTTTATTATGCAGCGGCTCGCTGAAACACTAGATAAACATGATGAGGCTGAACGATATAAGACCCATGCGTATCGGGCAGTCGAAAGTTTTAATAAGCGATTTTGGTCAGCGATTAAAGGCTGGCTCTATGATGTTATTGATGGACCGGGACAGGCGATAGGGGAGTTGGTGAATGATGATACCCTACGCCCTAATCAGTTATTGGCACTCAGCCTGCCGTTCCGCGTATTGCGAGACGCTGAAAAGTCCAAGCAGGTGTTGGAGGTGTGTGCGCGGGAATTATTGACCTCACATGGCTTGCGCACATTAGGACGTGATGAAGATGAATATATTGGGAAATACAGCGGGCCAGATGAAAAACGTGATTTGGCCTACCATCAAGGGACGGTGTGGGGATGGCTGATCGGGCCATTTATTAGCGCCCACTATGCAGTTTATCAAGATGTGGCGGCAGCGTTGAGTTTCCTGCGTCCTTATGAGGATTTGGTACAAGATCATGGTGTTGGGACGCTCTCCGAAGTCTTTGACGGCGATGCACCGTATGTTCCACATGGTTCAATTGCACATGCGGCCAGTGTAGCAGAAGTGCTGCGGGTGTGGCATGAATTGGGCCGACCCTCGACTATTTAAGTGATGGGCCATGTTGAGACTATTTCAAATCCTGCTGACGTGGATAATCGCGGTGTTTATTTTAAGCGGGGTGGTTTTAGTTGCGGTGCGTGCGATTGCCCAGAACACCCAGCCACTACCCGAAACGTATCTTGATCCCGGTGAGTGCCCCCAACCGTGCTGGCAGGGCATCCAACCGGGGACAGGTTTAGAACGCTACTTCTTTTCAGTCCTCGAACGTATCAATTTGCACTATTCAGGGACGACTCGCTCCAACGGCGAGATATTGACCGAATTCGAACTGACCATGCGCGGTGATATTCGACTGGCAGATGTTTTTGCTGCTATGGGGCAGCCGTCTCATGCTGTGTTGCAATATGTCGCAGGGACAACGGGGGCTACGCCAAACCAGCGCCAGCTTTTGGTGGGGGGAACACTTTATTTTGGCAATGGGTTAGTGCTGGCGGATGTAGTACGCGAAGATGAAGAATGGATATTTTCGCCCGATATGGTGGTGCGGCGCATTCGTTATTTTGCGCCCAATCCTGAAGGATCAGCCATCCCGATTGGGACACCGCCCTGGCATGGCTTCGGACGTGATTATGGTCACCCCGTTCGATAGGCCATCACACGGAACGTCAACGGGTCATAAGTGAGAATGCCATCTTCATCCGCATGGCGGTAAAGGCGGTTTTCCAATTCAGCAAGGCAAGCCCGTTGGACAGTCGGCGACATGGCGGCAAATTCATAGAGTTGGGATGTCCACGCCGTTTTGTAATCAATAAAATCTTCGACACTGAGGCGTAATTTTAGGGGGGCGAATTCGTGGGCGGTGATGTTGACAAAACCAAGCGCGTCTAGGAATTCCTGATAATCTTCCTCGACCTGTAGATCTTCATGCCATACTCGGTCAGCGTCCAGAAAATCACGTAGCGCAACTAGTTCCGGTGGGGCGTCATCGTCCTCAACAGTATAGTGGGCTATCACATCCCCGACTAATTGGTCGAACTTGTGTAGGCCACCCCATTCTTGAAAAACTAACCGTCCGCCCGGTCTTAAAACCCGAAAAGATTCTTTAAGACTTTTTTGGGGACGGGTGGCATTAAACCCAAACGAGGCGATTACTAGGTCAAAGGAACTATCTATGAAGGGTAGGGCGTGTGCATCGGCTTGGATAAAAACAAGATTGCGTGCCGCCGATTGAGCCGATTGGAGCATAGGGATGGAAAAATCGAGGCCAATCACTTGTTGGGCCTGGACAGCGGCCAATCGAGCGGCGATGCCTGTGCCAGTACCAATATCTAGTAGAGTTTCATGGGGTAGGGGATTGGCCCATTCGATTAGGTTGGCGGCGTAGGGGGCGAACGCACGAATAATACGCGCCTCATAGTGTGGGGCGACAACATCGAACAATTTTCGATAGGAGAAGGAAGTAGAATTAGGGGTGGAAGAGGGCAATGTTTATCTCTAAGGTGATGAGCACATGATTTTATTGTACACAGAAGTGTGCGGTTTGTTGATCCCCCAAAAATTGTGCAGCGAAATCAGATAGCTAGGCTGGCGGTGTTACAATTTTGTAACATTCGGTTTCTGGATTGTGACATCTTTGTGACGGTCACGTAACGTGGCAGATTTATATTTGAATCTGTTTATCGCAAGTATTGATAGAGCTATTAAAAGTCATCATCTCAGTTATCCTGACGCGCATAGCAGGCCATTTATCCTTTGAGGGAGGGATAAGTGGCCTGTTATGTTTTTGGGTGTTGTTGTCATAGAACAGAAGTGCTATATTCTAAGCTAGAGAACAAAGATGGCTTTTCATCGGTAATCCCTAAAATTACAGAACTACATGGAGACCTCACATGGCTGAATTAACGCTTGAAGACATCAAGACTTTTGTACAAGTGGCCCATTTTGATTTGGCAAAAGTGCAAGAACTTTTGGAAGCTGACCCACGCTTATTAAACGTTATCAACCCTGACTTTGATGAAAGTGCATTAGGGGCAGCATCGCATGTGGGTCGGCGTGATATTGCCCAGTATTTGTTGGACAAGGGCGCACCCCTGACCATTTATACGGCGGCAATGTTGGGCATGAAAGATCAAGTGCGGAAATTTTTGCGGGATGACCCGGCACAGGCACAGGTTAAAGGAGCACATGGATTTACCAATTTGTTTCATGCAGCGTTGAGCGGCGATGTCGAAATCGCGCAGATGTTGCATGACGCTGGCAGTACGGAGGGTTTGGGATCGGCTTTACATGCGGCAATCTGGCAAGGCCATGAGCCGATGTTGAAATGGCTCTTGGAGCAGGGGGCGGATGTGCAGACCCCAAATTATCAAGGCAAGACCCCGTTGGATGCAGCAACTGAGCAACAGAATACGGCAATGGTGACTCTGTTGAAAGCACACGGCGCAAATTGATGAATTGGATTGCAATAGAGGAAGTAGGGTAAGAACTCGCCCTCTTGACTTAAACCCCTGACAGACCGTATAATCCCCACATAACTTGGGCACTTAGCTCAGTTGGTCAGAGCGCTCGGCTTACACCCGGGAGGTCGGGGGTTCGAGCCCCTCAGTGCCCACCTCTTTTTGATACCTTTAGCCCAGTTTTGGGTATGTATAATTCTGCTGTTCAGTTGTTAAGGTTTTTATTGGTGTTTGGATGCCCCCAACACCAAATAATCTCTTTGAAAACCCATCCTGTTGTTAGGCAACTTGTCCTAGTGACCCAACAGGGTGGGTTGCTTTTTCATGGGATTCATCAGTATCTTCAGCTACCCAAGCAAATCGAATCAATGCCTCTGGGTTATCCTCAAGTCCAAAGTATTGGGCTAACTGTTTAGAAACCATGAAACTCGCAGCGAAAATCAAGCTAATCCCCACGCCCGACCAGCGTCAGTCCTTGCATGAGACCTTGCAACGGGCTAATGCTGCCTGCAATTATAGGGGTAGTTTACATCAGGCGTTTTATATGAGTTTCTGCAAAAGACAAAACGGCGCGAACTGCGCCGCTTGAATTCCTATATCAATGGTCGATTGGGCGTAGTGAGAAGGGACTCATCATTCTCAGTGGGCAGGTTTATCCCAATCCCATACCACATCATCACAACCCTGCTTTGGATTTCCTATTAAACCCTGCTGTCCCGGCGGGGGATTGTCTCGGCAGGTTACTTGAGGATCATTGACCTCCTGCTGCCCTTTAGGAGCAGAATGGATAGTCAGATGAGTGCCCCACAAAAGCATTGCCAGCAGAAACGCTCCTACCAAAATAAGACGCCAGTTCATCTTCCGTATCCTTCCCCATTCCCGATGGTGAATTTTAATTACACTTCCAATCATACCACTCAAAAGTTACGGGATCGTTACTGCTACATGACTAAATAGGCCAGAATTGGATCTGAGGGCAAATTGAGCGGGTCAAGTTCTTCGAGTACTTTCTCAAGCGTGTCCGCCGTTTTGGTTGGCTCAAGTCCCATGTCCCTCAATAATTCAACGGCGGCGGATCGTATGTTGACACGGGTACGTTTATCCGAGGCAACTAACTGGAGGAGCCGGATGGCTTGATCGCGGTGTTCTTCGGCATGGAGCGTTGCCAATTCCAAGAGCACCTCCAGAAGCAGGCTTGGTATTTCCACTTGGGCGGCCAGATACAGGGCTTCCCGCAGATAGCCATTGGCGGTCTCGCGTTGTTGCTCATGCCGGGCAATCATGGCAAGGTCTTTCAGGCTGGATACCATACCATCCTTCTTTCCAATCCGCCGACAGATTTGCAGACATGCTTGATACAACTCCTGCGCTTGACGATGACGGTCTTTTTGATGGGCAATATCGCCTAAATTGGTTAAAGCACAAGCCACGCCCCATTCATCGCCCAAATTGAGTTTGTGCTCATAACTTTCTTGGTAAAATGGAATGGCTTCCTCGAGTTTACCCAACCCTACCAGCGCATTTGCCATGTTATTCTGGGTATACGCCAGTAAGCGCTCATCCCCAATCTGACGATAAATCTGTAATGCCTGCCCTAGATGGGGAATCGCTTCCTCATATTTCGCCCGCCGATTGAGCAAAATCCCGATATTATTTAGCACTTTAGCAGTGCCCAACTCATCCGCCAGTTCTTGATAGATGGCGAGGCTTTCGTCAAAGTAGGCGTTTGCCTCGGTTTGTTCATCCCGCATCATGGCAATGAGGCCTAGATAATTCAAGACCTGCCCTACCTCGCGCCAATGATTGCCGCCTGTAAAAATTGCAAGGCTTTCTTTAAATAGTTGATGGGCTGCACCAAAGTTTCCTTGATGGGCCAACAGCGATCCCTGATTCGCCAACAGCAATCCATAGGCTTCGGAATGGTAATAGAGATTTGAACGCTGAAAGGCCTGCACTGCCTTCTCAAAATGGGGTAAGGCTTCCTCAAAACGCCCTTGCACCTCGAAAAAGCTAAAGAGATTGCGACTATAATGAGTTACCGTATCTAAAACATAATGTTGAATGGCCCATTGCCAGCCAGTCAAAATATTGGGGAGTTCGGTGGCGATGGCTTGCAATATCTTTTTCTGGTCACGTCCATGTATGACCTGCCGCCGCACCCAATCCCCATAATAGAGGCTGTGCCGTCGCTGGATGTCTGGCTCTGGTGTATAGGCCTCCAAAATAAACGCCTGTAATGGGTTAAGCATCCGATAGCGTCCCGACTGATTCACCAGTAATGCACGCTGCAATAAGGCCGACAGCGCTGGTAACGAGGTATTGGTGACGGTTTGGGCAGCTTGACGTTCAAATCCCCCTTCAAAGATGGTTAGTTTTTGCAACATCGCCATCAGTTCTGGGGTCAGTAACGACCATAAATAACTAAATATGGCATTCAGGTTGGCGTGTCGTGCAGGCATATCTTGACGGGTCGCCTGTAATACCCCTAGATTTTGGAGAATTTCCGCTTGCAGTTCCTCAAATGAAAGGACATTGAGCCAGCCGATTGCCAACTCAACCGCCAGCGGTACACCACCTAGTATTTCGTGCAGGGGGGTAACCAATTGGGTATCAAAGGTCTGGTTCGCCAGCACCCGTTTGGAATAGGCTGCAAAAAAATCGACGGTTTCTTCGACTTCCAAGCCGTGTAAGGGAAATTGCCATTCTTCAATGGAATCTAAGGGAACCTGTGAGGTCACCAACATTTTGACGGCAGGTGCAGCATGTAACAGGTTCACTAACACCTCGACCTGTTCAAGCGCAATCTCAAACCCATCTAAGACCAACAGCACGTGTTTGTCCTGCAAATAGTCTTTCAGGCTGCGCTCCGGCGCGGTGTCACGCAAAAAGGTATGCTGGATAGTGCTGGCAATTTGCCCAATCAGTGACTCGGCTGTGACAGGTGGCTGAATTTCCACAAAAAAGACCCCATGTGCAAAACGATCAAGTTGCTTTTCCGCGACCTTCAGTGCCAAGCGCGTTTTACCCATACCACCGGGGCCAACAATGGTTAATAAGCGACAGGTGGGGTCCTGCAACAGCGTGGTTAAGGCCGTCAACTGCTCCGTGCGCCCAATAAAGGGCCGCCCAATCGCGGGAAGGTTCTGAGTAATCGGTAACGACTGCACGTTGGACATTGGGTGCTCCAAAACTTGGAAATGCCCCTCTAAAATACGCTCATATAAATCGGTTGTCTCAGGCAATGGTGCAATATCGAGTTCTTGCTCAAGTTTCAGCCGATAGGTTTCATAGGTTTGCAGTGCCAGTGGCCGTTGTCCAGCCTGTGCATAGAGTTGAATAAGCATATGTTGGGCTTTTTCGTAGAACCCATCCAACTGCACCCACCGTTTGGCAAAAGCGATCGCAACTTCCAAATCGTGTTGATGGGTATGCCATTCAATAATCCCCGCATATACAAAATTTAGATCGTGTCGCAGGCTCTCACTTTCAAAGGATTGCCATTCTTCAAAATTCGACCCATCGCGTAAATTGAACCCTGCCAAAAAGTCATCCCGGTACAACTCGACTGCCTCCCGGAGTCGCGCATAACAGCTTGCACAGATGCCACTGGGGTGCTGATGATGGTGGGCCATTTGCACCAACTCACGAAACCGATTGACATCGACCCAGACATCCGGCGCTTGGCTCAAGCCAGCCCGCGTTCTTTCAATCGCCAACCATTTCCGCTGTAAGGCTTTGTAGGCCACCGAAAGGGTACGCCGCAGAGAAGCGCTGGCACTTTGTTGATCATAGTCTGTCCATAACACATTGCAGAGGACATCCCGACTGATAGGTTGCTTTTTTACGGCGAGATACGCCAGTAAAGCAATGGCTTTGCGGGTGTCTACTTCAATGGGGGTATCCTCTACCAAAATTTCCGGGGTGCCAAATAAGATCAGCCGTAGTGAAGACAAGGCATCCATCCTTTTTTCCAACGTAGATGCCCTGATTATATAGTCTTCCACCGAATATTTGCCCCTCCTTGGTTTCTCTACTAGAAGGGGCGATAACGAGGCTGCTTGCTGGGTTAGCTGGATACTTGCCTATGCATTGATCGGTTTAACAACGGTTTGGTAATCAATCCCCATGTATCGATCCACGCGCACCGTGCCCGTGCTCATAACGGCGTTGCTGCCGCGCCAATAGCAGGTGTAATCACTGAGATAGGGGACATACCGTGCATAGGTCTTCACTTTGCCCACGTGATGGGCGGGGACTGGCAATGAAACACCGACGGAATGGGTCACCGATTGCTCAATGGTAAAACTCAGAGCGGCGCTGACATGGTAGAATTCGAAACCAGCCGTTGCATTGATACTATGGGTGCGGGTAATAGAACGGTAAACGTCCAACGTGGCCTGCTGACCAGACGTATTACGAAGTTTGTCTGTTTGAAGAAAAATTTGATAAGCAGACCATTGGTAGGGATTGCCAAAAACACACCAGTACAAGGGATATTCGGCAGTATAATCCGTACTGATCGGCGCAGACGCCTCGCGCGAGTCGCTCGCATTTGCGATCCATGCCGAGGGCGTGACCAACGCCGCGAATAACAGGACTGCCATCAAACGAACCGCTACAAACTGGAACTTCTTATTCATTGCATATCTCCTTCTAGGAAATTGGTTAAGTTATAGACACCAGCATATCGGATGGACATTCCGAGTTCGCAACCGGAAAGTTACGGCATCGTTACCCAGCAAGTTCCTGCGCATTTTTGATAGGGGTAGAGAAACAGGTATGGGAACACTGCCGGTGGCACGATCAATTCACCGCTGGCTGTGGGGCATGAATGGAGGATCGCATATGGGTAGTGCCCTTATCTCACTCATCAGATGGAAGGCATCAGGTTAGTTACTTCATAGTGGCGCTACCCAAACAAAACGGCGCAAGTTGCGCCGCTCAAAAGAGTATGCCTTTTATCACTGGGCCATAATCCTCGACAGCGGCTCAGTGGTGGGGAGTTCGAGGGGTGGGGAAAGGCAAAAGCAAAACAACTGCTCTCACACAACCGTTCTAGTCATATCACCGCGTGACGGCATGGGTAGTGAAACGCATCGATGCAGTGACTTTTTACACCGTCAGCATTTTTGAACCTAACGGGCATAATTCGACTGCATTCAAAAAACCTGCCTTCCGTAAATCCCTCTGCTGATTAAGGAGTGAGTATTCGCTCCGGCTCCGGTAGCGCCAAAATTTCGGCCATTGTTAGAACTTTGACCGGCATTTCGGCAGGTATAGGCAGGAACGCAACCTTTTCACTATCGGCTGACCAGTCAAATGTGATGGGCTGACGGCCATCTTCTCCCACAATGGGATACCACCTTACACTGTTATCCTCCAGCAGCAGAAAATACACCACGTTTTGACCATCAGTGTAGCCGTTGAGGGCCAACTGATTGCTATCCGGAGAGAATGCCTCGCGCCAACCTAATTCGAACAAGGGTGAACACAGCCGTGCCTGTGTTTCCAGCGACACCACGCATAAACGCGAGGGGTTCATGCCCGAAGTGCTATTTCCATCATCCTGTATGTGTTCCGAGAACGCGATCTTTTTACTATTCGGTGACCACATGATTTCAGAGGCGGTAATCTGGAAGGGGGGTAGTCCTTCGATAGCAGGGCCAGCGGTGATTTCCCGCACGGTCTGGGTCTCGACGTTCACGACATAGATATTCCAATCTGCGCCACCCCACAGCGCAAATGATTGGCTATCGGGCGACCAGATGCCATAACCGCTAAATGCGTTGGGTACGAGTGTGTTGACCACCAGCGAATGCCTATCTTCAAGATTGATCAGCTCAACTTCGTCGTTTGCATTCGGCAGCATTGCCAGCCAACGGCTGTCCGGCGACCAGTGTACCTGTTCGCCGCCAAAGCTACCGAGATCAACACGTTCACCAGTTTTAATATTGAGGAGTACCAACTGCCGATCCTCACCTTCGATTTCTGAAAACGCGACCCACTGCTGATCCGGCGAAAAATCGAGGAATGCCCCATCACCGATATCCACCACCTTTTCATTCAGGCTTGTCTCTAATGGTGCTGTGGTAACAAGCATGACTTCATTACCCTGCCATGTAAAGTCCCATTGAGACGTTGGAAACTCATACTGATCTGCGATATCCCGTGTGATAGAACCGATATACAGCCCTGAATGCGAACGTAGCGGGAATGCGAAATACTCGCCACTCTCCGACCAACTGATTGTCACATTACCGGTGTAATCCGCATTCAGTAGGCGTGCGGTGTCACCCGAAATCGTGTTCAACAGGTAAAACCCGGATTCTTGTACTTCATTGGTGCAGCTATCCACCGCGACACAATCGGCATAGTAAATCAGATACTCCCCATCAGGTGACCAACTCACCTCGGTTGAGCCAATATAGCCACCGCTCCAGACCGCCGCACTACCGCTCAATATGAGAAACAGGCATATTATTGCTGCTGTCAGAACACTTCGCATTCGATTTGCGCTCGCCATTTTTGCTCCAAAATTTGATTTTCTAATTGACCACGAGGTGCCCCTCGATCTTGACTCCTCGTACCATAGTGTAACAAAAAGAGGCAACATCTATATCGAATGTTGAGGTAACCCTCCGGTAGCCAGTTATAGCGCTGGGCAAAGCGACACTGGGTTTTTCCCTGCGACAGGCCCGTGTTCCATGCCGACGGGATGAAAGCTGAGTGTGAGAATGTCGTCGCGGACGTCGGCGCGATAGCTAGGTGGGCCAATACTAGCGCTGCTGATAAATATTGCAGGGGTGTTCGGGCATAGTTTTAAGGCTTGCTCATTTATTCATAACCGATTGCTCAATTAGCTTCCGAGTCGGCTTCCTCTTTCCACATCTGCTTCATCTAGTGGTTCTTCCATCGTATTGCTAATCCAAGATTGATCATACCTAGATAGACACTAACTACTGAAGATCATATCGCCACAACTAAAACCCCAGTATAGCATAAAACCGATATTTTTAAGGATTGAGACATAATATTCTTTTAATAACGAAGTAAATTTACTACTTTCATTGACTACAAATTTTTAT
Source organism: Anaerolineae bacterium (assembly GCA_019913005.1). GTDB lineage: Bacteria > Chloroflexota > Anaerolineae > Aggregatilineales > J027 > CFX10. Next base: position 23,505 of record JAIOHL010000038.1, on the reverse strand, counting down.
ATTGCTAAAATTAACTTAACACAAAGATGTATAGTAATGAACAGTCAATATCAATTATTTGTTAATTCGATGGCCCAACTAACGATCTGAGATTAGGAGAGAGAATACAATGAAGCGATTCATCGCTACTTGTGTGGTTATGGGACTGTTGTTGACCATCATACCTGCTACGAAGTCGCAAGAACCCAGCAGCCCGACTACCATCACGCTATGGAATATTTACACATCCGATAATGTCCTATCCGAGCCGTTTGCAACACTCATTGATAATTTCAATAACTCACAGAGCGAGTATTTTATCGAAGCGGTTGCATTACAGAATGAGGAGTTCAAAAACCAGATTATCCTTGCAGTAGATAGTGATACCCAACCGGATGTCTTTTTCACGTGGGGTGGAGGCACTTTGCAAGAGTTTGTTGATAAGGGTGCTGTACGTGAAATCAAGGAACTCGAGGGGGAACTAGGCGAACGATTTATTCCTGCCTCATTCAGCACATCTACTTTTGATGGTAAGCACTATGCTATCCCGCTCTCGTTGGCGACTGTTACTATGGTAGTCAATCCCCGCCTTTTTGAAGCCCATAATCTTGAACTACCCTCTAATTGGGATAACCTACTAAGAGCCTGTGAAGTGTTTAATGAAGCGGGTATTACGCCCATTTCCTTTGCCAATAGTGAAAAATGGCTTGGCAGCCATTGGTTTTCATATCTTGTCACCCGGTTAGGGGGTGTGGATGAATTCGCAGCGGCAGCGAACCGGGAAGACATTGGGTTTGATGATCCAGTTTTTGTGGAGGCGGGCGAAAAGCTACGCGAACTTGTGGACGCGAATTGTTTTACCCTAGATTTTATGTCTGCCAGCTTCAGTAATCGGGATGATACCCGTCCGGTGGCACAAGGCCAAGCTGCCATGATGCTTGGGGGTAACTGGGTGTTTGCCACCCTGCAAGAAGAGGGGCCGGACTTATATGACCAATTGCAGGTGATGCCTTTCCCCGCGATTTTGGATGATGCTGACGCAATCACTGGGATGGTTGGGGGGACATCCGATGCGTATGCAATTTCTTGGAAAGCGCCACCAGAAACCGAGCGTGTCTTGATCGAATTGTTCACTTCCCAAGCCTATCTTGATATGCAATTTGATCTCAACATCTTTTCAGCCATCGTTGGCGCTGAAATCGAAGATCACTTACTTGCCCAAGCCAGTGCATTACTGAGTGAGGCCTCAACGTTGCAGTTGTTCTATGACCAAGTGCTGCCCCGTAACCTAGCGTTAGCCCATCTTGATACAACAACGGCATTGTTTACGGGCGATATGACCCCAGAGGAAGCCGCTCAAACGATGGAGACAGTGGCGGAGACGCTACAGGATTAATCTCCAAATTTCGACAAAGAAACACACTCCGGTGAACATTTTACAGCGCATCTCAACTTGATCAAGTGGTAGTTCGATCAAGTTGAGAATGACGGAAAGTGCTTATCGGAGTTAATCAATTTGAGATACTATGGAACGAAACAAACTGCCATTCATCACTTTCAAAAGCATTCGCACCCAACTGATTGCGGCTTTCATCATTGCCGTGCTTTTACCCGCCGTTGTTATTATTGCTGTAACGGGTATACGTGACGTTCGGAACGAGATAGATGATACTGAAAGCCAATTGGATGCTGCTGCGGCTCTTAAAACTACCCAAGTGGATATTTGGCTTAACGATCAGAAAGACGAAATTAGCCGGGTTCTAACAGACGAAGGCTCATTAGAGTTGGTCGAACTGGCATTACCGGACTCAGCGCTCGTCTCGCTGCGAGATGAGACACGAAATCGCCTTTCACAACGTCTTTCAAGCGCGTTGCAGTTAACCCGTGATATGGATGCTTTGTTTGTGATGGACTTGCAGGGTCAGGTATTTGTCTCCAGCGATGCGACCTTACTAGATACCTCCGTTGGGGAATTGCCGTTTCTTCAAAACATCACCGAAAGAGCCTATGTTGCGCCGTTACGCTTTTCCACAGAACGGCAAATGACTGCGTTGTTTTTCTTTTCACCCCTCGTTTTAGATGGAAACATCGTGGCAATTGTTGGGGGACGTGCCCCGATGACCCGGCTTGATGAGTTTATGCTTGAGCGAGCTGGTCTGGGCGAGACAGGCGAAACGTACCTCGTAGATGCCAATCATTTGCTGTTGACACCTTCCCGTTTTGGCGGTTATCCAATAGGCTCTGTTGTTCAAAGCGAGAGCACCCAGCAGACGCTTAAAACTCGTGGGAATAGCAGTGGAGAATATGAAAACTATCGTAATCAGACGGTCATAGGGAGCTATCGCTGGCTAGCTGAACTAGAAGTTGTCCTAGCAGTTGAGCAGGAACGTGGAGAGGTACTCCGACCTACCTTGACCACGTTAGCCGTCAACATGGGGGTAGCTATACTGGCGGTGCTATTTTTTGGCATGTCCAGTCTGTATTTTGTAGATCGCGGGATCAGCCGCCCTCTTGCTGCTCTTTCGGAAAATGCCCGACAGATTGCTGGTGGCAATCTTAGCTTGAAAAATAGCATTACAACAGACAATGAAATTGGGGCATTGGCCCAGTCGCTTAATGAGATGAGCGATCAGTTGAGTGACCTGTTCCAAAACCTTGAGAATCGCGTGGCCGCGCGTACCCATGAATTGCAGATTGCGGCGGATGTCTCCAAGCAGTCAACCACTGTCCTTAATATTGATGACCTGCTCAAACAAGTGGTGATATTAACTTCCAATGGTTTTGGGCTGTATTCAACAGCCGTATTTTTGCTCGATGATGATAAGCAGCATTTGTTTAATGCAGCCAGTTCATTAGAGGATGGCCCCAACACATCCACCCAGCGGAAATGGAAGATTGACCTAGATGCTCGACCCAGTATCGTGGCCGAGGCATCCCGCACACACCAAGCGGTTCTGGTCAATGACGTTGCAAACTCGCCACTATACCTTGAAGATTCCGCGCTTTCGCAGACAAAATCCGAACTTGCCATTCCAATGATGGTAGGGCCTCGCCTCTTGGGTGTTTTTGATTTACAGTCCGAGATAGCGGAGCGTTTCGGCGTCGAGGACGTTCGTGTGATGACTTCCCTTGCCGAACAAATCTCGATTGCGGTACGTAACGCAGAGTTATTCGCAGAAAAAGAAGCGGCCCTCCAAGAAGCCGAAAGGGCCAGTAAGATTAAGTCTCAGTTTTTGGCGGCAATGTCCCATGAATTACGTACTCCGCTGAATGCGATTCTCAATTTTTCGCAGTTTGTATCTTCTGGTATGTTGGGATCGGTCAACGATGAACAGGTGGATATCCTCAACAAAATTACGGCCAGCGGGAAACATTTGCTCGGTCTTATTAACGATGTGCTCGATATTTCCAAGATCGAATCAGGGGCACTGACCCTTTTTGTTGAAGAGAAAGTGAATCTAGCTACTGAGCTTCATGCTGTTGAAGCGACAGGCCATACGATATTAGCGGACAAACCTGTTGAATTAAAAGTGGATATTGACGATAATTTGCCACTGGTAGTCGGCGATAAACGGCGAATTCGGCAGATTATGCTCAATCTCGTTTCCAACGCCTGCAAGTTTACGGAAACGGGCGAAGTGAATATCCAACTGCGCCGTCATGAGGCGGATGAAATTCTCTTTAGCGTAAAAGATACTGGGCCGGGAATCGCGCCCGAAGACCATGAAGCCATTTTTGAGACTTTCCGCCAAACAGAAGCAGGATTGCGTCAGAGCGAAGGGACTGGTCTAGGGTTGCCTATTTCAAGGCGTTTGGCTGAAGCACATGGTGGGCGATTGTTTGTGGACAGCACACTGGGCCAAGGGGCCACTTTTAGTGTTGTACTACCCATTCGCTCGCCGCATCTTTTGCAGATGATTCGCACCGTTGAGAAAGGCAAAGAATGAGTAAAAATCCAATTCTAGTATATGTTGAGGACGATCCTCTGAGCCGCGAGGTCATGAAAATGCTCGTAGTGCGCCGACTAGGGTTTAGCTTGACGGTCTTTGAGGATAGCCAAGATATTATCGCCCGTTTGGAGGCCTTACCCGCTAAACCGAACATGATCTTGCTTGACATCCATATGCGTCCACATAACGGCTTTGCAGTCCTAGAAATGCTGCGTGCCCATCCCAGCTATGCCGCCATTAAAGTGATTGCGGTAACGGCCAGTGTGATGAACGAAGAGATGGCAATGCTCGAAAGTTCTGGATTTAATGGTGCTATCGCCAAGCCACTTGATCAGACGTTCTTCCCGGAGTTTTTAGATCGGGCTATGCAAGGCGAAGAGATTTGGCATGTCTCCTAACAAGGTTCACATGTGCAAAAGGCTAGGGTAGGCTGTTTGGTGGGGGGTAGCTCATAATGTACTGTACAAACAAAGGACAAAACGGTGGCTGAGATACATGCACTCATTATCGAAAATAATCCCTACAATGCCGAAGTTTTGGAACGCTTGTTAGTTTCTGTGGGGGGAAGTTTTACAACTGTACAAGATTCAACCCATGTAGACAGTATCATCGGTACTTTGGATCGTGTGGATGTAGTTTTCCTAGATTTGGAAATGCCCAAACGGGATGGTTTTGAGACTCTACAAATTCTCAGGCATGATCTTGGCGTGTCAGCACCGATTGTGGCCTATACCGTACACACTAGCGAAATGGAAGAAGCCCGTGCCGTTGGATTTGATGGATTTTTAGGGAAACCAGTAGACCCTGCACGATTTCCCGATTTGCTGGCCCATATTTTAGCTGGTCAATCTGTTTGGGAAACGCCTTAATATGGCCCAATATAAGCAGTATCGAGTCGCATGTGTGTGACGAAGTAGGAAAGAAAAAGATGCTAAACGAGCTAAAAGGTAAACGGATATTTGTCATCGAAGACAAGGAAGACAATATATATGTCATTATGTCCCTCCTGCGTAAACATGGCGCTCATGTTGAGATTGACTGGTGGGCAAAGGGAGAGCCGCGCAAACTTGAGAGCGCAATGCCAATTGATCTGATCATTTTGGATCTGATGTTGCCGCTTGGTCGTACAGGTTTTGAGGTTTTTGACGAAATCAGGTCGAGTCCAGCGCTCGAAAAAGTGCCAGTGGTCGCTGTTTCGGCTATGGACGCATCAATCGCCTTACCCAAGACACAGGAGCAGGGTTTTGCAGGGTTTATTAGCAAACCGATTGATTTTGTCTTGTTTCCTCAGCAAATAGCCGCCTTAATTGCTGGGGAAGAGGTATGGTATACAGGATAGATATTCGCCTTATGTCTAAAATTGACCGGGCGATCAGTCAAGGACTGGATTAGCGTGATTGAGATGTACGGCGCTTTGATGCTTGTTCCCAGCCCAATTCTTCCATTTTGCAATCGCTTTCAACTTTTCCTAAGTCTTAGATTAAACTCTAAATCCATTTTTCACTGGGTAGCCTCTCGCCACAGTCGTTGGCAGCGTGCGATGCTGGTGTCGTCAAAGGTACCAACCCAAATTGGATTTTCGATCAGCCGATGGGGTAGGGGGTTGATCTAATATCTGCTGAAAATTGATTTGTGAACGTTAACACAATCTCGGCATACTCCTCGTTTAAGCCAACCATTGTGACATTTACTTGGAATGCAGTTACAACGCGCAGCTTGATTTTGGGCCTAACGGTGGCTTTTTCGAAGGATCAATCTTGGCGTCAGGACACGTTGCCCTGCTGCCGACTCTGGATCGGCTATAATCTCCACCAGATATTCGACGCTTTGTTCTCCAAGCGTGCTGAAATCTTGCCGGATGGTGGTTAAGGGGGGATCGAAAAAAGATGCCTCTGGAATATCATCAAAGCCTACAATAGACACATCCTCTGGAATGCGTAATCCACGCTCGCGTAGCGCTAATATAGCTCCGAGCGCCATCTGGTCGTTGGCAATCACTAATGCTGTAAATTTCGCGCCATGATCTACTAGTTCGTGTGCGGCGCGATAGCCACTCGCCGCTGACCAGTCACCTTCTGTCCAATTAACCGGGTTCAGATGATTGTCTTGTAGAGTATCAAGCCAACCTTCGTGACGGGCGGCGGCGTCATTCCAATGCAAGGGGCCGCTGATTGCCGCAATGCTGGAATGGCCTGTATCAATCAAGTGCTGGGTTGCCAGCCGAGAACCAAGATGCTGGTCAATGATGATCGAGGGGAAGGTGACATCTTTTTGGGTTGCCAACTGAACCACAGGAATATTGTTTCGTTCTTTAATCAACTCCTCGTATAGCACGCTTCGCACAGGAGCAATTAAGACAACCCCTTCTACCTGCTGCCGTTTCAAATCTTCAACTGTCTCTCGCATATCGGCATAGGTCAGGCGATCTAGATTGGAAAAAAATAGCCGATACCCTCTAGCCTTAGCCGCACGTTCTACGCCACCCATCATCTGAGCAGGGCCATAATAACCCACCCCAAAGGTAACGATTTCTAGGGTCAATGATCGCCGTGTTGCTAGCGCACGGGCAGTGTGGTTGGGTTGATAGTTAAGCTGCTGAATCGCTTCCAATACGCGCTGCCGTGTATTTTCGGAAACACTCGGACTGTCGTTAATCACACGTGAAACGGTCTGATGAGAGACACCCGCAAGCTCCGCAACATCATGGAGAGTGGCATGGGTACTTTTAGGCTTCATTGAGTTTTACCTTCTTAAAAATGGATACACGACAAAATTTTTCCAATCTCTTGACATTTTTAGAAAAATGTGAAAACTTATATGTGAACGTTCACATGATTATTTTATTCAATTTCGTGAACAATCACAAGTTTTAAACATAAGTAATTTCTTTTTTACTAGAGTTGGGGTGGAAAACAATGAATTCCTTCGGGTTATCAATTCCCCTACCCTTGACTGAACCTCAGATCAATCCGCATGTGCTGTGTGCTTTCGACGGGATGGCAATCACAGCGCAGATATTTCCACTCGGCAAATAGTTGGTAAAGGAGGCGTCTATCGCAGTTGATTTTTGGTACACGATTTCTAAACACGCAATTCGATCTGTTCGATTGATTCATCTTAGGAGGATTTTTGAAATGAAATTGGTGAAATTCTGTCTACTGCTCGCTTTGATGGTCACGTTCGTGGGCGCAGTCAATGTGAAAGCCCAAGATGGCGGCGAAGGCCTGACTATCGGGTTCTCGCAAATCGGTTCCGAAAGCGCTTGGCGCACATCCTTTACCGATGCGGTGAAAGCTGAAGCCGAAGCTCGTGGTATCAATCTGTTGTTCTCCGATGCTCAACAGCAACAAGAAAACCAGATTGCAGCCATGCGTGCGTGGATTGCTCAAGGTGACGTAGACGCCATTATTCTCGCCCCCGTGGTTGAGAGCGGTTGGGACGATGTTCTACAAGAAGCGCAGGACGCTGGTATCCCCGTCGTGATTGTTGACCGTAACGTAGACTCTGACCCCTCACTATATGTAACCCGCGTTTCCTCCGACTTCGTGCATGAAGGCCGTTTGGCAGCGGCATGGTTGGTGCAGGCCACTTCTGGACAGTGCAATATCGTTGAACTGCAAGGTACAGTCGGTTCCGCTGCGGCCAATGACCGCATGGCGGGTTTCAATGAAGTGATCGCGCTCTTCCCCGGTATGCAAATCATTGCCTCTGAAACTGGCGACTTTGTTCGCGCTCAGGGCAAGCAGGTTATGGAAAGCTTCCTAAGCTCCGAAGACCCAGCCAACATTTGTGCCGTATGGGCGCACAATGACGACATGGCGATTGGTGCTATCGAAGCCATCAAAGAAGCCGGCCTCGTTCCCGGTACCGATATTCTGGTTGTCTCCGTTGACGCGATTCCTGACATCTTCGATTCACTGGACACTGGTGAAGCCAATGCCACCGTCGAACTCAGCCCCTTCATGGGCGGCCCCGCGTTTGACGCCGTTGTTGCGACTCTCAATGGTGAAGAACTGCCCAAATGGATTCCGGTAGCGGGCAAGCTGTATACCAACCGCGCCGACTATGATGCCGATCATCAATAACTAGTGTGTGAGGGCGGAGGGGCATAAACCCAATCCCCTCCGACCATTGCGGAGCGGAAATCAACAAAGCAGCGGAGAGGTTGCAGGTTGATTTCCCTCCGACATCACTTAAGGGTGTATATCTTACCAAATTTATAGGGTTTTGAATCATGAGTACCAACGAGCAACCTGCCTTGCTAGAGGTGCGGGGTCTCACCAAAACGTTCACCGCGACACCCGCATTATCCGAAGTTGATTTTACATTATATCCGGGTGAGGTTCATGCAGTGTTGGGCGAAAACGGCGCTGGCAAATCAACCCTGATTAAAGTCATCACCGGAGTATACAAACGCGATGCCGGAACCATTCGTCTGAATGGTAAACTCATCGAACCGCGTAGCCCCGGCCATGCTCAAGAATTGGGCATTAGCGCGGTATATCAGGAAATTAATCTTATCCCTACCCTTTCGGTTGCTGAGAATCTATATGTGGGCCGCCAGCCGCGTTTCCTCGGCATGGTAAGTATGCAGTTGATGAATAAAAAGGCCCGCAAGTTGCTCAAGACATTCAATATTGACATTGATGTTACCCGTGACCTTTCATCTTATTCCATCGCCATCCAACAAATCGTGGCGATTGTGCGCGGGGTTGATCTTTCCGCCAAAATCCTCATTCTGGATGAGCCGACTTCCAGCTTGGATCGGCATGAAGTTGAAACGCTATTTTCGGTGATCCGTTCACTTGAGGAACACGGCATCGGAATTTTGTTAATTACCCACTTTCTAGATCAAGTATATGAAATTTCGGATCGTATCACGGTGCTGCGGAATGGACGTAAAGTTGGCGAGCACCTGACCAAAGAATTACCGAGAGCGAAACTTATCTCCGAGATGTTGGGCCGCGAGTTTACCGAGACATTGGGTAAACGCAGCAACCAAATCACCAACGGTGACAGTAAACATGACACCTTCCTCGATATCAAAGGCTTTGCCAAGCGTGGCATGATTGAACCCTTTGACCTCGAAATCAAAAAAGGCGAAATTGTCGGACTGGCAGGCTTGTTGGGGTCTGGGCGAACTGAAATGGGCCATCTGGTGTTTGGTATCAATCGGAGCGAAAAGGGTGAAGCCTTTGTCGAGAGTAAGAAGGTAAAAATCAGTTCCCCGCGCAAAGCCATCCGCTACGGATTCGGCCTTTGCCCCGAAGACCGCAAAGTGGAAGGCCTCATCGCTGACCTGACCATCCGTGAAAACATTATCCTCGCACTCCAAGCCAAACTGGGCTGGTATCGGCACATCCCCTATAAGCGGCAGGAGCAGTATGCTGATGAAATGATTGAAGCCTTGCACATTGTCACCACTGATGCCGAAAAACCCGTGCGCGAACTCTCTGGCGGCAATCAACAAAAGGTCATTTTGGCCCGCTGGTTGGTCTCTAATCCCGAATTGCTGATTTTGGATGAGCCGACACGCGGGATTGATATTGGCGCACACGCCGAAATCATCAACATCATCAAGCGCCTTGCCAAAGAAGGAAAGGCCTTGATGGTCATTTCTTCAGAACTGGCGGAAGTCGTGGATTATAGTGACCGGGTGGTTGTGCTACGTGACCGCAAGAAGCTCACGGAACTCACAGGCGATGAAATCAGCGAAGACGCTATCATGCAAGCGATTGCGGAGAAGTAGAGATGGTAGAGATGGAAAAACAGGTATTGACGCCTGTCAACGAGAATAAACCACAAAAGGCGACCAATTTTAAGTGGCGCAATATCTTTCGAGGCGACAATCGTGCCCTTTGGACGATTTTGGCACTCATTATTATTTTATTAGTAGATCGCATGGTTTCGCCGACCTTTTTCACCGTCCGTATGATCAATGGGCGCTTAACGGGTAGCCTCATCAATACGCTGGACGGGGCCGCGCCGATTATGCTGCTTTCAATCGGCATGACACTGGTCATCGCTACCAAAGGTGTTGATCTTTCGGTGGGTGCGGTGATGGCGATTTGTGCCGCTGTATCCGCCGTGCTGATTAACCGTCATGAGGCTGGGTCGGACAACATTTTGTACTATCCGGGATTCGTGATTGCGATTGCGATTTTGGTGGGGGCGTTGTGTGGATTGTGGAACGGAGTCTTGGTCGCCCTGTTTGACATCCAGCCCATTATCGCCACGTTGATTCTGATGGTGGCGGGTCGTGGGATTGCTCAAATGATTACCGATGGTCAATCACCAACGTACACTGATGAGACCCTCGCCTTTATGGGTCAAGGAACCATCTTGGGAATGCCTTTCCCGGTGTATGTCGCCGCAATTGCGCTGGTAGTGGTTTATTTGCTGGTACGGCGCACAGCCCTCGGCCTACTGATTGAATCGGTAGGGATTAACGCGAAGGCCAGTCATTACACAGGCGTGAATGCCACCGTGATTAAGCTGTTTGTCTATATTATCTCTGGTATTTGCGCCGCCATCGCCGGGTTGATTGTTGCGGGTGAAAACACCTATGCCGACCCGCATACCGCTGGCATGTGGTCGGAACTCGACGCGATTGTGGCAGTGGTCATCGGTGGAACACTCCTCAGCGGCGGACGTTTTAGTTTGGTGCTGAGTGCGATGGGGGCGCTGATTATCCAAAGTCTGCGTATCGGTCTGTACATCAGCGACTTGCACCCCAACGCCAACTTAGTCGTCAAGGCTATCGTCATTTTGTTGGTATTGCTGCTTCAATCCAAAGAATTTAAACAAGCGGTGGGTCGTTTGTTCAAACCCGTGCTCAAACTTCGAGCAGTTTTCAAATAGACGTTTAGGAGAGCGCTATGAAATCGCGGTTTTTTCCTCTATTGGTAACGTTCTTGGTGTTTAGCGCCATCTACGCCTATTGCTACTATCACTTTTCTAGCTTTGGCTCGATGCGCGTGGTCTGTAACCTGCTACGGGATAATGCCCATCTGGGAATCGCCGCTATCGGGATGACATTTGTGATTATCTCCGGCGGGATTGACCTGTCGGTTGGCTCGGTGATCGCGTTTACCGGGGTGTTCTGTGCCCTGATGATTACACGGGAAGGCATGGATCCCTATCTGGTCTTCGCTATTGTGTTGGGCATGGGGACGATTTTTGGCGCGGTGATGGGTGTCTTTATCTATTATTTCAAGATTCCGGCCTTTATCGCCACGCTGTCCGGCATGTTTTTGGCGCGTGGCATGGCGTATGTGTTGACCACCGAATCTATCCGTATCACCCACCCTCTGTATATCCGTGTGTCCAAATTAGTGTACATCTTCCCCGACAAGGGCCGTTTCACCTTCGCGGCTGGCGCGTTTTTGGCGGTGTTGGTCATTGGCATCTATCTAGCCCACTTCACCCGTTTTGGACGGAATGTGTACGCGATTGGGGGCAATGATACCGCCGCCTTGATGATGGGGGTTCCAGTGGGGCGCACGACCATCATGGTTTATACCCTGAGCAGCTTCTTAGCGACGTTTGCCGGTATCGTCCTCTCCCTTTCCAAACGCTCCGGTGACTCGACCATCACGGTTGGGGCCGAAATGGACATCATCGCGGCGGTGGTCATCGGGGGCACGCTCCTCACAGGTGGGGTCGGCTATGTCATTGGCACGTTTATCGGCGTGCTGCTGCCGGGTGTCATCCGCACCTATCTGACGCTTGAAGGCTCACTGTCGCCATGGTGGATCAAGATCGTGGTCGGTGGCCTGTTGTTTGGGTTTATCGCCATGCAAAAACTGTTGAGCGCCCGTCCCAAGTTGTTCTCGTTTAAGCGACAAGTCAGGCCAACTACTGTCTCAACGGCATGAAACACTGGCGCTTTGGAAAAACGTGCGGGGTGATAACTCTTAATCAATTTAAGGCTGACAAGAAAATGTATACCATAGGAATTGATTTTGGAACGCTTTCAGGGCGGGCGGTTTTGGTGGATGCGCGGGATGGGCGTGAAATCGCCACTGCCATTCATGAATATGCCAATGGGGTTATTGATTCCACATTGCCCAGTAAGCGAGAGCCATTGCCACCAGAATGGGCCTTACAAGACCCGTTGGATTATATTGAAGTATTTAAGCACACTGTCCCGGAGGTGCTGCGTTTGAGCGGCGTTGACCCTAAAGAAGTGGTGGGGGTCGGCATTGATTTTACGGCTTGCACCATGCTGCCCGTCAAAGCCGATGGCACGCCGCTGTGTGTTTTGGACGAATGGAAAGATAACCCCCATGCGTGGGTCAAACTGTGGAAACATCACGCTTCCCAGCCCCAAGCCGATTTAATTAACGCGGTGGCTCGTCAGCGTGGCGAGGCATGGTTGGATTATTACGGCGGCAAGATTTCTTCAGAATGGTTTTTCAGCAAATCACTGCAAATTTTGCAAGAAGCCCCTGATGTGTATCACGCAGCAGATCGTTTGATTGAGGCTGCCGATTGGGTAGTTTGGCAGTTGACGGGGGTTGAAACCCGCAATATGTGTACGGCGGGTTATAAGGCGATGGTGCAGGGGGGTGAATTCCCATCCCGTGATTATTTCGCCGCTCTTGATCCGGCCTTTGCGGATGTGGTGGATGACAAAATGTGCCGCACCTTTGCCCAACTCGGCGACAAAGCGGGTGGATTAACCCCACAAGCCGCCGTGTGGACAGGCCTGCTACCGGGGACAACGGTTGCGGTTGCCAATGTGGATGCTCATGTCACCGCACCAGCCGTCAAAGCGGTTGAGCCGGGAATTATGGTCATGATTATGGGCACTTCGACCTGTGATGTGATGCTGGGTGAACGCATCAACGTGGTCGAAGGCATGTGCGGTGTTGTACCAGATGGCATTATCCCCGGTTTTTATGGCTATGAGGCAGGTCAGAGTGGGGTGGGCGATATTTTCAATTGGTTCGTAGAACATGCCGTCCCACCTGTTTATCATGAGGCCGCGCAGCAAGCCGGGGTGTCGCTGCACGAATATTTGGAACAGGAAGCCAGCCAGCAAGCTCCCGGTGAACATGGCCTCATCGCGCTGGACTGGTGGAACGGCAATCGTTCGACCCTCGTAGATGCCAATGTGTCTGGCCTTCTGCTGGGGGCAACCCTCGCTACTCGTGCGCCGGATATTTACCGCGCCCTGATTGAATCCACTGCCTATGGAACACGCGAAATCATTGAGTCGTTTGAAAAACGGGGTGTCCCCGTGCGTGAATTGGTCGCGGCGGGCGGTCTGCCAGAGAAAAATGCCCTCTTGCGCCAAATCTATGCCGATGTCACTGGGCGACCCTTAAAATTATCCGGCTCATCCCAAGCCCCAGCGCTCGGATCGGCCATTTATGCAGCAGTCGCGGCAGGGGTGTATCCAAATATTCAAGAGGCATCGGAGCATATGGGGAAACTCAAGGATGAGGTGGTTATGCCGATTCCAGAAAACCAAGCCGTCTATGATGTGCTGTATGCCGAATACAAAACCCTCTATGACTATTTTGGTCGGAGGGAGGGTCAAAACCATATGATGAAGCGCCTCAAACAAATTCGCAACAAGGCGATGGGCCAATGATGCTGCAAAAATTACGCCAAGAAGTATGTGAACTACACGCCGAACTGCCCAAAAATAATCTGGTGGCATGGACAAGTGGTAATGTCAGCGGGCGTGATCCTGAAACCGGCCTCATCGTTATCAAACCCAGTGGGGTGAAATTTCCTGACCTGACCTCCGAAAATATGGTGGTGGTGGATGAAATGGGCTATGTGGTGGAAGGTGATTATAAACCATCTTCTGATACCGCCTCGCACTGTTATATCTATCGTCATATGCCCCATGTGTACGGCATTGTTCATACACACTCGCGTTATGCAACGGCTTTTGCCGTATTGGGGCGCGAAATTCCATGCGTGACTACCGCGATGGGGGATGAATTCGGTGGCCCTATACCGTGTGGTCGTTTTGCCCTGATTGGCGGTGAAGAAATTGGTCAGGTAGTCGTGGAAACACTCGAAAATGGACGCAGCCCATCTTGCCTGCTGCAAAATCATGGCGTGTTTGCAACAGGTAAAAATGCGGAAGAGGCGGTGAAAGCTGCTATTATGACCGAAGACAATGCCGCGATTGTATGGACAGCCCTCCAAATTGGTACGCCCATTCTGATTACATCCGACGACATCAATCGTTTATATGCCCGGTATCAGAATGTATATGGGCAACGGGAATAGGTATCCGCACGGCGCGTTTATTTGAAAGAATTCTGAGAGGAAATAATCTTATGCTTAATCTCGAAAACTACGAGCTATGGTTTCTTAGCGGAAGTCAACATTTATATGGCCCACAGGCGATTGAACAGGTGGGGTTGCATTCGCAAGAAATCGTGCGGGCATTAAACCAAGCCGCCACCATCCCTGCAAAAATTGTCTATAAGCCCGTTTTGACCACCCCTGATGAGATTCGGGCGGTTTGTTTGGAAGCAAATGCTTCGGAAAACTGCGTTGGGGTCATTGCTTGGATGCACACTTTTTCGCCTGCTCAAAACTGGATTGGCGGCCTTGCGTCACTCAAAAAACCGCTGGCCCACCTGCATACCCAATATAACCGTGACATTCCTTGGGCCGAAATTGATATGGACTTCATGAACCTGAACCAATCGGCGCATGGAGACCGGGAATTTGGATTCATGATGAGCCGGATGCGCCTTAACCGTAAGGTTATTATCGGGCATTGGCAAGACCCGGAAGTCCATGCCTGTCTAGCAGCGTGGATACGGGCGGCTTGCGCTTGGCACGATGCAAAATCGCTCAAAATCGCCCGTTTCGGTGACAATATGCGTTCAGTGGCCGTCACTGAAGGCGATAAAGTGGAAGCCCAGATGCGACTTGGCTATGCGGTTTATGGTTATGGTGTCGGCGATCTTGTGGCGGTGGCGAAGCAGGTCAGCGATAGTGAAATTGACCACCTCATCAAAGAATATGAGGGTGTCTATTCGGTAGCCCCTGATCTACGGGTGGGTGGTGCCCGTCATAGCTCGGTGCGCGAAGCAGCCCGTATCGAACTGGGTCTGCGCCAGTTCTTGCAGGCAGGCGGATTCAAAGCCTTTACCACCACCTTTGAAGATTTGCATGGCATTCACCAACTCCCCGGCTTGGCTTCACAGCGTCTCATGGCCGATGGGTATGGCTTTGGCGCAGAGGGCGACTGGAAGATGGCAGGATTGTTGCGTTCCATGAAGGTGATGAGTGTGGAGTTACAGGGCGGAACGTCCTTTATGGAAGATTACACTTATCACTTCGATCCGGCCTGTATGAAGGTGCTAGGGGCACATATGCTAGAGGTTTGTCCAACCATTGCCAATGGGAAACTCAGCCTAGAAGTACATCCACTCTCGATAGGCGGCAAAGCGGATCCGGCACGACTTGTTTTTGATACCCGGCCCGGCCCGGCCCTCAATGTCTCGGTCATTGATATGGGCAACCGCTTCCGTATGATTTTGAACGAGGTGGATGTTGTTTCTCCAGATGCTCCATTGCCGAAGCTACCCGTCGCACGGGCGCTGTGGATTCCACGCCCCAATCTGAAGGTGGCGGCGGCGGCATGGATTTATGCGGGTGGGGCGCATCATACGGGTTTCAGTCAATCTCTCAATGCTGAACATCTAGCGGATTTTGCGGAAATAGCAGGCATGGAGTTTTTACGCATTAACGAACATACGGATTTACATAATTTCAAGAACGAACTCCGTTGGAACGAGGTTTATTATCAATTCTCAAGTCACTAGCACAGGCTGGACGCCTAGGACCAATGAGAAACCCCTGATCTGTTGTTAGGGCAGAGATTCGTAGATTTGGTGAGAGGGGATAATATCAGCATCCCCTCTCACGTTGTGTTTATTCTTCGCCGAGATAGACCCGCCGCACCATTTCGTTGTGCATGAGGGCATCGGCATTGTCATGCAAGACGACCATTCCGGTCTGTAAGACATAACCCCGTCTGGCTACTTCCAATGCCATTAGCGCATTTTGTTCGACTAACAAAATAGTTGTGCCCTCTTCCTTGTTGATACGAACAATGATTTCAAAGATTTGCTCGACCAAAACAGGCGCTAACCCCATTGAGGGTTCATCCAACAGCAGGAGACGGGGCCGGGCCATCAACGCGCGTCCAATTGCCAACATTTGTTGTTCCCCACCCGAAAGTGTGCCGCCATATTGTTTGGCACGTTCTTTTAGACGAGGAAATAACCCATACACACGTTCAATGTCTTGACGGATAGCGCGGCGGTCATTGCGTTTGTATGCACCCATTGCAAGGTTGTCGCGCACCGATAGACGGGGGAAAATGCGCCGCCCTTCCGGGGATTGTGAAATTCCTTTAGAGACTAGGTTGTGCGCTGGAAACTGATGAATGGGTTGCCCATCGAAATGAATTGTCCCTTCGCGGGGGTGCATGACACCACTGACGGTGCGAATGGTAGTGCTTTTGCCCGCGCCGTTTGCCCCAATCAGTGTGACAATCTCGCCTTCAAAGATGTTTAATGAAATACCTTGTAGGGCGTGGATGTTGCCATAGTAACTATGGATATTGTTGACTGCTAGAAGTGGTTGTTGTTCTTGACTCATAACCTTAATCATTTCTTCAGCATCTCTAGGGCACGCCGTCCAAGATAGGCTTCAATGACCCGTTCATCTTTTTGGACTTCGGCGGGCTGGCCTTCCGAAATCTTTTTGCCATAGTCCAGCACGGTAACTTTATCGGAAATGGTCATGACGACCTTCATGTCATGCTCAATGAGCAAGATGGACAAGTTGCGCTCGTCGCGCAGTTTACGGATAAACAAAATCATGTCCTGTGTTTCATTGGGATTCATGCCAGCGGTGGGTTCATCCAACAAAAGTAATTGAGGCTGGGTTGCCAGTGCGCGGGCAATTTCTAGGCGGCGCTGATGACCATAGGGCAATGATTTGGCGGCATGTTCTTCATAGCCTTTCAGTCCCACATAGTCCAAAAGTTGACCGGCTTCTTCATGTGCTTTTGCTTCTTCGCGGCGCACAGCAGGCGGCCTAAAAATGTCGCCAAAGACCCCTGATTTTAGGCGGTGGTGCATTCCTATCAATACATTTTCGCGGGCCGTTAGGTTATTAAATAGCCGGATGGTCTGGAAGGTTCGTGCAATGCCAATGCGAGTGAGTTGGTTGGGGCGTGATCCGCTGATATTGCGCTGATTAAAGACAACCTTGCCCGTCGTCGGCTTATAATAGCCTGTCACAACATTAAAAAAGGTGGTTTTACCTGCCCCATTTGGCCCGATGATACTGTTGATCGAGTTGTCTTCAATGGTGTAATCGAGGGTATCCACCGCGACCAAGCGCCCGAAGGCCTTGCTGACGCCCTTTGCTTCGAGTATGACGCTCATGAGTTTTGCACCCCTTCCAATGATTCTGCCACTGGTGGCACGATTTTGGTCTCAATGGATTTGGGTGGGAACAAGCCTTGTGGTCGGAAGATCATAATCACAATCAGCCCGATTCCAAAAAATACCCAGCGCAGACTTTGCACATCGTATTCAGGCAAGACTTCGCCATTGAAAATATCGGGCAAGACCTGCGCCAAAAATACTCCGTCAAAGGTGGCAATGATAATGCCGCCAATCAACACGCCCCAGATGCTGCCGCGCCCGCTGAGGACGACGATAATCAGCAAGAAGATAGAAACTTGGAATTTGAAGAGTTCGGGGAAGATCGCCCCAAGCATTGACGCATAGACCGCACCCGCCAAGCCTGAAAAGGACGCACCAATTGCAAAGGCGGCCAGTTTAGTGCGAATGGGATCAACGCCCATAAAATCAGCGGCGGTTTCGTCTTCACGAATGGCTTTCCATGCTCGACCCAGACGTGAATTGTTGAGGCGGATGGCGGAAAACAGCACAATCATAGAGGTGATGACAATGGCGAAGTACCAAAAGGTTGGGTTGACGCCAACGTTTAATGCACCTTTATCTAATCCGAATAGATTTTCAAGGAAAGTGAAATTGGGGCGACCTAGCGGTGTTAGACCCTGACTGCCATTGGTTAAGTTGTAGTCTTCGATCAAGACTCTGCCGCGAAAAGTCAGCGTGAAATCGCCCAAATTACGCACGAGGGCCGGGATGATCTCACCAAAGGCGAGAGTCACAATTGCCAGATAGTCGCCGCGCAAACGCAGAGTTGGCGCACCGATGATGATTCCAAATACAGCAGCAACCAGTGCGCAAATCCAGATCGCAAGGAAAAAGCTCATTTCAATATCGTGACTCGGCCACGTGAGCAGGCCAAAGGTGTAAGCCCCAATCGCAAAAAATGCGGCATAACCGAGATCGAGCAGGCCCGCTAAACCGACCACGATGTTTAGCCCTTGGGCAAGTGCCACAAAAATGAGGGCACGGTTGACTTGTGTAATGAGGCCAAAATTAGTCAGGAGTTCAAGTTCTTTCATGGCAAAGGGAGCAATCACAACGAAGATGGCAATCAAGACCCAGCGCAGCCGCCCTGACAAAATGGAGCGTGGTTGTGCAAGTATGTCTCGCATAAAGCTACTCCTACAGTTTTTCAATAGATTGGGTCGAGCCGAGAATGCCCGATGGTCGGAATACCAACATGAGAATCAGGATGCCAAAGATGACGACCCGTGTCCATTCACTGCCGATATAGCTGTCGCTCATGGCCTTGATCATACCGATAATAAACGCTCCCAGAACGGCGCCCCGGATGTTACCAATGCCGCCCAAGACCGCTGAGGTGAAAGCCATCAAACCGGCTTCAAAACCCATTGTGAAGCGACCAGAGTTGATATAGAGACCCCAGACCATGCCCGCCACGCCCGCCAGCGCACCCCCGACAAAAAAAGTGGAGGCAATAATACGATTGACGTTAATGCCCATCATCATGGCGGCTTCGCGGTCTTGGGCCGAGGCACGCATCGCTTTGCCAATACGGGTGCGATCAATAAAGAGCGTGAGCAAGGCTACGAGTGGAATGGTGACACCAAACAAGAACAGGTCTTTGGTTGTAAACGAGACAATGCGCCATTCGGTGATGTCCATCCCTAACTTTGAAAAGAAAGAGATGACATGTTCATTTTCCATGTAATCTTCTTTGGGGAAATAGCGAGGGTAGGGAATTTGGATGGGGCCTTTCCAGATGGCATAGATCGCTTCCAACATAAAGGAAATGCCGACAGCGGTTAGCAGGGGGGCCAAACGCGGGGCTTTGCGTAGGGGCTTATAAGCAATCTGGTCAATAGCAAGGTTGAGCGACCCTGTTAATAACATGGTCAAAAGCGCTACTGCGGGTAATGTGAAATAGAGGTCAGAGCCATGCAGCGGAATTTCAGGATTTATTTCGGCGAAGATGGTGAGTGAAATAAAAAACCCAAATGCAAAAAGGTCACCATGTGCAAAATTAATGAGTTCAATAATCCCGTACACCATCGTGTAGCCCAACGCGATGAGTGCCAGATAGCCCCCAACCGTCAGGCCGATGATGACATTTTGTATAAAAACTTGATTATCAATAGACATAAAAAGACGAACTCCCCAATATAACAGGAGAGGACAACCTGTGTCCTCTCCCTCAATTATTCAGACTTCAAAGCTCATTAAATTTAGTCGGACGCAACTTCGCAGGTTTCGTGCATAGTGGGGGTGATGAGTGTCCCATCAATGAAGGTGTCATCACCAACAGCATAACCATAGAAACCAGAGACAGTCGCATCGCCGTTTTCGTCGAAGCCGAATGTGGCGGAGAGGCCTTCAAATTCGGTTGTGTTACGCATGGCTTCGAGAATGGCAGCGCGATCCGCAACGCCAGCGCGTTCAATCGAGTCTAGAATAACCAGCATGGATTGATAAGCGTAAATGGCATAGGGATCGGGTTCTTCATCGTAGGTATCCACATAACCCTGATAGAAACGTACACCCGCTTCACTTTCGAGGGTGCTGGGCAGTGGGCCGGGGAAAGAGATGTAGACATAGTCATTGGCAATTTCCACGCCGCCGATTTGGTCAAACAGCGCAGGGCTTGCCATACCGTCTGGACCCATGAAATAGACATCTTCTTCAAACAAGCCGAGTTCGAACATTTGTTGGATGACCTGTGGGCCACCGGAGTCGAGCACGAAGCCGCCGAAGACCAGATCCGCACCAGAGGCCAGTACGTCGGTCAACAGGGCGCGGAAGTCAATGTCGGTAGATTCGACACTGGCGCGGCCCGCTACTTCCAGCCCGATCTCTTCAGCGTGACGTTCAAACTCGTCAGCGAGACCCTTCCCGTAGGCTTGAGTATCATCCAAAATATAGACACTTTCAAAACCGAGGCAGACAGCCCAAGCCGCATCGGATGGCCCTTGGAAGTCGTCCGTTCCGTTGGTACGGAAGTAGTTGACTTCACCACTGGGGCGATAGATGTCCGGTTCACCTTCGGCGCAGGTTTCACAGGCGCGGGTGAGACCAGCATAGGAGTTGGCAGGGCTAATTTGGGCAATGCCCGCTTCATTGGTGATGACCATACTCACCTTGGCGGCGCCACTGTTGTAGGTGCCAAAGTAAACCATACATTCGGGGTCATTCACACAGCGTTGGGCGTTTTCGGCTTCAATCGTGCCGTCCCAAGCACCAGTGGTAGGGGACGCATCGTCTAGGCCAACGATTTCAACTTCAAATCCGGCGGGGCCTGCACCATCATGATCTTCTTCATAGTGGGCGAGTGCCAATTCAGCAGCCTTGAGCATACTTTCACCAACGGCCTGTGTTCCACCAGACAACGGCCAACTGGTATAGACTTTAATTTTTTCGCCTTGTGCGGATACGGGCTTGACAGCATTGCTACCGTGATTGGCGGCTGGCATTGCCATCAGTGCTATGGTAATCAACAATACTAAACCAAGATAACGTTTCATCCTCATGGTTTTTTCCTTCATTTATTTACTAAATTTTCTTTTACGGATGGAAGTACAGTATAACGTCTCCCAAAAAAATTATGCAAACACAAGATGATATGATATAGCAATTAAGCCAAAATTAGTGGATTTATAGAAACCTAAGAACCCCGACAGTGAGCCGAGATTCTTGGTTTTTGGGGATTTTCACTGAGGCAAGACGTATAGGGAATATTCTTCCTCTTCCTGCCAGATAATTTCTAGTAATGGAGGGACTTTGGCCCATTCGGTTTCATCGTCCGCCGTGATTTTGCGATTATCGTCGAATTCAAAATCGCGTCCGGCTTCCCAAACCAAAATATGGGTGATGCCGCGTTCGCGCCACGCATTCAGAATGGCTTCAGCACTGGCGAATGGGCGGGCTACGGTACGACGGTCATACCACCAGCGCAGCAAAATCCAATCCTCGACACATTCGATACGGGGTTCATCACAATAGAGCGAGCGGGTTTCCCATAAAAACAGCACCTTCGAGTCATCTGGTAATTTGTTGACTTGACGCATGGCTTCAATATGCCAGCCGAGGTTTTCATCCAGATACTCGTTTTTAGAAATGACTCCCATTAAATAATCAAGGGCGCGGCTGTCCAGAAAATGGCTGACAAGGGTCGTGCCTTCAATGCGATCATTTTCGGGACGGACACCCCGCACATAATCTACTGCGGTGAAGGTAAAGATGAGTACGACAAGGGCTTGGATCACAAAACGCAGGTCAACGGGTTTGGTGGGAAGATGACGCAGGCCATCAAAACCGACGGCGGCGATCAAGGCTAGTAGGGGGAACATGGCATACCACAGGCGAGTTTGAGCGCCATAAACACTGGTCGCGGCAGAGGCCATCCAAAAGACAAATACGCAGGCGATAATCACCGCCATGCTTTTAAGGCTTTGTCGCCATTTGGGGTCAAGTTTTTTCCAAGAGACGATCAGTAGAGGGATTAGCAGTAAGAAGAATGGGCCGATTGTGGCAGCGAACCCACCCGCACCCTCTATACCAAAAACGGTGGACATGATCGGTGTGCCCCAATAGAAACCGGGTAGATCACGCATTAGGGCCATTTCGGAATTGGTATACCACTCATTGGCGAGGCTGTCCCACTCACCGACAGTTGGGCCAAAGGGATAAAATGGGTTGTCGTAAAAAAATAGATTCCGCAGTAGCCACGGGGCCAATACGAGTGAGGCAGCCCCGATCAACACCATGCCATCGTGTAGCCAACGTGATTTTTTGCCGTACAGCAAGACATACAGGCCTGCTGCGACACCCAAACAAACCAATGGATACTTGACTGACATAGCAAAGCCAGTAAACACGGCAACCAGTATCAGCCAGCGAGTATCAAAATCACGTTCGCGCCATTGTTCGAGTGCAATGAACATGAACATGGCAAAACCGATGGGGGGCAGGTCTACATACGGCCAACTCAGTTGCAGCCAAATCGAAGGGGCCGCCAGCAGAATCGCTACCGCCAAAATGCCAATACGCGGGGAAAATCGTCGCCAGCCGTACCCACCAACCGCCATGAGTGAGAGGGCACCAAACACCCAATGAATGACCGCGCCGCCTGTTAGACGCCCAAAGGTGAGGACCATTTCAGCAGCAAATAGAGTATGGATAAGCTGGGGAAAGCCGAAAAAATGGTTTCCCGGTAGGCTTTCAAATTGCCCATTTTCGACCCACAGTTTTGGGCCGACCAGATGATAGGTCAGGGAATCAAATTTGGTGGGGGGAGCAAGTGCCATAATCAAGCCAAGCGCAAGGCTGAAGATGCTAAAAATTAGCAACCAGCGGTCAAGGCGATTTTGTGGACGGGATGCGTCTAGCCATAGATAAACATGATAAACCCACCCAAAAAGATGCTCGCGGGTAAAAAAAGCAATCACCACCAGCAACAACACCACCGAAACCGCGTGCAGCCAGATGAGGCCGATAGCAAAAATCAAAATGCTGAGGACGCCTAACCCAAAAAGCGCCTCACCAGCCAGTTGCTCTGGTTGGGACAGAATACTGGAATAGGTGGGGACGATATAGCGGATCAACGTGCGGCCTAAACCAGCACCAACTATCACTAAAACCGACACGGTGAGTAGGTCAAGAATCCCGCCGCCAAAGGTTTTGACAAAAACCGGAGTGACGGGTTTGTGTACCCAGTAGTAAAGAAACATCGCCAGCAATAACCAGAACAATGTGCCAGCAATGACACGGACAGAGGTTCGTGGCGATGATTCCACAGAAATTTCTCCTTAAGACGACAGGTTAGCGTGGTTCCAAATAATACGCTCCTGCTTGACCTTCCGCAATCCAACCGACGGTACTGTTGAGTTGGACCTGCCACCACAGCAGATCTGATACACAAGCTGGCCCACCCGTAATGCTCACGGTTGTCCCATACGTGACCTCTTGCAGAATTTGAGCTTCCAAACCGGGATCAGAACGCATTCGCACCGAGGGGTTGTAAATGACAGTGGCCTGCCGATTAAGACTCAGGCGGGTGGCAGGGGAGCCGGGGCAGGCGATACTGGCGGGGTCAATCCCAGCGCTTGTATTTCCCACTAAAGTGAAAGTGGGGGCAAATG
>JAIOHL010000365.1 GCA_019913005.1 Anaerolineae bacterium | reverse complement strand
TGCTCTGTTGCAAGGTTGGGCATTGAAGGCAGGGCGGGTCATAGACCACGCCCCTACAAGGCCGTTTTCCACCGTAGGGGCAAGTCTCAGACTTGCCCAGTTTTGAACTTTGCATCAAAGCAGGTTGAACAGACACGAATTATCCGAATCTGGTGTAATCTCTTATTCTGAGCACTCACTCATTTTTTGAGTATACTTTCATTATATGAGGTGCTATAATAAAGTCAACACACACCCTAAATTTTAGGGGGCGGTGACAAAACTGTAACCCCACCACGCTGTCAAGCTCGCACTCGCCCTCCTAAGCAAACGATGGCACAATGCAGCACATCATTGCCGACCTTCCAACCACAAGGAGACGTTATGCCCCTACCCAAAATTCATGATCGCCGCGAACGCCGCATCGCCCGCCGCCGCGCCGATATTTTGGAGGCGGCTATGAAGGTATTTGCGGAAAAAGGGATTCGACAGGCCACCACCAAAGAAATCGCTGAGGCGGCTGATATTGCCGAGGGCACCATCTACAACTATTTTGCCAACAAAGAAGAACTGGTTGCCGAAATGCTTATGTACATCGGCGATGTGGAGTCGCGCATTTTGGATTATGTCGAGGGCCTCAAGGTTGACCTCCGCACCTTTTTCCACGACTACATGCTCAAACGCTATCGGGCGTTGGAAGGCAACCACCGACTGATTGCCGTCGTTTTTTCAGAGGTGCTCAATACACCTGAACTGCGAGACATTTATATGCAGCGCACCTTTATGCCGGGGACAAAAATCATGGAGGATCATCTGCGGACCCGGATTGAGCGCGGGGAGTTGCCGCCGATGGATGTGCCCACGATCACCCGCCTATTGATTGGTACGATTCTCGGTTTGCATCTTCTGATTGCCACCGGGGATGAGGTGACCACAGAGCTTTGGGCCGACCCCCAAAAATTCACCGATGTCCTCACCGATTTTCTATTTAATGGCCTCACGCCAAGATCAGACGCGGCGGAGTAGGGGGCAAGCGCAAAGGGTATCTTCGCACCGTCGGCCCCTTTATCCTTTAACGTGACCCTGTAGGACGGCCCACAGCGCCTCGGCATGGGGGGACGACAGGGCAATATCTGTGGCCTGTGTCACGCTTCCGCAGCCATGCTGAAGTTTTAACCACGTGACCTTGTCAGTGACTTCGAGCGTCATGTGTTGAATGTGGGCGAGGGGATAAAAACAACAATAGGTTGAGTAGTTCGCTTCCGAGAAAAACCGATCCCGCCGATTTTCGACCAAAATGAGTTGTCGCTCCGTGATCCCGACGGCCCGATCCGGCGAGAGATAGGGGCGCACGAAGCCGCTTGCCTGTCGGATGGCGGGTTGAAAGACGGCGGCGTAAAGCTGTTCGCCGGGCAACAGGCTGTCACGTAAATAATTGCGAAACTTGAGCGGCAGTCGCGCCAAAACCTCGGCCCGCTCCTCCACCACAGGCGGCGGTAAACAAGGCGGATAGGCGGCGCGGAGTCGGTCAATGCCTTGCAAAATCAAGGCCTCGCCGACGGTGTTATACTCAAATGTGCCCGTTTCGAGGTGATCGCTATCCACCCAAACCAGTTCAAGATAGGAATAGAGCAAAAGCACATAAACGTGGATTTTGAGCAGGGCCGTGCGTGGAACTGCGGTGGTCGTCACGCGGCCCGCCGGATGGCTCTCGATGATGCGGATCGTGTCGGGGTCGAAGATCAAAATGCGCTCCGGCGTCTGACGCCAACGAAACGGCAGTCGAACGCCTCCCCACATGCGGCGCGACGTGTTGTAACCAGACGGAATGCGGACGATGTGGCTGGTGTCGGAGCAGTGGGGTCGTATCGCCTCTTGCAGCGGGGCGGATAGTTTTGCAACGGAAGTTACCAGTGTCGGGAATTGTTGGCGGGGTTCACGTATCGCCAATACATCATGATGGAGCACCTGTTTGAGCATGGTACACCTCTTAGACGGATATCTGTCAGCCTTTGTCCAAGTATATACCCGCCATGCGTGATAAGCCAATGGTCGGGAACCCCCTACCAATAGAC
>JAIOHL010000364.1 GCA_019913005.1 Anaerolineae bacterium | reverse complement strand
GAATTTGGCGTTGAGGGCGTGCCAGCCCTGCGGCGCTTGCAATAAGAGGATCAGCAGCATCAAGAGGGCCGAGGTCAAACACCACGCACAGGTCGCCCCGATGACAAAGGGTTCAAGGAAGGTCAGATAGACCGAAAAGCCCACCCCACCGATTGCCATCGCCAAACCTGCCATATGAGCCAGCGGCGCGAGATCGGATGTGGGTCGGCGGCTCAACCACCATGCACCCAAAATCGCCACATATCCGATCAGGCCCAACACCCCAATCGGCAGCACGCCAAATAGACGGGCATAGTCACTCTGCTGCACGCTATTGCAATCACCGACGGCCCCACACACGGCTTCGTCCTCGCGGATTTCGATATAGGCCAGATACCCCGCGACAATCATGCCCAACACGGCAATCACCGGAATTAGGCTGTACAGCAAATTTTCAGATTGGCGCACGGATTCAGGCTGACCTTGCCAAATCCGCCAAACAATCCCAACCAAACCCGCCGCGACGATGACAG
Source organism: Anaerolineae bacterium (assembly GCA_019913005.1). GTDB lineage: Bacteria > Chloroflexota > Anaerolineae > Aggregatilineales > J027 > CFX10. The sequence goes on along the minus strand of JAIOHL010000364.1, from coordinate 5,973 downwards.
CCAAAAGGGTGGGGACGGAAAATTCGCCATTTTCCAGCACCAATGTTACGACCACCCCCGTCGAGAGGGCCGCCAGCGCCATGACCACCCAGCGCCGCGCCGATTCGCTCTGCCATAGGGAGGGCTTGTGGTCGCGCAGGGTCTGAATTTCGCCGCCGATTTGCATGACCAAGCCAAACACCAGCAGCCCCAACACGGCCACTGCCAAGCCATTACCGGTTGAGTCATTGGCAAAGCGATCCTGCCATGTTTGTTCCTCGGTGTAGGTGGACTGAATCGCGCCGGAGGTGCCGTCGGACGCAGCGCTGTTTAATGACCCCTGCATCGCCGCTTGGATTTCGGGTACAGGTGGCAGACCGATGCCCCCCGCCGCCAAACCGTCGCTGACGAGGGTCGGCATCATACTCGGAATCTCGTCGCCACCGATCATGACCGTTTCACCGATCAGCATGGTGGGCACATAACCCGCGCGGCCCTCCGGGAAATCCAGCACATTGATAGCCGCTTGGAACAACGCCGCCCCCTGCGTTTGGGACACATCCACAAACAAAACTTGGAGTTGGTCGCCAAAACGTTCTTGAATGGGCGGGAGGTCTTCGGTAATAAATTGGTGGCAGTGTGGGCAGGTCGGCGAATAGAACAGAATCGCGTAGACAACCGGGGAGGTGTCTTGGGCATGGGTGGGCATCGCAAGGGTCGCCAACATAAGCACCAGCAAAAGCAGAACCGCAGATTTCATCATGTCACCTCTGATTTTTAGCTGAAACAACCCCCGATGGGTGAGGCAGCGACGATTCTCCGAGGGCATCCTATGATTGATTGGAGCGCGGGGGCGGGTTGGCGTCTAGTGTCTTTTGGCTAGGTCGCTAATGACAATAGGCCTTATGGGACTATAATGGATTATCGGGGCAACTTTTGCTAAGTGCTTCATCCGCTTAGTCATGCGGAAAAACGTCCCCACCCCCGACCCCTCCCAAAGCGCTAGGGAGGGGATGATGAAAAAGGCAACGCCATAATTTACCGGAGAGGCACTAAGGATTCTAGCTTTGAGACTCATCATGGTGGTTCTCGTACTCCGTTTGCGCGTAATCGAGATATTTGTTCACGATTCTAAAGCCGATTGATTCATATAAGCTGAGTGCAGGCGTATTCGATGCACCAGTAGAGATGCACACGCGATTCATCCCGTGCGCCCGCATCCGACGCAAACCTTCGAGCAGCACAGCGCGTGTCAATCCTTGTCGGCGATAAGCTGGAAGCGCACCCACCGGACCAAAATCACCAATCTGGTTGACCGGATCAACCCAGCCATTCACGTAGGCGGCAATGACACCGTCCGGCGCAACTGCAACCACGTCGAGATCGCGGTGGTAGCCGGGCAACTGCATAAAGTAGGCGTAATCGTCGTCACTGACATTGCCGACAGTCCAAGGATGCCACACCTCACGCTGGATGGCGGCGCGGTTTGATATTTCGTCCATGCCAACAACGGCGCGGACTTGGCAACCGGGTGGCAAAATTGCTTCCGGAATCGGTTCATCCAATGAGCGCAGCATATTAACCTCGGTAAAATCGCCACGATCCCGGAACCCGTGCTGCTCCAGAAACGCAATCCGTTTTGCATTGTCCTGCCGAACGCCGGATACCAAATTGCCCTCCCAACGTTGCGGATCGCGCTGGCGAAGTTCAGTGACCAACATTTCGGCCCATGCCATCGCCTCAGTCTCGATACCAGACCATTCATACTCTGGCAATACTTGGCAATCGAAGAACGGGTCTTCAGCCAAAATTGCGTAGCCGATCAACTTGCCCTCATGGTCGTGCCAGAGCCGAATGTGTTCGTGTGGATTCAAGTGGCGAGCCACCATAAAGAAGGCGAATAGCAATTCGCCAACATGCCAATAGTGCCAATCATCGGTACGCGAACGCGCCTCCCTCAATAAAGCCTGCATCTGCTGTAAGTCATGTTCGGTTTCATAAAGCCGGGATGTCCACGAGCGTCTGGGTGCGCTGGGATAGCGATTCAAATTCATGGGGAGTCTCCTACCTTCGTTTTTTCACATGGAATCGCGTTTGATAGGCGGGCTGACGGTTGCGATCAGCGGCTTGAGTGAAGCGAAGCATGAGGCAGTTGCATGGCGGTGTTCGGCGGTCCCTCAATCGGTCATATCCAACAGTCCGCCCTCACTTTGCCAGAGGTTGTAGCGAAATCAAAACCGCATACAAATACTTTGATATACCTCGATAAGCCGAGACGGTTGATGTGAATTCCACCCATTTTTGAGTTGACCCTGCCGAAATGAAAAGGCAGGCCGACAGTGATTCTCACTATGCCATTCATTCTATTACAGGTTTTAAAGGGTGTAAAGAACTATATTTAGGTTTTAGAGGTCTATAAAGGGTCACAACAAGTAAAACGGGTCTTGTAGAACTACGCCGATTGAGCGAACGGGAACACGATTTGTCCCCCACCCCCCATACGTGTACACTGAGCAGCATTTGGGAGGAATTTATGATGGCAATCAAATCACGCAAAAATCTTTATCACGGGGTCAATCCCCACCTGCACAGCCAATTTCAACGCCCGCGCGACCCACATTCGATGTGGGGGGCATTTTTGACCCAGCACAGCACGGATTTGGTGGAGGCGCTCAATCGCATCTTGCCGGATGATTACCGCGCCGTCAGTGGGCCATCGCTGCAAGTGCTGACGGAAGCCCATCACCTAACGGAAATTGAATTTGTAGGTATTCTGGTCTATCAGCAGACCGAGCCGTTTGAGCATCCCTTGTTGGGGCACTGCGTTGTGCGTCTGGAAGTGCTGTCGCCCCCCAATATGTCCGGCGGGGCGTTTGAGGCGTTCTATTTGCAGCGGCGGCGCGATGTGTTGATGAAGGGTATCACCGTCATCGAATTGGATTATCTGCATGGCGGCGAACCCCAAGCCATCGGCCTGCCCGATTACCCCTTTGATGCCAATTCCTACCCCTATTATGCGGTGGTGGTGGATGCCAATAAGCGCCCCCGTGAAGCCGGAAACTGCTACGTCGCCGGGATAGATGTGCGCCTGCCGACCATCACGATTCCACTGGAGGACGGCCTCACCGTAGATTTTGCGCTGGATGAGGTGTATCAATATACCTTTGAGGCGGGGCGCTGGGGCGATCAGGTGGATTACGCCGAGCCGCCCGAACGCTTGGACACCTATTCCGAACATGACCGCAATACGATTCTGGCAAAAATGGCCGCGATTGAGGCGAAGTTGGGCAATCAGGGCTAGAAGGCTGTGCTAAAATGAGGGTATGTAGCATTGATGGGAGGTATTGGAATGGCAACTTTACCATTACCCTATGAAAACCGCCATTTTGTGCCATTAGAAGCGGCGAACGAATTGGAGGAATTCCAAGACGGCGATGTGATTGAGGTCGTCGAATGGACACCATTAGAGCACGCTGATTCATCTAAAGAAAAAGATGAAATTGACGAAATGCTGGATCGGACACGTGGCCTTTGGGCGGAGTGGCCCGAAGATGTTGAAGCATTACTAGAGGATACACGCCGCCAATGGGATGAGGTATGGCAGGAACGCCTCAAAACACTCAGCGATTTTTGGACAGGTTGACCTCACCCCCCGACCCCCTCTCCATCTGGCGAGGGGGAGTCGAAAACGCCGTATTCAAGCCCCTCTCACGTGGGAGAGGGGTTGGGGTGAGGTTGGTTTTTCCCTCCGCTACCCCCAAAAGTGTAGGAGGGTGAACCATTGCATGGAGAGGGGCTTTAGAATACTGCACCCGGCCCCGTTAGTTGATCTTCTCGATGAACGACAAATCATAGGCTTGGGTGGGGTCAATCGCTTCGGCGAGCGCCCCCGCCTCCAACAGCATTTGCATGGTAAAGGCCCACGATTCAGGCCGCATGTTGCCCAACGCCGACCCCGGTACATTCAGCAGCGGAATCGAAGCAACCATGCTGGCGGTTTCGTTTTCCACCGTCAGGTTGGTGTTGCGGGCCACCGAAAGTTTGGCGGCTTCGGCGGGGTTATCAATCGCATGTTGATAGCCTTTAAACACCGCACGCAGCAATGCTTCGACCCGATCCGGGTGATCTTGAATCATCTGCTCGGTGGTGAAAATGACATTGCTATAGAGTTCAACGCCATAATCACTGGGCAAAATCAAGTTGTACTCGATCCCCTGCGCCTGCAAGGTAATCAGTTCGTTGGTGACAAACACGGACATCACATCCACTTCGCCATTGACCAGCGGGGCCGTCGAATAGTCGGTGAGGGATACCTGTTCGACATCGCTGATGTCCATGCCATTATTTTTGAGCAGCGCGGCCAAAATGAACTGAATATCCGGTTCAGCCCGCAGCCGTTTGCCTGCCCAATCTTGAGGGGTCTGAATGCCAGAGTCAGCCAGCGCGATATAGGCCAACGGGTTACGCTGATAGATGGCGGCGACGGCGACCACAGGTTTGCCCTCGGCTCGAGCTGCGATAATGCCATCCGAACCCGCTACCCCAAAATCGGCCTTACCCTCTACAACGGCGGCAATCGGGTCAATGACATTGCCCTCGCTGTCAAAGCCACCGGGTAAGGTTTGCACATCAAGTCCCGCCGAGCGGAAGTAACCATGATCTTGGGCGTCATAAAGGCCCACAAATTCAATGGTATCTTCCCATGAAAGTTGAACGGTCACGCGGGTCAGTTCTTTGGACTGATCGGCCTTGCCGTCATCGTCATCTTTGCAAGCAGTCAAGAGGCTTGCTAAGATTAGCACACCAATTAAAACAACTGTGCGTTTCACGATTTCCTTGTACTCCTAGCTCATTAATACTTCAGTCTTTACATTTTAAGGATTTTGACGGTGATGCTTTAATGTTTCCTTTGTAGTTTAGAACATAGCATAGAAACATTTCAGAAGCAATAAGGTGGGATGTTTATTAACATAAGGAGTAAGACAATTTGGGAAATTTTACATTCTTCGCCGTGCCGCATGATTTGGGCAACATCATCACAGACCGCACGGAGATGGACGATCTAAAATCCAGCGGCATCGCGGAGGCCTTCGGCGCGTCGTGGGTGGACGTGGTGCCAGATTTTGACCATGCCCCCAACCCCATGACCGCCGTGCATCGGGCGATCGCCGACGCCATTTTGCGCCATCCCAATCAATTTCCAGTGGTGTTCGCCGCCGATTGTGTCACTTCGATTGGCATGGTGCGCGGGTTGACCCAACGGCATGGTGAGATGGGAATCGTGTGGTATGACGCACATGGCGATTTTAATACCCCCGCCACGACCCCCAGCGGGTATATTGGCGGGATGCCACTGGCGATGCTGGTTGGGCGTGGGGAACAGGACTTGATGCGTGGCGCGGAGGTGCGGCCCCTTAATGAAGCCCATATCGTGATTACCGATGCGCGTGACCTTGACCCCGGCGAACGCGAGGCCCTTGCTGCCAGTCGCATTTTGCATCTGCCCGACGTAGCCGAACTGCTCACCGCCCCCCTGCCCCATGTGCCGCTGTATGTGCATTTTGATACGGATGTGGTCAATTTGGAGGAAATGCCGGGTATGAATTACCCTGCGCCGGGTGGCCCATCGCTCGACACCGCCGCCGATACCTTGCAGCGGGTGGCGCATGATGGCGAGGTAGTTGGTGTTTTGTTCGGTCTGTGGGATACAAGGATGCTGACCCCCGATAATCATGGCGTGCCGATTGCCGCCACTCACCGATTGATGCAGGCGTTGGCCGACGGCTTGGCGGCGAAAGGGTAGCGGGTCAACCTGCTCTGTTGCAAGGTTCGGTTTCAAAGGCCGGGCAGGTCTTAGCCCCAACCCCTACAGAATCGCATCGTAAGGCCATTTGGTAGGGGCAGGGCTAAGACCTGCCCAAATCTGAATCGCACCACGACTTGCCCAATTTTGAACTTTGCAACAGCGCAGGTCAACCCCACCCCCTTGCCCCC
>JAIOHL010000363.1 GCA_019913005.1 Anaerolineae bacterium | reverse complement strand
GCCCCACCCCAAAGCGTTAGGGAGGGGAGTCAAGGTTGTATTTTAAGCCCTTCCCGATTGCGATGGGGAAGGGTTTGGGATGGGGACGATTGACCGCTTTCAAAAGTTAAAGACCCTAGCCCAAAGATTCGCTGTGGAGTTTCAAGTGGCATCTTAGTGCAACCGAGGAAAGCACATGCAATTCCAACAAGAGGCGTTGGGCAACTGGTACTTTATTGCATATAGGTATGATATTGCGGACGAGATGAACATCGCTTTGGCGCTCAACGCGGCTCGCCCCGACACCACGTTGACCATTCGCTCGGTATTCCAAAGTCAATTTGGCCCCGACCTCATCATCGCGCAGCCGTCCAAACTGAATATGGCCCAACTGGATGCGCAGTTGCGACCCAAGATCAATACCAGTGATCCGGTGATTGTGGTCTTCCATCGTCGGCACTTTCACGCCATTCGGGAATGGGTACACGACAACACAGATATGACGTTAAAGCAGCCGGATGGGGCCGTCAATGACATCTTGACAGGGTGGGGCATTGATCGGGCTAAGTTGATCAAGGAAATTCGGGGATGCGCATCCGATTCCCACATCAAGGCCGAACAAGTTCGAATCGAAGCGGTCTATGAAAGGAGACCTGCAATGCCAGATGGTCCCAACCCCTATGCTGATTTACTTGAACAAGCTTTCTGGAAATCGCCTGACAGCCGCCGCCTGTTCTTCTATACGGCGGTGTATATGGCTGGGTATCCCAATAAACCGGATGGCATCTATCAATACCTTAACAAACGGATTCCCGGTGTAGATGTTGCCATTGGGATGCTGTCGCTATTTTTTGAAAAAGCGCCGCGCTCTTTCTTGAAAGAAGATGGCATTCACGAACGGGTGCAAAGGCTCATTGAACGCGACTTTGGTCACCCGCCGGAGCATTTTGTCAAACTCTCTGAACAGGCTTTTCACGATACGCAGACTGCTAATGGTGAGTTCATGCGCACCATGATGGACGTAATCCATGATCGGTTGGGCGAAAACGGCTTGCACTTTACCGAACGAACCCAAGATATTATGGGCGAATCCGAAGGCCATCGGCTGTTTCTGGTGAGCAATCCAGCCCAGACCACCAGTCCGGCGTGGTGCATCGTGGCCCTATTCTCGCCAACCCCCGCCCATTTTACGACCATTTCGACGGCTTTTAGTTCCGGTATCCTCTTCAAAAACATGGGCAGTATTGCCAAAGATGCCGTCACCCGTTGTGTGGTGATTGCGCCCACGTTTGACAATCGCGCCATGAGCGCCGCCCTCAGTCTAGAGTCTGGGATAGCCCTGCTCGATGCGACGGCGATCTGGCAGTTGGATTACCGTCTGTTGGAGCAAGTGAACGCCCGGACGGTAGCCGCCCATTTCTATGAGTTTTTGCAGGATCAATCGGGCCTCATCAATATTGACGAAGGTCTAAAGCGCTTAGGGGTTGTTAAGGTAGAGTGATGTTCAAGGAGTCTGTTCCATGATTTCAGAATGTCTGATTACCCTCGATCCGAGAGACCTGTGTTCATTTTTGGACTACCTCTCCTCCAGTGATTTTCCGCCGTTGATTACCTTTGGCGCGGTGCAACCTTCGCCCTCTTCAGCGGTTCCCAATGATGAACCGCTGACGATGTATTGCCAGTTGGCCTTTGAGCAGGGCGACTTGAATGAAAACTACGATGCCCTGCTGATGGACTCGAACTACGGCTATGCCGATGATAGACCCCTTTGGCTACCTGCGGCGCTGGTCAATCTCCCCATCGGTGGCATGACCTCCCATTTCCTGAAAGATCGTGAAGCCAAAGGGTTTGAAATACTTTCGCTGCTGAGTGCCTACCCCGCCAAAGCGGATTGGCGACTGGCGATTGGGTTTTTTGATGTAGACAGCCGTGATGCCGCCGCCGAACTCCTTGCCCCCATTCAGGAGGCCGAACGCAGCCGCGCTTTGAGTCTTGCCCAAACCTCCTTCCAAGAAGCCGCGATTGTGGATAGATACCATCTGTCTATGCGTGAGGGCTATACCATTTTCAGCACCGACAGTTCGTTGGCGGCGATTGTGAGTCAGTTTGATTTGCTGCCGTTGCCCGCCCGCAAGATGCACGGGGTCGGGATTGAGGCCGGATCATTTATGTGGGTCTATCATGCCAATATCACGCACTGCGACAACACCCAGCTCATGCGGATTTTTACCCATGTGAGTGATTCTGGAAATTGGCAAGGTCGTCACAACAAATCGGATGAGATAAGCCGTTGGATATTGGAAGAGAATGGGGTGGACTACGATCCATATTATATCGTCAGGATGGAGTTGCGTCGGGACAAAGCAAGCCTACTCACGCTCTGTGATGCCGTCGCGCTGCTGGCGGATAATAATATCGAACTTGGGTCGTTACAGACCATTGTCCCGCCCAAAATGGAGAGCGAACAATCGTTAACCTTATATGGTGTGACCCCCGAACAGGAAGAATTGTTGTTTGCGAATCCCTTTTAGGAGACGCGACACTGACGGCAATTCAAAAACCCCATGCTGATGTTCCGGTTGGGGGAGTCTGTGTGGGCCGACCCTCAAAGCCCATTCGGATAGGGGTGGCGGATAACCAACCGTCGAAATTCCTTAGCGCCCAATTGGGCTTATGACGTTAAACCAACTATTCTGGTAATCACAACCCCACCCC
>JAIOHL010000362.1 GCA_019913005.1 Anaerolineae bacterium | reverse complement strand
TCAATCATCCTGCGAACCAAAAGGATACAAGTGGGATACTATCACCATATACTCCATGCTTTATTTCTATCAACACTTGCGATTTGTAAACTGGGGAATCTTATACAAGTCCACGCACTAAGTCGAAATTCAACTAAATGTGGTACAATTGTATTTAGAAGGTAGGCACTGGGCTACACCCAAAGTGAAATGTCGGTATTTACGCGGCCTACCGGAATTGGGCAACCTACGCCCTGACACTACTCTCCACTCCGGTCAACCTTTCTCAACTCTGATTCAGCTCACTCAATCATCTTAAATTTGATAAGTAAAGGACAGACCGTCATTGTTGACACATCGTTGGTTCAGTATTCTGATCTTTGTTTTGCTCTGCCTCTCGTCGGGAAGTGTGCTGGCACAGGACGGCACAGTCGCCAAATTAAATCGTCCCCCGTTGGTTGCGTGTATTGAAGGTGAAGCCATTCCATGTGTGGTCAATGTTGAGGAAGCAAGCCAAATTACAGGCGTGTGGCGCGGCTATATTGATGGCGCGACTGCTATGGGATTCATCGCCTTCAGTGCCGATGGCAGTTACAGCATCAGCGCCGACGTGGAGGGCGAGCCGACCATCACCGGGACAGTCACGTTTGCGGTTGGTTCAGTCCTGTTCACGCCGAATGACGATGGCAATATGTCATTGGAATGCGCCACACCTGCTCGATATGAAATCCGTGTCCTGCGGGTGGGCGAAAAACCCGTTGCACTTGCTTATCGGCTTGCGGGCAAAGATGACTGCCTTGCACGCACACTCGATTTCAGCGAACCCGCACTTCACTATGTAGACAATAGTGCGGAACTACTCCCATTTGATGCGACGCAGGATCCGGTTGCCCAGACTCTGGTGGCCTGCCCGGACGAGATGACGGCAGAGATGGAACCCTATGCGTGTGATAGGTTTGCTACTGAACAAGCCGACATTGCCGGCATCTGGAAATTGTATTATGGCGATGCGATGAATAAGGGCATGGGATTCGGCAGCTATAATGGAGACGGCAATTTTGTGAATGCCGATACGCCCGAACACACGACCTCACCTGCAACCGGATTCCAACATGGAAACGGCACTTATCTTTTTGATGAGGGTTTGGTGACATACAGTGGTTCGGTTGAAGCTGACGGTGAGGCGTGTGCCCATTTCACTTATCGCCTGCGGGTGATCCATTTTGGTCAGCAGCGCGTTGCGATCAGCTATACGCCGATTGAAGATGCATGTGTTCAAATTCGAGAATGGGCTGACCCCATGATTTTGGTCAGCGACTAGTCATCAGAAAACCGCGCCGATGATAAAAACACAGGATGATTGAGGGGGGTCAATCATCCTGCGAACCAAAAGGATGGAAAACATATCAGGCGGGATCGGGGGGAACACCTTTCCCGCGGAAGCTAACAAAGGTTAGGGACTAGAAGTCGAACAACTCGTCTAGGAACCCGCGTTTTTTCTTCTTCTTGTCATAGTCCGATCCGGAACGACGGTCATCAACCTCACGTTCGGAATGGTAATCCCGTTTTTCACGGGCTTCGTTATCGGAACGACTGCCTGAACCAAATGGGACGGTGGAGCGCTCAATGATTTTGTCCAACTCACCACGATCCAACCATACCCCGCGACAGGTCGGGCAGTAATCAATTTCCACCCCCTGCCGATCGGCCATTTTCAGTTCGGTTGATTTACATACCGGGCATAACATAGTGATTCTCTCCTCAACTCCTTATAACGATACACTTGAACCATTGGGCAGGTCTTAGCCCTGCCCCTACAAGAATCCCCTCCCCAGCGAGTGGAGAAGGGCGGAAATGGAAATACGTGCCTATTTCAAGATGCCGCGCCGAATCAGCAGCTTTTCGAGTTCGACACCCCAGAACACAACCGTGCTGAGGGCAAGGGATAGCGCCAATTCAGCGATGGTGAGCGGCTCGGTGCCAAATAAGTCTTGGAAGAGCGGCATATAAATCGCCACAAATTGCAGCAGGATGGTGATAATCACTGCCCATAGCAGTGCCGGATTTGAGCCGATACCAATCTTAAATAGCGATTGTTTGTTGGAACGTACCGCCAGCGCGTGGCCCATTTGCATGAGGGTCATGGTGATAAACATCATGGTGTTCCATGCCGCGTTGCCGTTTGTCCATGCCCACGCGCCGAGGCCAATCGTGACGGTTGCCATCAGCGTACCGACCAGCAAAATGTGGCGACCCATGCCACGCCCAAAGATGTTTTCGGTGGGGGCATAGGGTGGACGTTGCATGGCATCTGGTTCGGATTTTTCGATGCCGAGGGCCAGCGCGGGCACCCCGTCGGTGATGAGGTTCATCCACAAAATTTGCAGGGTGCTGAGGGGCAGCGGCAAACCAATCGCCTGCGTCGCCAAGAGGGTTGTCACCTCACCTGTGTTGCTGGCAAGGATGTATTTGACAAACTTCCGCACGTTGTCGTAGATGGTGCGGCCTTCTTCGACGGCGCTGACGATGGTGGCAAAGTTGTCATCCAAAATCACCATGTCGGAGGCTTCTTTGGAGACAGCCGTTCCGGTGATACCCATCGCCACACCAATATCGGCTTTGCGGAGGGCGGGGGCATCATTTACTCCGTCGCCCGTCATCGCCACGATATGGCCGCGATTTTGCAGCGCCCCGACAATCGCCAATTTGTTTTCGGGCGAGACACGCGCATAGACCTGCACTTCTTCAACCACATTTTCCAGTTCGGCGGGGGTCATCTTGGCTAAATCCGGCCCGGTTAACACCTTGTCATTGTCGGCTATGGCAAGTTCATGGGCGATGGCTTGCGCGGTCAGCGGATGATCCCCGGTAATCATGACGGGGCGAATCCCGGCTTCTTTAGCGATACGCACGGCCTCTTTGACCTCACGACGGGCCGGGTCAATCATGCCGACCATGCCGACAAAGATTAGGTTATTTTCAACGGATTCGTTGACGGCGGCGGGCAATTCATCCATCGGACGGTAGGCGATGCCCAAGACACGCAAGCCTCCCTGTGCCAATTCATTATTGGCCTTCTCGATGCGCTGTTTCCATTCGGGCGTCATCGGCAATATTTGGCCTTCATCCCACACATGGTCGGAAATTTCGAGCAGGCCGTCTACCGACCCTTTGGTGAAGGAGGTATAGGGGTGCTGCTTGCCATTCAATAGGGATGGAAGGGTGACTTGAATGGCATCGCTAGGTATGCCGTTCATCGAATGGATGGTGGTCATGCGTTTGCGTTCAGATGAAAAGGGCACTTCGGCGATACGCGGGAAGTCGGCATCAAGTTGATTTTTAAAGAGGCCATAGCGTCCGGCGGCAACCAGCAACGCGCCTTCGGTGGGGTCGCCGATAATGCTCATTTCTTCGGGCTGTTCGGGTTCGACTTCCAAAATAGCATCGTTGCAAAGCGCCCCACCCACCAAGAGGAGGGTCTCGACTTTTTCCGCAGGTTGCATGTCGTGGACGACAAATTCTTGGGTATCGCGCTTGTTCAAAATAGGGGTACGGCCTGCACGCACGACCTCGGTTACGTCGAGGGTGCGACCCGCTACGTCAAGAATACGCACGGTCATGCGGTTTTCGGTGAGGGTGCCCGTTTTGTCGGAGCAGATATAGGTGACAGACCCCAGCGTTTCGACGGCGGGCAGTTTGCGAATGAGGGCCTTGCGCTTGAGCATCCGTTGAGCGCCCAATGCCAGCGAAATCGTCACGACAGCCGGTAGGCCCTCCGGCACAACCGCTACGGCCATCGCCACCGCGATGAGGAACATTTCGGCGGGTTCTTCGCCACGCAGCAGGCCGATGGTAAAGGCCAAAATGACGATGACCACCGAGGCCGCCAAGAGCACTTTGCCGAGTTCCGCCATACGCCGCTGGAGAGGGGTTTTCTCGCCGCCGACGGATTGAATCATGGTGGCAATATGACCCAGTTCGGTTGCCATGCCGATGTCGGTGACAACAGCGGCCCCACGTCCATAGGTGACGGCGGTACCCAAATAGACCATGTTATGGCGATCCCCAATCGGCACGGCATTATCCCCCGCTGCGATAGACCCCATACTTTTGTCTACCGGGAGCGATTCGCCTGTCAGTGAGGCTTCTTGGACGCGCAGATTGGCGGATTCGACCAAGCGTCCGTCGGCAGGAATGATATTGCCTGCTTCGAGCAAAATGATGTCACCGGGCACGAGGTCGGCAGAGGGAATATCTACGACCTTGCCGTTGCGTCGGACACGTACCGCCGGGGCCGCCATTTTCTTGAGAGCCTGCATCGCTTTTTCGGCACGATATTCCTGTACGACACCCAAAATGGCATTCAAAATAACGATAATCATGATGGCGATCACGTTCTTGAGTTCACCCAAAAACGCCGACACCACTGCCGCAAAAATCAGAATTAAGACCAGCGGCGCGGTCAGTTGTTCCCATAAAATCGCCAGTGGGCTTTTGGTTGCCTGTTCGACGAGTTCGTTTTTACCATATTGGGCCTGCCGTTTGGCGATTTCGGTATCATCCAGCCCCACTGCTGGGTTGACGGTTAATTGTTGGGCCACCTGATCGGCCTCGAATGTATACCAGCGTCTAGTAGACGTTGACTTCCCCACGTAAGATTCCTTCCTTACTTATGCGAATAGGCGACAGTTTTTGAGGTCGCCCTAGATTGTTTCAGTTGTGCATCAAACTTCAATGTTAAGGGATGGTGTTGCGGTGATGTAACTCCGGTCAGTCAAAGTGCCCTTTTTATCTTCCACTCACCTTTTTCTTATCAAACACTCATTAACAGGGTGGTACAAGGGTAGTTTGTAGTTTTGACCGACGTTTCACAGTATACGGAAAATGGATATGAAGTCACCCCCTAAAAGTTAGGGGGGTTTTTTGAATAGATGTTAAAAAAATTCTAAAGGGTAGCCGCTGGAATATGGCTGATCTGTGGATGACCCTCTACCGGGACGAGTTGCACCATTAGACGACTGCCCTGCTGAATACCAAAGTCCTGATAGGGTTTGTTCAGCAAGGTGATTTCATATTGATAATCGCCCAGATCCCGCTCAATGCGACCCCATATCTGTTCATTTTGATTGCCCTTTTTGATGAGCAGAAACTGGATGTCGTCGGGATAGCCGGGAGCGCGAAAGGGATGCAGGAGTTCAAGCGCCCGCATCAGCTCAAGTTCCTTCATCTCATAAATATTGATGCCGGGAGGTACGTCCGGCAAGTTGAAAGCGGCGATTTGTTCGGGTCGCAGGACATCAATCGAGGCATCCACCAGAAGATCACTGCGGAGCGTAACCATCTGGCGCGTTTCAAAGAGATTGGTTGTGATCTCAAAACCGGAATCGGCTTCACCCCGGCAAAAAGCATAGATGTGCATGGAGAGACCAGCCTCGTGGTCAATATGGGGATAACCGATGGCATGTTGCGCTGTGGCGTCATACCGCTGCACCAAATTTGACAGGCTCTTGTCAACATTGAGGAGCATCACCCACCGCCATGCAATACTCAGATGCAGCGGTAGAGGTGGCGGAAGTGTCATTGCGAATCTCCAAGAATCATCCCCTCTGGCCGCACCATAAATCGCAGTCAGAGGGGCAATCAAACGCAAACGTTATTGGGTTCCCTCGCGGCGACGGCGGGTGAAGAGGGCAAACAGCAGCAGCAAGAACACGAGAATCACCCCGACGATGATCGGCCAATAGCGGGTAATCGTCCCCTCATCGCCTTCGTCATCATCGGCACTGACTTCCTGTGGCTCAACCGTCGGGACGAGCGTCGTGGTCAGGGTCAAGGTTGGCGTCAACGATGGCGCGGTGGTCGAAGTCGGCCTTTCGGTGGGCGTATCGCTTGGTGTCGGGGAGGGTTCGGTGGTACTGGTGGGTGTCGGTGTCGCGGTGACATCGGCCCCGCTAACGCCGCCTTCAACCGTTGGCGTTTTGGTGATGGTTGGCTCAGTCGTGTTGGTCGGCGGAGATTCGGTATTGGTGGCTGTCGGCGTATCCGTCGGTGGGACGGCAGTATCCGTCGCCGTGCTGGTTGGCTCGGCGGTGTCCGTCGGGCGTGGGGTTGAAGACGAACGCGGCGTATTGGTGGCCGGACGCAGTGTGGTAGTCGCCATTGCCAGTTGGGTTGGGGTTAAGGTGATGGTGGGCGTGTCGCTCGGCGTGGGTGTATCCGACGGCGTGGGCGTGAGCGTTTCGGTGGGTGTATGGGTTGCAGTTGGCGTCGGGGTATCGGACGGCGTGGGGGTCTCAGTCGGTGTGTTGGTCGGTGTAATAAACAGCGACGGGTCAACCGCAAAATTCAGGGTTTGTACAGTCTCACCGGATGGGTCTACTACCGCGACATCCAATTGATGTGCCCCCACCCCCAATGAAAGGGTGTCCACTGAAAAGGCGTAGGGCGCAGCATCGGCGCTACCGACCTCAACACCATCCACGCGATAAATCACCGCACTGATGGGCTGCTGGGCTTGCAGAACTTCGACCACCAGATCAATCGAGGGTTGGAGGACATTTTCGGCCTCCCCCAAGCCACCAATCACGAACACGGGTGGCAGATCGGCAGCGGCAAAGGTAGCGGACAGGCTACGTGAACCACCCTCAGCATCTTGGGCACTCAGTTGGAGGGTGTGTTCAATCGTCGGGTCAAGCGTGTAGGGGTCAATGGTGGCGCGACCATTTTCGGCATTTTCTTCATCAGAGGGGTCAAGTGAAACCTCGACGGGCTGGCCGTCCAATGTCAGGCTAACCTGCCCAAGTCCACGCACCGCACTGGCCTTATAGGTGATTTCAAAAGGCTGTGTGACAGGTTCGGACGCCGAGGGAACGCCATTTAAGACGACCTGTGGGTATAAATCTGGCACGGTAAGCGCGACCACATCCTCCTGCCCGGTCACATTGACACGCAGTTGATGTTCACCCCCATCCGGCTCTAAGGACGTGTTCACCCGTACCAAATAGGAGCTACGCAGATAGGTTGCCAAAAATTCATAGAGCAGGCTGAGTTGGGTGGAGTCGGGATAGAGGACATATTGACCGTTGGTGCCGTCCGCCATCGCCTGCAAATATTCCCCATCTACGCCAAAACCGAGGCCGATGGTGTAGAAGGAGATATTATTTTCGACGGCTTTTTGAATGCCAGCTTCAGGTGGATTTTGACTTTCGGCGCCATATTCATTGCCATCGGTCAAAAAGACCACAAAGCGACGGGGGGTGTTGGCACGGGCAGCGAGATCGGCAGAGACAAAACTGGCATCGTAAAGCGCGGTTTTGCCCCCGGCTGGCAGGCTCTCAATCACCGAACGGGCTTGGTTAAGATCGGTGGTGAATTCCTGCGCGACGACGACCTCAGCATCGAAGTCTACAATAGCTATCTCATCCCCATCCCCTAGCTTATCCAAAAAGGCAAGGGCGGCGGCTTTGGTATCATCCAGCGGTTTGCCAAACATACTCTGACTGGTATCAATTGCCAGCACGACTGAGATTGGCAGTGATTCTTCAATGAAATTTTCAACGGAGATGACCTCGGCCTGCTGTTCATCGGCGAATACCTGAAAATCGGCGGCGGTTAGGCCCTGAATCGGGACGCCAGATGGGTCGAGGACGGTGACAATAAACTCAAGTTCGGGGAAGTTGTCGCTGTTGACTGCACCGATCTCGACGGTATTGCCGCCAGAGTCTTGGGCAGAAGTGGGAACGACAGGTAAATAGAAAAAAGCGACTGCAAAAATGAGAAAAACGAGTAAAAGTGAAACCCGGATTCGCATAAGCACTAATCCTTTTGGGTAGTCAATATTTTAGCGTAAGAGATGATAACCCATATTTGTTGCGAAGGAAAACTTTTTCCCAACCTTTTCTCAGTCTTTGGTCTATTGAGTTTGTTTGCGTTCTGCCTTATCCTTAATAGATGGATAAACCTACAGCGGTTTTCAAGTTGAAGCCAGTCCAAAAAACAGGTCAGTCAATATGAAAACCACTCTAAGGAGCAGCAGGTGTCCGACATTCTCCAGTTTTTTGGGCAATTAGCCGAAAAGCTCATTACCTTATTCGGGTATCCGGGTATCGCCATTGTGACGTTTCTGGAAAATCTGTTCCCGCCCCTGCCGTCGGAACTGATTGTGCCGTTTGCGGGTTTTCAGGCCGCGAGTGGGCAATTGGGATTGGTTGGGGTGATCATTGCCAGCACGGTGGGTTCGGTTGGCGGGGCACTGGTGCTGTATGGCGTCGGGGCATGGTGGGGCGAAGAACCGCTGCGCCGCCTCATCCGCCGCTATGGTCGTTATGTGCTGCTGACTGAAGGCGATTTGGACAAGGTGCTGTCGCTATTTGAGAATTATGGCAGTGGGATTATCCTGTTTGGGCGCTTGGTTCCGGGCCTACGGAGTTATATTTCGATTCCTGCTGGGATGCGTCGAATGCCGATTGGACGTTTTATCCTGTTTACCGCGCTCGGCACGGCTCTGTGGAGCGGCATTATGGCTTACGCGGGCTATATGCTGGGCGAAAATTGGGATCAGGTGGTTGGCTATGTTAACGCCTATCAACAGATTATTACCGTGCTGACGGTGGTTGTGACCGTCGGGTTTGTGGTCACACGACTGCGGAATTTGAGGCGACAGTCGGTTCAGGAGTCCACATCTGCGAACGAAATACCCTCGCACCAGCGCGAAACGCAGCCGATTCGGGTGGATGTGCTGGTCGCCGAGGAATAGGGGTCGTACTGCTACCCCATCCCAAACCCTTCCCCTAACAAAGGGAAGGGCTTTAAATCCAATTTACGAACGGGCTTTTTCGAGATAGGCTTTGGCGGCAGGCATTAACACGGATTCAAAACCGATGGTGATGTACCGGGCACCCCGTTCGCGCCATTGCTGGGCAGCTTGAGCATTGCCGACCATAATGCCGAGCGCGAGGCCCGATTTCCCCACCACCTCCACAATCCGGTCAATGGCGGCCTGCACGGTGGGATGCTGTGGTTCGCCGGGGACGCCATAGGAATGGGAGAGGTCGGTGGGGCCGATAAAAATCACATCAAGGCCGTCCACCTTCACGATTTCGGGCAACTGCTCCACCGCCTCGGCTGTTTCGATGTGGATAACCACCAGACTCTCCTGATTGGCAAAATGCACGTAGTCCCCAAATGAACCACGCAAGGCATAATCCGCCGCACGGACGCCCGCCAATCCCCGCACACCACGCGGATAATATTTGACCGACTGGACGACGGCCTCCGCTTCTGATGCGGAATTGACCCAAGGGACGTGCAGCCCTTGAGCGCCGCTGTCCATGTAGCGCAGAATGACGGGGGCTTGGTTGGTGGTGACACGGACGATAGGGGTCACGCCCTGCAATTCCGCCGCCCGCACCATATTTTCACAATCTTCGGGCTGAATTGTGCCGTGTTCGGCGTCGAACACGATGAAATCCCATGCTTGATAGGTCAGGACTTCGACCAGACTGGCGCTCGGATAGCGGATGAAACAGCCCAAAACGGTCTGCCCGTCCTTTAAAGCGGCTTTGGTTTTATTGGGTCGCATACGGGTATCCCTCAAAAAGTGTCAAAAAACAGAAATTGACCCCATCCCAAACCCTTCCCCAAACATAGTTCACACTCCGACAGTCTTTCGGAAAGGGCATCAGTAAGCGATTTTTAGATGGGTTTACCTCACCCCCCGGCCCCCTCTCCATCTGGCGAGGGGGAGTTGAATCTGGCCTATTGAAGCCCCTCTCCACGTTGGAGAGGGGTTGGGGGTGAGGTAAAAATAGGTATCCTCTAACTTGGCCGCTTGTGATGGCGTTCCATGACAGCGGGACGTAATTGGGCCACGACACCGCCATCCACATACAAAATTTGCCCCGTGACGTAGCTGGCCTCATCGCTGGCAAGGAACAACACGGCGGCGGCGATGTCGGAAGGTTGTCCCAAGCGCTCCAATGGCACGGTATCCAAGAGGCGTTTTTGCTGCTCCGGGGTGGGCAGATAATCGGTGACGGGTGGAGTCGCGGTCAAGCCCGGCCCAACGGCATTGACACGAATTTTCCAAGGGGCAAGATCAACGGCCATTGCACGGGTCATGGATTCGATTGCTCCTTTCGCAGCGTCATAGGCGGACATTTCTCGATGGGCACGCAGCGCCCCAAAACTGCTGATATTGACCACCGCGCCGGGTTTTTTCTGATCCGCCATGATGCGAACGGCACGGCTGGAACACAGGAATACACTCTTGAGGTTGATGCGGATGACGGTATCCCAAAAATCTTCGGTCATATCGAGAAAATGAGCCGTCGGAATGGCCCACGCCGCATTATTGACCAACACATCCAGCGTGCCATGTGTCTCGACAATCTTCTCAAACATGGCAGATACTTGGTCGGATTGGCTGACATCGGCCTCAACTGCCAAAACATCGTGGCCCGCCGATTTCAAGTCGGTTTCCGCTTGGACAAGGGTCGTCGGGTTAATATCACACAGGACGACCTTTGCACCTTCTTGGGCAAAACGTTCGGCAATGCCCCGCCCAATACCTTGCCCCGAACCTGTCACCAACGCGACTTTATCTTTTAAGCGCATAAGTATCCCCCTTCCCGGCTATCGTCTGAGTGAAACCACATCGGCCCAAGCGCCAGTTTTCCATGACTGTTCGACGGCGGCTTGGAATTCGGCGACGGCCAGTGCTTCGGCAAAACTGGGGGCACGCTGCTTACCGTCCACGATGGAGCGCAAAAATTCATGGGCCTCGATAGTTTTGAGGTCGTCATAGCCCAAACCAGTGCCGGGGGCAGGATTAAACGCGCCATGAAACGGATGATGCTCCGGATTGGACAGCACACGCACATAGCCTTCGTGACCGGGTGTGGCATCGGGGAGGTACATTTTCATCTCGTTCATGCGCTCAAAATCCCAACTGAGGGCGCCTTTTTTGCCATTGACCTCAAAGGCCATTTCGACCACCGGGCCATAGATAACACGGCAGGCTTCGAGGGTGCCATGTGCGCCATTGGCAAACTGCACCAAGACGCCGACATAATCTTCGTTTTCGACATCCCCAAACGGGCCATCGGTGCGGGTGGTAAAGTGTGTGCCTTCGCCGGGGGTGGAGAGGGGGCGCTGTTTGATAAAGGTTTCGCGGTTGGCGACGACCCGCTTAATTGGGCCAGCAATCATATGGGCCATATCACAGGCGTGCGACATCAAATCGCCGAGTGTGCCCAATCCGGCGTATTCTTGCTGGAAACGCCATGACAGCACGGAATAGGGGTTGCTGCCATACATGCAGAAAAATCGCCCGCGATAGTGGGTCAGGTCGCCCAGTTTGCCGTCCTGAATAAATTGGCGGGCATATTGGACAACGGGTGCCCAGCGGTAGTTATAACCCACAAAACTAAACACCCCGGCTTTACGGGCGGCATATTCGATTTCGGCTGTTTCGTTGGGGTTTCGACCCACAGGTTTTTCACAGAAGATATGTTTGCCAGCGGCGGCGGCGGCCTGCACAATTTCAAGGTGCTGGTCGTTGGGGGTGGCGATATTCACGACTTGTACATCGGGGTGATTGACCACCTCGCGCCAATTGGTGGTGTACTGCTCAAAACCAATATGCTGCGCGGCCTTTTTTGCACGGGCCTCTACCGCGTCGGCACAGATGACCAGACGGGGCCGAATGTCATCTTCTTCGAAGCGGCTTGGAATGCCCATATATGAACGGCTGTGGGTCGTGCCCATCCAACCCATGCCGATTACGCCAATGCCTATAGGTTTTGTCATGGTTTCCGTCCTAAAGTTGCTCTCTTTTGACAGCTATCCTACAGTATGATATCCTATTTTTGGAAGAGTGCCAAGCAATAGACGGAAATATATCCCCACCCCT
>JAIOHL010000361.1 GCA_019913005.1 Anaerolineae bacterium | reverse complement strand
GGTCAGGGGGTGGGGTTGGTTTTCATTAGTCAATTTGTCACCACTACCAAAAAGTGAAATATGGAGGCGCTGGCGATGATGCGGGTCATAGGTTTTTTGGGCGTGGTGCTGATGCTGCTATCAGGGACGCTGGTGGTTGCGCGGCGGGATGAGCCAGAACAGTGGATTGCGTTTATCTCGAATCGGGACGGAAATCCAGAAATTTATCGGATGCGGCCTGATGGCAGTGATGTGCGGCAGTTGACTTTTACCACTGTGGATAGAGTACATTGTTGGGTTCGGTGGTCACGGCAGTGGGATAGGCTTTATTTTGCAGATGGAGAGTTCGTAGCTGACCAATATGACTGTGATTATACACATAGTTTACCCGACCATTTTAGAATACGTGCAGATGGCACATATTTAACGGCGGTTTCCCGTAATTATGCCACTGTATGGTCAAGCAATGAAGAATGGTTTTTGACGCAAGATTGGGACAGGATTCGCGGAGTTAATTTGATTTACCGCGAAAACAACGATGGTAGTGAACGCTATTTTTTGCATGAGGGGCGGCGACCTCGATGGTCACCTAATGGCAACTGGATCGTATTCTTGAGCGATGAGTTAGAAGGTTTATACGTCATGCACCCCAATGGGCAGTCGGTGAAACGTCTCAATCTAGACGATTTTGAGATTTATGATGAGATAGCTTATGTCTGGGCAGGGGATAGGGTGATCTTTTTAGGGTCGCCTTTATCTAGCAGCATCCCCGGTGGTTTGTATGCGATTGATGTAGATACTCAAGAGATTGAGTGGATTGGTGACATGGGGTATGTTTTGGATTTTAATTGGCTACAACTGACGCTTTCGCCAAATGGACAATGGCTGGCCTATAAAGATTATTGGATTGGCGTTGTGGATTTATCTAGCGGAGAAAATACGCGCCTTGCTGATTTTAATTTACCAGAAGGAGCAAGTTATTATGGACTAGGAGCATTCAGCTGGTCGCCGGATAGCCAATGGATTGTATTTTCAAAATTCGATGAAGCAGGGCGGAGCAAAATCTGGCGCATCCATCCCGATGGCACAGGATTGGAGCAAATGACGTTTGGGCCGGGGGAAGATTTGCGGCCTGCGTGGTCGCCTGTGATTGATATGGCGTGGAATGGGTGGGGGTTGATGGGAATTGGGGCAGGGTTGGTGGCAGGGGTTGGTTTGGGGAGGCGTTGGCGATGATGCGGGTGATACCAAATTCGGGTAAAGAGTAACCCCATCCCCAACCCTTCCCCTAACAAAGGGAAGGGCTTGCTACCTACGGAGAGAAGGAAGGCAAAAGAGCCGTGTGATTTACGAGTTGCACAGGGCGGTTTCGTCGGAGATGTAGTCGAGATAATCTTGGCCGACGGTGGGTGCGCCGAGACGATGCAGGCCTGCTAACGTTTGGGCGCGATGGTCGGTGCTGTGATTGGCGACCTGCAATAGGGCCTCCCAGACTTTGACCGGACGCTCGTAATCTTCCCAAAACGGCGGTTTGACGTCTCGATCTAGCTCGGCGGGGGTCAAGGATTGGATGTAGCCGCGCACGTAGGCCTCGATCTCATCCCATTTATGGCGGATAGTGGTGCGGTTGGGGTAGTCCTCACTGTCCAAAAATGAGAGGATGCCCTCGTTCAAAAATGTGATCCACCAATGCTCCACACCCATTGTATGGACGACCTGTGTACGGATTGAGCCGATGGAGTAATCCAGTTCGGTCTCAAATTCCTCCGGGTTGAGTTCCATGACACAATCCCACACGCGGCGATGTGCCCAATAGTTGTAATCGTATAGGCGATTGAAATATTCCGGGTTCAAAAAAGCCTCCATTAAAATCTCTTCAACGAGCACACGGGGTAAAAACCACCGTGCTCAATTTAGCTTGGGTTCGAGCAATCCGGCATCATTTTTAGAACATCGGTTCTTAACAGTCATTTTATTACAAAATCGCGTGTTTGGCAAATGCGAATGGGCAGATGGGAGGTGGGGCAAACGAAATTTGTTAGACCGAATTCGCGTAATTCATGGGTTTTTGGAACAATGGGTTTAAACCCATTGTTGGAGCTAAACACCCATTGTTCAACCGAATCTGGTATAATCAATCCGTTATGCTATTTTTGGCGTAAAATAACGAACCTTAAATCTGGCTTGGTTGTGGAGAGGAAAAACTACTGGATGAATACCTAATTGTTTACCAATCAGAGGGAACTATTTTCCCATCTATCATGTCTTGCATAATTTCCTCCCGAATTAGGCCGAACTGCGGACGAGCGTTTTTCATATTTCCAACCCACCACAAATCCATTTGCAGTTCATACGAGTTTGTACTAATACCCGTCCTCAGTCCGCAACAAATGCCATAACCTCCTGCACTTTCCTCGGCGCGTAAGGAAATTGGCAGTGGTATTCCGGAGGTATTCGTGGCATGTTCTTGCCCATGCCATCCGAAAGATGAATCAGAAGTGCAAAACAATCCATCCTCTCCAAATCTCACGGTGATGACATCATCCTGTCGATTTAATGGCTGACCGCCGGGGCAGTCATATTGAATCACCAACCACCCAACATAATTGTCAGGGACGATATAATTCCATGTTAGACTGTCATCTCTCAAAAGTCGGCAACCGGTTACAGATGTTACAATTAAACCTACACAGATTAACCATTTAATCATGCTGGGCATGGATTCTAGCTCATTACTATGTGTCTAACCTTGATTAAGCTCGGGCCTGCTATTCATCAAGGCAGGCCAAGTTTTCTACAGTATAATGGTAAACAATATCGTTCATTTTTCATTTTATCATAAAATCTCTCCTTGCTTCTAATCCTAACTTGCACAGGTTATACCGAATTCGGGTAATTCATGGGTTTTTGGAACAATGGGTTTATGACGTTTAACAAATTAATCGGGTAATCCCGCTCCCCACCCCAAGCATAGGGAGGGGAGTAAGTCACCTGTTAAGGTAGGGTTAGCCGAAGATGCGTTTGGGATAGGCGACAAAACCCAGCATGGTCATCGGGAATTTGTCGGTGACGAGCAGGAAGCCCCGATTGTCCAAACGAACGATGCCTTCCCAGTTGCGGCTGTTTTGATCGTCCAGCAACTGCAATTGGATCGGAGGGGTGTCGGTCAGGACGATGCCGGTGCTGCCATATTGAAATTCGACCAGCCGCTCAACCGTTTGATATTGGGCGTGGGTCGGGCCGTTGCCAAAGCGTTCGGCCAGTCCATCCCGGGCGGGGGCTAATTTTTCGATGTCGCCGGGGTAGAGATAATTGATGGCCCAAAAACGCTTGGCGGTATCGAGGGAGGTGGCGTCGGTGATGCGGTATTCGATGTTGGGGAAGGGCAGCGTGCCCAATGACGTAAGGGCGGTGTTAAAAACATGGGCGACGGGCTGATGGTTGACATTAAACCCGTTGGCTTCAAAAAGGCTGATGAGGTTTTCGTCGGCAGAGAGCAGCGATTCATCGGCCATGTTATCGAGGGCGACGGGTTGATCAATGGGGGCGAGGCGCTCGGTATTAAGATGGACGGCACTGAGGTCGGGCGCAATCGTACCGCTGACCAGATACCCTAACATGCCGCTGGGCTGGCGGGCCTCGATGGTCATGAAGATTTTTTCGCCGATGGTCACGACGGATTCAAAGCCCTCATAACCGGGAACGCGCTGTCGAATTTCGGGTGCGAAAAATGGAATGGCGGTGGGGGTCAAGGGGTCTTTGAGATCGCCCGCGATGAAGGCTAGAAGTTCAGATTTGGGCACGAGGAACAAGGCACCGTCGGCGGGGATGGGGCTGGCTGATTGGAAGCGGTCTGGATATTGAGGCAGCAAAATGAGATGGTCATCGCTCCACGCCATGCCAGAGATTTCGGCGTCGCGGCTGCTGACCGGGCCAGCAAGGGGGATCAGCAAAATGGGATATTCGCGGT
>JAIOHL010000360.1 GCA_019913005.1 Anaerolineae bacterium | reverse complement strand
GTTGAGGCTGGTCGGGGGCGTGGGGTCGGTTTGACGGCAAACGGATCAACATCAGCCACTGACGCAAAGGGGTCATCAAAGGGGCTATCAAAGGGATTATCGTTGACCTTTGGCGGGGGTGCGATCTGGTCAAGTTTTGCCAGCCATTCTTTCGCGGTGGGGTGATCAATGGATTTTAGAATGAAGCGGGCCTCGTCATAACGTTTGGCTTTAATAAGTTCGCGTGCTTCAAGCAACGCCTCACGGGACATGGATAAAACCTCCATGAAATAGTTGATAATTCAGCTTGGTGTTCATTTCTAATTAGCATAACAAACTTTGACGCTGCCATCTAACCTAAATATAGGGGGGAATGAATGTTAACTCAACGAAACTGCCCAGAATTTATACAAAATTCATGAACCGCCATTTCGTTTGCCTTGTTCCCGTAGAGGCTAGACCACTTTACTCCCCCTCTCTAAAAGCCTTTGGAGAGGGGGCTGGGGGGTGAGGACGGATTTTTATGACACGCCCTCGACCTGTCCCGCTTCTTCTCCATAGAAACCGCAACCCCCCCGCCCCCGTATTGATTGACAGCAGCCCCATCTAAAACTATCCTTTGAACTGGAACATGATAGGCCGATTGGGTGTGCCAGAAGTCGCAGCGGAATGGTAGAATGCCTATGCCTGTCTTGCCGGGCATAGGAATGAGGAGACGTATGAATGACCAACACTGAAAATCAAATCCCGGATCAGCTAGGCGACGGGAATATCATCGAAGGCCAATATAGCCCGGAGACGCGCCGCGAAACTCGACCCAAACCACAGCGCCGACCTCCCCGCCAACCCCGTCAAGTACGTCCGCGTCAACCCCGCCCGGCCCGTGAACCACGACGCGGCGGCTGTGCGATGGGCGGTTGTGGATTTTTTGCGGGATTAGGTGGATTAGTGCTGGTCGTCACAGCGGCCCTCGTCTTGCTGATTGGCGTCTTGCGCGTCAGCAGTGTAACAGGCAGCATCACCGACGACATCCGCGACCTCTTGGGCCTCGGTGGGGGCGATGAAAAACCCCAAGTGACCGATGTCACCACGATTGTATTGGAAACCCGTCGTCTGGCTCGATTGGAAACCATCAGCGGCGATATTCTGGTCGAGGAGCGCGTCGTCCGCAAAAACTCCTCTATCCTGCGCGATTCGGTTTTGGAAATCCGCTGGGTCGGACGTGTCGAAGCGGGAGTAGATTTGAGCCAGATCACCGAGGCCGATTTTCAGGTCAATCCCGACGACGGCAGCATCGTGGTCAATTTGCCGTCTGCCCAATTGACGGGCTGTTTCCTTCAAGAGCCGCAGCACCTCAGTGGCACCACCTGTGGCAATCTGTCTCCACTCCAAAGCTGTACGGATCGCCTCGCTGAGATGCAAGAAGAGGCCTATAGCGAGGGCATTGATTATCTCTACAACACCGCGATGGAGGCCGACTATGTGGGACAGGCCACCGAAGAAGCCCAAATCGTCCTGCGCAACCTCTTCCGTCGTCTGGGCTACGACAACGTGACCTTCAACGTCAACCCGGAACCTGCCCCCCCGGACGCCAGTTGTGTCTCCGGTCAATAAACCATGTCTTGAAGCCCTTCCCTGTGTACGGGGAAGGGTTTGGGATGGAGTGCTTCGTTACCCGTTTTGTTTATT
Organism: Anaerolineae bacterium; assembly: GCA_019913005.1. Taxonomy (GTDB): domain Bacteria; phylum Chloroflexota; class Anaerolineae; order Aggregatilineales; family J027; genus CFX10. The sequence goes on along the minus strand of JAIOHL010000360.1, from coordinate 230 downwards.
AAAGAGCATCAGCCCCGTGCCCACCTGCACACAAAAGCACTCTGCCAAACACATGGTTCACTGTTACCCCTCCAACCCAACTCCCCCTCTACCAAAGCATTGGGAGAGGGGCCGGGGGTGAAGGTTAAACAAAAACCCCCCCATTTCGCCCCAAACATGGTATGCTTTCCCCATACACTCAATGTACCTCTTGGGATAATCTTATGAACCGCCATTTACTTATTGTATTT
>JAIOHL010000359.1 GCA_019913005.1 Anaerolineae bacterium | reverse complement strand
GGGTTGGGGTGGGGATTCCTTCTTTGTTATACGGAATGCGGTTAATTCACAGACTTTTTTGGAACAATGGGTTTAAACCCATTGTTGGGGTGATATCGCTAGATTTCAGCCGAATTCCGTATTAGTCACCCTTTCGGCCCTGCCCAAGCGCCTATTGCATAACAATCGGGAGGAGACCAACCACACATGCCAACCAATTACACACCACTCAGCAACGGGCAGGACGCCATTGCCGCCACGTTCAACGCGCCGCTGACCCAATTGGATGCCGCGTTGGAAGCGCTGGTCGGGGGCAGCAAAGCCCTGTCCACGCCAACCATCACCAGCTTTGCGAATGCCCAGCACACCCATCAAAACGCTGCCGGGGGTGGCAAATTGACCGCCGCCGCGTTCGACAGCACGGGGGCATCAAATGGCTATGTGCTCACCGCCAGCGGGTCGGGCGGGGCAGCATGGCAGGGATTTAATGGCGTCCCCACTGGCGCGATTTTGCCGTTCGGGGGGGCGAGTGCGCCGTCGGGCTGGTTGCTGTGCGATGGCAGCGCGATCAACCGCACCACCTATGCCACGCTGTTTGCGACCATCGGCACGGCGTTTGGCGTCGGCAATGGCTCGACCACCTTCAATCTGCCCGATTTACGCGGACGTTTTCCACTCGGCAAGGACGACATGAACGGCACATCGGCCAATCGCGTGACAGCGGCGGCGGCGGATACCCTCGGCGGGAGTGGCGGGGTCGAATCGGTGGCGCTGACGGTGGCCCAATTGCCTGCCCATAATCACGGCGGGGTGATCGGCTTGGCAGGCAGTGGGTCGTCTCAATTTGCGGGCGGCGGCTCACAATTTGCGACGGCGGCCTCCTCGCAGGGCAACGGCGATGCCCATGAGAACCTCCCGCCCTATCAGACCTTCAATTACATCATCAAGGCGTAGGAGCAAAACCCCGCTCCCATGTGAGAAGACCTGAAATACCGCGATTTTCAACTTCCCCTCGCCAGATGGGGCCGGGGGTTCACAAGGGTAGGTTTTTGATATTTGGCCCACTGACTGAAGTCGGCGGCTATCCCTAGTCGGTTTTGACTGCTCGGTTGCAAGGTTCAACAGTAGACAGATGGTGGTGGGATTCAAAGCTGGGCAGGTCTGAGTTGTAGCCAATGGTGTAACGATGGGGGTTGCGTAGGGGATGGCCCTGTGCCAGCCCGCTTTTTAAATCAGGGCGCACACGGGGTACGCCCCTACGAAGTTGCTTGCGGATGCGGCTTCGTAGGGGTCTGGCTCAGACCGACCCTACTTATAGATAGGGCTTTGCAACAGAGCAGTTTTAACCGGCTTTGCAGCGGTAGTCGGAGAATTTATTCTCTGGCGACCCACCAAAAACCTATCCTTGAGAAGGGCTAGGGGGTGAGGTTGCATTACCGGATTTATTGTTAAACGTCATAACGGGGAAGGGCCGAAGTTTATTTCACAAGGTAAGACCATGCCCCGCTGAGGCCATCCATATTGTGACGCAATTGATTATCAAGGAGACCCGGCTATGGCAATCAAAGGCGCTCAACAGACCATCACCGCTACCGTCACCCAATGGGAAGGCGTCGAAGCGCACCCCCATCGTTTTGGCGGCACAGAATATCGCATCGGTCAGCGCGAAGTCGGCCATATTCACGGCGACACCATGATAGACATCCCCTTCCCAACCAAAATCCGCCATGAACTCGTCGAGGCCGGACGCGCCGAAGCCCATCATATCCTGCCCGACAGTGGGTGGATCAGCTTCTACATCCGCCACCCCGACGATGTACAGCGGGCCATTGATTTATTCCGCCTCTCCTATGACCTCGCCATGAAGCAGAAATCACGAGCGCGGGGATAAATTCGCCGCGAGTTAAATTGATTACCCAGTTTTTCCAAATTTACCGGATTTACGTTTTCATAGAACATGGCAGGGGCGAGTTCGCAACCCGCCCCCGCAAAACGTTCCAGTATTTTTATGATGCTGACCATGCTTGCGGCTGGAATCCTGCATCCAGCGGTGTGCCTGCCATGCGATGCACGAGGTTGACCAGTGAAACCTGACTCACCCCGATTAACACTTCGAGTAGCTGTGCCTGTGTGAAACCCGCGTTCAGGAAGGCACGAGCGTCGGCATCCGATACCTGACCATGCTGACATACGACCTGACGGGTGAACGTCGTGAGGGCCGCAAGTCGGGCATCACCGGGAGCTTTACCAGTGCGCACGGCCTCCAATACGCTGTCCGATGCACCCTGCGCTTTCGCAAATGTGGAGTGCGCCGCCATGCAGTAGGTACACTCAATTTCACGGGCAACGGTCATGGCGATAAGCTCGCGCTCAACCCCGCTGAATGAACTGCGGGCATTGATGGCACTCAGTGACGCAAATGCTTCCAGCACTGTCGGCGCACCCGCCATAGTCGCTGCCAGATTGGGCACGAAACCGACAAGTTCCTGAAGTTTCTGCAAGATCGGTCTGGAACTTTCCGGTGCAGATTCAATCGTGTGAATGGTGAATGTGGTCATGATAAGTTGTCCTTTCATTGATTAAACGTTGGTCGTAACAATCCATCATCTGTCGGACAGTAGGCGCAGCGCATCCTGCCGTCGCAATAGCCGTGCTATCCGTATTCAGATGTAGATTCCTTAAGAAGAATGGAGGTTAACCGAGGGCGCTCTGTTCACCGCGCCGTTCAACCGGAAACTGGATTTCCGTCACTACTTCGTCCATCATCAAGTCCGAGCGTGGTGGTTGGATTAAGACTTCGCGCCCCGGCCCGGTGATGAGATAGCCATTTTCTTCCACCCAAATGCCAATCGCGCCGTAGCTTTGACAGTTACGCTCGAAACCGCCCACCTGCACGACAGTGACCATCATATTCACGGCGGGTAACAAACTTGTGGTCAGCACACGGCGATCCGAAATTGTCACCGACAGGTCATCTGGTTCTGCCAAAACGATCCCTAGTTCAATATCCAGCTGGTCACTTTCCAATGTTTCGGAATGGATGACGGTGGTGAAATAGCCGGGGGCATGGTCAGCGACATGGGGGGGAAGCTCCTCAACGAGACCGCGCATGACGTTTAGTGCTGCGTCCGCATTGGGGAGAACGCTTCGCAATGAGAGATAGTGCTGCGATGGTACATTTTTTAGTACGATGTCAAAGGCAGATTCATCCGGCTCATCAAACAGTTGCAAGCGAGCTTCGATATGGCGCAGCCGCAGCAGTTCTTCATGCAGGGTTTGCTCGACCTGCGCTTTTTTGAGCATCAGCATCCCGCGAACTTCGGCTGCCGAGACCTCCTCATCAACCAGCCGCGTAATCTGGTCAAGCGATAAACCCAGTTCTTTCAACGCGAGAATCCGGTGTAAACGGGGCAGTTGTTTGGCACTGTAGTAGCGATAGCCTGTCCACTGATCAATGTGTGCTGGTTTGAGCAGTCCAATCTGATCATAGTAACGCAGCACACTGCCGGGAACCTGTGCAATCTTTGAAAACTCACCGATGCGGTACATACTGTGACCTCGCGTTCACTGATCTTGCCTTGATGAGTCACAGTGTAGACCTTCATGCTACATGAAAGTCAAGGGGTCAAATTTTTTACTAGACATAGGTCAAGCCCAATGATGCCGTTGGACAAAATGACCCAGATAGAAGGCTTTCGTAGGGGGTGGCTTTGTGGCGGTGGGATGCCGATATTGGACGTTACATTAATTTTGGTTGGCGCAAACAATTATCTGTTGGTGGATTTATTTTACTCTGCCTGAACTCCACGACCAATCAGGCAGACCATCATAAGCGGGATTATTGGTGATATTCTGCGGATTGGAACCATCAATCTTGATTACATAAACTTCATAGTTGCCGTCACGATCAGTGACAAAAGCAATTTGCTTGCCATCAGGCGACCAGACTGGTGAGACAGTCAAAGTTGGCGAAGGCCAATTGGTTACCCGCTTAAGGTTGAAGCCATCAGCATTCATGACATAAATCTCCGTGTCGCCATCGCGGTCAGAGACAAAGGCGATTTGGCTGCCATCGGGTGACCAAGTTGGGAAATAATTATTTCCAAAATGATTTGTCAATTGTCGCACATTCGAGCCATCCGCGTTCATAAGGGCGAGTTCTTGGTAGCCGCCTGAGAATGAGTCAAACGCGATTTGGTTGCCATCTGGTGACCAAGAAGGATGCTTATCGTGACCGGGATAATCGGTCAGGCGGAGCAAATTAGAGCCGTCTGCATTGATTACATAAATCTCATAGTTATCATCTTGAAAGGACTCAAACGCAATCTGTTTCCCGTCAGGTGACCAAGAAGGGTCGTCCTCCGTAAGCGAATTATTAGTCAATTGGACTGGCTTAGAGCCGTCCGCGTTCATTACATATAATTCCCAGTTACCACTGCGGTCTGAAATAAATGCGACCTGTTCTCCATTCAGTGACCAAGCAGGTGAAAAATCATTGCTCGGGTGATTGGTTAGATTGCGTAGCCCTGAGCCATCAGCGTTCATGGCGTAGATTTCACCATTTCCATCCCGATCCGAGGCAAACACAATGAGACCAGTGGTAGGAGGAGTAGAAGGCTCTGTTGCTTCAGGGGTTTCAAAAGTCGCTATCGGTAGACAGGTAGCCAAAAAGTCCTTTGCACGGTCCAGTAGCCCAATGACGGTTTTAGGATCGGTTGTACTAACTATTTCTGCGAGTAACATATCGGCTTGGGCGATCTCAGCGCATCCACCACTCTGCACGCAGGGCGCGAGGAGGGCACGAACTGCATTGACAAGAGCCTGCCCGATGACTGAATCTCCGGCCTCAAACGAGGTTTGGGATTGTACCAACAGTGAGACTGCTTGGGGGACAAGGGTACGACAGTCGCTTTGGGAATATGCGGGTGTCACAAAAATGGCGGCAATCCAGATGACCAGCAACAATCTCCAGACTAGCTGCTTCATAGATCAATTATCCTGCAATAAAGGAGTATCTAACGACTTTATTATGGTACATTCTCGTCCGACTGTCAAAATAGGTTTGACCTCCCTCTCTCGGTATTATCTACTGCGTATATTGATTTACCGCACACTGTCATCCAACGGCATCCCCAGTGCCTCATACAAAGCACGGCGGCTCACCTTGTCGCCTGTCAGTTCGCGGTGAGCATGATGCGCCACTTCCACCGCCATCGCACGCGGGACCACGATCACACCATCCCCATCCGCCACGACCATATCACCGGGGCGCACCGTCACCCCACCCACCGCCACCGGAATATCTTTGGCGTCAAATCGCAGCCGACCCTGTACCATTTTTTGTGAGATAAAACGCGACCAAAACGGAATGTTCTGCAAAATCAACTCATCAGTATCGCGTACCCCGCCGTTGCTCAGATAACCGCGTGCGCCATTTTTTACCCCGCCCAGTGAATTATTTGACCCCATCAAGCCCGCATCCACACCGCTCTGGTCAATCACCATGAAATCACCCGGCTGGATGTCGTCCATCCAAGGATAGATGCACACTTGGCTGTAGTACCAGCCGCTCCATTCGCTATATTGCTCCGGGGTCATCGGGGGTAGGGGGCCTTCAAACGGCAGATACCGCGCTGTGCGGGCGATACCCACTGCCCGTGTGCGAAAAATGGGCCGGATGTCGGGCGAAACGCTGCCATACCCGTGCATCATCAGCCAATCCATGCCGTCGCGCACATCGGCCACACGCAAATCTTGATAGAGCTTGAGCAAGGCTTGACGTTCATCCGCTGATTCGGTCATGGGGAAGTCCTTTGTTGGTGAGTGTTTTCATTTATTTTACGCACAGGCGGCCCATTCGGATACCGTCTCAGGGGTGCAGATTGGGGTCGTCGGTGGGGAAACCTTCAGCTTGGGCGGCGGCGAGTAATTGGCGATCTGCTGTAACGAAGATGGGGATAATGCGCAGAATTTTTCGTGCTTCTAGCGCTGAAGCCAATTGAATCGCATCCAACGATTTGAGCGGATAATTTTGAACCAGACGGGCAGCACGGGCCAACACCGCATCATTGAGCGGAATAACCCGATACTGCCGACGCAGGTGAATCGAAAATGTACCCCGAATGCGGTAAAAATCAGTTGGAGAAATTGATTTCATCCGCTGCTGTCGGGACATGAGCGACAGCATTTCGACACGTGCTGATGCTGCCACAAGAATTTGATGATCTGCTGAAGGTCGGAGGATTTGTTTGGCCCATTGTGAACCTTGTTCGACAATATAGCGTTTTGCAAGGCCGCTAGTGTCAAAGAAATAGGTTGCCAATTACCACTCTCCGCGATCTTCACGAATCAAGTCTTCTACCGGGCGGTCTCCGGCTAATAAGCGGCCTATCCGGTCCAGTTCATCTTCGGACAATTCTTCAACGTCGGCTAGTTCCAGCCAGTCGGGGTCATCGTCGGAAAATTCGACCAGCAACCCGGCTGCCCGCAATCGCCGATCCATTTCTTCATGGCTCAAATCATAGGCCGTGCCTTCAGTGACAGGGGCTTTAACAGGCCGAATGGTGACTTCAACTTCGCCGATGGGCAGGTCTTTGGGAACATCAAGAATGATTCGATGATGTTCGTCAATGCGGGTGTGCAAGGTAATGGATTGCATGGGTGTGTCTCCTTCAATGTTGGACATGCCCATTATACCATTACCCCTATGCCTTCAAGCGGATCAGCACCTCCACCACATAGTTGCTAGAACATATATTCAACACTATAATGATGTAAAAAGGTGGATTTCAACATGAACAAGCAGCTAAAATCAACGAACAAACGCGGCATTGAATGGACAGACTTCACATGGAATCCCATAGGTGGTTGTCAACACGGTTGCCGATGGCAGATGCCTGACGGGACAATTGCCGAATGTTATGCTGAGACCGTAGCAGAACGAGTTGCCCAAAGTGCTTATCCACATGGTTTTGAGCATCACTATTGGCGTCCAGAGTTGTTACATGAACCCCTAAAGTTAGCTACGCCTGCTAAGATATTCCTAGATAGTATGAGTGACCTCATGGGGTATTGGATACCAGACGATCAGGTAGAGGCGATATTGGATATTTGCCGCCGTGCTCCTTGGCATCAATTCCAGCTTCTCACGAAAAATGCGCCACGCCTACTCGAATTTGAGTTTCCGCCGAATGTTTGGATTGGAGTTAGTGCCCCACCATCTTTTATGTTTGGAAAACGACTCACCCAAAGCCAACAAGCGAAAATGTTAACACGAATGCTGGATGTGCTGGAAAAAGTAGACACACCTGTAAAATGGATGAGCATTGAGCCACTTAGTTTCGATATTGCGCCCCTCCTTGAAGAGAGCCATTTGCAGTGGGCGGTTATCGGTGCTGCGACTGACGGCCCAAAAGCATATCAACCGCAGCCAGCATGGGTAGAAAATGTACTCAAGGTTCTAGATGGGCAAGGTACGCGGATCTTCTTTAAGGGAAATCTAGTTTGGGATGAATGGCGAGAAGAATTCCCAAACATGGAACCCCTCAAAAACCCGGAAGTCGCGGAGGCTTTGCATCTTTAGCCGCTTGTTTCCAGAATTTGTCGCCAAGCTCATGTTTGCTAGCGAAGATCATGCTATAAACCTGAGCATTTTTTGAATTATTCACGGCAATATCGTCGCCTCCAAGATCGGGGTCGATAACTATGTGATATCCGAATTCAATCAGTCGTTGGCGGTAATAATCGATGAATGTGCGACGCCGTTTCACCTTATCATCTGGGTACTTATCAATATCACGCCAAGCAGTTGTCCCAAAATACTCGTCTATAATCTGAAGATTTCCACTACCAATATTTCGTACAATTCCGTTCATCGAAAAATTGATAATTAAGTCCATCCGAGTTATTTGAGCAAGTTGAGCCACGGTTGACCATTTCAGTTCAAGGCCCTCAGGATCAAGAAAAGCAATGTTGAATGTCGACCACTTTTGTTCGAGTTTTGCCTGTCTATCTCGTTCACGTATTTCATCGCAGATGTTTGAGACCAGTTCATTGAGGTCGGCTTGATAAATGGTAACCCGTTCCTTAAGTGGACTTATAGATACTCTCTGCTCAAGCGCGTTTCTGTTTTCGGCGTTTTTCTCATTAAAAATAAAGCGGGTTGCGGGAAAGGGTGACGCGAGCGCAATTAGTGGTGATCCAAGGAATATTTCTGTACCAACATGAAGCTTTCCTGGCCCCGCTTCTAGGTCCAAATAGTACCTTTCGATCCAAGGCTTGTCGCGCAACGCAGTATTTGCCCGTTGCAAATATACTGTCAAAGCCTTAAGTTTATAATGGACATAATCTTGGCTCTTTCTTGTAGTTAAGCCGTCTGCTTCAGGTAACAAGAAATTGTCTGGTGTGGTCATGATAATCCTTCTTGAATCGAAAGAAAAAGAAATGGATAGATGCTTTTTACCCCTGTGCCTTCAAGCGTGTCAGCACTTCCTCCGTGACCTCCTGCTCGTCGCGGCCATACACAGTGCGGCTGCGTTCGCGGATGTTATCAGCAAGGGTGGGATTGGGGGCATGGAGATCGGGGACGGTGCGCATAGTAAACGGACGCGCTGCCAAGCCATCCACCAGCAATTTGACACTGGCGGTATAACGTGGCAGGTTCAACAGGTCGTCTACATTAAACACCGGATACAATTCTGGGGCGAGGGCGGTGGCGTCTTGTGTGCCCAATCGGAAACTGATGATCGAGCCGACATTACCAAAAATCGCCTCACGGATGGGGTGGGGCAGTTGGGTCAGATATTGGTTGGCGATGGTCAGCGCGACGCCATATTTACGGCCTTCGCTCAACATCGTGCCAAACATCTCGGTAGCAAAATTTTGGAACTCATCTACATACAGATAAAAATCAGGGCGTTCGGTGGCGGGCAAATCAGCGCGGCTGAGGGCGGTCAGGAGTAATTGCTGTACCATCAACAGCCCCAAAAATTGTGCGTTCTCTGGGCCAATCTTGCCCTTTGATAAATTGACCAGCAGCACTTGGCGGCGATCCATCACGCGGCGGAAATCCACCGTCGAATTGGACTGGCCGATGATGTTACGGACGCGCTTATCCCCGGTGAAGCGGCTGAATTTGGAGACGATGTAATCCAGCACCTCGGATTTATGAAAATCGCTGGTCTGGGCGATCTGTTTTTCCCAATACATCTTCACCATCGGGTCGGTGACATGCGGCATCACCGATTTGACATACGATTGGTCGGTCAGGGCGCGTACCACCTCAATCAAGGTGCTGCCGGGCACGGACATCGCGGTGAGCATCGCCATACGCACGTTATGTTGAAAGCGCGGCCCCACGATCATATTGGTGCCGCCGGGGTCGTACATCCGCATCAACAAGCCGATAAACTCATTGACGACCTGATGCCGTTCATTTTCGTGCTGATGGGCCAACAAATTCAGGCCGATGGGTCGGGCTTCGTCGGCGGGGTCAAACACAATCACGTCCTCGGCGCGATGGGGCGGGATCCGCAGCAAAATATCTTCAATCAGGTCGCCGTGCGGGTCTACCACACACACCCCATGCCCTGCCTCAATATCTTGCAGCGCCATGCCTTTAATCAGCGTGGATTTGCCCGTGCCCGTCTTGCCGACAATATACACATGCCGCCGTCGGTCATCGGTGCTCTGGATAATGCGGATGGGTGCGCCGCCGACCCGTGCCACGCTTTCGCCAATCAATGTGCCGCTGGCGGGCATTCCACTGGGGGGCGGGATGGGCTTGGCATCAATGAGGTTCATGCCCGGTAATCCATCACCGCTGGGAATCGGCAGCCGAAACGCGATGGCGGCCTCGTTCTCCGTGACCAGATGGCGCAGGCGAGGGGCATCTTCCGGCGCGGCAGAATAGACCCAACGCTCGACATCCAGCATCTGCAAGTTGCGATGGGCGACGGTAAATTCATCATGGCGGCTGGCGCGGAGGATTTCGTATCCCCCATAACGCGCCTCTCCACTGGTACGCGGCGGGCCAAACAGCGCGGTAGCCACCTGCTCCGGAAACAAGGGATTCATTTGGGCACTGCCGACCACATTCACCTGCAAAATATAGGCGTGCAGACTCAGCGCATCCACCAGATACCGATTGGCTTGGGCCTGACCCCAACGCGGCGTTTCCTGCCACCATGCCGCCACACGATCATATTGCACGTTTTCGCGGTCAAGCTGTGGCTTATGGTTTGCCATCTGATCATTCAGCGCGGCGCGTTCCCATGCCATCAGCGAGGTGGGCAGCACGTGAATACTGACCATCGCCGGGCCGGGTTGTCGCAGCAGTGCCCAACACAGATTGTGCATGTCGAGGCTGAGGGGTGGAGTATACGGATAGACAGCGTAACGGTCATTCGTCGCCGAGGGCAAATCCTCGCGCCGCACAATTTCCGCCACCGCCCCGATCTCAAATGGGGAGAGCAAGCTGTCAAGTTCGGCTTCATCCACCACTGGCTCAAAAATAAAGGCGAATTCACGGCGCAGCGGCAAAATTTCCTTGAGCGTTATCCACAATTGGCGGGCCATCTGTTCGGCGCTGGTCGTGTCATCCCCGGAGATACGCGCCACGAGTGCCAATTTCAACTGGCCGCGCTCCGATAATTGCGGGTGAGGCTGGCTAATCAGACGCAGGGCAAAAACGGGTTCGCCCACTGAATTGCGCAGCCCGCCCAAGATTTGGACAAATTCATAGCCTGCCATCAACACCCGTTCGACCCATGCTTGAGGGGCGGCGGTCATGCGTCCCACCGAACGCACCGCGACGGCAAAAAAGGCGTGGGTATAGGCTGGGGCGGGCACACGTACCAGCGTGTCGGTCATGACGGCGGCGTCGGCAGGCACTAGGCGCACGACAGGTAGATCGGCTTGGCGGCGAAGAATGCGCTGGCGTAGCGGTTCAACATCCGCCAACCCCTCCAACAGTTCAAGGGCTTGCTCGTTTTCCCAGCGTGCCTCCAGTGTTTCAGCAGCCACCATGCGGGCTTGGCGCAAAAATGGACAGCGTTTATCCTGCCCGGTCATCTTGTGATAATTGCGCAGTCGCAGCACATGATAAAAATCATCCAGCGCCGCCAGATCCGCCCCCAACTGCCGCCGCGCTCGTCCCCGTGTTAATAAGGCCACCGGATGATCGGGATAGAGGGCAAGGGCGTCCTCACACAAGGTCAACACATGTTCCACCATGCCCTGTGCCAAAAGCTCATCGGCTTCGTCCAGCCAAACCTCGACGGTGCTGGAAATGGCGCGGTCTAGCTGTTCACTCAAATGCTGCACGGATTTGCGGGCGGGGTTGTCAGCAAACAGCACGGGCATCAAATCGCGGGCAAATTCGAGATGTTGTTCTTTAATCAGGCGCTTGATGATCGCTTGGCGAAGTTTGAGGGGCAGTTGACCGGGCTGGACACCCTCCAAACAAAGCGTGTTTTCGGCCAACTCCCGTCGTTGGGCGTGACTGAGCGTGTCCGGCAAAAAGACAGCCCGTAGCGCCAGCAGGTGCTCGGTATCCAAGACGGGCTGGGCCAACGTCGTTTCGACAGCACGGCAGGCCACCTCCACCGGATCAATTTGGGGTGGCATGGCCGGAATTGTAATCGGTTGATGTAGGAAGGCTTCTGGATGGCCCGTGATAATATCTGACTGCATTTCCACCAGTGCTTTATGTACCGGCGAATTTTCGGACAGCGTTGCCAAGATGGTGGCAAGTTTTTCGGTGGCAGCCTTGGGGTAATCCAAGAGATGGTAGGCATAGGCTTGGCCGATCTCACCCAGCAGCCCCATGTTCTCAACTTCTAACAGGCTCGTGAGGTGATACTTATCCACCATCAGGTCATGCCGCGCCACCGATTCGCTGCAATAATCGCACACCCGCAGATTGGGGGCGACGGTCTTGCCACAGGCTGGGCAGGTGATGACGGCATTGGAAAGCAGTGCCCACGACTTTTGGCGGGCCTCCCCATCGGCAATTCGGTTCGTGAGATGGCCGGTTTGTTCGGCCCGTTCAAACATCTGTAGGGCCTCAGCGGGCTTGCCTTGAATCAGCGCAATTTCACCAGCGAAATAGCGTAGGGTGGGGCTGTCGGGCGCGGTCTTGAGTCCAAGTTCGGTAAGCTCGGCCATCAATTCAAATTGACCGTTACGCACGAGGCCTATCATGATGTCAATCGCTTGGCGCACGGCCCGTTCATAGGTGGCAACCTGTAGATGTTCTCGATAGCGCACGCCGGGGTTTTGGGTTTGAAGCCACGCCCCAACCTCATCAATGCGCCCCTCATGCAGCAGCAGATAAACCCGATGGCGAATAGATTCTTCGTAGGCCATCGTCCCCGGTTGGCTGCGCTCAATCGTCAATTGGGTAAAGCGATCAACAGCGGCCCGTATCTTCGCCGTCGCGGGGACCGCCTGCTTATTAAAATCCAGATGTTTGAGCAGGGCCAACACCACCGCCATCGTTGCCGCCGGGTCGGTTGTTGCATAATCCGCCACCACGCCAAACTGCCGCAGGGCTTCATTCAACCGATACCCCAATTCACTGCGCCCGGCCTCCAATTTCTCACGGATGGCCTGTTCGATCCCGGCTGCCAAGCGTCGGTAGGCCGAACTGTCCGTGTGCGTGTCGGCCAGTTCATGCAGTACCCAGCCTACAAATGCGCTTTGCACGCCCAATTCGAGGCAGATTTCGGCTTTTAATAATTGGGCATTGGGGTCATGGGGGTGTTGGAGCAGATAATCTTCGATGAAGGGGAGGGCGTTGCGGGCTTGTCCATTGTCCAAAAGATTGCGGATGTCTACCAATGTGGGGCTAGAGGGGCGCCGCCGCCGTTCCTCAGACTCATCCACGTATTCCACATCCGCCTGTGAACGATGACGCGCCATTTCGCTTCGTATGCTTGCCAGAATATCGTCAGCGGGGTCGTTTGATTGATTTCCCATCTAAATTCCTTCGACCTAACTATACGGCTCTTTTCCAACCGACCTAAATTACATAGATATTCTTCAAAAAATAGGAATCACTATAACGAATTATAGCTACCTTCACCGATTAAATGAAATCTCTTAATTGTTAGGATTTCTAAACAATCTCTAGGTTTACATTCTTCATAGTCTGTTACTTAAATTAAATTTCTTTTCCAAAGTCAACTTAATCCATTGTAAAGACCTAGCTACGACGACAAGAGATTTAGGAGGTATGACAGCAGCGTCTATTTCTATTATATGCCAAGTGTGATAGGAGATACAGGGTGACGGATTGCCCATTACCTGTAAATCATAGCCGATATTCAAAAATAAGTATACACTATGTCGAAAGAATATGGAATAACACACTCTACGAGACTCACTGGTATCCACTGCCGTTTCCAAGTGGGCCGATTTCTAGGCAGGGCGGATTTGGTGCGGCGCTTCCGAGCTGTATTACCTGTTTTGCAAACGCTTTCATATGTAGCAATTTCATACCAGATTCAAATGAAAACATACCTCATCCCTAACCTTGCTGGGTGTGCGGGCGGACGGGGGCTTGCGCAAGTGTGCTGCACCTGCATTGTGGATACGTGGCCGCCAGACGGTCAAACCATCTGGCTATTGGAGGGGAAAAGCCCCATAAATGAGGCTGAAATACATCCAAAGCTGGCCCTAGTTGCTCGGTTGCGAGGTTGAAAACTGGGCAAACCTAGGGGGGTCTACAAAGCAAGGAATTCTCCACCCCCACCCCAGTCAATGACTTCCTTCTCCGACAGTTTTTCGGAAAGGGCATCAGCAAGGGATTTTCAGATGTGTTGACC
>JAIOHL010000037.1 GCA_019913005.1 Anaerolineae bacterium | reverse complement strand
GGGTGGGGTCGAACAGCTATGAATTACCCGAATTCCGTATTACTAGAGAAAACGGTTTTGGTTATGGTGGATGCGACAATTACCGAAGTCATCCCGATTTATACCGATGAAGACGGCAGAATGCGCGTCAGTGGTACACGGGTGCTGCTGGATTTGATCGTTGATGCTTACCGTCGGGGTGAAACACCTGAACATATGGTGCAGATGTATCCCACGCTCACGTTGGATCAGGTCTATCTCGCCATCGGTTACTATCTCCGCCACCGCGAAACCGTTGATGATTACATCCGTCGCATGGATGAAGAAGCTGAACGGCTGCGGCGTGAATGGGAAGCAGAGCATCCGCCCAAGATCACACAGGCGGAACTGCTGGCACGCCGGCAAGCCAAACGAGACAACACCGGATGAAATTCCTCGCGGACGAGAACTTCAACAACGATATTCTGCGTGGTGTCTGGCGGCGCATCCCGGATGCCAGTTTCATCCGAGTGCAGGATACCGAGATCGCCGGAGCAACTGATTCGCGGGTACTCGAATATGCCGCTGAACAAGGTTACATAGTCCTCTCGCACGATGTCAACACTATGCGTGGCTACTTCTATGATCGCATCAAAGCGGAACTACCCGCGCCGGGGCTGTTTCTCGTCCACAAGCGAACGCCCATTGGTGAAGTGATTGACGCCCTTGAACTTATCATCCTCGCCAGTGACGAGTCCGAATGGCTCGGACAAGCTACCTATTTGCCGTAAGTTCATTCTGTACGGTTCCTACCCTTGTTAGACTCGTGTTGCACCACACAGGTCATGTGTTGTTTAATGGAACATGCAACTTTGAACCATTGAAGGAGAAACAACCTGTGAAGAAAGTGCTTTTGGGGGCGGCCCTCTTAATCCTATTGGTGGCTGGTCTCCCCGCCCATGCCCAATCCGACGGCGTGGCGCTTGGCAAAATGATCTATCTGAAAACCAACGGCGAAAACGAACCGTATGGCGAATTTCTGGGCGACCTCTACAGCTATTCGCCCGACGATGCCGCCGCCGTGCGCGAAACGACATGGGGTTATAACGATATTCCCATCCTCTCGCCCAATGGTCAGTATGTGGCGTATCTCTCCCTGCCCCAGTATATGGTGGAACTGCTGGCAGCCGACGACCCCAACGCATTGATGGCAGGCGGGATCAAAAATATCTGGTTGTGGAATCTGGCAACCGGCGATTTTACCCGCATTGCTGACCAACCCGCCGACGCGACGGCCTTCAACGGCATCTATCGTTCCCGTCCGGCATGGTCGCCCGATTCTACCCAACTGGCATGGGTCGAAATGCGTGTCACCGAAAGCGCCGTCCACAGTCAACTGATGATCTATAATCTGGCTGAGAGTACAACCCAACTCGTAGTAGACAGCATCTCAGTTGGTTTTCAGGATGCGGCCTTTGTCGTACCGAACACCCTTGCATGGGGTGAGTCGCTCATCTGGCAGTATTTTACCTTCGGCTTGGGTGAAGATGGCTCACGCGGCGGGGTTGTCATCGAAGTTATCAATGAAACCGGACTGCTCAATCGCTTTGAAATCCAATATCTGGACGACCCCGGCCCGCCCTTTATCCGTGCCCAGTGGATGCAGCGCGAAGGTCATTGGGTCATTGGGTTGTTGTTCGAGGGCAATACATGGCAAATCCTCAACCCCGCGACGGGCGAACGGGCCTTCCTCAAAAATCCGCCTGTGCTGCAAACGCCCACCGGACAGGGGTATGGCTTGGGCTATGATGATACGTCCGGCTGGTATGGCGTGGCCGAGAGCAGTTTTGCGCTCGGCACGATTGAGACCACCCTATCCGCCGCTGTCTCCCCCGATGGCAACTCCATTGCGATTGTCCACGATGACGGTTATGGGGTGTTGATGACGCCGGAGGGGTTAGGCTTCATCCCCGACGACACAGGCGCGGAGGCCACTGGCCTGCTGCATGTAGTCTGGTCACCAATGGTCTGGCACGCCGAGGGGGACGCCTCCCCAGTAGATTCTCTGCCGCTGAATAGCAACGCCCCCACCCCAGCAGGCTAATGGACAGATCATTTTCATGAAATCCCCTATTTAAGCCCTTCCCTATGTTTGGGGAAGGGTTGGGGATGGGGTTTTCTAATCCACAATTAATCGGGCAGGCGTGCAAAGTAGCTATAGGCGAAAAACGCATGGGCCTCAATCATCCGGGCAAGCGCATTTTTGGAGGCCCATTGCCAATCGGCGACCTCCGGCCCTAACATTGGCTGGCCGATTTCTGCACTCGAAACCTCCACCAGCCAAATGTCTTGCAGCAGGTGATTCATTGCCATGCGGTCAAACAGCCGGAACTGCGACGGGGTTAATTCAAGGCCCAATTCCTCCCGCACCTCACGCACGGCCCCGGCGACACTTTCCTCACCTGTCAGTACATATCCGGCGGTGGTGGCCCACATGCCCGGCCCGGAAACCAGATGCAGGGCGCGTTGCTGCACCAGATAGTCGCCATTTTCGTTCCGAATCCACACCTGAACGACCCGATAATATTCACCGGGGGGCAGTTCCGTACCACGCGCCACCGTCCTGCCCGTCCATGTGCCGGATGCGTCAAAGATGTCACAAAGCTCCATGTTTATCCTTTGGTCTCATCCGAATCCACTGCCCGCCGTGACAGGTTTAATCGGGTCATCGGCAGGCGCATCAACCCCACCCCACCCAAACACAGACCTGCCAGCAGCAGCAAGCCCAACGACCAATGTTTCCCCACAATCGGCCCCCACCCCGCAAACCGTGCCGCGCTGTCGTCATCAGCCACCACTGCTAATTCACCTGTTTTAACATGCACCGCCGCTACACGGGGTACGGCATACTCAATGGAAGGGGCAGTATCGGACACCAAGACCCATTCACCGTCGGGCGACCATGCCGTCTCGATCACCACCCCCGACACATCCAACAAAAATTCGGGCGTACCCGTCGTCAGATGCACCCGATAGACCCGGCTGCCCCCTTCCGGTGACCGCGACCACCCCAAAATCCACTGTCCATCCGGGCTGACTCCGCCGCGCTGCATCCTATACTGCAAATCATCCGGTAGGGCGGTCAGGATTTCGCGTTCGCTGCCATCGGGGTGCATTCGCTCCAAACGACCATCGGTGCGACCAAAAATAAGCCAATTTTCATCCGGTGTCACATCAAAAAAGCGCCCATCCACGCTGGAAACCGTCCAGACGGGCGTAAGTTCACCGGGCCGAAAACCATAATATTCTTCGGTATAGAAGCCATCCGTCACGACCTGCCCCTTCACCAATAGGATGCCCGCCGTACTGAGCCATTCGACCGAACTAAGCCCATTTTCGGGTCGGTCAAATAAGGGGGTCAATTCGCTGCCCGTCGAAGGTTTCCAATAGAGGCCGCCGTTATGCGAGATGACGGCCCAATTTTGCTCATCCAGCCACGCGACTGGGCTTATCCGTCCGCCGATATACTCCGAGACATTTTCCACCTGCCTGTCGCCCACACGCAGGCGATAAATGGCGTGTTCATGCCCCCGGCCACCATAACCACCGCCCGCCGAGCCGTCACCGCCTTCGCCCGTAAACAACACCGATCCACTTTCCGGCGAAACGGTGATGCCATGATGCATATCCGGCCACGTGCCGCTGGGCATCAGTGAGCGCAGGTCTTGGCGTTCGGCCCCATTGAGGCGGCTGAAATAGAGGTTGTTCCACGATTCATAGACCAGCCATTCGCCATTTTGCGGGGTTGTCATCCAATGTACCGAGGATACACGGTCAGCGGTCAGATGGGTGTCACCAATCAGGCCGCGTGTGCGAAACAGGCCGCCCGTGACATTCACCGTGTCGGATTCACCTTCGCCGATATAAATCATCCAGTTGCCGTCGGATGAAAGGCCGTGATACTGTACCCCGTCCAATGCGGGGGTAAACACATGGGGGTCATCTTCGCCGGGGATTACCAGTGCGAGACGTTCTGAGGGATTGGCGTCGGGTTGACCCTGCTCAATGACGATGGTCTGAACGGGGCCACGATTACCATGAGTTAATCCAAGCGCGGTGGTCAAGTTGAGAAGGGCTGCCGCGCCCAATATGAGCGTAAACCGAAATAGTCGCTGCATGGGATTTCTTTGATGTCCTCCGACTGCTACGTTTTATCCTCCATGTTCGATGATGTTTCCCCCCGTTTGGTTAGATTATACGCGAGTTTGCACATCGGCAGGCATTTTTGGTTATAGATATGACGATGAGGGCATAGTGGCGGCATTGTGAAAGATGTCACAACATATCGGGTCGTTTGTCGTATTTTTCTATCCCCCTGCTCCTATACAATCAAAAGTGACCATTGAGGTGAAAAAGGACAAACACGTTCATGTCAGTCAAACATCAGGCCCTCCCCAAAATTCATCCCACCGCCCAGACCGCCGTCGCCACCCGTCACCCGCTGCTCGATCTCTATGACATCATGACATGGTGGGAGCGTATTTCATTCGGTCTCGTCATCCTCTCGACCATCGCTTGCTTCATTTTGTTGGTGCTGCTACTCGACGGCCAACTCTAAAAGTCATCCGCCATGCCCGTGACCCGTGCGGGCATGTTGATTTTTCACCCCAAAAACCACCGACCCGCCTCCACTGTAGCTCTTATACCAAAATCGGTGAAATGTTGACCCCATCCCAAACCCTTCCCCAAACATAGGGAGGGGAGAGAAGGCTGCATTGAAGCCCTTCCCTTTGTTAGGGGAAGGGTTTGGGATGGGGTTGAGCGACCTGCTCTCACGTAAGCAATCACCCCTACGCTGCGTCCAAAATCGTAAATGGTATTATGGGGGGCAGACGAAAGTGAGAAATTTGCTATGCAGCACAAGCATCCCTTTGATCATTGGGTCACGCGCGGTTTTGCCCTCCTGATATTTGGGCTATTGCTCGGCACGGTGTTATGGGATGTCCTCGGCGTCGCCGACCCCACTACCAACCCAGTCGCCGCATTAACCGCCCCCCAGCGCTCCACCTCCACTCCCGACCCAAACACGTCCGAAAATGAAGGCGGCCCGGTTGAAGACACGGCCCTGCCCGTAGATAGCGCCGATGGCCTCAAACCGCTGGCGATTGAAGAACACCCCATGTCCATCACCGCCATGCGCCAGCGCACCTATCCCGGCAGCACCATCACGTTTGAAGAAACGCTCGACCCCGGCACGACTTACAATCAATATGTAGTCTCTTATCTTTCCGAAGGCAACAAAATTTTTGCATTGATGTCTATCCCCTTTGGGCAGCGACCCGCGACGGGTTGGCCTGTCGTTGTGTTTAATCACGGCTATATCCCGCCGAACGTCTATCGCACCACCGAACGTTATGTGGATTATTTTGCGGCCTTTGCCAATGCAGGTTATATCACCTTCAAATCCGATTATCGCGGTCACGGTTTTTCGGAAGGCAATCCGGGGGGGGCCTATTCCAGTCCCGATTATGTGGTGGATGTGCTGAATGCCGTCGCCTCATTAAAGGCTTATCCCGATGCCGACGCCAACCGCATGGGCATGTGGGGCCATTCGATGGGTGGCTATATCACCTTACGCGCGATGGTGATTGACCCCAGCATCAAAGCCGGGGTGATCTGGGGCGGCGTGATCGCGTCCTACCCCGATTTGTTTACGCTGTGGTGGCGTCCGCGTGAAGTCAACAACGATACAACCATCACCCCGGAACGACGGCGCTGGCGGGATCGTATGATTGAGGATTATGGCACGCCGGAGGAAAACCCCGAATTTTGGAATGCCATCTCCGCCAACAGCTACCTTGCCGATTTGTCCGGCCCGATTCAACTGCACCACAGCACCACCGACGAGACTGTGCCGATTGCTATGTCGGATGTTTTATATGGACAGATTTTGGAGGCAGGCGGTTTGGTGGAATATTATCAATACATCGGCGACGACCACGACATCACCTACAATTTATATACCGCGCTGGCAAGGTCAGTGGCGTTTTTTGATGTGTGGGTGAAGGGAGTGCAGTAGGGGCGACGTCTCAGACTCGCCCTCCCCCCACCAGTTGCGTTATACCTGTAGGAGGGTTTGTAATTTTTCTAAAACGGATTGCGTCAGTTCATCCGGCATTTTGGTGATGAATTCAATTTGACGGCTTACCCAATCGAGGCTTTTGATTTGGTCGGCCTGTACAAAGCCCGTTATTTTGAGGCCCGCCGGAATCGCCACATGATAGGGATAGCCTTTGTCTTGGTTGGTGATGGGGCAAATCAGCGCCAATAGCGCTCGCCCATTGTAGAGGGCCGGGGATAACACCAAACCGGGCCGCCGACCTGCTTGTTCATGGCCCGCCTGTGGGTTGAAGGTTAGCCAAACCGCATCCCCTCGATCCGGCACATACCCCATCACCACACCTCATTTCCGACAGGTGGACCCCAATCCGTTTCGCCCGGACGGTTTTCATCGGTGATTTGCGCGACCAATTCCTCAAGCGTTACCTTATGGCGGGGTGGCGCTATGACCAATTGTCCCTCCACCAAACGCATTTCCACTTCCGATTCCTCAACTATGCCAATTTCATCCGCGAAAGCCTTTGGGATACGCAGGGCAAGGCTATTGCCCCATTTTTGCACACGAGTTTTCATACTACCCTCTCCCGTTGCTACATTGTTTATACATCATATCCCATCCCCGGCTTAAATTCAAAATTTTTGGCCGCGACGACCACGACATTACGTATAATTTATATACCCCGCTGGCTTTTTTGATGTGTGGCTGAAGGGGCTGCAATAAGTTACATGTTCTTTTCAATCTCTTCAATGTACGCTGTGGTCACCAATTGACTACTATGTCCTAGCAATTGGCTGATTTCTTTAATGGATACACCAGATTGATAAAGGTGATAAGTTCTAGAGCGCCTGAGGTCATCTGGCGTAACGCTACCTAAACCCGCATCATAACCCGCGTCTTGGGTGATTCTCCAAACCGCGTCTGCCGTAATACCACTTTCATCAATTCGTCCGCCTTTCCAAACCCGTCTCAATAAAGGACTATCATCGGAGGGGGTGGCTCTGCTTTGGCCTGTGATTCGGCTTTTCCAATCGACTATTAGAGTTCTCATCTCGGCAGGTATGTTGACTTTTACTTCCTTGCCGTTATCTCCAAGTCTGAGCAGCGTGTCTGGTACATCATGGTCAAACTCAATATCCCCCCACAGAATCCGGATTAATTCAGTCCGTCGCAAAGCCATCCACAACAATGCCCTGAATGTGCCTTAATCTCTGGTCGCCGAACGGTCAAACCATCCAGCTAGTTCTAGCGAGAACCCTCATCGAATGAGGCTGCGGTGAGATTTGCCAGTCCCATTCTATGGGGCTTTTTTACGCATAGCCGCAGGGTTTGACCCTGTGGCGTAGGGCGACAGATAACCTTTTCGAAAACTCCCCTACCCCATATTCTTCATAATCTTCTCCCTAGCCTGCTGATAATCGTCCTCGGAAATCGTTCCGGCGGCACGAGCGGCATCCAGTTGTTGCAGGGCCATTTGCAACAGCCCGCCAACATCCAACCCTGCGCCTTGATCCATCTGATTAAACGCCATGTTCATCGCGCCGAACGCCTGTTGAATCATCAGGGCCATGTCTGAATTGGGGTCTACCTGCTGACCATTCAGCATGACGACGTTCGAACTCATGACTGTGCCACCCCCCGGCAGCGTCGTCACCGTCATCGGCATGGGGGTAAATTCATGGCCCGGTGCGGAGGGTGATTTTCGAACCAGCCCAACGGTCAGCACCACCAAGCCAATCGCCGCCATCACGCCCCCGGCGATCATCACGCCAAGCCCAATCGAGGTTTCGCGGTCATCTTCGGTCACTTCGATTTCGCGCCGCACATTGTCCTCATTCTGGCAATAATAAACCGTCATCAGCCCGCCCTCATCGGGATTGATGCGCGTGGTACGCACTACCGTCTCATCCGATTTGCACAATTTGGCGGCCTGCTGGTCAACCGAATCTTCGCTGTTCCACTGCGCCAACCCAATCGCCGCCGTAATCGCCCCCGACGCGATGAGCAGCACCCCCGCGACAATCAACATCAACCGATTCATATCATCCCCCTACACAAAAGTTTATTCAACAAATTGAGGACTATTCACCTCACCCCCCGGCCCCCTCTCCAATAGGCGAGGGGGAGCAAATAATGGCTTTTTGAAGCCCCTCTCACGTGGGAGAGGGGTTGGGGTGAGGTAAACTTTACGGATTCACAAACGGCACATCGGCGCACAACCCATTATCATCTACCACATCCGAGCGCACCCACGAGCCGTCCGTCAATTGATACCAGATTTGACCATCGGCCCCGGTGGTTTGACCCGTCACCCGCCCCACATCCCGTCCGCCGAGTTCACCCACTTTTTCAGCATCGGTGCTGGGCGAAGCGCGTTTATTGACCGGACTCTCGCTGATGACCTGACACCCCGTCACCCCCAGATTGATGCTGGGTGTGGCGGCGGCATTCGGATCAGCCTGCTCCAACGTCAACGTAAATTCCAGCAGGCAGTCGGCGCTTTGGAATGTCCCGCGCATCATCTCCGCCGACACCAATTCTAACGTCACTTCACTAAAATTCGCCGTCGTTCCCCCACCCAAAAACAGATAGGCTTGGAATGTGCCGCTGCCCCGACCCGCGACCCCGCCCAACAGAAACAGGGGGGCGCCCGCCATCGTGCCGCTGATTTTCACCTCAAGGCTGTCCGGCGGCAGTTGGGTCACGGTCACGCTATGGGTGGTGGAGACTTGTACGCCATCCGCCACGCCATACCCATCGCAGGCCGTCGCCGTCGAATCCAGCCGATACGTGCCGGGGGTTGGCGCAATCGCCTGCCCCGCGTCCGAGGTGATTGTTTCAGGGGTCGGTGTTGGCGTGGTAGATATTACGGGGGCGAATAGGCCATAGAGATGCAGCGCCCCATTAAATACCGCCGCCAACCACTGTCCATCCGGGCTAAAGCTCAGACCCGTGATGGTCGTATTCGAGGCGAAAATGAATCCCCCCACTTTTTGGCCGGAGGTCGTATCCCACAGCCAGATTTCGGGTGTCAGGCAGTTTTCGTCGGTGGCATCATAATTGGCACACGTCGCCGCCGCCAGCAGTCGCCCGTCCGGTGAAAAAGTTGGCGCAAGAATGGTGCTAAATTCACCCTGCATGGTACGCAGCAGCACTCCGCTAAAGGCATCAAAAATTTGCAGCGGCGCAACCTCGGCAGTGGTGCTAAAGCGGGCATCAATCGCCACCGTCAACAGCAGGCCGTCATCGGAAAATACGCTGTCGGCGGGCGATACAGGCGTAATCGCTTGGCCCATCACCGATCCGGTCTGAATGTCCAAAATCTGCGGGCCGTTGGGCTGATATACCACCAGGCGTGTCCCATCGGGGCTGATGACAGGCCGGATAAGCTGCATCAGCGGCAAAATTTCGCCCGTAGCACCACCCGATACCTCGACAAATCGCGCTCCTTGTGTACCGCCTGCAAATAACTGCTCGTCCTGCAAAAAGCGCAAATGGGTAAACCCGCCGATTTCACCACCTGTAAGCGGCGATTGCCCGGCCACATCCCAGACTTGCAGCCGACTAATCGTGCCATCGGGGGTGATTTCGCCTGTCACTATCGCCGACCCGCCGGGGTTAATCGCCGCGCTGACCGCCGCCGCGCCTTCCGTAATCACGGGCAGATTGCCGCTCACACTCAGCGTCGCCATATCAATCAACTGTGTGCCGCCTGCCCCAATCGGGACGGCGATTAAATCCGACTGCGCCGACCACACCGGGCTATAGGTCGTGGTCGCGCCCAAATCAATCGTCGCCTGTTCGCTCAACAAATTGGCATTTTCGGGGGTGATGGTCGGATCGCCCTGTGCATCCACCAACCCACTCCCCGCGCTGAGGGCCATCATGATCACGCAAAGCACTAAAAGATGTCGTATCCGTCGCCGCATGTTCTGTCCTCATGTGCATTCACAACTCCACATCCGATATAATACGCTAAAAATGCGATTTTGAGCGAGGGGGAGTGACATGATGGACACGGTACCGCAGGTGGTCTTGTTCGGCTCGATGCAGGGGGAATGGCGCGAAAAATCCGTGATACCCGTCCTCAATGAATTGGGGGTCACATTCTATAACCCCAATGAACCGGGCAAAAATTGGAATCCCGACAAAGGCCGCGAAGAAGCCGAAATGATGGCGGCCTGTGAGACGATTGTGATTGTGATTAATGGCAAGACCGCTGGCATCACCGCCCTGATGGAAACCGGATGGGCGGCCCTCGGGGCACAACAGCGCAACCAAACCCTGATTATGACCGTGCTGCCCGAAGAATACGTGACCACCGTACCGTTTTACCTCAAGATTTTCCCGAAAGTCAGGGAAATGCAGCATTTCTTAAATCACTATGCTCAAGCGACGCGCAATCTGGTACGGGGACATGTCAAAGAATTTAACCTGCCCAACCTGATCGTGACCGATTCGGTGGAGGGGGTCAACAACGCCTTACGCAAGCGGTATGGGAAATAAGATGGCTGACGGGTCTGGAAAAAAACGTACCGATTGGGGCTTGGAAGCGGCGACGGCATTGGCACGCGATGTACTCAAACCGGGCGCTCCAATCCCAGTCCTAGCCAATGTGAGCCAATCGCTGCACAAGGGATTTGTGGGTGTGGCGGATCGCTGGGTGGTGACGCTGATCGAGGTCGAGCCGGGGGTCATCGAATTGGCGATGAAGGATAGCGGCGAACAACGTGCCCAACGCTTGACCCAAGTCGTGCGCTCGGAGGCCGAACTCACCGCCTGCCTCGAAACATGGCGAGCTAAATTTTATTGGTGGTGCGAACGGCTGACAATCTATCGCCTGCAACCTCAAAAAAACTACCGGGTGCGGCAGACGTTCACCGACTATTATGGGCATATTTTTGAGACGGGGCAGGAACTGACTTTTGTGCGGCGAAATTTCCTGCCCTATGATGGCGGGCATACCCTCACATTCCAGCCTGCCTCCGTCTATCTACAAGAGGAGTTGCAGAGCGAGATTTTGGAAAATCTTGACCTCTATCTCGCTGAAATCTGAGGGCTTCTCCCCTCCCTAATGCTTTGGGGAG
>JAIOHL010000358.1 GCA_019913005.1 Anaerolineae bacterium | reverse complement strand
GTGAGGGGAGTAACGGCCTTTTGGACGCCCTTCCTCGCGTGCGGGGAAGGGATGGGGATGGGGTTAGTATTCAGCCGAATCTGCACTTACCCCTCCTGAACCACACAATCCACCCGATTTGTCCGGTAATGAACATTTTTCGCCATTTGAGGGGAGTCACCCAGCGCGTTTTTTCATATATTGAATAACGAAGAACGCTATCAAAAAAAGGTGAGACCATGTCCCAATCCTCTCAAAAACCACGTTCCTCCATTACCAACCATCTCCTCCTGCTGGTGTGCGCGGTGATTATCGTCGGCGGTATCTATCTGCTTTTGAACGACATAACCTTCACCATCGGGAGCGCTGTCGTGCTGGTGATAGGTCATTTGGTTGCCGCCACCGGAATCATCTGGGCCGTATCCCGACCCTTGAAGCGCCGCCGACAGCGCATCAAAGATTAAGCCGACCCGCTTGGATAGGCAAACGAACCAGCGTGATGGGTAACACATTGCCCATCACCGCTTTGTTTGTTTGTCCGCCTCGGCAATCACCCGCTTGGGGGCGACAAACCGCCATGCCCGCTCCATCAAATGCTCCAACTGCGCTCGGCTAATTTGCGATAGGCGTATCAACACCGCTGGATAGCCATTGTAGTGATCGGTGGTGTAGAAGATATGCGGGTCTAGCGCGATGAGGGCTTCTTTCTCAAATTCATCAATCTTCAACACCAGCGTCTCCCCATCTTCCTTGAGGCGGCACATAAAATTGCCCTTCACCTTAAACGACGGTGTGCCATACGAGGTGCTTTCGGCGGTGTGGGGCAACGTCAGTGCGATCTGGCGGACGGTCTCAAAGGTGGTAACGGTGGGCGGCGGTGAATCGGCCATGCGATGATCTCCTCACTGATTTCTACCAGAACACACATTCTATTATAACCTGCAAGGAACACTATAGGCAATTTTCGGATACAATATACATCAGCATCCATGACCATATCATTGCACTTAGGGCTTACCGATGGCTCGTATCTTCATCAGCTACAATCGCGCTGACCGCCAATTTGTGGACGAGCTTGTGCCGCTGCTGCGCAAGGTCTATGGACAGGACGCGCTGTGGTTTGACGAAGAAATTCGTGGCGGGGTGGATTGGTGGCAGATGATTTTGGGCGAAATCAATCGCTGCCAGTTGTTCATCTATCTCCTGTCCAATGATGCCCTCGATTCCCCCTATTGTATTGCCGAATTCCGCGAAGCCTTGCGGTTGCGTAAGCGTGTTTTGCCTGTCGTGGTGCGACCCAAAACCCGTATAGATAATCCACGTGTCCCCGTCGATATTGCCCAAGTGTTGAAGGCCGTGCAGTATGTGGATATGTCCAAAGGATTTAAAGATTATGCGGCGGCGGCCCAATTGTATGCCTCAGTCAACCAGATATTGATTGCCAATCCGGGCTATCCGGCCTCAGTCCAATCTTCCCAGCCGATTCCCATTCCACCAGTGCGTAAGCCCGTTTTCCCAGCACGCCAATCTTGGCTGGCTTTAGCGGGCGTCGTAACCTTTACATTCGTGGTGGCGCTGGTGGTGCTGGCCCTCTATATGACTTCACGCAACCAAGCAAAAGACGACCAAACTAATCCATCACCTACCCTTACGCAACTGGATAGCCCCGTCGCCAAGATAACCTCATTACAAACAGGGGCACAGATCACTGGCATTGTCACGATTATGGGGCAGGCCGCGCTCGACGATTTTTTGGAATATACGGTGGAGGTCGCCACAACGGATAACACAGCAGAGTATTTTGTTATCGGGAGTTTTAATGTTGCCCAACCCGATCCCAATTCCCTGTTGGCAACATGGCGCACCACCGACTTTCCCAACGGTAATTATTATGTGCGGGTGTCTGTCATCAGCCAACGCGGGGTAGGTTATTACAGTGATCTGGTGTGGGTCGTGGTAAACAATTTACCTCCAACTGGTTTTTCAAGCGCCACCTCCATCTGGACGGACTACCCAACTGCCATCTACTTTCCAACCGCCACCCTCGACCCTTTTCCTACTCCCTTCTTCATCTTCCCTACAGCTACACCAAGCGGCTTAAGCAGTGGAGAGTGGGTATGTTTCCACGTCGTACAGTCCGGCGAGACAATGGGTGGTATCGCCGAATTTTATGGCACCACGATGTCAGCCATTGCGCAACAAAACAACCTGACCAATCCGAACCTTATTTATGAAGGCCAAACGCTCAAGGTGCCCTGTTAGTGACGATCTCTTCATCCTGACATCTCCGCCCAAAGCCCGATTTCTTGCCGTCCCGTGCCTGCTAGAATGGGCATGGTAATGACATCAATTGGAAAATCATCACAGGTATCCCATGACACGCACCAGAGTTTGGATTTTCAGCATTCTCGCCATTGGACTAGTGGCCGCCGTTATGATTATGGCGCTTGGACAGAACACGCCTGATAGCTCGGCCAGTACGTCCGGCACCCCATCCGAAGCCGCCATCG
Source organism: Anaerolineae bacterium (assembly GCA_019913005.1). Lineage (GTDB taxonomy): Bacteria > Chloroflexota > Anaerolineae > Aggregatilineales > J027 > CFX10. The sequence continues at coordinate 17,350 of JAIOHL010000358.1, read as the reverse complement.
CCTTTGTGACTGACCGCGACGGCAACGCCGAAATTTATGTCATGGCCGCCGATGGATCGAATCCGCGCAACCTGACCCGGAATGAGGCCTACGACGATTCGCCTACGTGGTCGCCGGACGGCACCAAAATCGCCTTTCGCTCCACCCGTGACGGCAATGCCGAAATCTATGTCATGGATGCCGATGGGTCGCATGTGCGCAACCTAACCCAATCCACCTCGGATGATGGGTCGCCGCGCTGGTCACCCGATGGCAACCAGATTGCTTTCGTCTCTAACCCGACTGGTACGCTGGAAATCTTCGTGATGAATGCCGACGGGTCAGATCAACATAACGTGTCCCAAGACGGCACGCTTGCCAACAGTCCCGCGTGGTCGCCCGACGGGTCACAGATTGCTTTTGTCTCGTTTCGCAACGGCAGCCGCCAGATTTTTGTGATGAACGCCGATGGCTCCGATCAGCGCGGCCTGACCCCGAACACCACCGATTCCTATGATCTGCCGCAGTGGTCGCCCGATGGGTCACTGATCGCCTATGAATTTGAGGGTCTAAGTGAGGACGATATTTACATAATGGACGCCGACGGATCGAACGCCTACAATCTCACCCAGACGGATGGGCCGGACTCAAACTTGATATGGTCGTCGGACGGATCCCACCTCCTGTTTGTAAGCTACCCCGACGATACCTCTGATATTTTTGTGGTAGAGGCGGACGGCTCCAATCGCATCAATCTAACGCAGGACCGTTATTTTGCTTTAGAGCCGCGCTGGTCACCGGATGGCAGCCAAATCCTTTTTAAGAGTGATCGCGCCACTAAAACTGACCTATTCGTGATGGACGCCGATGGCAGCCATCAGCGCAACATCACGAATACCCCCGAATCGCTAGAATATTCGGCGGTGTGGCGGCCCATCATCACCCAATAACCCAAACAAAAACCCCTCGTCACAACTTCGGCGAGGGGTCACGGCTATGCGGTTGTTCAATAGGGCGTTATTGCCAGCTTGCGCACCGTTCAAAGGCGGGCAGGTGTCCAAATTCCGAGGCATTGCGTAGCGCCGTCACCACCTGCACCATATCAGGATAATCGGCCAGCGTCACCAGCATCGCATCGTACAGATCGAAGTTGGCGACCTCAGCATCCGCACCGAGTTGGCAGGCCTCGCCAATCGTGGCAAATTGGGGTACGGGGTCGAGTGCAGGCACTTCGGGTAAGGCAATCCCGTAGCGCTCAAAAATGAATTCCCATGCCGCGATATGCTGTGCTTCGGCCCGCTGAATGTTCACGAATGGTCGCACCGCGCCAAATTGGTCAATCACGGCCTGATACACGGCATAGGCATTGTATTCATCCATAATTCCAGCGGTCATGGCATCAATCACATCCTGTGGCACATCACCGGGCACAGCGGCGGGCAAATTCGTACCGATGATGCCCATACCCGTACCGTTTTGCACTCCACTGCCGCCGTAGCCATTTTGACCACCCATGCCAGTGCCAGTTCCCGCACCATTACCCCCGTTGCGGCCACGTCCATTATTACCGCCCGGCCCCTGTGCCGATACGCTGGCAACCCCGATGGCGATGATACTTACCACCACGATAGCGATCACGCTGATTTTGAAAATTCGCTTGTTCATTTGAAACTCTCCTCTGATTTCTCGCATTTCCCACACTACCTCACAAAATCGGGCAGATGTTGTTCAATTGGCTAGATGTTTCAAAGAATAGCAGGCAGATGTGTAGAACCTGTGTAGGGTTTATAAAGACTTGGTGAAGTTTTGCGCCTTATTCATGATCTGGAATGGGTTTTAATCGCCACAACACGATATATCCCAGTAATGCCGCCACTACGGAAGCCACCATAATGCCCATCTTGGCGGTTTCCAGCATCCCGCCTTCTCCAAACGCCAGTGAGCTAATGAACAACGACATGGTGAAGCCAATCCCGGTCAGGCACGCCGCGCCGAGTATATGCGACCACCCGACTTGCTGTGGCAGGGCAGTTAGTTTCAATTTCACCGAGAGTAGCGTCGAGAGAAACACCCCGATGGGTTTACCAAGCACCAATCCAACAATGATCCCCACCGCCACATTGGAATTCTCGCCTGTCAACGTACTGGCTTGGAGGATGACCCCCATATTGGCAAAGGCGAAAATTGGCATCACCAAAAACTGCACTGGGTTATGCAGGATATGTTCAAGGCGTTGCAGGGGCGCTTGCACCTGTTCGCACAGATTTTCGAGGGTCAGCACGGCGGCTTGCTGCTCTTCATCCGTCACCATGCGACGCACCGCAACATCACTGTTTTCAAAAACCGCCAGAATGCGCTTACTCTCCTCCGCAAACGCATTCGGGTGGATGCGATTTCGCGCCGGCACCGTCCACGCAATCAGTACCCCCGCAATCGTGGCATGAACGCCCGATTCAAAAAACGCCAGCCACACCGCCGCACCCACAATCAAATAGAACCCAATCTGGCGCACCCCCATGTAGTTGCAGGCCAGCATGACAGCTAGAAGCGCCATACCAATCCCAAGCGCCAGCCAATCAAGCGTGCTGGTATAGAAAAACGCGATCACCAAGACGGCAATCAGGTCGTCCACAATCGCAATCGCCGTCAGGAAGATTTTGAGCGAGAACGGCACCCGCTGACCCAAGAGGGCCACCACCCCCAACGTAAAGGCGATGTCGGTTGCCATCGGGATGCCCCACCCCGCCGAACCATCCGTGCCTTGATTAAAGATGGCGTATAGGCCAGCCGGGACAATCGCGCCGCCCGTCGCGGCAAAAAGCGGCAGTAGGGCTAATCGAAATGACGATAGCTCCCCCACCAAGATTTCGCGTTTGATTTCGAGGCCGACCAGAAAAAAGAAGATCGCCATCAGGCCGTCGTTAATCCAATGCAGCAGCGAATTATCCAGTTCATAATCGCCGATACTGAACCTTAGATGGGTATGCAACAGACGGTTGTATTCTTCCTCAAAGCCCACATTCACGACAATCAAGGCCGCGACTGCCGCCGCAATCAGCACAATGCCGCTGGAGGCCGAACTCTGCACAAATTCCTGCAAAGTGCCGATGATGCCTCGACGGTTGGGGCCTCTGGTGATAATGTTTTGCAGAACGGTGGTCGGTTGGGCCACGGGATGCTCCTTACTTCAATTGAATAACTCACACTGGGGAAATATCGGCCTATGCGGGGATTATAACGGTAATTGAACGCTGATTTATTAAATTCGTGTAGCATTCCCCTTAAGACGAAGAGCCATCTTAATGCTTCTTAGGAATCCTGATTTTTGCCTGTTGATCCCCGTCCCATGCTATAATCGGCATACATGACATGGAGGTTGCCCACATGACCGATTTATTCATTCCACCCGAACTCGCGGCGAAACTAGCGGCGTTGGCCCAGAACGAACAGCGCACCATCCCCGAATTATTGGAGGCGATGATCGCGCAATATCATCCCGCCGAGACCGCCGAATCTGCGCCTGACGTGCCCGAAGCCGCCCCCGATACGGACGAAAATCGGGATGTGCCGCCGTTAGGGACGGGCGCACGCTTGCTCTATGAATTTGACAAAATCGGCTTCGCTTCGGATTTAACCGATTCGGTTGAACGCAGCCGCGAGATTTTGGAGACGGAGTTCGCCGATTACCTCATAAGTAAGCGATACCAAGATGGATAAAATTCTACTCGATACCAGTTTTGTGTATGCGCTTTACGACCACAAAGACCCTTACCATAACAAGGCACGAGAATTTACCCGTGCCAATCGTTTGCCCTTTCTGTTGCCAGATGTAGTCTTGGTCGAAGCCAGCTTCTTTGCGGCGCGGAGTGGGGGTACGTTAGGTCAGGTTCGGTTTTTGGATGGGCTTTGGGCAGCGGCTATTCCTTTTGAGCCAATTCATCGTGATGACCTGCCCCGTATCCGCACCATTATGCACACCTACGCCGATTCCAAATTGGACATGACCGACTGCTGCATTATGGCACTCGCGGAACGCCTCAATATCAGCCGTGTCGCCACCTTTGACCGCCGTGATTTTGCCATTTTTCGCCCCACCCACTGCCCCGCTTTGGAATTGTTGCCATAGCCTACGCCGATTTTTTGCCCCCTGCTCCATCCGCGCTATAATTTTCTTATCTGAAATTGCTACCCCACCTGACCGGACCGCCTGCATGGGCCACATATTTATTTGGTGCAGCGCAGAAATCAGCCTCCTGAATTTCGTTTATATATGGCTTTATATATGTTCCATTCCCCAGCTGCATCTGTTTCAATTACCTCACTGGGGGTCTTAATTTGCGGCGAATTGGTAATTTCATAGGCGTACTGATGAGGTGGCTTGAATTGGTGATTTTGTAACTCCATATCGAGGTAATGAGGGTAAATTTGCGCTTCGGCAAGGTTCTTTTGGCTGTTCATATCTGTGCTAACATCATGCCAGAAAGTGTTTACCATTTTCTTCAAACGAATTGGAAAACTATCAAGTAGCTCAATGTGAAGTCGAAGTTCACGAACCGCTGGCCCATTTCGCTTATCGGTGATTTTCTTTTGACCGTGACCAGCGAAGTTTCTTAACCGCTTGAGGTCATAGGTTGTATATGTATAGTGATCTGGCTGGCCTTGCTCATTTGTGATATTTACGTTGAGTGGTGGATCAACAAAAAACATGTTCAAACCCTTTTCAAGAGCATCTGCCATATTTGTACCGCCTAAGTAATAACCATATACTTCCACAGCAGCACATGACATTAGGATAGCTGGCACCATAAACTCCTCATATAATCCACCGTCTGTGTGCGTCAGTAATTTTCTTGCACTTTGAATACTTTGAAGCATTATCCCCAGTGTATAGAGTGCTTTGGCGTGGATGGGTGTAAGTACAACTTGAGGAATGCTTTGTGTCACTTCGCTAGAATCCCACGCATTTTGCTGCTCGCCCGTGAGTGTACATAACGTCTGAAAATCCATGTTATCCCTCCCGTTCACTTAATGTCATTAGCTTATCGAGAATCCTTACCTTAAGGATACCTTGTCTAAAACCTTCCCGCCTTCTTCTCTTCCCACGCCCCACACTCAATCCCCAGTCAAGGTGATATTCGGCATAAAATCTTGTGCGCTTCGCCATTGTGACCAATTTCACAATATTCTATGATGGTAGGAAAGCAGGAAGAAGTTTTTTCCCCTGTTTCTGAATTTCTCAAGCGTCGTGGTCAAAAAACAAGGCGCGATGAATGCCCTTGTGCGTTACTGGACTAAAAACCTAACATCATGGAGCAAAATGTATGAGAAGTGCGACCCTTGCACCACCGTCGGAAGACAAACGCTGGCGGTTGGTAGATGCCACCATGCGCCGACATGGACATTCCCCTAATGCCCTCATTGAAACCCTACACACCGTTCAGGAATCCTTTGGCTATCTGGAAGACGACGCTCTCCGTTACGTAGCGAAATCGCTGCATGTGCCGATGAGCCGTGTCTATGGTGTGGCGACCTTTTATTATTTCTTTAGCCTCAAACCCGCTGGCGAACATCGCTGTGTGGTGTGTTTGGGCACGGCCTGTTACATCAAAGGTGGCAAAGCCATTTTGGACACCATCAGCGAAATGGCAGGTATCAAACCCGGTCAAACCACCCCGGATGGCAGATTATCGCTGCTGACCGTGCGCTGTGTCGGGTCATGCGGATTGGCCCCCGCCGTCGTCTTTGATGATGAAGTCAAAGGCCGCGTCACCCCGCCCGAAGCCATTGATCGTGTAAAGGATTGGTTTTAATGGCAATCAATATGGATGAACTCAAGGAACGGGTCGTCGCTTCACAGGAGGCCGATGCCCAGTTTACCCACAGTATCCGGGTCTGCATGGCGTCCGGCTGCCTGTCCTCCCAAAGCGACCTGCTGAAAAAAGAACTGGAAGCCGAACTGAAGAAGCGCGGTCTCGAAAAAACCTGCCAAATCAAAGGCGTCGGGTGTTTTGGGCCATGCGCCAACGGGCCAGTTATCGCCGTCGAACCCAACGGCCCGATGTATCAAGAAGTCAAAGTGACCGACATCCCTGCGATTGTCGAGGCGTTGGACACCAAGCCCGTCGAAAAATTGGTGCTGCCCACCGACACCCCATTTTTTAACCGCCAAGTCAAGATTGTGCTGGAAAATTCGGGCAAAATTGACCCCGAATCCATCGAAGATTACATCGCGGCGGGTGGTTTTGAAGGCTTGGTACGGGCGCTGCATGAAATGACCCCACAGGAAGTGATTGACAGCCTCACCAAAGCGAACCTGCGTGGACGTGGCGGTGGTGGTTATCCGACGGGCCTGAAATGGAGCACCGTCGCCAAAGCCGAGGGCGCTCATAAATATGTCATCTGCAACGGTGATGAAGGCGACCCCGGTGCGTTTATGGATCGCAGCGTCATGGAAGCCGACCCCTTCCGCGTGCTGGAAGGCATGTTGATTGCGGGGTATGCCGTTGGTGCGGATTATGGCTATCTATACGTGCGGGCCGAGTATCCGCTTGCCGTCAAGATGCTCAAGGCCGCCATCCGCCAAGCCACCAAACAAGGCTTCCTCGGCAAAAATATCTGTGGCACACCCTTCAGCTTCGAAGTGGACATCCGCCTCGGTGCGGGTGCGTTTGTGTGTGGCGAAGAAACGGCCCTGATTGCTTCGATTGAAGGCAAACGCGGTCAACCCCGTCCCCGACCACCCTATCCGGCTGAATCCGGTCTATGGGGCTATCCGACGCTGATTAACAACGTCGAGACCTACGCCAACATCGCGCCGATTATCCGTCGCGGTATGGAATGGTTCCATGATATTGGCTTCCACAAAAATCGCGGTACAAAGGTATTTGCCCTCTCCGGCAAGATTAACAATATCGGCTTGATCGAAGTCCCGATGGGCATCACCCTGCGCGAAATCATCTATGACATCGGCGGCGGCATCCCCAACGGCAAGGCGTTTAAGGCCTTACAAACAGGCGGGCCATCCGGCGGGTGCATCCCAGCCGAACACCTCGACACCCCGATCAGCTATGAGTCGCTGTCGCAATTAGGCTCCATGATGGGGTCGGGCGGCATGATTATCATGGACGAAACGTCGTGCATGGTAGACGTAGCGAAATATTTTATGGAATTCTGCATGGACGAATCGTGCGGCAAATGTGTGCCCTGTCGTGTCGGCACGGCCCATATGTACGATCTGCTGTCGAAAATCTGTGACGGCTCGGCCACGCTGGACGATCTGGCCCTGCTCGAACAACTTTGCGATGTTGTCAAGAACACCAGTCTGTGCGGGTTGGGGCAATCTTCGCCGAATCCTGTCCTCAGCACCCTGCGCTATTTCCGGGATGAGTACATGGCGCATATTGTCGAAAAACGCTGTCCGGCAGGCGTGTGCAAAATGAAACATGCGGTGGAGGCATAGATGCGAGACCTATCAATAAATTCGGTAGCGCAGAATGGTCTCAACAATGGGTTTAAACCCATTGTTTGCAATCGTGATGGGATGGAGCAATAAGATATGGCAACCGTTAAAACCTTTAAAATCAACGATGAAGATGTCAGCGGACGTGAGGACGAGACCATTCTCCAAATCGCCCGCGAAAACGATATTTTCATCCCCACGCTGTGTAATATGGAAGGCCTGTCATCGGTTGGCTCCTGCCGCCTGTGTCTGGTCGAGGTCAAGGGCTGGACAAAACTAGCGACGGCCTGTGTCACCAAGATTCAAGAGGGCATGGAAGTCTATACCGATTCCGAGCGCCTGCGTGAATATCGCCGCATGATTGTCGAATTGCTGTTTTCCGAAGGCAATCACATCTGCGCGGTGTGTGTCTCCAATGGCCGCTGCGAATTGCAGGATATGGCCCAGATTCTCGGCATGAATCATCTGGTCGTGCCCTATCGCCGCCCCAATCTTAAGATTGACGCCTCGCACGAACGGTTTATCAATGACCAAAACCGCTGCATTTTGTGTACGCGGTGTGTGCGGGTGTGTGATGAAATTGAAGGGGCGCATACGTGGGACGTGATGGGGCGCGGCATTGAGGCCACCGTCATCACCGACCTGAATGAGCCGTGGGGCGCGTCGCAATCGTGTACGACCTGCGGCAAATGTGTACAAGTCTGCCCGACGGGTGCGCTGTTTGAAAAAGGCAAATCGGTGGCCGAGATGTCCAAGAAGCGTGAATTTTTGCCCTATCTGACTTCGATGCGCGGCAACGGCAAGGCCAAATAATCAAGAAAAGACCATCCCCACCCCAACCTCTCCCCATTGCATGGAGAGGGGCTTAAGAAGGGCAAGTCTGAGACATGCCCCTACAAAATTCTCCCCCTCGCTACGTAGTGGAGAGGGGGTCGAGGGGTGAGGATGTTAATCAACGGAGAACCCTAACAACATGATCGAAACACCCACGAAAATCAAGTTTGCAACCGTCTGGCTAGATGGCTGTTCGGGCTGCCACATGTCGTTTTTGGATATTGATGAACGGCTGTTGGATCTCGGCGACAAGATTGATCTCGTCTACAGCCCGCTGGTGGATTACAAAGATTTCCCCGACATGGTGGATGTCACCCTGATTGAAGGCGCGGTCAGCAATGAAGACGACCTGCACAAGATCAAAAAGGTGCGCGAACACACCAAACTCCTCATTTCACTGGGCGACTGTGCCGTAACGGGCAACGTACCCTCCATGCGCGTGCCATTTGGCATCGAGGCGGTCATGAATCGCGCCTACACCGAAAACGTGACCCGCAACCACCAGATGCCCACCAATGGCGTGCCGCCGCTGCTGCCGCGTGTCCGCCCCGTGCATGAAATCGTCAAGGTAGACGTGTTTATCCCCGGCTGCCCCCCACCCGCCGACACCATCTTTTTTGTGCTGACGGAACTGTTGGAAGGTCGCCAGCCCGACATCTCGAAATTGACCCGGTTTGGAAAGTAGGAAGCAACCCCTTATGAAAACAATCGTCATTGACCCCGTAACCCGCATTGAGGGCCATTCCAAAATCACGCTGCATCTGAATGATGACGGGGAAGTCGAAAACGCCTATTTCCATGTCACGCAGTTTCGCGGCTTTGAGAAATTGTCGGAAGGCCGTCCCTTCTATGAAATGCCGTCCCTGATGGCGCGTATCTGTGGCATCTGCCCGGTGAGCCATCTGATTGCCTCTGCCAAAGCCTGCGACGCCCTACTCGCTGTGCAAATTCCCCATGCTGGCTCCAAACTGCGCCGCATTATGAATCTGGCTCAGGTCATTCAATCCCACGCGCTGAGTTTCTTTTATCTGTCCTCGCCTGACCTGCTGTTGGGCATGGACGCTGACCCATCGCAGCGCAATATTTATGGGGTTGCCAAAGCCCGACCCGATCTGGCACGTGGCGGCATCCGTCTGCGCCAATTTGGACAGCAGGTGATTGAACTGCTCGGCGGCAAACGCATCCACCCCGGTTGGATTGTCCCCGGTGGCGTCAGTGAACCCCTGACCGCCGAAAAACGCGACGAAATCCTGAAGGGCCTGCCGGAAGCGATGGACATTGCCCAGCGCACACTGGCATGGTTCAAATTCATCTTGCCGCGCTATCAGGAAGAAATCCGCGCGTTTGCCAATTTCCCGACCCTGTTTATGGGCACGGTTAACGAAGAAGGCGCGATGAAACTCTACGACGGCAAGGTGCGCGTCGTGGATGCCAACCGCCAGATCGTTCATCCCGGTTTTGAGGCGTCACAATATGCCGATTATATTGGCGAGGCCGTCGAAGACTTTACCTATCTGAAATCGCCCTACTACAAACCCGCTGGGTATCCTGATGGCATCTATCGCGTTGGCCCATTGGCCCGCATGATGGTCGCGGATCGCATCAGTACCCATCACGCCCAAGCCGAGTTTGAAGAATTTCACAAGATGGATGAGTGGCAGTTGCAAAGCTCGTTCCACATGCACTATGCCCGCCTGATTGAGATTATGTACTGCATCGAGCGCATTGAAGAATCACTGCGTGACCCCGATATTCTCAATCCGCGTGTCCGGGCCTTTGCCGAACCGAACAGCCTTGAAGGGGTGGGGATGTCCGAAGCGCCGCGTGGCACGTTGATTCACCATTACAAGATTGATGAAAACGGCCTGATTACGTGGGCCAATCTGATTATCGCCACCGGGCACAACAACCTCGCCATGAATCGCGGGGTGTTGCAGGTCGCCCAACATTTTGTGAAGGGCAACGCGCTGCAAGAAGGCATGTTGAATCGTGTCGAGGCCGTCATTCGCGCCTATGACCCCTGCCTAAGCTGCTCGACCCACGCCGTCGGTCAGATGCCCCTGAAGATCGAACTGCACGCGCCGGATGGTCAGATTTTGGACACGGTGGCGCGGTAGCCGAGGAATAGAATTCCCCGGCTACAAGGCCAATGTCCACTGGATGTGGACAGGTCTCCCTATGTTGAAGCCCCTTCTTGCTGATTATGGGCAGGGAGGGGTTTTATCCGGCTCATTCCTCGTCGGAATCGGCCTCTATGTATTCCTCGATAACACGGCGAATCTCAGCAATGGCAATATCCGTCTGCTGCGTCTTGCTGTAGATGGTCAATAGAACCACCGCGTCCGCCAAGCGCACATAATAAATCACGCGAAAACCACCGCTTTTGCCCTTCCCTGCTGACGGATTTTTGAGCCGCACTTTGTATACGTCATACCCGACTTGTGGAATCTTATCACCCGGGCGTTCATCGTCCTTTAAAAGTGCAACTAGTCCCGCAAGTTCATCCGTCATACCCTTATATTTGCGTCGAAGCCGTCTGAGTTCCCCTTCAAAACGAGCAGCATAATCAACTTTGGTCGCCATTTGCCTCATCTTCTTCGCGCAACCGAGACAATAAATCGTCAATGGGGTAAACCTGCCCGGTCATCGCTTGATGCCATGCTTCTTTGAAATCGGCGATGATTTTTTCGTCGGGCGTATCTTCTAGCGGTTCGTCCAAATAAACCTCAATCGCATCACGCACTAATTGGCTCAGTGAAACGTGCTGCTGGCTCGATTCAGCTTGTAACCGCTTCAAGGTCTCGGGTGGAAGTAGCTGTGTGAGGTCAATAGTCAGGTCATTCATGGCCCAATCTCCTTTTTCCACCCCCATTATAAACGATTTTGCGGCGTGTCATCGAAAGCGCCAACTCGCCACACTGATATTCGACACCCCCGCCCCGCTCGTATCTAATTGCTGTTCAATCAGTGGCCCATCGGTTTGAGTCCGCCCATAAAAATGGCCCGTCTCAACAAAATACATGCCAAAATCATCCACACCATCCGTGTCCCAATCGCCGACCACCAATTGACTTGGGCCATCCTCCGGCGCGGGAAATTCAATCGGTGGCTGAAATTCGACAGTGGCTGTATTTGGCAACGTGTTGCTATGGAAAATTTGATTGCCATGTCGAATCACAATCGAGTCCACTCCGTCGCCATCAAAATCCCCTGCCCCATATTGCAGGTCAGCATCAGTGGGGAACTCTATGTCGAGCCTTTGAACCAGTGGGATTGTATTTCCACTGAAATCACAGGTGGTGGTGAATGCCATCCCTGCCACCACCCCAACGCAATCATGCCCCCCGTCGCCAAACCGACCCGCGACCACTACCCCACCCGCTAATCCTAAATTCGTCGTGGCCCCACGGCTGGACGGCCCCAACCCATCCGTGTAATAAAACACCCCGTTTGGCCCATAGACCCCCGGCGTCGCTACCCCGTCCCCATCCCAATCACCCATGACCCACTGCCCATAATTGGCGTCGTCGGGTGCGCCCGTGTCATAACTGATGAGGTTATCGAGGGTTGGGTTATTCGAGACAGCATTCGGCGGCAAATTAATCAACGTCGCCTGCCCATCGCTGGCACGGAATAGGGCTATCGAATCACCTAGATTTTCAGGCGTTACCAATTCCGCCACATCCACAATATGTAACATCCCGTTGGCATCGCCATAGGCCAACTGTGTGCCCAGTTGATTGAATGCCGCTGCGGTAATCGGGGCATCGGGTAGTTGGGTAGATGAAATCATGTCCCCCTGATTGGCATCCCATACCGCAAATTCCCCACTGCCCGACACGCTGTACACGCGACTGCCACTGAGACTAAAGGCAACCGCAAGACTATAAGTTATGGGAAAACTATAGGGCTGATCAGAAATCCGTAGGTTTTGTGCAACATTCATCTCAGGCAGAGGTATTTTTGGCTTGTCACTAGAAGGCACGTCCCATATACGAATATTGCCTACCCAATTACCTGTTACAATCTGTTGCGCTCCTAGACTCCATGCCCCTGTATATGTCCCTGCTTCACTTGCAATCGAAAGGCTCGAAAAATCTAGTGGGTTAAGGGCTACTGCACCACCTGTGGTAGTTCCAGCCATAACATGATTTCGGTCAATACTCCAACTTATGGAGCTAAACGGAGCATCATTGGTTACAGTGAGCAATTGGAAAGTAGAGGCATCCCATACTTGGAGTGTAGCGCCATCAAAAGTAAAGGCCATTAGTCTCATGCCATTTTGATTCCAGCTTATGGCAATCAGTTCAGCATAAAAGCCTTGAATAGAGTAAAAAGTATTATTCAAATCCGCGATTTGTTGACCTGTAGTGGCGTTCCAGACTTTAAACTCTAGCATACTACTGCTGGCAACTTGTGTCTCCGATGGATTCCAAGCGATGGACTCAATGCTTGAATGATGCCCATCCATTGTCACCAGAACTTGCCCAGCTAAAGCATCTCGGATTGTTATTCCACCTTGTTGATTACCGATAGCTATACGGCGTCCCTCTCGATTCCATGCAATACTCGTAATAACATTGATTTCTGTTTGCACTGATACGCCGCCGGGTCGTGTTCCAAAATCTTGACCTACACCCAACCCGACCACCACCATCATCAACCCCAACCAGCGCCACATCATCTTTTCGACTCCCCGTGTCAGTTCAATCGTGTCGCCCAATCATGCCACGAAACGACAGTGGTCTGCCCTAACGATGGGTCATCGCTTGCCCACCGTTGGCTTCGGCGTGGGGGTGAGGTCTAGTTTTTCCTCGTCGTCCTCCCCCAATAATTCAATTTGCCCTCCCCTCTTGACTTAGAGTCAACTCGAAGTTGTACACTGTCCTACATGGACACAATACACACTTCACTCACCATTCAGGAAGCGGCAGCAACGACTGGCTTGACCGTTCACACGCTACGGTATTACGAACGGATTGGCTTGTTGATGCCCATTGGACGGGCTGCGAATGGACATCGGCGCTATTCTCAGCAAGATATTAACCTCATCCGAACCCTGAACCGCTGGCGGCAAACCGGAATGTCACTGGTGGATATTCAGCATTATGTCAAGCTGATTGAGGCAGGTGACATAACCGCCGGAGAACGACGGGCGATGCTGGAAGCCCATCGGGAGACGGTGGTGCGTCAGATGGAGGAACTACAAACAACGCTGGAATTGATTGACTACAAAATTCAGAACTATACGGACATCGAAGAAAAACAGGAGCAAGTTAAGGCATGAAAACACGGATTCTGGGGAATAGTGGCCTAACCGTATCGGCTGTCGGGCTGGGGTGTATGGGCATGTCCGATTTCTATGGCAAGTCGAATGATGTGGCGTCTCTCACCCTGCTCGAAAAAGCGTTGGAATTGGGGGTCAACTTCTGGGACACCGCCGACATGTATGGCACGGGCCACAACGAAATGTTGATTTCGCAGGTGCTGCGCCATCACCGCGATGAAGTCGTGATTGCCACCAAGTTTGGCAATATGCGGCGGCTAGACGGGGCTTGGATGGGCATCAACGGCACGCCGGAATATGTCAAGGCCGCCTGCGATATGAGCCTGAAACGGCTGGGCGTAGACTCGATTGACTTGTACTATCAGCACCGCGTAGACCCCAATGTGCCGATTGAGGACACCGTTGGGGCGATGGCAGATTTGGTCACAGCGGGCAAGGTGCGTTTCCTCGGCCTTTCGGAAGCCCCGCCCCAAACGATTCGGCGGGCGCACGCCGTCCATCCCATTGCGGCCTTGCAAACGGAATATTCGTTGTGGACACGCGACCCCGAAGGCGAACTATTGGCGACATGCCGCGAACTGAATATCGCGTTTGTGGCCTATAGTCCGTTGGGGCGTGGCTTCTTGACCGGACAAGTCAGCCAGCCTGATGAACTAGACGCCAGCGATTTCCGCCGCCACAATCCGCGTTGGCGCGACGAAAATCTGAAGCAAAATCTGGAACTGGTGGACAAAATCGCGGAAATTGCCGCATCGAAAGGCTGCACTCCAGCCCAATTAGCACTGGCGTGGGTGATGGCACAGGGCGAGGACATCATTCCGATCCCCGGCACGCGGCGCGAGAAATATCTGCGGGAAAACATTGCGGCGTTGGATGTGACCCTGACGGCGGATGAGTTGGCGTTTATCAACGACACCATTCCGGTTGGTGCGGCGGCTGGCACACGCTACTAGTCCGTCAAGAAGGTAATCAAGGCTATCCTAACCGCCGTACTCAAGCCCCTTCTTGCTGATTGGCAGGGAGGGGTTAAGAGTTTACAATTTCCCATTCCAATGTCGTCACAAGTGCATCAGCGATATGGACGTGTTGGCAATACTCCTCAAATGTTCCTATAAACCTAAATGTAAAATGCACTTCGATATCCGGTTGGTGTCGGTTTTGAGACGGAATACCGATTGAATAGACCCGCGTCCACTGGTCTTTCATGAACGTATCCACTGTAAAGGCCAAATGGCTTGAACCAGCGTGATACAACAAATGTACCCCTACACAGCGGGCCGCTAGTCCCAAGTGCCTGACAAAAGTCTTTGTAAACTGCATCCCCGTCCTATAAAAAATACGATCAGCATCTTCCCCATCGTGGCGATAATAATTGCGATTATAGGCCATTTCGCCTATATATAGATTGCCGTGCAGATAAAATTCATGACTGGTGTACCCAAATGCTATCGTAATTTCATTGCCTTTCACGTGTTCAATACCGGGACTATCGAGCTTCCAGCCACCCACATTAAGTCGCACCGTATGTTTACCATAAGGGATAGATAGTAGTGCATATGGGTCAGGCTGATTGACCGCCGAGACTGGTTCTAGGGAATGGCCTAGACTACTGGTAATAAAAGTGAGGCTATCTGCCAGTGTGCTATAGGGTCTCGAATGGGCATAGCTCAGTTGTGGAAAGCGATGCAGAAGATTGGGTTCGGGGCTTAATTCAATCACAAATACATTAGATGGCCCCTTTTCACTTAACAATTGTTCCATTTCATCGCAGCACCATGATGATCCGTAATATGCCGAATTGGTAAAACAAATGCCCCTTTTCGACAAGTCAATGGCCTTATCGAGCGCCGTGACGATTGCATGATCCAGTTCTTGCTCATCTTGGATAGTCTGCACCGCTAGGGGTATAGTGTATTCTGCGAACCAGATGTGATACCCTTCTGCCAATAGCTGTTCGACGATAGGCCGCACCAACATAACATCATCGCTTTTGTAACTAATAAAAAAATCGTAGGGCGTTCTTGCGGGAAGCCCCTCCTTAGCCCGCAAGCGCAGTTCACGTTCAATTTCATCATAGGGGGTCGAAAGTCGTGTTCTAAGAGAAACTAAACGCATTCGACGCAGTAGTAAATTGATGGAAATGATAGTTAAGATGCCTATTAGACAATATTGCCACCACGACATTGCAGGTTGTCCTTTGGGTAGGTAAGTAACGGTGAGGGAACTATGTGGAAAATAAATGTTCACTCGGGTCGGCAAGCTCAGAACGGTTTTATTTTAGCTCTCTTCGCCCTATTTTCCCCATTTCTTTTCGGAGGGCGGCAAGGGCTTTTGTGCTTGCAGACTAATTCATGTATCGCTGACCGTTGGCTCAGGAATGGGATGGCTTTTATCAAGCCGGGCACTCATCCAACCGCGTTTGGCATCTTCCAGCATTTCAAGGGCCTCCGCAATCGTATCCCCACCGCCCGCACAGCCGGGTAAATCGGGGATAATTGCGCCCCACCCATCGTCTTCAGGGATCAATACGATCTTGTAGCGCAGAGCCAAATAGTAGTCGAGGGGTTTAACTTGGGCGGGTAGTGGCATCGGGGTATCCTAAATTCAGCGCGGCGGATTTATCCCCGCGTCTTCATCATCGTTTCGGATAGCGGCGAGGGCCTCCCGCGCCGGAATGACCTGTTTGGTCATCGCCTGATGCCATGCCTCTTTGAAATCCGCGATGATTTTTTCGTCGGGCGTGTCTTCCAGCGGTTCTTCAAGATGCTCCACATATCCTTCTAGGGCATCCCGCACCAAATCGGTCAGGGGGCGCTGTAGATGGGCCGATTCCTCGCGCAACCGTTGAAGTGTCTCAGTCGAAAGTAGTTGTGCCAAATCGAATGCCGTATCCGTCATGACCCTATCCTTTTCCAATACTGCCTCCCTCTATTCTAACCCAGATTCCCGCCCCAGTTGCGCCCTGCCCCAACTTCGCTATACTGCTAACAAATATCCAGCATCCAATAGGTGAATCCATGCCCTCATCTTCGGAATTTAATGACATGCTCAATGCCGCATTACAAGGCAGCGGGGTGGCCTGCACTGCTATTTTTCTGTTTGGACTCCTCGCGGCGAGTATTCTGTACAGTCAAGGCAAATCGGTGGGGCGTAGCCTACAATTCGCCGTGTTTGTGGTCATGCTTGGCCTCTTTTTCCCGGCCATATTTGGCGTCGCCACCTATGTCGCCTATGGGTCAACCACGGCCTTTATGGAAAATGCTGAGAAAGCCGATGGCGTGGTGGTACGTCTGGTCGAAAGTCGCATGTCGGAGGGTGGCTTTGGTTACGCGGCGGTGATTGAATTCACACCCGTCGGGGGCCGGAAAACGGAATTTAGGGACAACAGTGAAGTCTGCAACCCCCCCTGCAAAAAAGTCGGCGAGCGCGTCAAGGTGTTATATAACCGCGAAGACCCAACCGATGTCCGTGTGGACAGCCTGACTTCCAATTGGACATGGACAGGCGTGTTGGGATTGCTGACGGTGGTCTTTCTGGCGATTATGAGCGGGGTGATCTGGCACGCCTATCGCACCGACAAGTATTCCCTAATCTTTGAGGAGTTGCTCGATTTGATCTAACCGCTACACAAACCTCCCTCGGTCATCAACGGGCCATCAAGCGTTCCACTGCGAGGGCGAGGGCCGGGTCAGTCCGTTCGGTAAATAAATCCCACCGGGTCGGGATGAGCAGATCGGGGACAATGCCCGTGTCCTCCCAGATGCCAGCGGCCTCCCCAATTGGCTCAAAGG
>JAIOHL010000036.1 GCA_019913005.1 Anaerolineae bacterium | reverse complement strand
AATCTAGTGCGGTTTGTTACACAGGGCTAATAATTATTCGGGTAATCACAATCCCCACCCCCATTGCATGGCTGAGGGGGCGACACTAGGGAAAGGGCAGGGTTGGGCGAGGCTCAGACTCGCCCCTACCAAATGACCGCGCCATCGCCTTGGGTAGGGGTCAGGCTAGACTGACCCGCTGGTTGGGCTTGAGCGGCGTGCGTCACCGCATCGGCTTGCCCATGCCCCGCTCCGTTGCCTCATTTGCTTACTGTCGCCCCCTCAGCCAAAGCATTCGGGAGGGGGAAATCACTGTTTGCCTCGCCAGCGCATGAGCGTAACGCCGTCATTTTCAATTAGACTGGGGAATGGAAATGGAATTATCGCGCCGATGGTGAAAACCAGTAGGTTATCTAAGAAGGCGAACAGCGCCAACATCCGCACAAAGTCTCCGGCGGACGGCCAGACCAACAGCAATATCACGGTGGTTATAGCTAAGACTGCTAGACTGATTTTTGGGCCACCCAATGCCCGTCGGATGTGTATTTGGGCAGGTAAATCGGGTTCATCGGAAGGATAGAGCGATGCCCCTAGCACCAAATAGAGCCGCACGCCTAACATGGGGTAGCCCACTTTTCTGGCGGCAGACGCATGGCCCATTTGATGGATGATTTCAAAGGCCCAATGCAGCAGCATAGTGAGAAAACCGGCAACTACGGCTGCAATAGGCGACAAGCGCGTAAAGACAAGGGCGACAATCGTGAATATGCCCCACAAAACCAGCGACCCGACCATAGCGGACGGGGTGGCGCTGATTTTGAAGCCATTGATGGTAAACAGTGGGAACTCACGCGCGGCAGGGTTCACAATTGATGCCTTTCGCGTAAGGTGCTTAATAGTGCTTGTAAGCCAATTTGCAGCGTCTCGAATGTTTCAGTATAGCGTCCATGCACATAAGGGTCGGCGACCTCACGGTAGGGCAAATGGGGGGCGTAATCCAGCAAAAGGGACACTTTGGCCCGTGCATCCGGCGGTTGGATCAACTCAATGGTCTCCATATTTTCGTTGTCCATCGCCAAGATATAATCAAATTTTGAGAAATCTTCGAGGGTAAGACGGCGCGAAATCCCGTTATAAGGAATACCATGCTCGGTTAAAATGGCGAGAGTGTTGGGGTGGGCCGTTTTTCCGCCACTAGAATGGGTTCCGGCAGAATCGGTCTCAATCCGATCGGTCAGCCCGTTTTGTTCCAGCATATAGTGGAAAAGGCCCTCCGCCATCGTTGAACGGCAGATATTGGCGTAACATACAAATAGAACTCTAATCAATTCCAATTCCTCTTTAACAACATCCCGGTAAAAACAATTTGGAGTATATAGCGAGAGGCTCATTTGAGCGACCCCACTATATACCCCAATGGTGTTTATGAGGACTGGAATCGTTGGTGATTAGGCCAAGCGGGGGCGCTGGACTCCGGTGTCAAAATTTGCACCACCATATTCACTGCGCGGTTTAGCCAGCAGTTTTGCAAGGGCCAATCCAAACACAAACCCCCCGATATGTGCCCAAACCGCTACGCCACCGACCTCTTCATCTACGCCCAATGACGCAATCCCTTGAAAAAGTTGGAGGACAAACCATAGGCCTAATACGAAAATGGCCGGGACCAACGTTACCGAAGCGGCACGCCCAACCGGAACAATCGTTTGTACTTTACTCTGTGGGTAGAGGATGAGATATGCACCCAATGCCGCTGCAATCGCACCACTGGCCCCTACCGTCGGGATTGTGGAATTGGGGTCGAATACAATATGGGTAATGGCGGCTGCGATCCCGCCCGCCAGATAAAAGAACAAGTAACGGATGTGGCCGAGGGCATCCTCAACGTTATCGCCAAAAATCCACAGATAAAGCATGTTACCAGCGATATGGGCGAGACCCGCGTGCATAAACATACTCGTCAGGAAATCGAATGCATCCCCCACTCCTACGCCGTTGGTGACATTATTGGGGATCAAGGCGTATTCGCGGAAAAATTGTTCGTTTTCTAGCCCGACCGTGAGTTCAAGCAAAAACATGAGGATATTTAGAACAATCAACACATAATTGACAATCGGAAAATTGCGTGTGGGGAGTTGATCCCGAAGTGGAAACATCGCATCGCTCCTTACACTGTGCAGTGAATGTTTACGTGAACAGCATAGAGAAATCTGTGGGCTTCGTAAACCGTTAGATGGTTACTTTTGATATAGGCCAGATGACGGATTTTTATCCTATTCCACCGGACGCTCGTCAAAAAAATAGAGCTTATTTTGCTGGATGCTGGCCCGTAAGCGTTGATAGTTCTCTTCTCGGACAGCAATCGGCACCAGCACGATTAATTCCAACAGCGGCCCAAAATGGCGGGGTGGAACACGCAGAGGCATAAATTCGAGCAGGCCAAATTCCGGGTGATGGATGGAGGTAAAGGGTCGGGTGGGTGTGCCATCGGGGTTGCTCAGTTCAATTTGGGGGTCATTCGACGATAAATCCCATAGACGGTCAAAGGCGGCGAAGTGTTTCATCGCTTGGATAATCTGGCGATAGCGGGCAGTGGCGATGTAGCGAAAGGTACGGGCGCGGAAAAATTGTAGAGAGAGTCGCACATCCCGCCGCCATTTGGATTCGCCGCCGATATAAGTCATGTAATCAAATTCAGGGTCAAATAGGACGCGCAGCAAATTTGGGCCGAGTTCACCCTCATTCAAATGATGGAGTTTTTCGGGGGTGTAGCCATACAGAGTTTGGTTATAGCTGTTAAAAGCGACATAATCCCCCAAGATGCTGCGGGCGGTCATGGGGTAGGGGAATTGGCGTAGGAATAATTCAAGGGCCGCACGATTGTGGGTGTGAGGTTTTTGGGTATTGGGGTAAACAAACCCCGCGATGGTGTAAAATTCGGCTTTTTCGGATTCGTTTAGCTGGAAAGCATCTGCTAACGAATCAAGTAGCCTTCGCAAGTCAATTACATCACCTTGTTCAATTTTGGATACTTGGCGGGTAGAGAGATTAGCACGGCGGGCAAGTTCGGTCTGTGTCCATTGGCGCAGCACCCCCTGTTCATCAAAAAAGGTGCGTTGGCGACGTAAGGCATTGATGAATAATCCAAATTCACGGTTGCCCATCGGTTATTCTCCCACAGAATGACCAAAATCGGTCACGACATTACCCTAAAGCGGATGATATTGCTATGGGCGGATGGTGAATCCATCGGTAGGATAGAGGTAGTAACCCAGAACAATGAGGAGGTCACGCATTGACGATCATTTTGCAGACTGACCAACTAGGCCGAAGATTTGGTGATTTTTGGGCAGTGGATGACCTAAATATTGGAGTGGAAACGGGCGAGGTGTTTGGTCTGTTGGGGCCAAATGGCGCGGGTAAAAGCACGACTATCAAAATGCTGACCACGCTTCTGTCTCCTTCTACCGGAACGGCGAGCATTGCAGGCCACGATATTAAACGTCAACCTGCGATGGTACGGCGGGTGGTCGGATATGTGCCCCAGATTTTGTCGGCAGACGGCAACATGACGGGCTATGAAAATTTGCTCATTTTTGCCAAGTTGTATGATGTACCGCGCCGTGAATTAAAAGCCCGTTTGACCGAGGCGCTTGAATTTATGGGATTGGGCGAGGCCGCCCATAAAATTGTGCGGAATTATTCGGGCGGAATGGTGCGACGGCTGGAAATTGCCCAATCCATGCTGCACCGCCCACGACTGTTATTTTTGGATGAGCCGACAGTGGGGCTAGACCCCGTAGCGCGTAAGGCCGTCTGGGGGCACATTCAGGAACTAAAAACCCAATTCGGCATGACGATTTTGCTCACGACGCACTATATGGAAGAAGCCGACGTGTTATGTAATCGGATTGCGATTATGCACCGGGGGCGGGTGGTGGCTTGTGATACACCTGCCGCGCTGAAATCGTCGGTGGCAGGCGAAAATGTCAGCTTGGACGATGTTTTTGCCTATTATACAGGGGATCAATTTGCAGAGAATGGGAGCAGCACCTACCGTGACATCGCAAGAACACGACGCACGGCCCGCCGTCTCAGTTGAAAAGGGCTTGGAATTATCCGGTTTGGAGCAGTGGGCAAAAGCCGTTGTAAATTTCATCTATAAGGCACTGGTGGTCGCGGAAATGGAAGCGCGAAAAGTGCGCCGTGACCCCATCGAACTGATTATGCGCTCGGCTGGCCCGGTTTTCTGGTTGTTGGTATTTGGGCAAGTGTTGAATCGGGCGCGGGTCATCCCAACAGGCGAATTAAGCTACTTGGATTATATGACCCCCGGTATCTTGGCACAGGGGATGCTGTTCACGGCTATCTTTTATGGGATTGCTACCATTTGGGAACGTGATTTGGGGATACTGCATAAATTTTTGGCAAGCCCCGTTCCTCGTGCGGCATTGGTGGCAGGCAAAGCGCTTTCGGCAGGGGTACGGGCTATTCCGCAGGCGTTGGCGATTGGCCTATTGGGGGTGTTAGTGGGCGTGCATATCAACCCCAATCCGCTGGCACTGTTGGGGGCACTGCTGACAATTGTGCTGAGTTCGGCTCTGTTTGCCATGTTTTCGCTTATCATCGCCTGCATTGTGAAACGGGGCGAACGGTTGGTGGGGATTAATCAGGTCATCATTATGCCGCTATTTTTTGCCAGCAATGCCATTTATCCAATTAGCATTATGCCGGGATGGTTAAAGGTGCTGTCACATATCAATCCGCTGACCTATACGGTGGATGCGCTGCGGGCGATGATGGTTGAGGGCGGCCACAGCCAATTTGGTGTAGGGTGGGATATACTCATTTTAGCGAGTATCACGGTGCTTCTTAACCTGATTGCCAGCCGCTTATATCAACGTATTCTCACTTAGGATAGACCTCGATGAACAAGGTTATAATCTTCTGGAGCAAGTAAGTCGATCAGCGACCAGTAGTAGCACAATAATCTCAAAATAATCTACAGACAGCCGATTGAACTCGGCATTTTTTGTCGTATTATTAGCTCTGGTATTCAAGCACAAGAGGTTATGTTATTTATGAAACCACCACCCATGCCTGTTCGCTATTCAACAGCCTTGCGTCCGCCGCGTCGAACGGCTTCGCCTTTGCGAACGTGTTTATCGTGTGGGGCAGGTGTGATTGTTTTAATAGTGGGGATGAGTTGTCTATGCGTCGTTGCGAGTTTTGGGTTTTATTTTGCCGACCCACCCGAACAAACCAATATTTTGATCTTGGGCGGGGATGCACGACCCGGCACGAATGAGGAGAAAATCGCACGAACGGATAGCATTATTATCATGAGTATAGACCCGGATGGCAAGCAGGTGAGTATGCTTTCTGTACCGCGTGGGATGTATGTTGAGTCGCCTAATTATGGTCTGATAATGGCGAATACGGTGGTGCGAAATGCCGAAGTTTATGCGCCGGGAACGGGCGAAGACGAAATTGTCAATACGTTGGAAACCACCTTCAATGTGGATATTGACCACACCGTGCGGATTAGCTTTGAGGGGTTTGTGGAATTGGTGGATGCGGTGGGGGGGATTGAAATTGATGTACCCAAACGCATTGTAGACCGACAATATCCCACCCACGATGGTGGAACGATTGAAGTGGTATTTGAACCGGGCAAACAAACGATGGATGGGGAACGGGCGCTGCAATATGCCCGGACACGCCATCAAGATGACGATTATGGACGGGCAGCACGTCAGCAGCAGGTTATGGAAGTCCTGATGAAAAAATTAGCGAATCCCCTACACTGGTCGGAGGCGTGGGAAGTCATTGACAAACATTATGAAACTGACTTGACGGCTGAAGAAGCGTTTCGGCTGGCCCCGGCATTGGTATTGTATGGACGTGGCGATAGTTTGCAGCAACTGGTGATTAACACCGACTATATGATTGTGGTAGACGGTACTCTGCGCCCGAATATGGATAAATTAGAGGCTTGGGTTGATGAGCATTTGCGGTAGACCCCTCCTGAAAAGGCGTGATTTTCTTAAGCTACTGGCGGTGTTGACGGCAGGCCATCCATTTTTGCGGCGTTTCACTTCCCTTTTTGCTCAGGGCGGAGTCGCACAGCAGTTTTTTATTCCACCCACCATTCTGCATGTCACTGAAAACAGCGCCATGTTATATTTTCGCTTATCGGCCTATACCGATGAGGCGGAAGTGATTATCACCCAAGACGGGATAGAAGTTCAGCGGATTCCAGTAGATACGACACAGCAATTGCGCCAATTAGTCACAATTGAAAACCTTGATAAATCTACCTCCTATCAGGCCGAAATTTTGGTGGGCGGGCGGTCACCTTCACTGTTAGGGCAGGAGGGAGTATGGGGGCCGATTTCATTTCGTACTCAGCCGTATGAATGGCCTATCCGATTTGCGACTCTGGGGGATAGCGGCTTTGGGGATAGCGTAACATGGCAGTTGGCGGAACATATTGTCCAACAGGATATAGATTTTTTCATCCATCTGGGAGATGTGGTCTATAACAGTGATGAAAACGACAATGATTTGTGGCTGAATTGGGCACTGAAATATTACGGGCCGTTCCGTGAAGTGCTGCACCAAGTGCCCCATTATGTTGCGGTGGGCAATCATGACCGCGAAGGCACGACCCTTTTGGATGGGCAGTCGTTTATCTATTGGGCGTTTCCACCCTATAACCCGGATGAAGCATTTGAAGGGCGGCGGCAGTGGTCATCGTTTGTGGTCAATGATGTACAGTTTCTCTCGTTGGATTCGCAGGTGTTTTATACTGACCCCGGACGGGCCGAACAAAACCAGTGGCTGGATGAGCGCCTAGCCGATACAAATTTCCGGGCCACCGTTCCTTTTTTCCATATCCCGCTATGGACATCCAGTTCGGTGCATCGGGAGGATGGCTTGCCTGTCGAAGGCGATTGGTACAGGCGATTTACGAATGCTGCCGATCAAATTGGGGTGGTAATTGCGGCTCATGCCCATCTGTATGAGCGGCTGTTTTTGGATGGTGTTCACTACATTACCTCCGGGGGTGGATCACAATCAATTTATGCTATTGGTGAGAAGGTGGCATGGAGTCAAAAGGCCTTGTCACTGGCGCATTATCTTCTAGTCGAAATCTACCACGATAAGATTGTTGTGATGGCCCGCGACGTCAACAATACGTTGATTGATGAAGCAGAGTGGGAAATTTAGACGGTTGAAATTCGGAGTCTAAAAATAAGCAATTTATTCGGTAAAAAAACTTTTGGTGGGAAATCGTTTGTTTATGTCGGGGGTTCTTTAAGGGTGGGGGATTGAGCTAATTTTACTAAAGGGCGGGGTTCAGTCTTGATAACACCCCTTTGTAGAATTACACTGGCCTGAATTTTCTCCGTTTAACATCCATCGAGCAATTTGCTTTTTAGTCTGTTCATCAGGAGTCGAAATGACGAATAAGAAAAAAGTCCGTGTAGCGATTATCGGCGTAGGGAACTGCGCGAATTCGCTGGTACAGGGCGTCCATTATTATCGCAATGCCGCTGAGGATGAAAAAATTCCGGGTTTGATGCACGTCAATTTGGGCGGCTATCATGTGCGGGATATTGAATTTAGTGCGGCGATTGATATTGATGTCGAAAAAGTCGGCAAAGATTTAAGTGAAGCGATTTGGTCTGGTCAAAACAACACCATTAAATTCACCGATGTACCACATCTTAATGTGCCAGTCGCGCGGGGGATGACCCATGACGGTCTCGGCACTTATCTGGCACGCAAAATCACCAAAGCCCCCGGTTCTACCGCCGATATTGTGCAGATTTTGAAAGATACCAAGACCGATGTGGTGGTCAATTATTTGCCCGTCGGCAGCGAACAGGCCACCAAGTGGTATGTGGAGCAAATT
Organism: Anaerolineae bacterium; assembly: GCA_019913005.1. Classification (GTDB taxonomy): domain Bacteria; phylum Chloroflexota; class Anaerolineae; order Aggregatilineales; family J027; genus CFX10. Next base: position 1,258 of record JAIOHL010000036.1, on the reverse strand, counting down.
CTGAATGCGGGCTGTGCGTTTGTGAATGCCATTCCCGTGTTTATTGCGCGTGAACCCTATTGGCAGCGTCGTTTTGCCCAACATAACTTGCCATTGATTGGTGACGACATCAAGAGCCAAGTGGGGGCGACGATTGTCCATCGCGTGCTGACCAACCTGTTTAATGATCGCGGTGTGCGTTTGCTGCGTACCAGCCAATTGAACGTCGGCGGTAACATGGACTTCTATAACATGCTGGATCGTGAGCGTCTGGAAAGCAAGAAAATCTCCAAGACCAACAGCGTCACCAGCCAATTGCCTTATCAGATGTCGCCGGATGATGTGTATATCGGGCCAAGCGACTATGTGCCATGGCTGACTGACCGCAAGTGGGCGCATATCCGCTTGGAAGGACAGTCGTTTGGTGATGTGCCATTGAATATTGAACTGAAATTGGAAGTGTGGGATAGCCCCAACAGCGCCGGTATTATCATTGATGCGGTACGCTGTGCCAAACTCGGTCTGGATCGCGGCCTGAGTGGGACGTTGGAAGGGCCTGCCAGCTATTTCATGAAGTCCCCACCCGTGCAGCACCCCGATGATATTGCCCGCAATATCACCGAACAGTATATTGCTGGGGAATACAATCAGGTGGTTAAACCTGCGGATGATGCGGTGATTCCAATGCCAGAACCCACTAAGAAAGCCCCACAAAACAAGTAATAGCTTTTTGCTGCATATGACAAGGGTAGGGTTAACCTACTCTTGTTTGTTTTACAGGCTCATAAAAAGGACTTTGTGCAGTCTATAAAACGGTATGCACTTGTCAAGTGGTGTCATCATTTTTCAAAATTTAGCCCTTTTGTCCGTTAATCTTCAAAGTTTCGTGTACAGCGGCTGCGACCCGTTCTCGAATTTTGGACTCAATCTCGGCGGGAGTGGGGGCTTGCTGATAAATATGCACGCCTGTTGGATGACACAGACCGCAATTTTCACAATAACGCTCATCATCACCGGGACGAGATAGGCCCAATTGTTTCCGCAAATCCAATAATTTCTGCACCTGTTCGGGGGGCAGAGCAGGGCCACCACCGAGTTGATGCACCATGTAGAGGATTTTGGCGGTGTGTTCCAATGTTTCGAGGCGCATATAGGCTGTCCAGACATCCGGCCCGACGGTGAGCGAACCATGATAGGCCAGCATAATGGCGTCATGCATGACAATCAATTGGCTGATGGCGTCACGGTTTTCGGCGCTGGAGGGGGTGGAATAGGGGGC
>JAIOHL010000357.1 GCA_019913005.1 Anaerolineae bacterium | reverse complement strand
ATGGTATCCGTCACAACGCCACCCCTACCCACAATAGCGATTTGCATTATTTGGCAAATAATGTTTTACTCTTCAAAGTGTGTATTCCCGTGTATCCAATAAATTTTGGAGGAGTTGAAAACAATGCTTCTTAAACGGTTCATCGCCATCGTGATTGACACGCTTATCTTGAATTTCGTGGTGTGGTTGATCTTCACTGCGATTTTGGACATGCAGACAGTCGGCTTTCTGATCGGCTTTGTGGGGACGCTGGCCTACCAAGCGGTGCTGCTGCCCCCCAACGGTCAAACCCCCGGCAAGAAAATCATGGGTATCCGCGTGCGCAAGCTGGACGGCAGTCCCATCACCATGACGACGGCCCTCATCCGCGCGGTGGGGTACTTCGTCAACGGCATTTTCCTGATTGGCTGGATTGTCGCCGTCATTACCGGGCGCGGCTTCCATGACCGTATGGCGGGCACCGAGGTCGTTGAATAACGTCACTCGGCCTTAATTGAATAATTGCGTATATCAGAATGGGGAGGACTATCGCTTGGCGGTGGCCCTCCCCATTTTTTGATGACATCAATCGGAATTCGGGCGGAAACCAACCTCACCCCAACCCCTCTCCCATGTGAGAGGGCCTTCAATACGCCAGATTCGCCTCCCCCTCTCCATCTGGCGAGGGGGCCGGGGGGTGAGGTGAATTTATCCGAAACTCGCTTTCTGACGCCCTTCCTCGCCTGCGGGGAAGGGTTGGGGATGGGGTTAGCAGTTTACTTCAAATAAATCGTAAAGATCATATCCGGTGTGCTGGTGCGTGAATCCGGCTCATCTTTCCACAGATAGGCTGTTACCGTCGCGGACACACTGCCGAGAAAATAGGCATCCAATTGGGGCACAAACGGACTCATGTTGTTGCAATCACCGGGATATTGACAGCTTGAGCCGCGATGCAAAAAATGGGGAATCTTGATGGGCCAATCCCTCATTGGCACAGCGGGATAGTCGGGCGTGGGATACCAGATGTAAATCCAGTTCAGATTAAAGTCACGGGCGTTATAGGCGATGATGTCAAAAAAGCCATCTTCCAGCGTGACCGGGGTGACTGTCCAACGATTAATTTCGGCAAGACAGGCCGTCACATCATACGTGACATCGGCTTGGCGATTACCCCCGTCCCAATGCAGGGCTTGAGCTTGGCAGACAGGCGGAAAATCATCTAATGCCATCTGCTCCGGCGTAATGCGGCTGGCGTCCCATTGGAAACGCGGTACATTAAACACGCTCCACCCCCAAATATCCAGCCCAACCAGCAGATAGGGATTTAAGATAAAACGCGATTCCTCCGACGGCCCGGCGATACTCGACTCCCCCACCCCATAATAAAACACACCATCCATGCCCCACCACGGCAGGCCATCTTCGATTTGACCAAAGACCTCATCGGCGGGTTCATAATCATGGCCCAATAAATCAGGGTAACGGGCGACAGCTTGGCGGCGAAGGCCATACACCTCATCGCGGGTCAGGCCATCGAATTCCAGCGGCGGCACGATTTCGATGGTCAGGGGTGGGGAATCGGCTTTCCCTAAATTTAGGGAATTGTGGTTGGGCGCGGGGCGGATGTAGAGCCACAAACCCACGAGGGCCACAATCAAGCCGACTAAGACCCCAATAATGATTCGGCGGGTGCGTTGCATCGGGCGGTTGGATTCCTTTCACTCGGTAGCGGATGACAGGCCGTAAATGATAACCTCATTCGAAGATCGCAGCGCCAACAGTGTCCCATCCGGGCTAAATTCGATGTCTAATACAGTTAACCCGTCAGCAGGAAGCGCGATCTGACCCACCTGCCCGCCGCTGGTTGTTTCCCAAAACGTGATGGCGGGGTTGGCACACTGCTCGGCGGTCACAAACACGGCGCATGTATAGGCGGCGATCAGTGACCCATCGGGATGAAAGGCTGGCTCGTGGACGGCTTTAAATTGCCCATCCAGTGTCGCACTGAGGCCGCCCGATGTTAAGTCGAAAATGACGCTCGACAAAAAGGTGGTATCGTTCAATTGCTCTTCCCCCAAAACGCCCTGCACCAATACCAGTTTTTGACCGTCGGTACTGAACGTTGTTGCTTGAAACGACATCCCCGGAATGACCCCATCCGACGCTGTGAAAATCGCTTCCGTCAGATCAAGGGCTACCACCGACTCACCTGTTGCGGCGTCATATATCGTGATTTTGCCACCCAAAGACTCGGCCACCCATCGTCCGTCTGGGCTAATCGCCACTGTCGAATATTCATTGCCAAGCGCCAATGGGAAAACCTCCCCACTGGTTATGTCAACCACATTTGCGTTGGCGATGGCCTTATCGCTCGTGGGCGTGCTGACAACCTCTAACCGATGCAGCGGGACAAAAAACGGAACCGTGACCAGCACTAGGCTCCCGTCGGCTGCCTTCCACAGCGACACCACGCCCTTGTTCCGCCCGTTTATGAGGGTCGTCCCCAACCCAATGATCTGTTGCCCGTCCGCCGTGAATGACAGCCACGAAGTCTCCGCCCCCGCCGCACGGGTATCTATTTCGCGCCGCTGGGTCGCCGCCGTGACATCGTAAATATGAATTACCCCTTCAAAGTCATTCAAGGCTAAAACGGCGCTATCCGGCGACCACGCCATATCACTGATCGAATCGTCGAGGACAGGCTGCCACACTTCAACCAACTCACCGATGTTTTGGGCGTTGATGACGCGGCGTTGGGGTGGATTCTCTTGGGCGGCTAGCGGGCGGGGTAGCATCAGGCACAGCAGCACTGCCATCCCCACTATTGGGTGTAATCGGCGCATCCGTCATTTCCTCCGCTGGCTAAGAGCACTCATGGCTTCTAATTATCGAACCAAAACACAATTCGCACATCCTCTGGCTTTGGATGCAGAGTCGGTTAGTGCGGTTTTCCAATTAAATACGGTCATTTTTCGTAGGGGCGTACCCCGTGTGCGCCCACTTTTGGGGTGGCCCTGTGCCATCCCCTACGAGATAGATCCGCATTTATTTGTTAAATTGCAGCAGAGGCCGTCTGAAAATTCCTTTTACGCCGAGGAGTAAACTCCCCGGCTATTTCTGCAAAGTCGGTTGAAACCGACTAGGGACATCTATTATAGTCCTAGTCCACTGAAGTGGACTTCGCCTCGATAGCCGCCGACTTCAGTCGGTGGGCTAAAGACGCCGGAAATCGAATATTCAGACGACCTCTCAATGCCCCATCCTGTAAATAATCCAGCAATTGTGACCTCACGCCCTGCCCCCTGTCCAATAAGGGAGTGGAATCTGGCGTATTTGAGCCGCCTCTCACGTGGGAGAGGGGTTGGGGTGAGGTTGGTTTTCCGCTGTCCCTCCCCTCCATTGTACCTGATCTCATGTCCCACCCATCCCCCTGCCTACTGTTAATTGTTCATGGAAAACATTCCTGACTTTAGTAAGTTGTGCGCTTTACAAAATTCACATATGATGAGACGTATCGGATACCGTCCACGTTCGGAAGAGAGGTGTAGCATGACACCAGTTCGCCGCCGCCGACGGGGGGGCCGCATCGAAGAAGAACATCAAGCACTCCGTCCCCCAATCCACGAGACGGAACCTTCTGACCTCACGCCTACCTCCCGCCCCAATGCCATTTTGGATTTGCAGCAACGTTATGGCAACGCCTATGTCAATCGGCGTATGGCCGAACGCGGCACCATTCAGCGTGGCCCCACACCGAGGGTCAAGGAGCAGCCCCGTACCCACAAATGGGAATACGAGGAGAATCACAAGGGACGTGCCAGTCTGCACCGCACCACCAAAATCGAGTCGGATCGCTGGGGTGAAATTGGGCCGAACCCGCCGCGTATCAAATATCGGCGTGAGGTCAATCTACGCACGGCGGATGGCGCGGAGGTCTATGTGGATATTCGCGGCATCGTGCGCCTGCAACCGGGCACCACCCTGCCCGATACCCCCGAAGCCGCCCTCAATATCAGCGGGTTGGCTGTCGAAACACAACTCAGCTTTGTGGTGGAGGGGGGCGACTTTGAGACCTTCCGCGATTATCAGCCCCGCCAACATCGCGGCCTGTCCTTGATGAAGCTGACCGAGATCGTCTTGCCGGACTATGCCAAGCTGCCGCTGAATCCTGCCCAACAAGAAAAAGCCATCTTGGATTATCTGAGCGGATTAAAAAAGCGCAAAAAAGAGAAACTCCCCGAACCATCGAAAGAACCGAGTACCGCCGTCAAAGTGGCCGATACCGTCACCGACTTTATTCCGATAATTGGTGAACTTAAAGACGCCTACCGCGCCATCACAGGGGTTGACCCGGTCACAGGTGAAAAACTCAAGTGGTGGGAACGTATCCTGTCGGGCATATTTGCCATTCCTTTTCTGGGCAAGTTGTTCAAATACGTCGGCAAAGGGCTGAAATGGGTCGTGAAGGGCTTGGGATGGGTTGGGCGCAAGCTGGGCAGATTCCTCGGCCCCTATGCTTTGCGCGTGCTCGAATGGTTTATGGAAAAAATCGCCCCCAAGCGCACCAAACAGCTACCCCCCGGCGGTGGTACAACGGGTAAACAGGCCGGCAAAGCCGCCGCTAAACAATTGACGCATGTCAAGGAGATATTCGAAAATCCGGCGGTGTTGGCGGGCAAAACACCTGACGATGTGGCGCATATGTTCCCGTCCACCCATTGGGATAAGGCGGACTCGACAGGTCGCAGCACCGGCACCAAATTTACGATCAAAAATGAGGCGGGCAACGTCACGGGCGATATACAGGTGCGCTGGAGCAAGGCGGAAACGGGCCGTCATTTTCGGGATGCGACGGGTAAGGGCCAACCCTATTGGCAAATCTCCGTTGGCAACGGCAAACCACCCCATGTCTGGATTGGGCCTGATGGTAAAATGTATTCCAAACCACCGACCTATAAAGGCGGGGCCATCAACGCTGCTGATCCAGCCGTTGAATTCACGGGTTCGATTCCCATTCCGGCTAAGGTCGCCGCACTTTTAGGTATTTGATACGGAATTCGGGTGAAGCATGGCTGTATCGGCCCAACAATGGGTTTATGACGTTTAACAAAATCAGACGGATATGAGGAGTTCGTAGGGGCGTACCCTGTGTGCGCCCGTTTTTTGGGATGGCACAGGGCCATCCCCTACGAGATAATCCGTATTTAGCTGGAAAACTGCATAAAACCATTGTTCCAAACCTTCATGAATTACCCGAATTGCTATGAGGGGAGCAAATGCAATATGAGTGACGATTTACTACGCCAATTAAATCAAAGTGACCGTCAAGCCGCCGCCAAGACCATCCAAGCGCTGGTGGCACGCGGCCCAACGATTGTCCCGAAGGTGCTGACCGGACTCACTCACCCGTCCGAATGGGTGCGCCTCAATGCCGCCACGTTGTTGGGCGATCTGGAAGCGACGGAGGCTGTCCCTGCCCTAATTGATCTTTTGCATGACCCCGAATTTATTGTACGTGAGGCCGCCGTCACCGCGCTGGCAGCGATTGGCGACCCGCGTGCGATTGATCCCCTGATTGATAGGCTACAGGATAGCTGGCATGATGTTCGACAAGCCGCCGCCTATGTCTTGGGGCAATTTGGGGATGCGCGGGTGGTCTGGCCGCTGGTCGAGGCGCTGGCCGATGAGGATTATGAGGTACAGGATAACGCGATTGGCGCCCTGCAAGAGCTTGGCCCGCTTGCCATTAACCAATTGGAACAGATTGTGCAAAAGGGGGATTCGGCGCAACGGGTCGCCGCGCAAAATGCTTTGGACGAAATCCGGGCCGGGTAAATGGTGCAATGCGGAAAACCAACCTCACCCCCTGCCCGTCGTTAAACATGCCGTATATGGTAAATAGGTGTGGATAGGATGCTCATCGTAAAAGGTACACAGGCGGCCCCCGCCGGGAAACTTCATCTCAACAGTTTGGTGGTGACGATTACATGGCCGACCAGCCTCACCGAGTCGCCACGTTATTGGCGCACGGGCGATTTTCGCCAGTCGCTGCTGGAAATCGGCGTCCATCCCCACACGGGTCGCTTGCTTTCGATCACATTGGTCAATATCGCCAGCCTCGAAACATTGGAGCCGGAAGAAATGGCTTATGATGAAGCCGCGACCCTCATTACCGATCAAGTGCCCCTGTTTGATCTAGCGGCATGGTCGGAGGACAGCCCGTTTGTAGATGAGGAACATGAACTGCGGGCACGTATTGGCTATAACCGTCTGACGATTGATTGGGGGGATGCACCGTCGGGCAATTATGCCATCCAGTCGGGGCGGTGTTTTATGGGGGTCGGCGACCATTACACGCTGATTGGGCTGCATCTGAACCCCCTGTCCGACGCCGAAATCACCGCGATCAAAAACATGTTCAGCGATTAATACGGAATTCGGGTAATCCATATCCGTTCAACCCCACCCC
>JAIOHL010000356.1 GCA_019913005.1 Anaerolineae bacterium | reverse complement strand
ACGTAATGGCGCGGGGGTGGCGGAACCGCCTAGACCACCCAAACCGCCTGTACTGCCGAGGCCACTTAACCCTTCTGGGTTGTAGCGTACAGATCGGAAAATGGCGTCCAAAGTGGCCCCGGATTGTTCCCAATCGCTCGGCGCTGTTCGCAGAGCCATCAATGCCAGCTTATCCTCAAAAATGAATACCACCCAATAACCATGTGTCTGGGTTGGCGTTTCCTGATTAAATTCAAACCAGATGGCCTGATTACCATTGATGGTATCCGTCTGCATGGTGGATCGCCCTGTCAACTCTGAAGGGTCGAGTAGCGCAAAAACCTCGTCGGGGGTTAGGCTCTTGGTGGGGTCTATCATAATACGGTCAAAGAAAATGATGACCCCGCCCGCCGCTGCTGGGAGGCCGGAATTTCGCAGGACATCAATTTCAGCTTGGCTGCTGGCAAAATAGATGGTATCCCCTCCAGCGATGAGGGCTTCCTCGCTGGACGCTATAAACGTCTGCCAGTTTTCAGGCAACAATATTTCAAGTGTCTCCGCTTCGTTACGTATGGCTTGGGGCAGGGCGACGGTAGAAGTGTTGCCCGTATTGCCTAATACACCGCCTAGACCGGTGCCGCCGTCGCCTGTTCCCCCATTATTTGGCGGGTTATTTCCGCCTGTTCCCGCAGTGGGCGGAGCGGCGATTTCAGCCGGAATACGCACGGATTCGAGAATCGGAAATAGGGTGTCACGAGAGGCTTCAAAATTCGCTGGCGAATCTGAGATGTAGGCGATTGCCAGCGTCTCGCCAAAGACAATAAATGCCAAAAAGCCGCGCTGCTGCCCCCAATCCACAACGGCATAGGCACCGGGGGCATTATTGACGGTAAATAGCTGTCGAACTTCGATTACTGTCACACCCAAATTCCGGATAAAGTTGTTGGAGGTGTTGCCGATATTGACTGTTGCAGGGTCAAGGCCAATTTCAGAGAGGGGACGTGAGGAAATTAACCCACCCTTGCCGCCGACCACTATTTCTTCGTTGGAAATCCAAAACACTGAACGATTTTCGGCTTCGGCTTCAGTTTCACCAAATACAAAAATTTGGTTATCGGTCAACTGATCTTTGAAGCTCCACCCCGTCGGAATTCCAACAGATAGGCTACCATCGGTGGCCCGGACGACGGTTACTTCATCCTCAGGGGGTAAATTCTCATCCGGCGGGGCAGTGCTGGGGTCGGCAGGCATACGCACCGACTGAATAATCGAATACAGCAGATCGCGGTTGGATTCCCATGTGGCAGGGGTTCCCGTAGCAGTCATGAGCGCCATCATGTCGCCAAATCCAATCGTGGCAGCATAACCCTTTTCACTGCCCGCTTCGATAACCGCCAAAAAAATCGTTTGACCGGGATTGATTTCGACTTCTTGAGGCTGTTCAAGGACAGTCCCTCCAACATCTTGAACGCCGAGGAGACCCGAATCCATCACGGATTTTAGAACCTCGACTGAGGCTGTCGTATAGCCATAATCGGCGACATTTAGCAGGACAATTGTGCCCCCATTGCCCACGATAAAGCTGGTTTGACCGCGTACATCATTCAGGCGGCCTGTTACGGCGTCGGCGGAATCCCCATAGGTGAGAATATTTTCGCTTGCCACCACATCGGTATATGTCCAACCATCCGGCAGGCGCAACGATACCCGCCCATCGCTGCTTTGGACATATTGGGTCAGGGATGTTTGGCGTGGGGGATTAGCAAATGCCGTCATAGGAGCAATAAGGCTGGTTAGAAGGGCCAATATGAGTATCAATTGTGGAAGAGTATTCTTGAAGCCCATTCCTCAAATCCTTTGGTTATCTTGTAAGTGCTATCCAAGATTATGTGTCGGTTTTTCTGCATAGGCAACAAGTGACTTGCGGGTGAAGATGAATTCTTGTTTGCCAACTATTGAGCGGGGTTGACAACCTATGGTAAAATGGGGACGTTCACAGTGGGAGATAGTTTAATCGGCAGAACAGTGGACTTTGGATCCATCAGTCCTGGTTCGAGTCCAGGTCTCCCAGCAAAAAAACAGGGTATCCTTTGGGGTATTCTGTTTTGTTTTTAAGCTAAACGAAGCGAATCTAACATCGCTTCAAAAGTCGCGCTGTAAGTGTTCCAATAGCCCGGCGCGGCAAAGCAATTGATAAACAACGACTGCCCTTCACCTAAGTCAAATACCGCAACCTCCCCCCGTTCTCCATAGGGAATGGTATAGCCTGTCATTGAACCATTCGTATTCTGGCGATCCAACTGCTTGGTGGCATCCAAATCGGCAATCTGGTCGAGATAGCCTGTTAATTCATCCGCCGTGACACGCCGAAAAATTACAGTAAACTCGCCGGGGGTGTTGGCTGGGTCGGTGGCGCTAATGAGCAACCGATTGCTGAGTTCGATGGGGGTGAATCCATCGGGTATGCCCATCGTCAGACCAAACAGTGTTTGTTCTGTTAAAGGCAAGGGGGCGCTGCTGCCAGAATTTTCGATAGAGGATATTCCCGGCACACCACACGCGGCATCAGGATTATTGGGATCGGCTTCGCCACAGGCTTCGCCTGACCCACCGCCAGAATTGAGAATGGGGCCAGTAAAATTGGTGATAACACTCAAGGTTGGGGTGGAGGTGGGGGATTTTTTCGTCGCTTGGTCGTCTTTATCACAGGCCATCAAGACCAATATCAGCATGAGTGCGATAGCGAATTGCCGCATAACCAAATCCTCTTATCCACTGACCAACATCTTTAATGCACCCGGCTCAACCGAAAAGTTCAAATGATTTCCGGTAGCGTGTTCGCCATCAATATCGAGGCCGATGGCACTGGCCTGACATTCGACAGTCACCACTTTAGCCTGCTTATAATGCACATCCTCCCGCAGCAAATGCTTACCGCTGTATACGGAATTGAGCGCAAGAATAGCAGAGAGACGCGGCGTATCTTCAATCAAGACCACATCAAATAGGCCATCGTCAATTTCGGCGTTGGGGGCGATTTTCATGCCGTGCCCAAACATACGTCCGTTGGCGACGACCACAGCCCATGCTTTGCCTTCATACCACGCTGCTCCATCCAGCATAACCTTGATCTTTTTGGGACTGTAACTGAGCAGGGCTTGAACAGTGGCTAATTTAAATGTCCAAGGGCGGCGTTTGCTGCGAGCATTGACGCGACGATCCACCTCACCCCCGATGCCTGCACTGGCGATATTCAAAAAATAGCGGTTGGCATCATCATAAGTCAGGTGGCCCAAATCGAGGGACTTAGGATTGGCTTGCGTGATCCATTTGACGGCGGCTTCGGGGTCAATCGGAATATTGAGGGTACGGGAAAAATCGCGGCCTGTGCCAATCGGTAGCTGCCCAAAGATCATGGGTGGAGCGGAAGGGTCGGCTTTGGCAAGGGTTTGGATGGCGTTGACAAGGGCATGATTTGTCCCGTCCCCGCCTATTGCAATGACCCGTGAAATGCCAGCCGCGCGGGCTTTGTCGAGGTGTTCAGCGACATCTTCGGGGCGTTGGGTGATGGCGACGACTAATTCACCCAGTTCTTTCCACAACATCGGCTCAATTTGATGCCACAGCTTGCCAGCACGACCACTGCCAGCATTAGGATTGACTACAATCAGGGTACGTTTGTCCATAAAGTTTAATTTTCCGGTGAGGGCCGCAGATTGCTCATGAGTTGGCCTTGTGGATGAACGATATATAGGCTGACCTGTACGCCATCATGGGGACGGTGGTAGGTGGCAACCCATTCCAAACGTCCCTGCAAAATACGCGGGTCAATTTGGAGAAAGCGGTTGTCCCTTTCCTCTTGAAATTCCTCAATCATAAGATAAACCGGGCCGTGTTCGGCTAACAGGTTATTGAGATAAGTATAACGCATGACGTTATCGGGCCAATCCCGTCCGGGCCATTCGGTATATTCGGGGCTGCATACAATCCGCAGGTGGTTATATACATCTGCCGAAATATGGTTGCCGAGGTAGGAACATGTTCTGACCATACCAAACACAATCGGAACATCGGTATCACGGGAAATAATGGGCATTTGGGCGACATCTTGCAGAACATCGCGCACCGCATAGCCCGTCTGGTTCTGGAAGTATTCGTAGGTGTCGCGTTCGGGCAAGACGAGTTCGGCAGGATTTTCAACCAACTTGTTATAGAATGGGCCACCAAATGCAATGCCCCAAATCAGCAGTACAGCTAAGGGTGTCCATGAAAAGGTGCGCCAGCGGCCTTGCCGTTCATTCATAAACGATTGCAGCGCCAACACCCCGGCGGCGATTAAGATGACCCACAGATGGCCCACAGGTATGAGATAGCGCGTGGTGAGGCGGCCTGCTGAAAAAATAACCATGCCCCATAACAACACCACACCGGCCAACAAAAATGCAGTTTCACGCCATTGCTTTTTCCCCAAAATTGGCAAAGAGATCAGGGTCAATCCTGCCAAAATCGGCCCCCAAAGATAGAAAACCGCTTCCCCGGTGCGCCGCAAATTATTGATAAGGCGTCCGCTGACAGACAACTGCTGCGCCATATGCAGATTGGAACGCACGCCTTCGTATAGATAGCGATCTACAATTGGGCTTGTGCCAGCGGGATCGGTCAGTTGGCGATATTTGTAGAAACCTAACAGCACCCCCCAAATGATTCCGGTCAGCACAAAGGCGATTAGAAAAGGTTTATGATAGGCACACCACGCATCGAGGCTTTGTTGGCTCAAATTGAAGCGCGAAACGAAACGTTGGTTACTCAGCAGGAGCACCGCCAAGATGGGCATGATGAGCAGCGGGACAGCCAAGATTTTGGCGGTCAGCATAAACGTCAGCAGCACACCCAAAATCAAGCCATTTTTGGTGGTAGGTTGACGCAAAACCACTAAACTCCACCATGCCATCAATACCACCAATGCTGCCGTCATGGAATCACTAAGGGCAAGGCGTTCATAAAAGGTCATAAATGGGAAAACGCCCAAGATCGCAAGTGCAAGGAGGGCGGTCTGGCGGGAAAACATCAAACGGGCCAGCGCGAATGTGCCTGCTGCACCCAACATGGTGAATAGGGCGACGGGTGTGCGTGCTATCCACCCCGGTAACTGGTCGGGCAGATCAAATAGGCCGATCCAATAATACAGTAGAAATTTGCCCGGTGTGGTGCTGGTCTGGGTATCCGAAAATGACCAGACGATGCGCCCACGTTCGATGTGGCGGATTTCGTCTACAAAATAGGGCATTGGGCCATCTATCACATGCGCTCGGACAAAAAAGAAACCCAGCAACAATGCGACGACAGGCAGTAACCCAACAAAGACTCGCAACCCAGCATAGTCGGCAGTAACGGCATGAGGTTGATGAAGAGTCGAAGTAGGATGAGATGTCACCTCTCCGGTATGGCCCAACGGCGGCGCAAGTACAATGTTGGACACCGGCGAGAGTATATTTTGATTAACCGATTGCTTCCCTGACGTGTTCATAATCTGGCTGTCTCCCAGCTTTTTGCAAGACAACCTGCCCCTTTTGAATGGTGAATAGACCTTCCACGAATTTATAGTGATTCACCGCTTTTGGATATGGTTTACTTAACCAAAGGCATCTCTCCGTCATCGGGGGTGGTACGGACGCCACTGACCGGAATTTGACCGGGATAGACGATATATACATCCACAATAATACCACCGTGCGGACGGTGATAGGTTGCCAACCACTGGGCGCGTCCTGCTATCCTTTCACGATGCAAAACGAGATCAGTTCGCGGGGGTGGCAGTTGTTCATTAAACATATACACCGCGCCGTATTGTTCTAGCGCAGCATTTAATACTTCATGCCGCACTTCGCGTTCGGGCGGACAGATTATCTTGATGGGGGCGTCCTCTGACATATGGTAATGAAGGAAAGGACACGAACGAATGATACCCACCACCACGCGCTGGTCAGTGCCTTCCGAGATAGGGGGTAGAGTTTCGACCAGTTCGAGGGCATCACGTAGGGCAAATCCGGTGAAATTGCGGAAATAGCCGTGTGTTTCGCGTTCGGGTAATTTGAGATCTGTCGGCTCATAGATATTCTGATAGCTAAAGGGTGCGCTAAAGGTCACGACCCACACTCCCAACAAAGCAACGGGAGTCCATTGGACAAACTTCAGCGGGGTCGGTTTCAAGAGTCGGCTTAGTTCATCTTTGAGAATGAACATCCCACCCACTGCCAATATGACCCACAGATGGCCGACGACGGATAGATAACGCGAATTGGGACGCTGGGCCACAAATATCAGGGGTAGCCACACGGCGAGGATACATCCCAGCAAGAGGGCCGCCTCACGCCAGCGTTTCCACACCAGCACTAGAATGCCGACAAAACTTATGGCAGTAAGCAGAGGCCCCCATAAGTAGCGGAAGGCTTCTTCAACATGGGTCATGTTGCCATCTAGCACCGTATCACTGTCGGGTAGGCCATAGAGATAATCATCCACCAGTGGACGGGATTCTTCGGGGTATAACAAGCCATGTATAAAATAAAAGCCCATGATGATGCCCCAGATCACGCCGACCACCAGTGCCGCGTTTAGCAGGGTTGGGCCATATAGCTTCCATAACTCGATGGCTTGCTGGCGCAGATTCTGGTTAAGGCGCAGAGGCTTTTTTCCAAAGAGGGCCATCACCGCGACGGGCATTGCCAATAGTGGGACGGACAAAATTTTGGCGGCAATCATAAAACTGAGCATCAGACCCAAAATGAGACCCCCGCGTTTGGAAGGATGTCGCGCCAACACCAGACTGTACCACAGCGCCAGCATCACAATTGAGGCGGTCAGTGGGTCAGTAAGGGCCATACGCTCGTGGAAGATCATGAATGGGAATACGGCCAAGACAACCACAGCAGTCAAGGCGGCGGCACGCGAGAACCACATGCGAGTGAAGGTATAGGTCGAGGCTGCACCAACCATCGCAAACAAGGCGACGGGGGTACGGGCTAACCATCCCGGTAGGTAGTTCGGCAGGTCGAACAGGCCAATGTAATAGTAGAGCAGAAATTTGCTGGGGGTGGTGCTGATTTGGATGTCCGAAAACGACCAAACCACTTGGGCGCGGCTGACGTGATTGAGTTCATCAATAAAATAGGCCATGTGGACATCAATCATATGGGCACGCAGCAAAAAGAACCCCCACAATAAGCCGATCATCGGCAGGAGGCGGGTGAATATTTGGATACCACTGTTGCTAGAAGCCGATTGTGAATTGTTTTTAGGTACTGTCATCATGGGATTAGAATGGAATGTTGTCATACGGGTCAAAATTGCTGCCCTCTGATATTAGTTTTTCTCGGTCTGCTAGACTAGATACGATTTGCAGTCCGATTTGACTCTGTTCATCATAATCATGTCGGGATAAACGAACAGGGCGAATATAACTGAGTTCAGATAGGAAACTTATCACATAAATGGCGTAACCCTCTAATCCCATCGGGAAATTTTCGACTAGGCAATATTTTGTTTGCTGAATATATAGCCAAAAATCTAGCCAGCCATTGTCCTCTTTAGCAACAAAAACAGATTTGCCTCCTTGAATAATAAAGTGAATGCCATCCTTTTTTTCGTCTAATTGAACTTCAAATCGCGTTTTTGTATCTAGTGTCTCGAATATGGTTTTTGAGTTGGCAATAGATGTAAGATCGTTCCAAAATTCGTCGAATCTCAAAGTTTCTGGGTGTCTATGCTCCCCATTTGGCTTGTGGTGTATTGGCGCAAGACCGTTTTTGGCATAACGGTGGATATAGATGCTTATAGGGAGAGACCCCAAGTATCTCGCCATTAAAGGGCGTACTTGTGATTTCCAATCGAGTTCCCCATATCCACAGCCGAGTAGGGGAAATGAAATCGAGAGTATGCCTTTATCAGCATATGTTTCGACAAACTTCTTGAGACCGACCTCAATATATTCTGGTTTCGAATTTTCTCGCCAATGTTTTTTGGTTGGGAAATTCAATATCCACTTATGCGGGGTCTTATATAGCCATAATTGACCGACTGTGAACTGATGCTGCTCACATAGTTGCTGGTATTGTTTAAACATAGCCGGATAGATTTTTTTAAAATCGTAAGCGAGGCCTTTGCCCATTACCCCAACCGTATTGACTGGATTGACGAGGACTTGGGCAAGACTCTCAAAAATATCTCCTGAAACGTAGGTAATCATTTCTGTGCCATTCACTCTGTAATGGGGTGTCCCGCTCCCTAGATTGTGGCAAGTTGGGATAGACTCGCCACAATTCAACCGTCATCCCGTTAAAAGGACGTGGATAGCGGCGGATTAGTTCCCAGCGGACGTGCAGCTTGGAAAGATCGATAAAGCGTAGTTCCGGCTCCACCAACAAATACACGGTGCTTTCTTCGACTACTCGCTCATCTATCAAGTTGGCGACATCTTGCATAAATTCGCCTTGCCACCCAAAGAACGGACATTCTAGCTTTACCGGGCCATATTCGTCCAGATACAACCTGATTTGATGACATGATCCCACTAAACCTATCACCTGTACACGTCCACTTGGCTCCGAACGGGGTAGATTTTCCATGTCGCGGGCAGCCTCCACCAGCGCATAGCCCGAACCGAAATTGCCAAAATATTCCCATTGGTCAGCTTCGGGAAGGTGGAGTTTAGTTGGGTCGTTCCATGTGTGGTTGATAAAGGGCAGGGGAATCCAGACCAGCCACACCAACAGCACCGCGATGGCAGCGCGTTCGGGCATGGTGACGGGCAGGGTAGGCTTTTCAATATTTATCTTGGCAGCCTCTTGGATGGTCAAGCTAACCGCACCGCCTAAGATCACCAGCGAGGGCAACACACCGAGGGTGAGATAGCGAGTGGATAAATCCGCCGCGAACACCAGCGACATGCTCCACGCCAGCAGGGTTGAGAGAATGAGATAGCTGCCTTCACGGGGGCGTTTCCACAGCACATATGCTGCCCCAACTAACGTCAAAATCCACAAAATAGAACCGTGCAGCACTTGGTTGGCTGTCCACAGGCTATAGAGATTATCAATCAAGACTTGGGGGGGAGATTTTTCTTCGGCAGCGCCGTTAATCAGGTTGTTGTTGACGACATTGACGTATTTGCCTGTGATGGTGCGATCTGCGATATGCCAGATAAACGGCAGCATTACCAAACCAAAGGCGATATAGACAGTGGTGAGTTTGCCCTGATGGATACGCAGCGTTTGCTGGAGGCTTGCCAAATTTAATCGGATGAAAGGCTGGCAGTTAAGGGTCAGGACGGCAACCAGCGGCACCCCTGCCATCGGGAGACCAAGCAGTTTGGAAATAATGACCAGCCCGCTTAAGATTCCGGCCCAAATCGCCAGCGGACAGCGTTTGCCACAGTTGGCACGGCGCATCATTAACAGCGAAGCCCAAATGACCAACATGCCCAATGCGGCGGTCAGGGCATCGGAAAGGGCGAGGCGGTCAAAAAAGACCATGAAGGGCGAAAACGAGGCCAGCACAAGCGTTACCCAGCCGCCAATCCGCCCAAATAAAAGACGGGCTGTACTGTAGGCGGCAGCAAGACCCAACAGGGCAAAGAGGGCGCTGGCGGTTCGGCCTACAAAAATGGCATCCAAGCGGGCAGGGTGAAACAGGCCAATCCAATAATAACTGAGCAACTTGCCGAGCGTCATGTTGAGATTACGATCTGTAAATTTATAGATCAGTTCAGCGCGGCGGATGTGCAGGCTTTCATCGTTAAAGGGTGGGAGGGTCTCGACGGAATGGGCGCGAATGAAAAAGGCCAATAAAATCAACAGGGCGGTTGGGAGAATTTCTTGTGAGCGTTTCACACCAGACTCCGTTTCCACCATTGATAATGCCCGACGAGGGTGAACTCAAGTTCTTGAGCGATTTTTAGGGCCGTTGTATCGTTGGTGGGGATAACCGCCCCGGTTAAATCCCATGCGTGCCGCGTGCAGAGAACTTGTCCCGCCAAGAAGCTATTTTTTTGATACTCTCCCTCGACCCAGATACCGCGATAATTGATGGTCTGGACGGGGGTCAACAGGGTATTTTCGGGGGGGAGTATGAGAATGTCTATCAATAGTTCCGAGCCGACCATTAAGGCATGATGTTCATTTTCCAGCGTATATCCGCAGCGGGCAAAGGTGCGCTGGCTGGCGATGTTTTCAATCTCGACTAAGCCACGAGCAAAATTCGCGCCGCTTGCCTGTCCGGTTTCGGTGCTAAGGGCGACCAACTGTGCCGCGATGCTTTTGCCTCTAAAATCGGAATGCACGGCTAATAAATCCACTTCCCAGCGCGGCAAACCTTCTGGGGTATAAGTCATAAATCCATCCACAAAACCTGCTGGTGTGTCGTCCACAAAAGCAAGGTGGGTGGCGTGGTCGGGCAGGGCGATGACCTCGGCAATATAGGCCTGACCTTTGGGCGATTCTGAAGGCCAGACCGCTTGTTTAATTGCGAAAATATGGGGCGCGTCGGCGGGCACGGCCAGACGGAATTCGATATTCACTTTGGACTCCTTAAGGGCTGACGCGATATAAACGCACGGTCACGCCATCATAGGGCCGTTTATAGACAGCCAATTCTTCCCACGTAAACGGCAGGCTGAATAAATCCATTGGTTGGCGATCATCGGCTAAAATATACCATGCCCCATCGACTTTGATGCGCTGTTCCCATTCGGTAAGGGTGGCGGGAGCTTGTTCGATGCTCCATTTGAAATAGGGACAGGTCAGTTTGATGTCGGAATCCGCAGGCAAGTATAGCCGCAGGGTGTGACATGCGCCCACAAAGCCCGCCACGCGAATCGTCGTATCTTCTAATTGCAGGGGAGGTAAATTTGGCAAATCATCAGCGGCCCCACGCAGGCCATACCCCGTCGCGGTATTTTCAAAATATTCCCAGATGTCCCGATCTGCTAGAGTTAGCTTGGTGGGGTCACTCCACCCATTCAACAAAAAACGGATTCCTAGCATTCCGCTAATCAGCGTGATTACAATGGCGACAGGGGTGGCAACGCGATAGATTATTTGCGGCGATGATCTGAACGTTTGCCATAAATCGTCCAAGCCAACCGCGCCAATTATCAATAAGGGTGGAATGCCTAACACCAAATAGCGGGTACTGGGTTGGGCGCTCGTCACAACGATAAATCCCCACACTGAAAACGTGATACTCAGTAGATAAAAAATAGCTTTGGGCCATCGGCGAATTTGCCAAAAGGTGAGGCATAAAATCAGGAACAATAGTGGGGGTGTCAGCATTGTCCAGACTGCCTCGGTATAAATGTCCAGATTATGCGAAATCTGCTCGACTCGGCTTTGCGATTCGGGGACAAACAGGGTGGTCGTAACGACTTCCTGCTTATTTTCGATTTGGGCAGCTTCTTGATAGACCACATAAAATGCTGAGGGAAGCAGGGGGACTGTGGCGGCAATCGCAATGATGACGGCCTTATTCCAGAGTTGACGCAAATTGAGTTGCCCCCAGAGGTGTAACGCAAGAAAGGGCAGAATGATCCAAGGGAGGGCAATCAATTTTGCCAAGAGTGCCAAGCCGAACAATAAACCCACAAGAATGCTGTTTTTGCGAGTGGGGTGACGGGCTAATTTTAGCGAAACAATCGCCAGCGATAGCCCGAAAATCATGGTGAAGGTGTCGGAGAGGGCCATACGCTCAAAAAACAGCATAAAGGGGGATAGGGCATATAAAATTACTGCCAGTAGACTGATTGACCAGCGATGAAAGAGTTGACGGGTGAGGGCAAAGGTCAGGGACGCACCTAGCGGGGCGAGTAAGGCAATTGCCTCCCGCGAAAGCCATGCCCCACCAACATCCTGTGGATTGAACAGACCCAAATAATAATAAAGCAGCAGTTTGCCGGGGAGAATGGAAGCGGTGGCGTCGTTGAAGTCAAAGACCATCTGGGCGCGTAAAATATGGAGACTCTCATCCACAAAAACCGCAAGGGCCATGATTTGATGGGCGCGGCTGAACCATAACAGCCATAACAGGCCGACCATCAGCCATAAACGACGTTTTGAAACACTTGAATGCGTCATGCAGAAATAGGTTCTCAGGTATGGATAACGGCCATGAATTGTAACAACGATTTTGGCAAGTGGTAGGTGGCAAAAGTCGGGTAAATTCTTTAGACTAGGAAATGGTCAAAAGTGGAAAAGTTATTAGGCGAGTGGAATGAAACAAAAAATCACCCTTGTTCTGACCGTGCTGCTTACCCTTCTTTCTGTAATGGGGGGAATGCCGCGCCGTGTCTTCGCCACTGAACCGCCTTATGTTCAGTCTATCGCCGCGATGATTCCAAGACCACATCTAGGTTATGGTATCCATGTCGCTCCCCATACCAGCGTTGATCTCGGCTGGGTAGAGCGCTTGGGCATGGATTGGGTCAAGGTGTATACGGATACCGAAGCGGGTTACTATCGCAACCAAAAAGTGCTGTATCGCTATGACCTAATTTGGCCCGGTGACGGCAATTGGGATGGCCTGAAATCGGGCGTCCGCGCACGGGCTTTGAAATTGGTGGATTTAGGGGTAGAGGCGGTTGAAGTCCATAATGAACCAAACTTGCAGATGGAATGGCCGCGTGGCCCGAATGCGTGGGAATATACCCAACTACTGCGTATCGTTTATACCGAGATTAAAGCCGTTGCCCCGCATTTGATTGTAGTCTCAGGTGGCCTAGCCCCTACTATCACAACCCCCAGCCGCGATGCCATTACCGATGTTGATTTTGCCCGTGAGATGTTTGAAAACGGGGCAGGTAATTATTTCGATGCCTTTGGTTATCACCCCTACGGTTATAATGCACCGCCTGAAGATGCCCCCAATGCACGTACCCTCAATTTTAGGCGTACTGAACTGATGCGGGAGTTGATGCTCGAATATGATTTGGGCAGCAAACCGATGTGGCTCACTGAATTTGGTTGGCTGCGCGACCCGGCAGAAGAAGGACTCAATTGTTTGGCGAGCGACCTCTCATTTGCTGGATTCAGTTGGATGAAAGTGTCGGGTCAAACGCAAGCGGATTATATTGCACGGGCGTTTGATTTTGCCGATAAAAATTGGGCGTGGGCCGGGCCAATGTTCTTATGGAATCTCAATTGGTCAATGTTAGGGCCGGGTGTGTTGTCGCAGTGCAACCACATGCGCTGGTTTTCAATTTTGCGCTCAGATGGGCAACCGACATTGGCGCTTTATAGTGTCGCTGCTATGCCACGCCGTCCGGTACGGGAAATCGCCGAAATGACGTTAGTTGCCCTTGATGACATGGCGGTAGAGATTGGCTATTCGTGCCCGGCGATTATCGAGGTGGGTCAATTTCAAGTCCGCAATACAGGTTATCCGGGTACAGGGTTTGATGCCAAGATTGAACCCGCTCTCTCGCTAAGTGGACCAGAGGTGACCGTTTCACCAGCGCTTGCTACGTCGGATGATGTCGTGACCGTCTATGCCGATACGACGGGACTGACTCCCGGTATGTATGTCATTTTCATCAATGTGGAGACGGATATTGGTGGGGCGATTGTATCCCAGAATATTCGCGGGTATGTGGTGGTGTCGGAGACGTTTGCGGCTTGCCAATGATAGAACGATAGGTCGAATAAAAAGGGACGATTTTAATGAAGTCGTCCCTTTTGAATTACTAATCGGTTTGATTGGGTTTGCCGTAGAGCCACCAGTAGGCCTCTTGGGGATAAGCATTGGTGAGGCGTTCGTCCCAAAAGAACCCACCTGCTTTGAAATAGCGGCGCAAAAAACCGTCTGCTTCGTTAACTAAGCCTTTTAGCTCGGCAGGCATGGCAATGTTTTGGGCGCTGGCCTCGTTCATGAGTTCAGCCATAATGGTGCGCTTTTCGATTTGGTTACCCCAATCACCCATCGCGTC
This sequence comes from Anaerolineae bacterium, assembly GCA_019913005.1. Lineage (GTDB taxonomy): Bacteria > Chloroflexota > Anaerolineae > Aggregatilineales > J027 > CFX10. The sequence goes on along the minus strand of JAIOHL010000356.1, from coordinate 50,719 downwards.
GGTGGCATCTTGGAGATAGCGCAGGGAGGTTTCGGCCCGCGATCTCAATTCTTGCAGCACCTTTTTTTCATAGTGAGTACGCCATTCGTAGCGCATCTGCTCAAATTTTTGGCGGGTTTCGACCAACTGAGTTTTTTGGTTTTTGTTGAGTACCGCTTGCAACCCTTCCAATTGGTGCAGCCGAAGCAATAGTCCCCCAACCGTCATTTTGGGCATGTTATCCCCCAAATGACCAAAGAGTTCCTCTTCATAGAGGTAGGGGGTCAATGCCTCGACCATTGCCCGGAGGGTGCGGAGATTTTTTTCGATGTCGTACTTCATCGTGGCCTCCATTCAAGATGGGCCAAACGACCCATCATTATGATTTACGTCGAACGTTTTTGTAGGCGGGGTTGCCTTGTAGGACTTTCAGGCGTTCTTTGCCCTCGGTAGCCTTTGTAAACCATTCGGTAATGCTGTTGCCGTCGCCATCGGTATAGGTAACGGTGGGCTTAAAGCCAAGCACCTCAGCGCACACAGCAATTAAGCCTTCATCAACCTTGTCACTGCGAAGGAGGAAGTGTTTGCCAACTTCCCATTCCAATTCCACTTTGATGCCTTGCCAAACGCCTTCAACTTTATACGGGGATTCGGCATGGGTGCAGGTGAAATAAACATCGCTTAGGCGGTTGGCCCAAAAGGTATGTGTCACACGTTCTGAAATAAAATAGGGGCGGCCTTTTTCTGGTTCTTTATAAAACCATGTTGTCGCGTTGGTTGCCATTGTTTAACTTCCCTGTGTTTTAAACCCGCAGCCGGGATGGTTTCAAAATCAAACGCCATTATCTTACATCAAAATTGCCTATGACCCAATTCCTTTTTCAAAATTTTGGTCGTTTCACGTAGTCAGGAACAAAGTTATAATCAATTTCTATGGACGAACGCCCCGGACTGCCCACCCACTATGGACTTAACCTAGCCGCTGGACTGATGATTCTCGTCGGTTGGGGTGGATTATTTGTGTTGGTCAGAACCGTTTTGCCCAACCCCGGCCCGCGCTGGATGTTTTTTGTACTGCTCTATATCGCGGTTAGTGGCACTGTCATGCCCTTTGTGCGTTTTTTAAATAATCGGTTTGGCGGTGGCCCACTGGTTGTGCCGGATTGGGTGGTGGTGCGCCAAAGTTTATGGGTCGGCTTGTATGTGGCGACCTGTGCATGGTTGCAAATCCCACGTGTATTATCTCTCCCTATCGCGGTATTTTTGGCGTTGGCGGTTGTGGTGATCGAAGTCTTTTTGCGCCTCCGCGAACGCGCTACCCAACCAGATGAGAGTTAATATACTTGACACGGGGCTAAAGCCGCCGTGCTGAATCTAAATTAAAACAGGGGGCTGGTCAAAAGATGAAATTTGGCGTAATCCTTCTGAACCCCCTATTTACCCTTATAGTAAATTGGATAACCAGCACTGAAATTTTTTTAAATGGAGGAGTCCCCCAATGAAATCCGATTTAGACCGCCTGATGACTGAGCGCAACATTGACGCCCTGATTATCCCCGGTACTGAAGAACCCAATCCTTATCGTGATTATCTTGCCAATGGCATCCATGCTCATGCGACGGTGATTAAAAAGCGCGGCTCGGAGGCGGTATTGATTGCAAATGGTATGGAACTGGATGAAGCCGCCAAAAGTGGACTGAAAGTCTATAACATGACGGACTTTGGCTTGGCAGAGCTTATGCAAAAATACAAAAGCGATCAACAAGCCATTGGTCGTGAATATTGGCGCAATATTTTAACCCAACTGGACATCAAGGGCCGCGTGGCATTTTATGGCGTGGGGGATGTCATGGGGACATGGAAAATGCTCAAACGCTTTGAACGGGACTATGCCGATTTGATTGAAATTGTGGAGGATGAGGACACCAGTATCTTCGCGTTGGCCCGTCGTGGCAAGGATGCGGATGAAATTGCCAAACTGCGCGACTCCGGTGAGCGTTCCAGCAAAGTCATGACTGAAACCCGCGAGTGGTTGGCAGGGCATAAGGCCAACAATAATGTGGTGTATAAGGCGGACGGCAAACCCCTCACCATCGGCGATGTCAAACATTTTGTGCGGTTGAAGCTGATGGAATATGGACTTGAGGATTCAGGTGGGATGATTTTTGCACAGGGGCGCGATTCGGCTTTGCCTCACAGTCGCGGTGAAGAAGATCAACCGCTGGAATTGGGCAAGACACTAGTATTCGATTTGTTCCCCCGGCCCATCGGCGGCGGCTATTATCATGACATGACGCGCACATGGTCGCTGGGATATGCTACGCCGGAAGTCGAAGAGGCCCATCGCTTGGTGATGTATGCCTTTACCCAATCGTTGGAGAGCCTGACAGTAGGACAGCGCACCCGCGAGTTGCAGGAATTGGTGTGTGATATTTTTGAGGAACGCGGACACCCCACGCCGAAGACTAAGCCGGGTGGTAGCGAAGGGTATACCCACAGTTTGGGGCATGGCATCGGTTTGGATGTGCATGAAGCACCGGGGATTAGCAATTATTCGCCCGATGACCGTGTGTTCGAGAAGGGGGATGTCATCACGATTGAACCCGGCCTATATTACCCTGATAAAGGATGGGGTATCCGCATCGAGGATTCGGTCTATATTGACGAATCCGGCACAGCGCATAATTTAACCGACTGCACCTATGACTTGGTTATCCCAATTCAAAACCAGAACTAAGCCACCTTTTCGCCGTGACATTTGGCATTAAAGCCCCATTCGCGGGGCTTTTTTGTTGGTTTTGGGGGTATCATAAGGAAGAATGAGTATGGAGTAAGAGCCTATGTCAAATGATGCCGCTACTGTAAACCCTCAATCCACATCCGATGCGTTTCTATCTACCCAACAGCCTTATCCTTTGCCAATTGCCGAATTCTGGTATCGAATTGCTGCTGACATCATTGATCTAATATGTCTTGCGGTTATCTTCTTCTTTTTATCCCTGTTTTTCCGCTCGTTTCTTTTCAGTATCGGGCCGAGTGGTCGTGTTTTTAGCTTTCTCATCGCAGTGGGTTATTTTGCAATTCCCACTCGCTATAACAATGGACAGACCGTAGGTAAAGGCTTTTTGAAACTGACCGTAACTGATGCACACGGAAAAACCCTTACTTTCAAAAAATCTCTACTGCGCTCGGTGATTTTGTGCTCAATTCTGGCCCTCAATGGTTGGAATCTTAGTATATTTTTTACATCGGGACTGGGAACGATTTTGGTCGGATGGATTTTTATCGGAGGCACTTTAGCGCTCCTATATGGTTATCTTTTTAATCGGGTAACACGACAGGGGCCACACGATCTCATTGCGGGTTCATACGTAATCCATGAAGTCTATATGCCCAATACTTATACCCCTTATCTTGCTCCTCAACGCTCCAAGCCTCATGAAGTGATTCCAGTATGTCTTGCCATTTTCGGTGCGCTGGTGGCTCTCTTCGCCAACTCATTGAACCCGTTATCGGATTTATATGAGACGGTCAACAAAGATCTACCAGACGAAGTCTTTCGGGTCGAAGTTACTCGTACTAACGACACACTTACGATATTGGTATGGACGAAAGACAAATGTGAACCGGAAAGATGCAATGAAATCCTCAGCCCTATTTTGTGGAATACGCTGCAAACCTATGAGGATATAGACGAGCTTGAAACGATTGAAATTGCCATTATCAACCGAGTAGATTTCGGATTTGGTTTGAGGGTAGACATTCAACCCTTATTCTACAAAGAGGTATGGGGAGGTAGCGCCTCGCCTGAAGAATGGTTAGGTTCCTTCCACATAAATACGAACCCATAGTGAGGGCGTCAGGCAAACAGCGGCAACACGTCTATTCAAGTCCCATAGGCGGATATATAATCGGGCCGCCTCGCAAATGATGAGACGACTTGGAGCGAATTTTGATGCGTATACCACTATGGGTGATTATGGTGTGGGTGATTGTGGCGATGGTCGGCACTGTCGCGGCTGGCGTAGTCACCTATTCGCAGGCCCGTACCCGAACGGAAGAACTCAACGAAATTGCTCCATTGGAAGAGGGTGTAGATGTCGTCCGCGTGGCTCAGTTGCTGTTGGGATTAAAAGAACCCGAAGCCCCCGGTACTGGCACAGATGTGACACCGCCGCCCATCATCATTCAGCCTACCGTACAAGTTACATCTGATGCAACAACCCCTGCGGTAGATGGCACACCCATCCCAACCGATTCGACGGCAACCCCCGACCCGGTGAGTACGGAAGTTGCAACGACAGAGGCTGGTCTCAATCCCATTGATTATCAATTAGCAGACCCGCGCCGTGTCAATATTTTGCTGCTTGGCATTGACCAGCGGCAGGGCGAAACCGGGCCGTTTCCGACGGACACCATTATGCTGTTGAGCCTGAATCCGCTTGCCAAGACGGGGGCGATTTTGTCCATCCCCCGTGACCTTTATGTGACGTTTCCGAGCATTGGGAGCGAGGGCAAAATCAACACGGCCAATATTGTCGGTGAGAGCATCCAGTATCCCGGTGGGGGGCCGGAATATGTCAAACAGGTAATTCAAGGACTCATCGGCATCAACATTGATTACTATATCATGATTAACTTTGATGCCTTTATCACCTTTGTCAACGCGATTGGGGAGGTGGAAGTTTGCCCACCTGCGCCGATTGATGACCCCAAATATCCTGATGGGAGCTACGGTATTCGCCCAGTGCATTTCGATGCGGGTTGTCAAAATCTCCCTGCCGAGCGGTTGTTGGAATATGCGCGTACCCGTGCCACCGAAAAGGGTGATATTGACCGGGCCGCCCGTCAGCAAGAGGTGATTTTTGCGGTGCGTGAGAAGTTGATGTCATTGGGTGGGGCGACGGGGTTGTTTTCTGAGGCACAGACTATTTGGGAATCGGTCAGCGCCAATGCCCAGACCGATATGACGTTCCAAGAGCTATTGGAACTAGCATTGGTAGCCGAGCAAATCCCGCGTGAGAATATCAAAAATGGCTCGATTACTTATGGGGAGGCCATTCCGCAGGTTGGGCCAAATGGCGAAGATATTCTCGTACCCATCGTGAGTGATATTTTGGCGCTGGTGACTGAATTGTTCGCAACCTCAACTACGCCACAACCCTAAACTAAACCTTGACAATGGCTGGGCACGACGTTTAAAATCCTTGTACCTTACAAATTGATATGCCAATGGCTTTGAAGGGGAATAGTAGGCCAGTGTTGCAGCGAGTTGGGGATGGTGGAAACCCGACAATGGTGGATTCGACACACACCATAAAAGGCTAAACTCGCCCCGGAGCCGCACAGGTGAAATGATAAAGTAGGCTGTGCCGTAAAAGCGCACGTTACGCGGCAATTAAGTGGATGATATGGGCCTGTAGCTCAGCTGGGAGAGCGCTTCAATGGCATTGAAGAGGTCAGGGGTTCGAATCCCCTCAGGTCCACCAAATTTGTTAGAGAATTGTCATCAATCAGGATGGTACCGCGAAATCCCTTTCGTTCCTGTCAGCTAAAAATGGCTTGATGGGGTAGATGAAAGGGATTTTTGTTTTTACTAACGAAAGAAATGTGACACACATCACATCAAAATATTATAAATAATTGACCATTTTGCAAGAAATGCCTTTATAATGTTTCTAACATCATCGGTAAAAACTAGCGGCTTTGAATCTTACCTGTCAAAGGAGCGTGCCGTGAGCAAGAAAGCTGAAAATAATACTCGTTTCGCTGACCGCCTGCGGGAGCTTCTTAATACGCTTGGTAGAATACTACAACCGACGCCGCCTGTTCCTCAACCGATTCCAGTGCGGGAGCGTTCACGCCGCTTAGATAAACGTTAAGCGACCAGCCCCCTTCAGACACTTAACCGGGAACTTTCAAGAACCGTGCGGCCCAAACCGTGCGGTTTTTTGTTGCATTTTTATAAGTAAAGGGAGATGACGATGACTGACCAGCAAAAAACGATGACCTATGTCCCGTCAGAAGTAGAGGCCAAATGGCGCGGAAAATGGGAGCAAGATGAACTGTATCGCAGCCAAATTGACCACAGCCGCCCTAAATATTATGCGCTGACGATGCTGCCCTATACCAGCGGCGACCTGCATATTGGTCATTGGTATCCAATGGCCCCCTCCGATGCACGTGCCCGTTTTATGCGAATGCAGGGCTACAATGTAATGTTCCCGATGGGCTTTGATGCGTTTGGCTTGCCCGCCGAAAACGCCGCCATTCAACGCCGTATCCATCCCAAAACATGGACGTATGCCAACATCAAGCGGATGGAAGGTCAAATGAAAAAGATGGGGGCGATGTTTGATTGGTCACGTGAGGCCATTAGCTGCGACCCCGAATACTACAAATGGACGGAATGGTTTTTCCTCAAGTTTTATGAAAATGGCCTAGCCTATAAGAAAATGTCATCGGTGGATTTCTGCCCGAACTGTAATACAACGTTGGCACGTGAGCAGGTTGTTGGCGAAGATCGCGTCTGTGAACGCTGCGGGACACCCGTCATCAAGAAAGACCTAGACCAATGGTTTTTCCGCATTACCAAATATGCCGAAGAACTGCTGGATTACAGCAAGATTGATTGGCCGGAGCGTGTCCGGTTTATGCAGGAAAATTGGATCGGACGCAGTGAAGGGGCCTATGTCACCTTCCTGACCGAAGATGAAGACCCCATCGAGATTTTTACCACCCGACCCGATACGCTGTGGGGGGCGACCTTTATGGTGTTGGCTCCCGAACATCCATTGGTACAAAAGGTGACGACGCCAGCCCAACAAAATGAAGTGGCGGCTTATATTGAGGCGGCTGGACGCAAGTCGGAAATTGACCGAACCGCCGAAGGGAAAGAAAAAACGGGGGTGTGGACAGGTGGCTATGCCATTAATCCGGTCAATCGGGAACGGATTCCAATTTGGATTGCCGATTATGTGCTGCTGACCTATGGCACAGGGGCGATTATGGCAGTGCCAGCCCACGATGAACGCGACTTCGCTTTTGCCCGCAAATTCAACCTGCCGATTATCCCGGTGATTCAGCCCGAAGGCGTTGACCCGCTGAATGGCGATACCATGCCCGAAGCGTGGTCAGGGTCAGGCGTGATGGTCAACAGCGGCCCATTCAATGGCACCCCTGTGAATGAAGAGAAGGGCAGCAAAAACCCCGGTATCAAAGCGGTGACGGCATGGCTGGAAGATAATCAGATCGGCAAACTGGGGATTAACTACCGCCTACGCGATTGGCTAATCAGCCGTCAGCGCTATTGGGGTGCCCCCATTCCAATTGTGTACTGCGATAACTGTGGGGCAGTGCCTGTCCCTGAAAGTGATCTGCCCGTACTGCTGCCGGATGATGTGGAATTTATGCCCACGGGTGAAAGTCCACTGCGTTCGCACCCCGGTTTCTTAAATACGACCTGTCCCAAGTGTGGCGGCCCGGCCAAACGCGAGACGGATACGATGGATACCTTTATGTGTTCATCATGGTATCAATATCGCTATCTAAGCCCATGGGATAATGATGAGGCCTTTGATCCACAAGAAGCAGCTTATTGGCTGCCAGTAGATACGTACACGGGTGGGATTGAACACGCCACGATGCACCTGTTGTACACACGCTATTTCACCAAAGCCATGCGTGATTGTGGCATTTTTGATGATACCATCGCTGTAATGCGCCAAAACGGGGCAACCGAGGTCGAAATTGAGCGTATTTTCAATGAACCGATGATTGTCCTGCGCAATCAGGGCATCATTTTGGGTGAACCCCGCGATGGGCATATCATTGTGGCGTCGGGCGATTATGCCGGGCACAAGTTCATGGCTAATGACGTGGCTGTCATTGGCTCATTTGAGGATGCACCCTCGGCCAGTGCGACAATCGTTGTGGGTGAAGTAACCAAACGCAGTGAGAATACCCTGACCATTGAAACATCCGAAGGCCGGGATGTGATTGTCGAAACTAGCCCGGACACCATTTTTGAAATCGCTGGCTTTGGGGTAGGCGGCGGCATTGACCAGATTAAATATCGTTTGGACGTAGAAAAGATGTCCAAGAGCAAAGGCAATGTGGTCAACCCCGATCAGATTGTGGAGCAGTATGGGGCGGATACTACCCGCGCCTATATGATGTTTGCCTTCCGCTGGGAAAAAGGCGGCCCATGGGATAGTCAGGGTATCAAGGGTGTCGTGCGCTGGCTGGAGGATGTATGGAATATTGTCCACGCTGGCCCACTGGCGGTTGTGGCTGGTGAAGATACTGCCAAAGCGGATCGTGATCTGCGACGTAAGGCACATCAGGCCATCAAACGTGTTACTGATGATATGGGCGCATTCAGCTTTAATACGGCGGTGGCAGGGCTGATGGAATTTAAGAATGCCATCCAACGGGCGGGCGATGTGAGTGTAGAAGCATGGCAAGAAGCCGTCGAAACCATGCTGAAATTGATGGCTCCGGTGACGCCATTTATCACGGAGGAGTTATGGACACGCATGGGCCAACCCTACAGCATCCATAATCAGCAATGGCCCGTGTATGACGCCGCAATTGCCGCCGAGGATGAGATTGAATTGGTGATACAAGTGAACGGCAAGGTGCGTGACCGTATCGTTGTGCCTGCCGGGGTTACACAGGAAGAGGCGACGCAATACACATTGGCCTCGCCTGCCGTCCAGAAATATTTGGAAGGTAAGCAGCCGCGCAAGGTCATCTATATCGCTGATCGCAAGATGATTAGTGTCGTGGTCTAATCCTACGAACAAAAAAGGCGATACCAGTAGTGGGTCGCCCTTTTTCTTTCCATTGTGGATTTTTATAGGCTCATTACCAGACCAATCACCGCTGCAATATTGAGAATCAGCAACATTAAGGTGCTCAACATCAACATTCCCTGACCGCCGCTTTTAGCTTTGGCCGTGATGTCCGCCGGAATCGCCGCATAATACATGGCTTCTTCGGCGGAGATGGTCGGTTTGCGGGAATTGGGTTTCTTCTCTTTCTTCTTGGCAGGCTTGCTAGAGGCGGCGGGTATATTTTCATTGATACCTGCAAACGGGTCATCGTCATCAAAGCCGAAGCCCGTGCCTGCTCCAAAGGGGTCATCTTCATCGCCAAAGATGGAGGGCGGCTCGTCATCAAAAAAGGAGGTACGTCGGTCTGTGTCTTCTGAGAAGTCAGAGAGGCGGGTGGTCACTTGAAATGGCTCAATAGGTTCTGCGGCGCGACCAGAGGTTTTTTGGGGAGGGGTGCCAAAATCAAAGGGCGAATGTGCATCCGAATCGTCCGCAAAAGCTGAGGTCCCGCCAAATGGATCACTGTCCTTCTTCTTTGGCCCCTCCGAACGGACAGCGGCATCTAGATTGCTCGAAAGATCGTCTTCATCAAATGAAAATGCGCTGGTTGGGGGTGTTGGTGTGGCTGTAGAATTCCAAGGGCTTGGGGCGGGTGGCGGAGGCGGTGTTGGAGTGGCATTAGGTGTGCTAGAAGGCCCTTGTCCTAAATTGAGGCTGGCGAGCCACTGGTCATATTCATCCGAACTCGGTTGCGCGACCTGCCGTCCAGAGCCATAGGCCGATTTATCGCCACCCTTGTTCCATTCGACACTAGTGGCGGGGGCGTCCGGACTGACTGCTGCCCCATAGAGGGCGTCATTTGCATCTGATCCCCACGGGTTGGCATCAAAGCCTGTTCCATCAAAGGGGTTACTACGATTAGATGTACCGCTACTGGAAGCATTGACCGCTCCCCAACTGTCATCCACCGCATCCCAACCGCTTCCCAGTGGAGATGAGGATTGTTGTGCTCCACCGGGGTTGGCAAACTGGGGTGGCATGGACTTGCCTTGTTTTTTATAAAGTTCTTCCAGACCTTTACGGGCGCGATCATTTTTGGGGTTGATGGTCAGCACATTTTCTAAACAGACCTGCTGATCTTCCACTGAGTCCACGACTGCACTCAGCCACAACCATGCCTGTTCATGTTTATCGTCCATATCAACGGCTTGCATCAATAATTCACGGGCCTGTGATTTTTGCTTGGCTTTATAAGCAGTGATAGCCTTTTCGACTAATTGGTTTACATCTGGCATGACATTCACCCTTAAAGAAGATTTTGACGCTGCACCCCAATCATAACATAGAGTTAGGATTCTGTGCTTTCCCAGCGTCGAACAGCATCTTTAAGCCATTGGGGTGCGTCATCCATCGGCGGCATGGGTTCGCCGTTCCGGTTGAGTTCTTCCGCCCGTTCCAATTGTTCAGCGAGCGTTGGCACATCCCATCTAGCGCGTTCGGCATTGGTAGTTGAGGGGTCAACATCACACAGGCGATGGCGTTTGCCATCTGGGACAAACTGGGTGCCGAATTTCTGCGGCTGGCCTTGATACATTAACCAACGGTCAAGTGAAGCCGCCGCCAACCAACGGGCCGAGGTATGGCCTAAATCAGCACTTTGTTTCGCTAGTTGATGGGCCTGTGCGATTTCTTCAAGTGCATCCCCGTGTTGAAAGATAAGCGCCGCGTGATAAAAATCTTCAGCGGTTGTACAGCCGTCGGACGCGATGATTTCCATCACACGCACCCGCCGCAGACGATCTCGTTCACGCAGCGCCCAATACTCCGGCGTCCCATACGGAGGGTGATCTGTCCGTTCGGCCTGATCGGTCTCAAATAGAAGCCGGAGTTCGTCATTCATCGTTTAGAACAAACCCATGACTCGACCATTTTCGTCAATGTCCACGCTCATATAGGCGGGTTTTAGGCTCAGGCCGGGCATGGTGCGCATCTCACCCGCGATGGGGTATATGAAGCCTGCGCCAACGCTGGCCCGCACTTCACGAATGGGGAAGGTATAACCTGTCGGACGGCCTTTCCAATCAGGATTGTGGCTGAGGCTGAGGTGGGTTTTCGCCATACAAATGGGCAGACCGCCAAAGCCATTCGCTTCATACGCTTCGATTTGCTCCTCGGCCTTCGGGTCAAACGAGACATCATCCGCCCCATAAACCTCACGGGCCAGCGTGCGGATTTTGTCTTTAATCGGGATGTCCAGCGGATAGAGGAAACGGAAGTCACTGGGTTGATTGGCGGCATCTTCAACGGCTTCGGCGAGTTCCAACGCCCCTTTACCGCCTTCGGCCCAATGATTGGTCGCAATCGCGGCATGGGCACCAGCGGCCTCGGCAATTTTCTTCACCAGTGCAACCTCGGCAGGGGTGTCTTGCGTAAAGCGATTAACGGCAACTACGACGGGCACACCGAATTTACGAGCAATTTCGATATGCGCCACCATATTGACCGCACCCGCTTCGAGCAGTTGCAGATTTTCTTCCAGATAGGCTTTGTCCAATTTCTTGCCGGGAGTCACTTTTGGCCCGCCGCCGTGCATCTTCATGGCGCGGATGGTGCTGACCAGTACCACACAATGAGGAATCAGGCCGCTGACCCGACATTTGATGTCGAAGAATTTTTCCATGCCCATGTCTGAACCGAAACCGCTTTCTGTCACGACATATTCACCCAAACGGAGGGCGATTTGGTCGGCAATCACGCTGCTGTTGCCGTGTGCGATATTGGCGAAGGGGCCAGCATGGATAAAGGCCGCCTGCCCCTCAAGGGTTTGCAGCAAGTTTGGCATGATGGTGTCTTTCATCAAGACAGTGACCGCGCCTGCCACCTTCATATCTTCAAGCGTGATAGGTTTGCCTGCGCGATTGGTGCCAATCACAACCCGCCCGACCCGCTGCCGTAAATCTTGCAGGCTGGTGGAGAGGGCCAAAATCGCCATTATTTCGCTGGCGACGGTGATGTCATAGCCCGTTTGACGTGGGAGACCATCGGCGTGTGGCCCCAAACCGACAATGACATTGCGGAGCACGCGGTCATTGACATCCACCACACGATTCCATGTGATGTTGTAGGGGTCAATATCCAGACGGGTCAGGCCCTGTTTGGCAAGCTGCTCATCAGTACGGGTGCTCTCGTGGAAGATGCGGGAGTCAATGGCGGCGGCCACAAGATTATGGGCGGCGCTGATGGCGTGAATATCCCCCGTCAGGTGTAAATTAAAATCTTCCATCGGGATGACTTGGCTATAACCACCCCCGGCAGCCCCCCCCTTTATTCCAAAGGTTGGCCCCTGACTGGGTTGACGCAGACAGACAATGGCGTTGCGCCCCAACTGGCCGAGGGCTTGGGTCAGGCCAACCGAGGTGGTTGTTTTGCCTTCGCCCAACGGGGTAGGGGTAATGGCGGTGACTTCAACGTATTTGCCTTGCGGGCGATCTTTGAAGCGTTTTAGGACATCGAGATGGACTTTGGCTTTGTATTTACCATATAGATCGAGGTCATCCTCATTTAGGCCAAGTAAATCGGCAATTTTGAGGATGGGTTGGAGCGTGGCGGCTTGTGCAATATCAAGGTCGCTTGGGACAGAAGATGTAACAGCAGACATGGGGATTTTTACCTGCCTTTGTTTGGGTAAATAGATTTTTGATTATTCGCTGCGCTTAATCACCACGATGGTCGCATCGTCAGCTGGGGGCAGGCCGTGCGAAAAAGTATAAACATCGGTAGCGATTGCCAGCGAGATTTCCTGCGCTGTATAGTGGCGATTGCGATAGATACACTCCATCAGGTTTTCTTCGCCATATTCAAATTCATCGCGGTTGATGGCCTCCGTCACGCCGTCTGTATAGGTGACTAAGACATCGCCCGGTTGTAAAGTTAATTTTTCGGCTCGATATGGGACGTTAGCAAAAATGCCGAGCGCCGTCCCGCCAGCTTCTATCATTTTATAACTTCCGTCGTTTCCGACAAAGACGGGGGGATTATGACCCCCATTGCAGTAATGCAGTTCACCATTGAGCGGGTCCAATACCCCATAAAACAGCGTGACGAACAAATTAGCCCGATTATCAGCGCGAATCTGATTATTGACCTCATGTAGTAGTTGGTCGGGAGTGTCCTCCGATGACATCGCCAAGACACGGAAGATGGTGCGCGAAAGGGCCATAAACAAGGCTGCTGGAATGCCCTTGCCGCACACATCCGCTACTACGAAACCAATTCGACCATCTGGTAGGTTAAAAAAGTCATAAAAATCGCCCGCGACCTCTTGGGCAGGTTGCCAACTGGCGGCAATATCCCAACCGGGGTAGCTTGGCGCGAATTCTGGCAAAAAGCTGGTTTGGATTTTCTTGGCGGTCTCAACCTCTTGTTGCAGACGGGCCTGCAAAATCGTTTGTTGATAGAGGCGGGCGCGTTCAATCGAGGCGGCGGCTTGGTTGGCAAAAGCCTGTGCTACCTCAGCGTGTTCATCGGCATAAAAATTGATCTGGCGACTGGTAATCCCCAATTCCCCGATGACACGATCTTCCACAATGAGCGGTACACCCATCCAACTGTGCATCCCAGCGGTGGTGCTAATTTTTATCCAACGCGGGTCTTGCTCCACATCCGGGATAATAATCGGCTCCCATGTCGATATCATTTCTTGAAATAAGACATTTTCTGATGTTTTAAAAAGACGGGATTCTAAAGTGTCGCTGTTCTCTTGATCGGCATAGCCCCGAATGGCCCGAATGACCATATCCTCGCCATCGGTCAACAAAATGGCCCCGCCGTCAAAGGGTAGTACCCGCTCCAATTCCTGTAACATCAAATCCAACACTTCTTGCAGTTCGAGCGTGCTGTTGATAATCGCGGTGATTTCGCGCAAGGTATCGGCCAATTCACGTTTGGATTGTTCCGATGCCAGCAGTCGGGCATTTTCGATGGCAATGGCAGCTTCGGAGGCCAGCACCTTGAGGATGGTTTCATCGCGGGGAGTGAATACGCCATTTAATTTATTGAGTAGCTGAATCACCCCGATGACGCGGCGTCGGCCATCACGCATGGGGGTGCAAATCATATTGCGGGTGACATAGCCGGATGCTTGGTCAAAGGATTTGGCAAAATAGGGGTTGTCTTTGGTCGAAAAAACGTTGACGGTTTCGCCTGTTTGGGCCACATGCCCCGCGATACCCTGCCCCATTTTCAGGCGGATTTCGGTGAGGCGGCCTGTATCATCATGCAGTACTTTGGAGACTAGCTCACCTGTCTGCTCATCCATCAAATACAACGTGCCACGATCCGCATCTACCACTTGACGCAGTTTGTCCACAATCAAATTGAGCAGGTCGTCTACATCGCGGGCATTGGTCAACGCCCAACCGACCTCCTCAAAAACCAGTAATTCGCGTTCGATTTCGGGTTGGGGAGCACCCCGAAGCGCGTCTAAGTCCAAAATCTTTGTCATCGTCAATGTAGTTCCGTTCGCTCCATCAAATTTATAGTCTACGTTGTCCATCAAGGTACGCATGAAGTGCATTCCCATCCCACCTTTAATGCGCCCTTCAATGGGGGCGTGGGGGTCGTAATCGGGAATGGCTTCTGGGTCGAAAGGCTTGCCCCAATCTTGAATCACGAGACGAATCTCGCCATTCATCTGGGTGAGCCGCATAAAAATTCGACCCTCTTCATCACCTTGATAGGCATGGGACATGATGTTGGTAATTGCTTCTTCGCTGGCGAGTTCAATATCGAAGTGAGTCTTTTCGTCGAGATTGAGGGCCGCGCTGACTGCTGCCATGAAACTGTAAAGGTCTTTCAGATTGTCGCGGGTTGCTCTCAGCCAGAGATCATAGCTCTTACCAGCCATCCTTTACTCCTATATCTATTAGTAGTCTACGCAGACAAAGACGCGCTAGTTTCGTGAATCCCTGTACAAAGTATCTAATGTAACCAAACCCTAGCAAATGTGAAGTCCATTTTAAACAAAAAAACCCGACTCAAATCACTTTTGAATCAGGCGGATTGTAACATTTATAAAATTTTCCATTTAATCTACGATGTAGGGCAGGTGGGAGTCGAACCCACAAGAGTTTCCTCCGCAGTTTTTAAGACTGCTGCGTTTGCCATTTCGCCACTGCCCCTTGTGTGCTTACGCATTTTAACTAGAGATAGGCGGCGGGTCAAGTAGACAATCGCCATCCAGCGTATAATCGTGTTAAAAGACAGAACATTGGACGATTGGTATACTGAGAAAAATCATAACCGGTTACATGATATTTTTCGCTTTAGCAATCTGCTTTGGCTTATTAGCTCTCTACATCTTTATTGAAGGGAGAACGCTAATTGTAAGTTGGGACGATGTATGTGTTGTACAACCCGATGGGACTTGTCAAGGCATTCCAATCTATATGGGTGATAAAATAGCCGCCTTATTGGCAGTATGTCCCTTTTCCCTAAGTGTTGGATTTGCAGTATTTGGGATTCGCAGGTTCTATAGACGAACTTACAAGAAACACCCTCTTGTGCTGTCAACTTAAAATAGATGGCTCTCTACAACCTGCGCCCCCATGCCGGGTTTGTTATGCAACACAATTTTTACCCCCTCCTGCTGCCACAAGCGATTTTCCACCTCGTCGGCATCCTCGGCTTTGGCTAGGACATGCACATTCGCTCCGGCGTCAATCGTAAAATAGGCTTCGAGTCCATCTCGTCGCCACTCAGTCACCGCTTGGATGATTGCCAGCGTCACCGGACTCCAATAATAAATCGGTGGTTGAGAGGTCATGGCAATCACATGCAACCGGATAGCTTCTCGTTCGGTCTCTTCACCAAAAGTTGTCCAATTCTTTTCCAAAATCGCGCGACGGATGATATTGAGGCTTGCCCCCGCTAATTTGACACGGGTCTCATTAAAGG
Source organism: Anaerolineae bacterium (assembly GCA_019913005.1). GTDB lineage: Bacteria > Chloroflexota > Anaerolineae > Aggregatilineales > J027 > CFX10. The sequence goes on along the minus strand of JAIOHL010000356.1, from coordinate 34,949 downwards.
GGCTGGTACTGACCAATTTATTGCCATCGGCTGACCCAACTTCTTTATGGGTGGTTTGGGTAATGGCGATTAAATCACGGATGTCCCAATGCTCTGGCGGGGCAATTTGTTCGGCAAAGGATGCTTCATTCGTCTCGCCGTAATGCCATTCTACAAACCCGGCGGGTACGGAACGACAGGCCGACCCCGACCCTTGCCGCGCCAAGAGGGTTAATTCACGTTCGGGTAGCGATAATCCGGCGGCTTTGGCGGTGGCAACGCTGAGGGCGGCAAATGCAGAGGCGGATGAGGCAATGCCCGCCCCGGTGGGGAAATTATTTTCCGACGCCACCCGTGCCCGTGTTTGAATACCTGCCATAGCCCGAATGCGATCCACATGGCTAAACACTCGTGCAGATTGTTTAGCGTCGGCGGGTTGGTTTGCCAGTGAAAATAGGTCGGCGGTCAATGATTCATCAAATTCGACGGTGGTCGTTGTGAAGGCCGAATCCAAATTCATCGAAATCGAGCCGTTCATGGGTAGGCGGAGGGCATCATTAATCCGCCCCCAATATTTTACAAATGCGATATTGGTGGTGGCAATACAGGTGGCTTTTTGGAGGTGTTTTAAGGTGTCCGTCATGATTACCTAGTGATAACCCTGATTATCACGAATAAAATTTTGGTTGGAATTACATTACGAGTATGGAGGGCAACAATTCATCGGTGTCTTGAGGAGGAATGGGGTCGCCATATTCTTTGGCAACCTCTAGCCAAAGATCAATTGCCTCTCGAATATTGGCAAGGGTTTCTTCAATGGTTTCGCCTTGACTAACTACTCCCAAACTGGGACATTCGGCCCAATAACCTGTCTCATCCTCTTCGGCCCGGTGTATGATGACTTTTCGCATTGAAAGTCCTCCAATTAATCCAATACCCGTAATTGTAGCAGGAAAATTTTAAAAATTCGGGTAGACATCAATGCCGAGCCAGCGTCCGACAGCGACAATGAGCGGGGCTATGAGAAGGGCGGGCAGATAATTAGCCATACGCGGGTGTTTAATATCCAGCAAAATCAAGCTGAGGCCGATCAGCAGTAGGCCACCCGCTGAACTCATCTCATTAATCATGGCCTCGGTCATAAACGATCCGGCAAGATAACCGACCAGTGCAAGGCCACCCTGAATCACAATGATGGTGACAATCGAAAAACTGACCCCGATTCCCAATGAGGCTGCAAACGCCAGCGCCGCAAACCCATCCAAAACGGCTTTGATAGCGAGTAGCTGGTAATTGCCGGAGATGCCATCTTGAATCGAGCCGACAAACGTCAAGGGGCCGATGCAAAAAACAAGGCTGGCGGTTACAAAGCCATTGATAAAACGCTCACGGGCAGAATCAAAATCACCCTCTTGACCCGGCTTGCTGCGTTTGGCGACCCATGCCTGAAGCCAACTCGCAAAATTATCCAATCCTTTTTGGATATTGATGGCTTCCCCGATGATGACCCCCAAGACTACGCTAATCAAAGGAATGATGGGATTGCCTGTCAGCAGGGCGTTATCAATGCCGACGAATAGCGTAACTAAACCGAGTCCGGTAATCACCGAAGTTTGGGTATTTTTGGGGAGGCGGTCACCAATCATGAGGCCGAGAGCGCTACCAATGGCGACGGTAATGACGTTGAGAATCGTGCCGATCATAAAAATGATTCCTATTTATAAAAAATAGCCGCCAGAGAGTGTACTCAATAACCCTCCGGCGGTTGATGGCTAGTTTTACGAATTTGCCGATTTTTTACTGAGTCGGCGTAGAAACCGCTGCGGGTGCTTGATTATTAAAAACTGTGATTGGCACCCGGACATCCAAAAAGGCGTTGTTGGTGGCATAAGCGACCAGACGCAGCACATATTGTCCATCTGGGGTATCAATGCTGTTCCAGCCACCCAAAAACGAATTGGCATCGGGTTCTTGAATGGTGTAGGTTTGCCCTGCAAGGGTGGTGAAATTTTCAGTTCCCACTGGGGCAATCTGGAACTCATATCTTTGGAAGTTTGGCAAGCTCACTTGACCAAGCAACTGTACTGGGCCGGACACGCTTGCTCCCGGCGCAGGGCTGTTCAACACGACAATGGGTCGCGGCTGGTCAGCGGTACATTCCTCAACCGGCGGAGTCTGCAAGGGCAGGGTTAACCCGCGTGACTGTGCCCATGCCTGACCTTCGGGGCGATTGTTGATCCAGCTAATCGCGGTGGCATCAGTGGTCATGAGGTAGGTTTGCGGTTGGGCATACTCTTGGCAATACTGGTTGGCGATGCGATTGGTGAACGGATCAACATTGACCACCTGCAACAAACTATCCGTGCCTTGTGGGGGCGGTTGTGAATTCCAAAATACTTCAAAGTAATCTCCACCGGGGCCGCAGCCATTGGTGGGAACTGTCGTACCTGTGTCATTACAAATCTGCTGCTGAACAATGCCGCCGGGTTGTGCGAAACCAACATTCGGTTTGCCTTGTAGTGCCGCCGATATGGTTGCATTCCAGACCGGGGCGGCTACCCCATACCCTGTTTCGCCGCCTGTCGGACGATTATCCGTATTGCCCATCCATACCCCGACGACGACTTGGGGCGTCCATCCAATCGTCCAAGCGTCACGGTTTTCATCGGTTGTCCCGGTTTTAACCGCGACTGTATAACCCGCTACCTCCATTGGATAACCTGTACCAAATTCTTCTGACCGCGCCTGATTGTCTGACAAAATGGAACTAATTAGATAGGCGTGTTCGGGTCGGATCACCGGAATACCTTGCAGCGCATTCATATCCACTTGGAAAATGATGTCCCCCGTCACGGTTTCGACACGGCTGATACCAAACGGCTCGCGTCGAATCCCTCCATTGGCAAAGGCGGCATAGGCAGCCACCATGTCAAACAAGCGCACTTCAGCCGCCCCCAATGCCGAGGGCAGACCAACGGCGGTAGGGGATTGCAGTGGGAACTCAATACCCATATCATTCGCTATTTTTTGGAAGCGTTCCGTACCTACACAGTCAAGGGCTTTTACCGCAGGCACATTCAACGAGTTGGAAAGTGCCCGTCGAATGGTCACAGGCCCTCGGAAGGTACGGTCATAATTCAAGGGTTCATAGACAGATGGCGGATTGCCCCACACCGTCGGGGTATCCCATAACACCGTGCCGGGGCTGAAGTAAGGGGCAGCGGCATTATAACATTGGCTTGCTGGGTCAATGCCCTCAAACGCGGTGACATACACCACTGGTTTGATAGATGACCCCGGTTGCTGCGGCGTGAGAGATACATTGACCTGACCGTCAATCTCATCATTATTGAAGTCAGAACTGCCGACCATTGCCCAGACCGCGCCTGTCTGTGGATCAATGACCACTACCGAACCATTTTCAATATCAAAGCGTGCCCGTGCTTGCGCGAGTTGGTCAATTACCGCTTGTTGGGCAGCATTCTGAATGGTCGGGTCAAGCGTGGTGTAGACATTAAAGCCTGTCGCATAAATGGTATCCGCACCATAGGTTTCGGTCAGTTGATCCCACACCCAATTGACAAAATGGGCATAACGCAGGTCGCGGGCGGGTTGCTCAAAAATCTTGGTTTCGACCAAAGCGCGGTCAATGGCAAAGTTGGGGTCGGCATTCAAAAATTCTGGCGTCACACACAGCGGTTGTGCGAGATCGTAAGGGAAGGGTGTTCCGTCGGAATAGCCGTTGAAAGTGTTTTCCAGTTGGATACAGCCATTGCCATTGGCTTCGGTCATAAGACGCAGCACTTCACTCATACGCCCAATCGAACCCTCGCGGTTACTGATGGGGCTGTATAAGGCGGGGGTTTGGGGCAGACCCGCTAACAAGGCGGCTTCGGCGATATTTAAATCCGAGGCTGGCTTGTCAAAGTAGGCTTGAGCGGCAGCCTCGATGCCATAAGCGAGGTTGCCATAATAAATCTCATTGAGATACAGTTCCAAGATTTCGTTCTTGTCATATTTGCGGCTGAGTTCGGCGGCAAGGATGATTTCGGTAATCTTACGTTCGCTCGACACCTGTGCCGCAAAATCTTCTTCCAAAATCAACTGACGCACCAATTGTTGGGTAATGGTGCTTGCGCCAGAACGTGGGCCTTCGCCAGTTACGTTAGTGTATACGGCACGCAAAATCGAAAAGACACTGAAACCGGGATTTTCGTAATAGGTCTCATCTTCGGTAGCGACAGTCGCATGAATGACCCAAGGGGAAATTTCTTCTAATGGGACGGAAGTCCTTGCGCCTTCACGTGGGTCGTTATATTCGGCCAGCACATTACCTTGTGCATCATAAATACGGGTGGTCTGGAAATTGGAGGCCTGTTGACCGAGATTGTCAATCTTGTCCTGATATTTGCCGACCACCGACATATAGTAACCAACCATGCCAAGCAGCATACAGAGGGTGATGCCAAGCCCGGCCACAATGCCGGCGACCCCAACCCATACCCCATAACGAATAATGTTGCTGCGTTCAAAGGGGTGATCATAGGCCGCGCTGTAATCGGGCTGAATGCCAACTTGCTTGGGTGGGGCGGCAGTTGGGACATTGGCGGAGGCATCCACCGGGCGGGGTGATTCAATGGTGGCCCCCATCGCGGCTTGGGCGGCTTGCACAGGCGAAACAATCGTTGGCGCACTGACAGGCGAACTTGGCGCACCCGCCGACGGGATGGTTTTGTCACTAATCCCCCCCGCCGGAGCCGCTGCATCGGGGCTAGGTTTGGGCTGTTGAAAGTCCCCCCATGTCGGTTCGTCGGCACGCGGCGTAAAGGCTTGGATATTGACCATTGTAGCGTTGGGGTCGTCTTCTGGTACACGCTGAGGCAGCGGCATCCCATATTCATCCAGCGCGATTTTGGTCGGTTCTTGGGAGGGCTGTACCAATCCAAACACCCCAACTCCAGCGGCAGCGACAGGCGCTTGGACATTGGTTTCAGTGGGGACGTAATTGCCACGTACCCCTTGCCCAGCGGTGACCACTGGCTGCGACCCCGTTTGGGGTGGGGCATCGGGAATCCATTCGCGCCCATCAAAACGATACCAGCGGTTGCTATCTACGCCAAGCGTCCACCAACGTCCTTGATCGTCTAAAACCATCAAGCGGCGCAGTTCGGTTTCCAGTTGAGCACGAGTGATCTGGCCCTGCTTAAACTGGTCGCGCAGGATTTGTACCGACTGCTCCACTTCACGGAAACGGGCGGCGGCAACTTCACGGGCCGATGGCTGTGGGGTAATCGGCTGACTGGGGCCAGTTCCCGTGATCTGAGGGGGTTCTTGGGCCTGAAAACCAGACGATTGGGGCGTGGGTTTCTTTTGCATGTCGCCTGTATCTCCCAAAACATGGGTTGCATTTGCAGTGGTTAAAGGAGTGCTTTGAGGATTCGCCGCAATCGCATCCAGCGGATTGGTGTCGGCTACAGGGGTATCGCTGACGCCGCCTAAGCCACGTTCAACCGCTAAAATCTCGCTCGTGCCTTGCTGTTGCAGGGCTGCTGCTTCCTCAAATGTCAACCCCTGACTGGGTTCTTCCGGCGCACGCTCTATATCGCGCAGACCGCTTGATTCTGCTTCCAATGCGATTGAGAGGGGCACTTCGGGCGCTTCTTTAAAACCCTCTGCTGATTGCAACCCCTCTGGTGCTTCTAATGGCTCAAAAACCGTGCCTTCTGCAATCGGGGCAGCGGGCGGTTCAGTGGCTTCTAAGGGTTCGGTAGAGGATTCAGTGACAGCAGATGCCGAGGGGAGGATGTCGAGATTTAATGCAACCGATGCGCTCGCCACGATGGTCGGCAAATCAACAGTGTTGCTCGGTGAATACCAGCCGCCTTCCCGCAGAGGAACAGTACCGGGGAGTAGCTCCGGTGTTGTCACGGCGGTTTGGTTGCGCGTGGCGAGTTCCTCGGTTGAGAGGGCATTCGTTGGTTTGTACCAACGTTGCCGGGAAGTCTCTTGGGCAATCAGCCGCCAACCCGCTGTATCACCTGAACCGGGTAGAGGCTCTGTGTCACCATTTCCCGAAGTCCCCGTGTTGATTTCGGGCAGATCACTCTGGGAATTAATGGGTAATTCGTTGGGGTTATCGCTCATACTATAATGATGTCTCCCAAACGCAATAATATTATTGACAGCTCACTTCTCAAAAGTCTCAAAAGAAATGAGCGGCAATTTTATACCGTAATTTAGCCAAATCTAAAGAGTATTATAACACCCATTAGCGTTGAGAAAAACCTAACGGTGTTGATGCGCTTCGGTGCGGGGTTGCCAGTAGACAATCCCATCGCGGTAGTCGCGGGTGAGTTTGCCGTCGCGTTCTAAGAGGTCAATATGCCCCAAGACTTCGGACAGGGCCAAGTATTTTTCGTCAGAAGGAACATGGGCAAACATTTTCTCGGTCAAATCCCACAGATGATAAGCATGGCCTTCAAAAAAGTCGAGGATTTGGGCAGCCCGTTTGTGATGAAAAGCGACCCGTTTTTCGACCAAGCCTCGCACATCTTCAACGGGGGCGCCGTGCCCTGAATAGGCTATTCGAATATCGAGAGCGGCTATACGTTGGAGTTGGGCAATATATTCCAATAGGCGGCGCGGACGGGATTGACCCTCGACAGCGGCGGGTTCAATCAAAGGATTTGAACTAATTTTCAGGATGATATGGTCAGAGGCGATGAGCGTTTGACTGGCGGCGTGATAGAGACAAATCAAATCACCAGCATGACCGGGAGTATGATAGACTTGCCATTCGACGCCGCCTGCTTCTACTCTATCCCCTTCATCAAGTAGACGGAAAACGGGGGTAGGTTGATTACCATACCGCTGCAAAAATTCGTAACTGCGATTGATATGGCGAACGACCTCATCCGGTACAGCGGCCTCATGAAAAATCACTTGGGAAAATAGCTTATAACGTTCATGCGTCGTCGTTGGGTTATCCAAAAATGCGCGGGTTAGGGAATGCGCCAGAACTTTCGCTCCCGATTCTTCCGCGATCCTGCTAATTTGCCCCAAATGATCGGTGTGATGATGGGTAATGATGATTTGTTGAATATCGCGGAGGGTGTAACCAGCTTGGGCCAATGCTCCCACCAGTGCGTCATAGGCTTCGGGTGAATTTGGCCCAACATCAATCAATGTTAGGGGGTCTCCTTCTAAGAGGTAGACATTAACAGGCCCCACCATAAAAGGGGTGGGAATTGGAAACTGATGGATGGTGGGTGTAATGAACATGCAGAATCAGTTCGTTTCGGTGGTCTCAGCAAGTTCTTTCATCGCCACCAATACCGTCCATGTACCCTTTTGGGTAATTTCACCGCGTTGATTGACTACCTTAATGTCGAGTGTCACCAAGCCGCCACCCATGCGTTTAGCATCTTTTTTCTCGGTGACTTCGATCTGTACAGTAATCGTATCGCCCAACAAGATGGGTGCGCGAAATTTCCAGTCGAGGCCCATAAAAGCGATGACGGTGCGGTCCATGAAACCGAGGGCATAGGCTTGCCCAGTGGCAGCAGATAGGCCCAACATGCCGTGTGCAATGCGCTGACCAAAGGGCGTTTTACTCGCATAATCGGCGTCGGTATGGTAAGGATTATAATCGCCCGAAACCCCGGCAAAATTGACCACATCGGCTTCGGTAATCGTGCGCCCGCGTGAGATCATCGTATGACCGACTTCCAGTTCTTCAAAATAGAGGCCACGTGGTGCTGTCACAAAAACTCTCCTTTTGGCAGGCGAAATAAAATAGAGTTTAAACTTGACCCTCTCGTTTGTCTAGCATTTCGCCAAGTGGACTAGGAATCCTGTGAGACTTCGGATTGAGCCTCTGCGACTAAGCGTTCGACTTCTCGATTAAATTGCTCCAAATGAACCGGTTTCGACAAAAAACCATCGGCCTTATATTTTTGCGAAATACGAGCTGCTTCGTGGTGGGCACTGACTACCAAAACACGAGTACGGGCCAATGACGGGGTGCTTCTTACCAATCCTAACACCGTATCCCCCGAAGCATTGGGCATCATCAGATCAAGGATGATGAGGTCAGGTAGAAATTGTTGTACCATGTCTATTGCTTCGAGACCGTCATTTGCTTGCATAAATTCGTGTCCGGCGCGGCGCAGAAACAGCTTCCATACCTCCACCATATCTGGCTCATCGTCCACCAAAAGTATACGTGCCATGCCGATGCTACCCTATCTCTATCCTTGCTGTAGCTTCATTGTACCCCGCATTAATATCTGTTTGGCTAATGGAGGCAAATTTTCACGGTAATTTCATGGCAGGGTAGAATAGGCACATAAATTTTTGAAAAAAATGGAGCAGCAGCAATGGCAGAGAAATTTTTAGTGGGTGGCGAATGGCGTACCAGCAATGAAACCTTAGATGTGATGTTTCCCTATGATGACTCGGTGTCTGCCACGATTTATATGGCGACAGAAAAAGATTTAGATGATGCGGTTGTGGCTGCTCAACGGGGATTTGAAATCACACGCAAACTGCCCACCTATCGTCGTGTGGAAATTTTGCGGAATCTCCATCGTCTGTTCCGCGAAAATTTTGACCGCATGGTGGATTTGATGATTTTGGAAAGTGGCAAAAATCGCAAGACGGCAGTAGGTGAAATGAGCCGTGCTTGCCAAACTGTCTTGGTCGCCAGTGAAGAGGCCGGACGGAATTATGGTGAGGTGCTTGATCTTGATTGGACAGAGCCGGGATTGGGGCATCGAGGATTTATCCGACGCTATCCAGTGGGTATTGTGTTGGGGATTACGCCCTTTAATTATCCCATCAATCTCGGCTGTCACAAACTGGCCCCAGCCATTGCGACGGGGAACGCGGTCATCATTAAGCCGCCGGAAATTGCCCCTTTGTCCTCGCTTTTCATGGCAGAATTGGTGATCGAGGCAGGGTTCCCGCCAGAAGCCTTTAGTATGCTGCCCTGCCCCGGCCCACGTGCTGAAAAACTGGTCACCGACCCCCGTATTGCTATGTTGAGTTTTACGGGGAGTGCGCCAGTGGGTTGGATGCTGAAATCGAAAGCCGGACGCAAACGGGTCGCTCTTGAATTGGGTGGAAATGCCCCAGCAATTGTGCATGAAGATGCCGATTTGAATGTTGCGGTACAGAAAACTGTGATCGGGAGTTTTGCCAATGCAGGCCAGAACTGTATCTCTGTTCAGCGCATTTTACTGCATCGCCCGATTTATGAGGATTTTTGTGATCGTTTTGTCCCGGCGGTGCAAGCCCTCAAAGTCGGCGATCCGCGAGACCCCACCACTGATATTGGGCCGTTGATTAACATCCGTGCGGCTGAACGGGTTGAAGCATGGGTGCATGAAGCGGTGGCACAAGGCGCGACGGTACTGTTGGGTGGCAAGCGAGATGGGGCAATGATTCCCGCCACCGTTTTGGCTGAAGTGACTCCGACGATGAAAGTCTGTGTTGAAGAAGTTTTTGCGCCAGTTGTCACGCTCTCTCCGTATGAAACATGGGATGATGCCATTCAGCAAGCCAACGCCTCCAATTTTGGGCTGCAGGCGGGGGTGTTTACCAACGACATCCGCCGCATGATGGATGCGTGGGAACGATTGGAAGTTGGCGGTATACAGATTAATGATGTCTCGACCTTCCGAGTAGATCACATGCCCTATGGCGGGATCAAAGATTCCGGCTTGGGGCGTGAAGGGGTACGTTATACCATGCAAGAAATGACCGAAATGCGCCAATTAGTTATTAACATGGGATAATCTCATGCGCCTCATTGAAGATATTGCTCACCGTCCCTATCCATTACCGATGGGGGCATGGGTCATGAAACAAGAATGGCATCGGCTCTTGTTTGCCCATTGGGCGCTTGATCCGGCGCAATTGCAGCCACTTATCCCCAAAAGCCTGATGCTTGATACCTTTGACGGGCGGGCGTGGATCAGTGTTGTACCCTTTTATATGCGTGGGATTCGCCTACGAGTCACACCCACTGCCCCTTATCTATCGGCGTTTGCCGAACTCAATGTGCGGACTTATGTAACAGTCAATGGCGATAAACCGGGGGTGGTGTTTTTTAGTCTCAACGCGGCAAATCCGATTGGGGTATGGCTGGGACGTAATTGGTATCATCTGCCTTATTTCAATGCTGATATGCAGGTGGAGGTAGACGGCGATAAGGTCACGTATAGCAGTCGGCGCACTCACCAAAACGCTCCGGCGGGTGAATTCCAAGCGACCTATGCCCCTGACTCAGATGTATTCCATGCCGAACCGGGGACACTGGATCATTGGCTAGTCGAACGTTACTGCCTCTATACAGTGGGTCGGAAGGGCCAGATTGTGCGCGGCGATATTCATCATGTGCGTTGGCCTGTACAACGTGCCAAAGCCGACATCACCCTAAACACCGTTGCGCCGATTCCCTTGACCAACACACCCGACCTCGTGCATTATGCCCATAAAATTGAGGTTTTGGCATGGCCTATCAAGGCAACCTAAATCATGAAAGTACGGGATGTAATTAAACTGATAGAAGCGGACGGATGGTATCTAGCACGGACAAAAGGCAGCCATCGTCAATATAAACACCTCATCAAAATAGGGCTTGTAACCATAGCAGGTAAACCATCAGATGATTTACCACCCGGAACCTTGAATAGTATCTTAAAACAGGCTGGCCTCAAGGATAAGGAGAATTAACTATGAAATATGGGATTGTCATTGAAAAAGCTGCGAATAACTATGCGGCCTATGTGCCTGATTTACCCGGCTGTATTGCAACAGGTGAATCGCTTGAAGAAACCGAAGAAGCTATCAAACAGGCTATCCAATTTCATATTGAAGGGTTATTGGAAGACGGCTTGCCTATTCCAGAGCCAAATACGGTACTACTTTATGTTGAGGCGGCTATTTCATGATTTATAAGCGTACCCTTCCAATAGGCTAACCGTCATCCGAGCAATTTGAGGTCGTAACAAATAAATAGTAGGCCCGGGGTTATAATGACCGGGCTTTTTTTGTGAGCGGTATAGATTATGAAAGACAAGACAATTCGTCCTAAATGGATATTGCTGGTAGATGTCTTACTGTTGGCGCTGTTGGCCTGTTATGTGCTGATGGGAGTCAAAAAAGTGCCGTTTCATGGCGATGAATCTACCATTATCTGGATGAGTGCGGACTATGATACGGTTGTTTTACGTGGGGATATATCGGCTGTGGCCTATACTCCACCGCCGCGCCGTACCACAGAACAACATCTGCGAATTCTCAACGGGACATGGACACGCTGGACAATGGGTATCGCGTGGTCTGCTGCGGGTTTCCATCGGGCCGATTTAAATGACCAATGGGTCTGGGGGCTAGATCCGGAATGGAATCGAGATAATGGACATCTGCCGTCTGGCCGCCTGCTCAATGTGACCCGGTTATCCTCGGCGCTGTTTTTGATTTTCAGTATGGCCCTTGTATTGAGGATGACTCGCTTGGTGGCAAGCCAAGTATTTACGCATCCCTTGATTGCGGCTTCGGCGGGAAGGCTATCGGCGATACTTTACGCGCTAAATCCGGTCATTCTAATGAATGGGCGGCGGGCCATGTTTGAAGGAGCGATGTTGTTCACTTTGGCATTGGTCGGGTGGATGGTATTACGACTGGTGAATCGGCAAGATGCGTTCAAAAGCTATTTGCTGCTGGGAGGGGCGGCGGGCATCGCGTTAATCGCTAAACACAGCACAGTCTTTACGATTGCAGTGCTATTCTTGGGGTTGCTGGTCGTGAAATGGGTGAAATCCGATAATAAATCGAAGCGGGTGTATCAACTTATTTTCAAATTTGGGCTTGCCGCGATAACTGCCCTAATCGTTTTTCTCGCCCTGACGCCGCTATGGTGGTCAAGACATCTCATGGATATGCCGGGTGTGGTACTCGATGAGCGTCAGAAACTTTTGGATGAACAGGTAATCTTATTCGGTGGCTACAACAATTTGGGGGAGCGATTAGAAGGCTTATGGGAAGGGACATTTGGCGTCGAACCTCAATATTATGAAGCCGATTATTGGGGCGATTATGCGGGGGTAGCCGATGAAATTGATGACTATGAAAGCAGCCACCTTGCGGGGATAAAATCACCTATCATCGTCGGAATACGGATATGCTTGGCTATCGCGGGTCTGGTTGCCATCGGGTTTGGCTGGCGGCATGGTCAGAAGGAGATGGCATTTGTTCTTTTCATATGGGCGATTGGCATTATTGCGGTTTCATTATTGACCATTCCACTCGATTGGCAGCGCTATTATTTGCCCATTCAGACGCCCCTTTCACTGGTGATGGGTTTAGGTGGGGCGATGCTGCTGCAAATCATCTTAAATCATGGTGATTGAAGCATGACATGGCGTAAAAAAGCCCTTTTCATCGGCTTTTTCGGGGTGCTGATGGGTTACGTGCTAGTAGGCTATACTCACGTGCCGTTTCATGGGGATGAGGCCGATCATCTTTTTAAGAGCCGCGATTTTATAACCTATTTTGTCGAAAGCGACCCCAATGCGCTGCGTGTGAGACCGCCTGTTGCAATTGATTCCGAAGAACACATCCGGTTGTTGACAGGCACGACCACTGCCTATTTAACCGGGTATGCTTTGTGGTCGGCGGGGGTGGAAAAATGGGAGTGGCCTGCACCGTGGTACTATGGCTTGGATTACACATGGAATATTGAAAACGGGCGGCGTCCAGAGGAATTTAAGCTGCATCGGGCACGTTTGGTCACGACACTGTTGACGATGCTGAGTATCCCATTAGCAGCGAACATCGCCTATCGTATGGGGCGATTCGATCTACGACGACCCTATCTTGCCAGCCTTGTCACCGGGTTTTTGGTCGCTACCCATCCGGTTTGGCTGCTCAATGGACGGCGCGTGATGCAAGAGGCGGCATTGGGGACATTTTCCTTAATGGCGGTGTGGCTAGCGCTGTTGGTGATGCAAAAACCTACTCTACTGCGATGGATAGGATTATCAATCATTGCGGGTTTATGCCTAGCATCCAAACCGACAGGCGTAATTGCGGTGGGGGCGGTGATGGGCGCATTGATAATTTCGCAGCTAGGCCAGCGTTTTTTTCATACGATTAGTGAGATTCAGACCCTGTATCAATCTCAAATTCGCCAATATGCCCGATTGTTGGGGGTGGTATTTGGGACGGCAGGAGTGTATATCCTATTGACACCTGCCATCTGGGATGCGCCGCTTGACCGGATGCACTTGGCGGGTGAACTACGTCTCCAAGTGTTGCAGGGGCAGACGAAAGCCAGTGCCGAGGCCTATGATTCGAATTGGGCGCAGGGGGTCGCGTTGATTCAGCAACCCTTTCTGACTGATCTGCAATATTATGAAAGTCCGGCTTTTGAGCATGTGCTGGATAATGAAATTGCCAAGTATGAGCAGGCATATCTAGATGGCTGGCAGATGAGTCGTCCTGTCGGAATAATTTGGACGGGGATGGCAGCGATTGGACTTGGCACACTGATTTATTATTGGCGATACCCTACCACATTTTTGGCTCTAGTATGGACACTTGGCACGGCGGCAGCTTTAGGCATCAGTGTACCATTGGCGTGGCAGCGCTATTATCTCTTGTGGTCGCTGATTTGCTGTATTCTGGCGGGTATTGGCCTCCAGGCGATTTTTACCTTGCTGACAAACCGAAATTCTTGGATGAGTGATTCACATGGTTGATTGGCTAGAACCCTTTTTATCTGTGCTCACATGGCTCATTTGGTTTTTTGCTGGGGTCGGTATCCCTTGGGCCTATGGGCTGCTCCCCCGTCGAGATTGGCGCGATTGGACAATCGTCGTCGGGCTTGGCTTGGCGCTTGGCCCTCTATTCGGCACAACGTGGCTGTTTTTGCTCGGCACCTTTGGCGAATTGACCTTTGGAGCAGCGATTTTTGGAACGGTGGTGATTGCCGGGGTAGGTGTGGCGCTGGCATGGCGACGGCGGGATGAACTGCCCCCGCTTGAAAATGAAGCCGATATACAAACCGATGGTCTGCTGCCCCGCCCTGTGATGACGACCCTGCTCGTTATGATGGGCGTTGCGGTTTTGGCGATGGCGTGGGATACGGCGTTCTGGCCCTTTTTGCGCTATGACACCCTCTGGACATTCGGCTATAACGCCAAAATATTCATGCAGGAAGGCCGCATCCCCGATTGGATAGATTATTATCCCCAACAAGTGCCGCTGACGTTTACCTTTGCTGATCTGGCATGGGGCAGCCACAATGACCATGCTGCACGCGCCGCTGTCCCCCTATTTTTTATCAGCAGTGGGTTCGCGGCCTATTTGGTCGGTTGGCGCATATACGGACGGCGTTCGGTAGGATTGTTGACAGCGGCGCTATGGATTTTGCTACCTTCCTCGCTGGCGTGGTCAAGTTCCGGCGACCTTGAACACCCGATGGCAATTTATTTCACACTGGCGGTGGTATTTTTTACATTGGCATGGCGGGCCGAAATGCGTTCCTCGGCGGATCGTTATGCTGCGATTGCTGGCTTGATGCTGGCTGGGGCGATGTGGACAAAACCAACCTCCGGCGCGTTTGTGTTGGGAGTAGGGCTGGTCATGGCATTAGCGGCGTCATCAGCCTATCTGCAAGATCGACGGCGCTGGTTCGCCAACAAACTTCGCATTGCCGTCATCACCGGAATTTTTTCGGCTCCCATCGGGGGCATGTGGTATATCCGTAATATGCTGTATGGGCACGATTGGACGATTTTACCTGCCCACTATTGGCGCGAATTGGCCCAACGTTCAGGGATGCAACTGGTTTGGCTGTATGGATTGGCGGTGCTGCTGGCGGTCATCATAATTGTTGAAAATTTGCGGAAAGGGCGTGACCCTGAAACGATTTTGCCACCGATGCTCTCCATCACGCTGTTAAGTTTGGCGGTGCTGCCAACGGCCTTAAGCATTCCTGACGGTGGATGGACACAGGCGACGGCGTGGGATTGGATCAATGGCTTTCGTGAGCCGATGCGCCGCTTGAATTTGACGGAAACCATGTTGTTGTTTGCGGGGATTGCGGTCTGGATGTGGAGTATCCGCGATTTTTGGCGGGAACAGCCGCTGATGGTGCGACAGGGGTGGCTGCTGACGTGGGGACTAGGCTTGCCGTTCTTCTTGGTCTATTTCTGGTCATATAGTTATCACTATCGCTTGACACTGACGGTACTCCCGCTGATTCTTGCCCCCATTGCTTATTTGCTGGCGGGCTGGGTGATGCCTCTGATGACTCAAAACCGTTTGCGCCAGACGGCACTTATCGTGATTGTCATTTTCCTTGTTATCCCGGCCCCAATCGCCGCAACCTATCACACCGCTTTGAACACCTTTAATGATACAGGGGTGGATACTGACCGTGAAAAATACACCTATGCCAACCCCGCCCTGATGCAGGTCGTCCAGTTTTTGGAAAATTATGCGGAGGTACATGAGGTTGAGCGTCTGCGTGTTATGGCTCCCGGTGAAAATCGCCTGCATTTTTATTTCCCCCAATGGGATATCAACTATCGGGATATTCCCACGGATATTGCAGATTTAGCCGACTACGATTTATATGTAGCAGTGTTTGATGACGGCCTATGGCGCGATTTTGACCTTATCCCCAATCAAGTGTGGGCATGGAAGCACATGGCATGGGCCTATCCATTGCCACCGACGGGTCAACCTGCCACCGATGGGCCAAATGGTGTGGCGTGGCGTAAGGTATTTACACCTGTCACCTTTGTGATCGATGATGGCAATAATCGCTATGAAGTCTTTAAGATTGATACTGGGGCGGTTCATCAACCCGTCACCCCCGAAAATCCATTGGCGGATGCTATATTTGACGGCGCGATGCAGTTGCTGGGCTTCGATCTGCCCTCGACCACGCTGACACGCGGCGAATCCTTTACGCTGAAATTGTATTGGCAGGGAACAGAAAATGCACCACCGCATAGGGATTACAGCGTGTACGTGCATTTGCTCGATCCCGCTACAGGTGAAATCTTGTCACAGCGGGATGGGGGACTAATGGGTGGTTTGTTCCCAACACGTCTCCTGACTCCCGGTTTTGTTTTGCAGGATTTACGCGAGTGGACGATTGCCCCAGATGTGCGACCCGGCCCGGCGATCTTGCGCGTGGGGATTTATATGCCGGACGGCCTACGCCTGCCCGCCTCACTCAAGGGCGAACCATCCGGCGATGGGGTGGTGATTGAAACGGAAATTATGATTGAGTGATCGCGCTATTATTGACTTTCCATGAGTTGGTCAATGGTTGTGACCATTAGGGTGTAGTTACCACTGGGGCCACCGGGCTGGCTATAAATAACCAGCGAAAATCCGCCTTCGACCAGTGCCGTATATTGCAGAGCACGACCTGTCAATGGGCCGACTGTAAAACCCATCCCCATTAACTCACGGGCCACCATGCCGCCGCTGTTCCAAAGCTCAACGGCAAAAACGTCGGGGTTGCCATTGGTAGTAAAGCTCACGATTGCCACGATTTCATCCCGCCGTCGGGCATAAAATCGGAACTCATGGGCTTCGTTGTGGTTCAATACGCCGATATTGGTGCTGCCATACTCGATATTGCGGCGTTTGGTGATGGGCAGGCGATCTTGTTCGGGGGTATCTTCGGAGGCGGGGCCACCTCGCAAAATATTGATATAGCCCAATGGCTTAGGCTCGCCGAGCACGCGACGTTCAAAATCGTCAAACATGTCACCACCTGTAAAGTTATCGAGCAGGAGCAGCGAGGTAAACATCATCGCTACCGTGCCTATTGCCGACAGTAGGACATAGGGCCAGCGGATGCGACGTTTTTTCTTGGGTGGGATGATTGGAGCATGGCGTTCGGGTAGGGGGCCAGTCTGTTTGAGTTGAACATCGAGCGCTTGGGCCATCTTCTGCGCCGGAGCATGGTCAGGTTTGATTTGTAACACTCGTCCCAACGCAGCCCGTTTACGCTGTGGAGTTGCGGCAATGAAGACTGATAGCCACCATGCGTCTATATTGTCTGGGTCAACCTTTAAAATATCTTCTAAGATAGGCCGTGCTTCTTCATTCGCCCCTACTTTGACATATTGATAGGCGATTTGGAGGCGATGCTGGTTGTAATAAATCCTCTGGGCAGTTTTCTGGGCCTCACCGCGTAGTTCGGGGTCTTTGACAAAAACGTCCGCCAGCGCGGGTAGGGCAGCCGGGTCGCCAAAGGCTTCAATCGAATGAATAGCCTCGCGGCGTGTAGCAGGATTGGCATCGGTCAGGCGGCTTACCCAAATAGATATTCTGGAATGGCTCATCGTGGTTACGCTTCTGTTTTTAACTGCACCAACAGCCGAAAGTCGTCCGATAAGCCTACCTCTAACAGTTCAAGTGGGTCAGTGCCGCTTGCTAGGCGCTTGACCGACGCTGTTTCGTACCGAAAATGCTCGGACAGGGTGTCCAACTGTTGCCATTCACTTCGAAGCATTTCCAACTGGTTCTGCAAATCTTTATCTGTGCCTGCTTGCCCTGCTAGATTCTCAACCAAGCGTTCCTCATGCACGCGCGAGGGGCGCCACTTAAAATGCTGTTGCAGTGCTGCTTCGGTGGTATAGCCGCGATGAAAGGCTGACCAGATAGTTTTGCCAGCCCATTGTGCAGTTTGCCGAACCTGCTCGTCAGGATCGGTTTTATAGAGTTCAGCCACTATTTTTAATGCACGGGTTTCCTCTAGCATTGCCAATATTTGTAAGGCTTTAATGCGGATTGAGGAGTCAGTGTGGTGGAGGTCATGAATAAGTTTAGGCAATAGCATAAAACCCTACCTTAATTCTTGTGTTAACGCAACGTTCATTTATTTCTAACAAAAGGTGCTTGACTTTGCTTGTGAAACTTGAAACAATTTTAACAACAGTGCGCAAAAAAATTAACTGCTTCTTACTGGGAATTTTTAAAGAAAATTGGGTCGCCGTATATCATGGCGAAGGGAACACTGCCAAAATGACAATGTTTGAGAAAGAAATCAAATTGCTGGTGATGGCCGCTTTGCGAGACAATCCTGATACTTGCACTCAACCCATTCGAGTGCAGGTACGTGGGCGTAATGTTATGTTGTCGGGCTTGGTTGCCAATGAGAATGTGATTTTGGAAGCCATCATTAGCGTCGAATCTGTATCCGAGTTTCTCAATGTTTACAGCCGTTTGATGGTGCGGGAGACTGAAACCACTTCGGCTTATCGCAACGTGGCTGCCACCGCTGCCGTTTAGTTTTACAAACTTTGGATTAACCAAGAGGGCAGGCATTTATACCTGCCCTTTTTTGTTCCTACAGCTTTTTTAAAGCTGATTCCAGCCGATCAATTTCCGCATGGGTGTTGTAATGTGCAAGCCCAACGCGCACCATGCCCCCACTTTCCTGTTTACCCAAGCGTTCCATGATCGCCAGTGCGTAATAATTGCCATCCCACACATAAATATCGTGTCGAGCAAGATGGGTGGCAATTTCAAGTGGGGAATGTCCCTGCATCGTAAAGACAGCAGTAGGGACTCGTTCATGATAATGGACAGGGTCGGTAATCCCCGCAATTTCAATTCCCTGTAGCGATTTCAACATCTCAATTAAATGGGTCACCAATTCACGCTCATAGGCGGCAAGGGTGGTCATGGCTGTTTTAAAATCCAAGCGCTGTCCGGTAAGATTTCGGAAATTTTGGACCTCAGAACCGCCATATAACCTGCCGATTTCCGCCAAATATTCCAGCGCTGCCTTTGTCCCCGCGATGGTTTCAAAACTGGGTGTGCCGGTTTCCCAACGATAGGGCGTCACATTTTTCGATGGACGGACTTTGTAGGCAGGCAGGCGTTCTAATAGATCAAATTTGCCCCATAGAATTCCGATATGTGGCCCAAAAAATTTGTAGGCGCTGCACAACAAAAAGTCACAGCCAATCGCCTGTACATCAATCGGAATATGAGGGGCGCTTTGGACGGCATCCACCACATAGTAGGCTCCGGCGGCGTGGGCCATTGCCGCGATTTGCTGGACAGGGTTGATGGTGCCGACTGCATTGATGGTGTAGTCACAAATTCACCCCCCTTTTTTATCTCAATACGTGGGATATAGCCTGTCAGAGCGATAACATCATCCGCCTTTGTTTCTCCAAGATGGACAATACCCTTGATGTCCAACGTTTCAATCACCATGAGTTTCTCTTCAAAGGTGAAAAGTTCGATCCCCACTGTTGCCATTTCGCAAAATGCTTTGACCTGCTCGGTTTGATCGTCGGTAAATGCCATATCGGTTAGGCGCTTCTCTAAATCAGCTTTCTTATCCGAGTAAAGTTCGCGTTCTTGTTGAAGATAAGCCAGTTTGTCATCAAGCACATCTTTGGGTAACTTATCGTCAAGATAGAGGTCAAGCAGCTTGCTTTGTTGCTTCTCAAGTGTACTCAATTTGTTCTCACATTGACGCAAATACTCGGTAAGGGCTTGGACTTGCTCATGTGATTGGGCTTGGCGTTCTTGTATTGCTCCAAGAATATGATCTGGCTCGAGAAGCATTTTAACAATTCCCTCCCATACCATCTCTTCGGTTTCATCTCGTCTAAGACTATGATTGCAAGTTCTGCTTTTCCTATCGGCTGAAGTATAGGAAAACTGACCGCCGCATTGATAGTAGCTGGCATTCCTTCTGTCATCATAGTGACAATTAAAAATATAGCCACAAGTTGCACAAACAAGGCGTCCCCGTAGAAGGTAGTCGCGTTTTGTGTTGCGCTTCGAATAATGCCTATTCTCTTTAGCTTTCTGTTGGGCTGCTTCCCATAGTTCACGGGTGACAATAGCGGGCACATCTGTACTTACCCACTCACTGGGATCTGTTCGCACTCGCTGTGTTTTTGTAGCTCCGGTTTTGTACCGCCCGTAGTACCATGTGCCAGCGTAGTGTTCTCCGTCTAAAATTTTCTTGACTGAAGATTTGCCCCAAACACCGTATTGCCTCTTGGCCTTTTTAAGTCCGTCAATGTCGTGTTTAGTGGGAATTCGCAAAGCACTAAGCCGATTAGCAATGGCATCTATGCCCAGCCTTTTTCCTGCTTCATCGCCAAAAACATACCACTCGAAAATTTGCCGCACAACAGCCGCTTGTTCTTGATCAATAACAAACACGCCACTTTCTTTATCGTAGTTATATCCATAGGGGGCTATCGTAGTAATAATCACCTTTCCAGACTTCACTCGCGCCCGCTTGCCACGCTCACTCCGTTCAGAGCGTTTTGCGTTTTCTTCCTGAGCATAAATACCTTGCAGGAATAGAAATGCTTGGCCCATTGGGGTAGCGGTGTCAACAGAAAAGTTCACAAATTCGACTTGTGTACCCTTAGCGAGAAAATCTCGATTAAAAATTGCCATATCTACCGCATCTCGTGAAAGGCGGTCTGTGTCGTGAACAACAACCACGTCTATCAGGCCAGCCAATTTTTTCAATTTATTGAACTCTGGCCTATCGAACTCTTCCCCTGTATGGGCATCGGCGAACTCAGCGACAACTTCATAACCATGCTTGGCTGCATAGTCACGGCAGGATTGTAATTGGGTGGGGAGACTGTAATTATGGGTTTGTACTTCTCTGCTGACTCTGGCGTAGATTGCTGCTTTTTTGACCACTTTTCATAGCTCCTTTTCCTAGAGAACGAAAACAGGCAACCCTTTATGCCAAGAAAAGCATCGAAAGGATTGCCTGATAGTGGTAAAATTAGCCATCAGCCCCATCACCGCTTTTCCCGGTCTTGTGGGTTAGAACGGCGTTACTGTTGTCAGCAGTAGCGTCGTTTGCCATCTCAATTGATTTAGATTGATTGTACCGCAAAATCGCAATTTCGTAAATTTTGGCAAGCCGCTTTAACAAATCTGGACTCAGGGTGGGTCGCCCCAAAATTTCAGAACCGTTGGACATCTGCGCCTTGCCGTTCATGGTGCATTCTCCTCCGTTGCGCTCTCTAATTAGAACTTTGTGTTGCTTCTGACTCACTAACCGTGAATTCAATAACAATTTGTGCGATATTTTCTTGTTGATGGGTACAGATTAAAGACAAAAAGACTCGTAAAAATTTCTAATTTTTATCAAGGTTGCTTTTAGAGCCTCATAGTGAGTCCCATCGCCCTTTATAGCTCTCGTCAAATATCCTAAATCGCTTGCACTTAGCATAATATTGCCTACCCAATCGCCCCGTTTCTCTTCATGAGTCAATGAGTCCCACAAACATGATGCAATCCCATCCAAATCATCTGCTGACAATTTCCCCGCGTAAAAGTCAACCACTGCCAATTTGAAAAGCTGATCCTTTTGGCTTTTGCTTAATTGATCGACCCAACCGACCTGCATCGATGATAAATAGGCTTCAAACTTCTTTTTTGGAAAGGGAATAAACAAGATATTTGGCATAACGTAAAAGTTCGAGATTGGAATAATTTTTATAGAAATCTACTCCAATCTCATAAGGTAATTTATATATCTTTAATTATCAGCTTGCCTTTAGGGCGTCGTCCGTCAGCTTCATAGGCAGTTAGCGTACCATGAACGTCTGTAGAGGTACCATCGCTATGTATATCCGCAGAGACATGACCACCCTTTTTATGATATAGACTCACATGGTAGTGCCCATGCTCTTCAGAAATATTGTAGCCTTCTGCACCTCTAATCCACTCTTCCAGAGTAGTACCCTTCAAGAAGTGCCCTGTCCCACTGCAAAGCACGCACTTTGCGCCCATATCACCAGCAATCAACTCCGTAACACCAACGGTGTCTTTGCCCAAATAGCCTTTTCCATTGCAGATTGGGCATTTATCTGGAACCATTTTATAGCATCCTTTCTTTATTACTTTTCAGCGAATCGGCAAAACTGCTTCAGTTAGGCGTTTTCGATATATTCTTCCTTTCGTCTATTTATCGTGTAGATTGAGGTGTAGCTACTTCCTCGGAAACGGTAAATTCAATGACAACTGGCTCACCCACATAGCGTCCAGATGCCCACACACGCCATATGCTGGTGTACGTTCCGGCTGCTTCGGGTGCGACAAAGGGATTGTTGGAGTCGGTAAATGTGTAGGTCTGACCTGCACTAACGGCATCATTCACAGGCATGACAGGATAAGCACCATACAGGTTATCCTCGGTGGATTCTGCGTAGAACAAACCATCTCCAGCCTTCAGTTCATAACTATCGAGAACTTTCACCGTAATTTCGGGAACAAATCGTTGATTGGGACTCACTTCTTCGGGATAGTCCACACTAATGATTTCAATGACAGGGGATGGTTGCGGGATACGGCTATGGGTGAGTCCTTCGGTGGTGGCTAACCAAACATGTTCATCGTTATAAGGGCAGGTATCACAGGCTGGCCCGAAAGCTATATCCAAGGTGTCAATCGCGGCGTAGCTCTGCCAGTCTGTGCCATCAAAAAACATGACCCCACTTTCGGTGGCTGCCCAAACTCGATCATATTTATCTAGCGCCAAAGCCTTGACATTATCGTTGGGGAGCTTGCTATTGGAGGCGTTATAAATAGTCCACGCTTGGGTTTCAACGTTGAATAGGCTTACACCCCCGCCTGATGTTGCGACCCAAGTGTTTCCTTGACCATCAATCAAAATGTCGCGTACATTGTTGCTTTGAAGCGCATCGGGAGTGGTCTCAGCCGTATAGTGTGTCCACTGTTCGCCCTGTTTCCTACTGAGTCCAGTCTCAATATAACCAAACCAAGTCTCCCCTGTTGGATGAAAAGCCATCGTATGAATATGATTGTTCACTAGAGTATCGGGGATACTATTGGTATAAGGCACACCCCATGCAATGCCATCAAATCGCGCAACCCCTTCCCAAGTGGCAATCCAGACGACATTGTTTTGGTCAATCACGACCTCATAGTTCCTATCGTCCGACAGTCCATCCAAAGTCGAATAAGTGTGCCACACTTGACCATCAAATCGAGCAGCGCCATAACCATCTGTGACCACCCAAACATCCCCATTGCCACTGATGGCAATATCATTGGCATTGTCCCCAATGGCCTTCCCTTGTGCGCCACAAAGCTCCCAATTTTGGCGGTCAAATTGTCCAATACCATTCACTCTAGGCTCTTCACTTCTTGGAAAATAGCCAAACCAAACCCCGCGCTCATCAAGTGTCACAGCCCGTATGTAGTTGTTGAGAATGTTGCCGTTGGTATTTTCAGTGTTATAGAGCGTTAAGCCCAAGTCTCGCCGAAAGACACCTTGTTGACTATCCCCGACTGGGGTACGAACACTGCCCCCACAAATGGGTGTCAGCGGATCGGGTGTTTGAACGGCAACTGAAGTAGGCATACCCGTTGGGGTGAGTTCCACTACGGTTGGTGAAACGAGCGGTTCAGTGATGACCCCCTGAGCCGATTCGGGTTCTTGGTTGGTATTCAACGCTTGAACCAGAATGGCAAAAGCCATGACTGCTGCTATGCCCGCTGCTGCCAGTAAAAGATAGGAATTGCGGCGCTTGCGTTGGTGGCGTTTCACCAGTTCCAAAGCCCTGTAGAACTCGCGTCTATTGGCTTCAGAGGGGTTTTCTATGAATTGATCACTGGCTTCCCACAGCTTAACCAAAAGTTCCAATGGTGTACCCATGTTCTGTCTCTCACTGTTCATCGTCTGGCAAGAACCCCTTTTTGCGTAGCTCTTTAATAATGGCATCACAAGCGAAGGCTCTGACCATCAAAGCGTATTCTTGTTCTGTACAATTCAAGGCAATTCTAAGTTTTTCTAAAACCGCAATATCCGAAGGAATAGCCTCGCTTTTTAGCCAACGCTCCACCATAGATTTTGAGTATTGGGTGCGTTGACCCAACTTTTCAAGGCTAATGCTTTTTCCTTCTCTATCCTCCGCACGTTCCAAAAGTTCCTGAAAAATCTCACCGAATGTTTTATTGCAGTTTGCTAAAAACTCCTCAAGATTACTCAACATACCACGTATTTGCCCCCTTTTGAGAAATTTCCCAATTTTTAGGGAAAAATGAAGTCCATACCAGATTACAGGCTATATTGTATCCAATGGTACGAGACCAGAAAAAACTGGTTGTATCAGCATTTACACTCCAATCACTATTACAGAAAGGGCAGCGTGACAGAATGGTCAAGTTATCATTCCGTTGGTATCGCGTCGTGGTGATGTTGGTGGTCATCTTCGTCGGAGCAGGAACACTCCGTCTTGAGTCAGTCCAAAAGGCATCCGCCTCCGATTGCGTGGTAGAAGCGTTTAGCGTTTCGCCCAATTCATCCTCACAGGCAGTCGGCACAATTCTCAGCCTGTATGGGCGTGGCAATTGTGGGGGTGGTATCCGCGCCTCACGTTTCAACATTGACGGGGGTGGTTTTGGTGAAGATGCCGGAGCGCCCGAACAAAGCGAAACATGGCAGCTTACCGCTGGCGCACACACGATCTGTTTTGAAATCGCGGGTGGGAGCAATGGCGACTGGTCGGCAGGAGCAAGTAGCTGCATAACGATTACGGGCGTTAGCAATCCACCACCGCCTCCACCCCCACCCACTAATCCAGTCAACCCTTCAGTGAGTGGGCCGAATATTAATCCTAGCGGCACCTGCCGTTGGGATGTCTTTCTCTTCCTCACTGGGTTTGCGCCCAACAGCGCAATCACTGTAACCAGCAGCTATTCAGAGTTAGTGTGTAGTAGCGGACAGCAGGTTAGCTCCTCTTGGAGTGCTTACATGGGTACAACCGATAGCAGTGGCAATTTCACTTTTGGAATTGTGCATCAGGGCACGGGAAGCTACACCTACACCTTCCGTGATGCACAAGGTAATAGTCGCTCGTCCAGTTTCAATACGAGCAACTCAAATCCACCACCTCCGCCACCGCAACCGACTGTCAACCCCGTACAGCCTACCTCACAACCCACAACACCTCCTGTGGGAAGTACACCTCCTACCCAAACTCCCCGACCACCTAACGACACGTCTTGCTCCAATGCCCCTACCCAAAGGGTTTCAAGTGGGCAGCAGGTACAGGTCACTTCGACAGGTGCAGGACTGCGACTACGACAACAGCCTAATACAGCAGCGCGAATTTTAAGAACGATTCCAGCGGGTAGACAGCTTGATATTACCGGAGGGCCACAATGCGGGAATGGCTATCGTTGGTGGCAAGTTAACTATAGTGGAGTGACTGGTTGGGTTGCAGATGGAAGTGGGAGCAGCCATTGGATTGAACCCATTTCTGCAACTCCTGTTCCCCAACAGCCCCAACAACCAACATCATCAGGATGTCAACCCTCTAGCGCGTGCATCCAATTTGTAACAGGTAGTAAAGATAGACCAAACAACCGTTGGTGGCCTGACAGGGTTTATCAAGATTCGGCGGAAAACAGGCAATGTTCTGCCGATGACCTTGATACTATTATCGAGTTCGATCTTGACTATGGAGCTTGGGCTTCGTATAACATTAACAGCTTTAGGCTGTATGCTGTCTACTTGACACGACCAATCAATGAATTTTTCAACAGTGATCGCCAAGCACGAGTCTCACATCAAAGCGACTCGGCTCCTCGACTAAGAATTTGTGTACCACATCAGTTGAATGGTCACAATTTCTATGTCTGGTCGGAGGACGCTCCTTAAACTCTGAAGTTGAATCAGTGGTGAGCTACTTTACCTTATTGGTATAATTAGCTCACCGCATTTTAAAAGTAGTTCCTATGATTCACTGAATTGATGAAAAATAAAATTTTGATAATTGTACTGGTAGCTTTGCTTTGTTTATTTTCATACTTGGCAAGACCTCAAAAACTATCCTTACCCCTGCCCCAATACAATCCGCTCTCGAATGTAAACACACATCTGATTTGTGGGCGTGAAGCCACAGGAATCGTCTATGGAGAGAACAACCCGCAGAATATTGGAATATTTGCGAGGATATATCCGCACGAAAACAGCCAATTCAACTTAAATATTCAGAACGATCAAGCAATTTTTGAAGGAAAACTATCTGCTATAAAAGGGGACATAACGAATTGGAATCTTCTATTAAATACCAATGAGGTTCTGATTGCCTATTTGTACATCCCATATGATTCCGATGCTTTGCGAACTGAATATTTTAGTCTTTTTATAGATAAGCAAACTGGGCAAGGGATTCTCAGTGCTAGTTATACGGATGTTTATATAAACAAAGAAACTACAGGGTATGCAACCTATATATCTTGTAAAGACGTTCAAGAAAAGTGAAACTCGCCAGACTAAATCCCAAAACCTCATGTTATTTTAACAAAACGCTTGTAGGCATTGTACGTCAAAGGCCGCTCAAGCTGTGGATTGATAAGTTTTTGGATGGCACTGATGGGCAACCCTAGTTGTAAATAAGCCCGAATTTGGTCTTTGAACGGTTCGAGTATAAGGCCCTTTTTGTTTCTACTCCCCTTTGGCCTGCCAAGTAGTTGCCCGTTAGCTCTGGCGGCAGCAAGCCCCTGCTTGGTTCGCAGGGATATGAATTCTCGCTCGGTTTCAGCGATATAGCTGTAGATCGCCAACAGGAGTTTGCCGTGCATCCCACTCGTGGACAGTTCAGGCTGCCGTACAAAAATGATCTTGATGCCCTTGTCACTGATTCTACGCTCGCGCTGGTCTTTGCGTGAGGAGACCTCCACTTCGATGAATTCATCAATCACGAATTTGTGTTGTTGGGCATATTCCAACAGCAGGTGCTTTTGTTTGCTGAGGTCTTGTTCGTCAGTGCTGACGCGAATATAGCCGATGGTTTTCATAGGGTTTTGGGTGATTGCAGCAAAAAGGTACTTTGACTGTTATTTTCAGCCGCCTAGTGCAACGGTAGTCAATCGTTTCTGTTGTTATTTTTAGCATAAAATAACGAACCAGCCTGTTGAAAGATCAGACTGCCCGTGTTAAGCCGTGTCGTTTCAACCAACGGCTGAGGTTGGCTTCCGTCGTACCGTACCGCTTGGCAATGAAGGTTTGAGTAGAGCCATTGGCAAGTAACGCCTCAATTTCCGGGCGATAGACATCCAATTTACTCTTGCCGACGCCCTTTGGTCGTCCCAGCGTAACACCCGCTTTTTTTCTAGCCGCGAGTGCCTCCTTAGTCCGTTGACTGATGAGGTCACGTTCAATCTCGGCTGCCATCGAGAAAGCCATAGCGACAATTTTGGATTGAATGGAATTATCCAATTGCCAGTTACCTTTGACCGCATAGATGTTGACACTTTTTTGTGAAGCGATTGACAAAATTTCCATGCACTCCAGCATTGACCGTCCCAGTCGGGAAAGCTCACTGACAATGAGATTGTCCTTCGCTTGAAGTTGGTCAAGAATATGGGCAATCTGGCGTTTCTTCCACGATACTCGCCCAGAGACAGTCTCCTCCACCCATTGCACTTTGCCTAATCCCTTTTCATTGGCAAGTTGCAAAATGTCATAGCGGTTTTTCTTCAAATCTTGGTCAGCGGTGGACACTCGTAAATAGGCGATGGTTTGGGGTGACGACATAAGGTTAACTGAAAAGGCAGTAGAATATAACGATTGTTGTCATAATAACAGTGTTTTTTGCTGAAGAAAAGATGTCGGAATAACGTTCGTTTTTGCACAACTATCAAAACCTTAATTGCTCAATATTTTCGGCGGACTTGACCTTGTAGTGACTACAGGGTTTATAGTTATTCATGAGGTGAGCTAAATGTACAAAATAGGTGAAGTGAGCGCGATAACCGGAATCCTTCGAGAGACGATTCGGTACTACGAACAAATTGGTCTAATGCCACAGCCAAAACGATCTGAAAATGGCTACCGCCTCTACGCCAACGACGATGTTGAGCGATTACAATTTATTCGGCGGGCGCGGCAACTCGACTTTAGATTGGATGAAGTCACCGAAATTCTCGCCGTTCGAGACCACAATCAGCCACCCTGTCAGTATGTACTTCAGGTAGTGCAAGAGCGCATCATTAAGATTGAAACATGTATTCACGAGTTGGAACAACTACGTGACGAGTTGGTCGCTCTCTATGCAGCCGGGAAAGTGTTGCCTGAAGACACCCAAATGAAATCATGTGTATGCAACGTTATCCGGATTGGGCTTGATGAGAAAGGAACTTTAGATGAGCCAGCAACGCATTGAACTTGCCATCAGTGGGATGCACTGTGCCAGTTGTGATCAACATGTCACTCGTGCGCTCAAGGACGTGTTTGGTGTGCAATACGTCGATGTTCCGGGGTGGCGATCCGGTAGAGCAACCGTTACGGCGGCAGCGGATGTTACCCCCGAAGCGCTTGTAAGCGCCGTTGAAGCGGTGGGTTACGGTGCGGTGGTGCGGAAACGTGTTTCTCTTGAGAATGCAGATGTACCGGAAAATGCGCGTGCATCTCACGATTTCGATGTGCTGGTCATTGGAGGCGGTTCCGGCGGTTTTGCGGCTGCCATCACCGCCAGCGACCTCAACAAACGGGTCGGAATCATCAATGCTGGAACGATTGGGGGGACGTGTGTCAACATAGGTTGTGTCCCAAGCAAAACACTGATCCGCGCCGCTGAGTCATGGCACAACGCGGCTCATCATGCCTTTAAGGGTCTTTTTACCGGGCAAAATCGACTGGATTGGTCAGTGGTGCGGAGCGAAAAAGATGCCCTCGTGAGCAGCTTGCGCCAGCAAAAATATGTAGAGGTATTGGCGGCGTATCCAAACATAACCTTTATTGAAGGGGTTGCAACCTTCGAAGCCGATGGCTCGGTGCGTGTTGGAAACCGCCACTACACTGCTGCCCGCTATGTGATTGCGACTGGCGCTCATCCTCGGATGGTAGCCATCCCCGGCAGCGACGAAGCACAACCGCTCACCAGTACCACGTTGATGAGTCTCGACAAGTTACCGGAATCCCTCATTGTGCTTGGGGGTCGAGCGATAGCCCTAGAACTGGGGCAGATGATGGCCCGTCTGGGTGTAAATGTGCTGATATTGCAGCGTAGTACCCGGCTTGTACCTGAGCATGAACCGGAGATAGGCCGTGCCATTCAGAACTATTTACTTGACGAAGGCATTGGGGTCATAACGGGCGTGCAGGTCGAATACCTCAATCGGGAGGGGGCAACACGAGTTGTCCATGCGCGAGTAATGGGGCAACCCCGTGAGTTTCGGGCTGATCATCTTCTCATGGCGCTGGGGCGTGAACCAAATACCGCCGCCTTGGGACTAGAACAGGTGGGGGTGCAAACGGACGCAAATGGGTTTATCCTTGTGAATGAATTCCAGCAAACTACCAATCCTAATATCTTTGCGGTTGGTGACGTGACGACGAATCCTGAACTAGTGTACGTGGCAGCCGCGAGTGGCAATATCGCAGCCCGTAACGCGCTTGGCGGCGAACACCAAGCCCTTGATCTTTCGGTTGTGCCACAAGTGATTTTCACTGATCCCCAAATTGCGACGGTTGGCCTGACAGAACAAGCTGCCCAAAAACAAAACCATGAAGTGCAGGTAAGCACGGTCTCGCTTGAGCATGTCCCCCGTGCATTGGCGGCGCGTGATACACGGGGATTCATAAAGTTGGTTGCTGATACTGGATCAGGACGCTTACTTGGGGCACACATCGTCGCCGCTGAAGCCGGCGAGGTCATTCAAACCGCCACCCTAGCGATTAAATTTGGTCTCACCATTGAGGATATGACGAGTACATTTTTCCCCTATCTCACCCAAGTGGAAGGCTTGAAGTTGGCGGCGTTGGCCTTCCATAAAGACATCACACGATTGTCCTGCTGTGCATCGTAGCGGAACAAAGGAGCCAAGGCCATGAAACGCAAAAACCTGACTACGATCTTCTTGTTGGGGCTGATGGTATTCGGTAGCCTAGTAATCGCGCTGAACTTGCTCAGAGGTGATGCTGTCACGTCCATCCAAAGCAGGGAAAGTCTGCGCCCTAAATACGACCAAACTATTCCCGCCGTAACGCTTATCACCTTAGACAACGGTCCAATCAACCTAGGGCAAGATCGTGGCACGGTCACCATTTTGTTTGGGATGTCGTACTGGTGTGGAACGTGCGTTCCTGAAGCGCAGGCACTGGCGCGACTCATGGATGAATATGGAAAACACGGCCTGCAAGTAGTCGTGATTGACCTTGATCCTGAAGGGTCAGCCGAAAATCTGCAACCCTTTATCGAAGCAGTTGGCGACAATCACCTGATTTGGGCCTTCGACAACGCAGGCCAGTTTGCCTTCCGCTACAGTGTAAGGGCGTTGGATACGACGATTATTGTCAACGCTGAGGGTTATGAGGTCTATCGAGACATCCAGCCGACCTCCTATGAAACGCTGCGTGACCTTGTGGAGCAACTATTATGAGTGCAGCTCTAGCCTTTGCCTTTTCTGCCGGACTACTTGCCAGTGTCAACCCATGTGGCTTTGCCATGCTGCCGACCTTCATCAGCTACTACCTGAATATGGAAAACCCTGACCGACAGGTCGAACTCAATGAGCGTTTGTTACGGGCTTTGTGGTGCGGGTTTTTAGTGACCCTCGGTTTCCTCACTAGCTTCGTCCTTGTGGGGATGGTGTTCTCTATCAGTGGGCGGGCGCTGATAGGACTCACTCCGGCGTTGGGCCTAGGGGTAGGGATTGGGCTGATTGGGCTAGGTGTATGGACACTCTTGGGGCGTACGATTCCAATCGCCCTGCCGTTGCCCCAAAAAGACCTACGTAAACGGAGTGCTTATGGGATGTTCCTGTATGGCGTGGCTTATGCAGGGGTGTCGCTCAATTGCACGCTCCCGATCTTTCTATCCGTGCTCGCCGGGGCGTTGGCAGAAGACCATTGGAGCCAACAGGGGGCACTTTTTATCGCCTATGGTTTGGGCATGGGAACGGTGATTACCACCTTAGCGCTTGCAACGGCGCTCTTCCAGAACACAGTAGTAAGGCATATCCGGCAAGCCATATCCTACGTCAAACCGATGGGTGCGGTGGTGTTAATCTTGGCCGGGGCTTATCTCATCTACTATCAAGTGGTTCAAAATCCATTGTCCGGATTGTAGAGGCGAGGCACTAGGAGACACTGGAAAAACTCGGTGTCCCTGTGATTAGAGTGAGCTACGGTGGTGCCTGTCCAATTGACTAACAATTCCACCGACCAGTAGCGCAGCAACGACAACCCCAACTAACAACAATTCTAGTGGATTAAGTGGTCTGAGCATAGCTAGCTTCTCCTTTCCATCAGCGATAAGCCGACGATATACAAGGTTACAAAGGTTAACACCCCAATCAAAGCGGTTTGGGTATCAAAGTCAAAACCGCCAAAGGCTTCTCCAAAGACTAAAGCACTCACGGCTAGATTCCCCAATGACAACAGGCTTTTGCCAATATGATCCCGACGGCGTTTCGGCTGACTTGCAGCACGAATAGCTTGTGCCACCTCTTGCACGGCATTGACCAGTTGTTCATGCCCTTGGGGTGCATTCGTTTGTGCCATATAGCGGTATCATACCACGCCGCACAAGGCGACTCAATCAAGGGTGAGCACTATTTGGGCTTTCACGCCTAGGCTATGCAAATGTAGTCAAGCGTTTTTGTGGCAATTTTGAGTACAAAATAACGAACGTTTTTAGTGGTCAACCTCGAAATATTCTTTAATTGACCTATAAGCTAATCATATAATAGTGGCTGCAAACCAAGCAGGAATCAAACTCAGTAGACGATTGTTGGGAAATAGAAAGTGCCGGAGACGCCCCGGCACACTCCATGTATGCGTTGAGTATTTCCTCTAGGGTTTAGTTGCTCCAGCTGTGCATCCCTTGACCGTTCCAGCCATAACCGTTCATCATCCCTTGCCCCATGTAATTATGGTGCATTCCGCCGTGCATTCCATAGCCCATCATCCCCTGTCCATAGTTGCCCATCATGCCCCCCATAGGACAAGGGCCGAAACCCGTACCATTGAAGGTGAGCATCTGCGCGATGTTATCACGCATCCAAGTCAGTTGAGTCTGGGCTTGTGTCTCGGTCATGTAACCTGACGCGACCATCGCGTTCATGTGGTCGGTCATGGCCGTCAGAGCTGCATCATACACCGTTTGGACATCAATGCCACGTTCTTCAGCCATTTGCGGGAGGGTTTTGCCGGATTGCAATTCAGTGAAGAGGGTGTTCACATCAATGCCGAGTACGGTTGCGACTGCTGTCCACATCGGCTGGTTCTGCCAATTACCACCCATCATGCCCTGCCCATTCCACCCATATCCTTGCATACCGGGCGAATATGGGGTCGGGGTAGTATTTCCGTTGCCTTGTGCGCCTACACTGTTATAACCGCCGAACGCAACGGCAGCACCGAGAACAACAATGAGTGCGACAACAGCGAGTATTTGTTTAGATGTCATGGGATTTTCTCCTATCAGATTACACAATCCTTTATCTATAGGATGCAACCATTTGATGTAGGGTTGATGTTGCTCGTGTGAGATTTGTGTGAAGTTTCACAAAATGAGGCAATATACGTTCCCTAGCAGTAGAAATAGCCTAAACGATTGGAATTTGCACTTCGAATCGTGTGCCTCGCCCGACATGGCTTTCGACTTGCACTTGACCGTGATGGGCTTCGACTAATTGTTTCACTATCGCCAGCCCCAAGCCTGACCCACCTGACACGCGATTACGCGATTTCTCCGCCCGCCAGAAACGTTCGAATAAATGCGGAACATCCTCCGGTGGAATACCTGGCCCATCGTCGCTGACCGATAGTTTGACACATCCGGCAGCTGAGGATGCTCCCACGACGACTCGTGTGCCATTTGGACTATAACGTAGGGCATTATCGACAAGGTTGGTCATGACCTGGGCCAGTCGTTCAGGATCGGCCTGAACTTCTGGCAGGGCATCCGCAATGTCGGTTTCTAGGGCAATGTTTTTCGTTTGAGCGTTGAGATGCAACCGAGCCGCAACCTGTTCGACTAAAGCCCCCGGCTCAATCGAGCGTTTATGCAAATGCAGTTGCCCAGCTTCGACTAGTGACAGTGTACGCAAATCAGTAATAAGGCGGTTGAGCCGTAAAGCCTCTTGGTGAAGCGAAGCGAGTTCATCCGAAGTCGTTGGTATCACCCCATCCAGCATAGCCTCAAGGTTGCCTTG
The DNA here is from genome assembly GCA_019913005.1 of Anaerolineae bacterium. Lineage (GTDB taxonomy): Bacteria > Chloroflexota > Anaerolineae > Aggregatilineales > J027 > CFX10. Next base: position 1,739 of record JAIOHL010000356.1, on the reverse strand, counting down.
GATGATAGCGAGGGGGGTCCGTAACTCATGGGCAATATCGCTGATCATATTTTGGCGTTCAGTCGTATAGTGTTGCAGGGTTTCCGCCATCTGATTAAAGGTCATGGCTAGTTGGCTGATTTCATCCTGACCATTGACTCGGACACGCTGGCCCAAATCACCCGCCGCAATACCCTGTGTCGCAAGTGACAAGCGGCGCAGCGGGCGAATAATCTGCACAAACAGAGCCGACCCCAAAATGACCGCAAGGCCACTGGCTGCGATGCCAGCCCAGAGCGTTGAGCGATTGACCGCACCTATAAAATCGCCTGCTGGCGTGGCTGGCGCGTCAAGTGGCGTAACGATGAGTGTCCCAACACGCTGCTCTCCAAGCATGATTGGTGCGCCTTTGGCAAGATCGTCACTTGGTAGCTGCCTGCCTATTAACGTGTTGGCGGTATCCACTACCACCGTTCCGTTGGCTTGAGCAAGAATGATGCGGTCACTGAAGGTCATTGTGTTCATCTCGCCCATCATGTCCGATTCACTCATGTCGCTATTAGACCAACCGCCCGTGTTACCCATCATGCCTGATTCACCCATGTCCCACGTCGTCCCGTTTCCCGTCGAGCCAGAAGTCATACTATAGCTCCAAGGGTTACGTAACGCGGTATCTACGCCATTCCAACTGCCAGCACGGGCATAATAATTGGCGGCTACCGGGGCCAGCTGGGTTGCCCACTGTTGTCCCGTTTGGGTGGTGTACAGTTCAAATTGGTTGGCCGTCGTCCGGTTTACCAAAAACGCGACCATGCCCGTGCTGGCAACAATCACCACCACAAAAGCACCCATCAGTTTCGTCCACAGGCTGTGCATTCGGTCTATTCCCCAGTGAACTTGTAGCCAACCCCACGCACCGTAAGAATGTAGCGCGGTTCAGGTGGCGCGGGTTCGATCTTTTGCCTTAAATTCTTCACATGCTGATCAATGGTGCGTTCATAGCCTTCGTAGGTCGTTCCTTGGGTGAGTTCAAGCAGTTGAGCGCGGCTATAGACTTGGCCCGGTGAACGCATAAAAACCACCAGTAAATCAAACTCGTTGACCGTCAACGTCACGGGTACACCCGCTACAGTCACGGTGTGACGCTGCAAATCGGCCCGGATGTCGGCGGCTTCAACGATTTGATGCGACACTTCGGGTAGTTCAACCCGCCGTAACACGGCCCGTACCCGTGCGACCACTTCGCGGGGTGAGAAGGGTTTGGTAATGTAGTCGTCAGCCCCTAGTTCAAGGCCAATGAGACGATCGGTTTCTTCGGTACGAGCAGTGAGCATAATCACGGGGACATTCGACTCGCGCCGTAGGGTGCGGCATACATCGAGGCCATCCAGTTGACCGGGCAGGTTCAAATCGAGGAGCACGAGCGTGGGTTTCTCATGATGAAACGACGCCAGTCCCTGCGTGCCATCTTCGGCCCAGACAACCGCATAGCCCCCTTGCTCGAGGTAGAGGCGTATTGTGCGCACAATCTTGGCTTCGTCTTCGATGATTAAGATCGTTTTTGCCATCTCTCTCAATCCTTGGGATGGGCGTTTCAATTCTATTATACGCTCAAATAATCCCTGTTCAGGAGATTTTGTTGGGTTTATAAGTTAAGGATCAGCTGTAAATCGTGAACAATGGTGCTGGCAGATGTACCGTATAGAAATTTCTCTACCCAACGACCCTCTGGGTCAACGAGAAATAGACTTCCAGTATGG
>JAIOHL010000355.1 GCA_019913005.1 Anaerolineae bacterium | reverse complement strand
GTACACCGCTTTCTTCCGCTTCACGGGCGCGTTCGATGTTCTTATCGGTCAGTTCATCCAGCAGCGAGGTCAGGGAATAGTAGCTGTAGACATAGTTGCCCTGATAGCCATAGAAGGTGTCTTCCATCAGACCGCTGTTGGGAGGCAGCAGCGATAAGATAGCCTTATCGGTCAAGCCGATGCCAACCTCCGCTGCAACCGGATTGCCTGCCGCGTCAGTGGTCGAGACATCAAATGTGACCGTATCGCCGGGTTGGGTGAGTTCAGCAGAAGGCGTGACGGTGACATTTAACCGCTGCTGGACAGGTTCAACACTGAGATAGACGCTGCCGATACGGATGGTTGGATTGGTATTTTCGGCGTCAATGCCTTTAACAACAGTCGCTGTAACTGTTACACCGGAGACAAAATCCTCGATGATGGGTAGCTCGTAGACCAGCGTTGCCCCTTCCGATTTCACCACTTCATAACTGAGAACACCCTCGCGCTCAATTGTCACCAGAACAGTGGATTCACCGGAAAGAGAATGGGGGATCAAGATTTGGGCGGTATCGCCGGGTTTATAGGATTCTTTGTCCGCCATCAAACTGATATACTGCGACGGCTGTCCCCAATAAATCGGGCCGCTGCCGACCACATAAAATCGGCGGGTGCTGCTGTTGGCACGTTCGCGCTCATCCATGCCTGTCACCTTCAAGCGGAAGATGCCGCCGTTGGGTGGGGTAAAGGTATAGCTGGCTGTGCCATCCGCCCCGGTGGTGACGCTGCCTGTTTCTACCGGGATTTCTTCCTGCTGCCAATAGTACACGCCGAACTGCGTCGAATCGGGCACTTGCACCCAGCGTTGTTCGATCACTTCAATATCCAAGCGTTTATCGGCAATGGGTTCGCTGTCGGGGGTAACGGCGATGAGGTCTATCGTAATCGGCTCTTTCTCATAGCCAAAATATTGACTGGTTGCCGTACCGACATAGATGTGGGCGGGGTGAGCCATAACCGTCGTGCGACTACTAATCGCTTGATTGCTTTCATCCGTTACCGTCGCCTCAACCGTGATATTGAGTGGCGCATGGGCCTCAGTTTGAGTGGTATCGGTCTGGATGACAAATTCACCATTGCCATCGGTCACGCCTGTGCCTTCGCCGATATATTGATAGTAGTAGTATTCCCATTCGTCGCTATAGAACGAGTAGCGTCCCGGCCCGGTATAGTTGAAATAGGCCAGATCACCATAGGCATACCAACTAACCTGTGCATTGCTGACCGCGCCACCGAAATAGTAGCTGGATTTGGCAATCACGCTCAAGGGATCACCCTGAAAGATTTCGCCTTGTTGGGCGGTGACACTGACTTCATATTCCGGCACGCGGAATTCGGCAACTGTGAAATAGACACTCCCATAATAGATGAGATTGCCATTTTCGTCGGGGGTATCTGGCATGACGTTGATATAGCCATCACCCAATTGCGCATCTTCGGGGATTTGGATTTCGCCGCTAAAGGTCCCGTACTCCGAGACTTCAACTTTGCCGTCAAAGATATACACCCCGTCATAGCCAATTTCGGCCTGTACCGTCACTGAGCGCACATTGGGCACGCTGTAGGTCATATCGTCTTTGTTGCGGATGACCCCCCGGAAATAGAGGGTTTCACCGGGACGATAAATCGGGCGATCTGTATAGACATAACCTGTACGGGTTGGGGGTTCGCCCGCGTTCCAGCCATACCAGACTCCATATGCACCTGCCCCTTCAGCAACCACGCTGATAAACTCGTCGTTAAGGGCGGCATTAATCGGAGCACGGAAAACTCCATCGGCATCGGTTTGGCCTCGCCCGATTTGTTCACCGAGATAGTAGACCGAGACCGTAGTATCGGCGACAGGAGCGCCTGTTTGCATATCTGTGACCCAGATAAAACCTTCCTCTGGGCCGCGCTTAAAGGTGACGCCAGCATTGACGACTGCCAACACCTGATCGTAGATGGAGGGGTAGCTACTACTTTCGTCAGTGATGGTGAGCCAATAGAGACCGGGGGCTAATTGGCCGCCTTGCTCGGAGGCTAGATAGACTTCACGGGCAATGCCCTGAAAACCATTGGAGTCAAAGCTCTGTGTCCATGAGCGCAGCAGATTTTCGCCCGATTCCCAAGCAGGACGGGTATCGCTGTAATATTCGACAGCGGATTCTAACAGGTTAATGTCGAGACGATAGAGATTAAATTCAACACTCGGTTTGCCACTGACCGACATCGCAATAGTGGTATTTTCTCGATACGCCCCCGTCACAATCACATCATTATAGCTGGTGATGGGAGTGGCCCAGATCGGAATATCGGTGGTGCGATAGGTAAAGGTGAAATCATTAGCAATCGGGTTGCCATAGATGTCTTCCGCCCCCGCCAAAAGGGTGATGGTGTACTGGGTTAGCGGTTTGGAGGCGAAATTAATCGAAAGGGTTTGGTTGCCGCGTACTTCGGGTGTCCAAGTTTCCGGCTCGGGGTCAATCTGAATCTTGCCCTCAAGCGTTTCGGTGTTCATGGGTGAGACAAAGTAAATCGTCGCTCCATAGCCGGGGGAGACACCCAAATCACCATTTTCGGGATAGGTCGAATCTATACCGGGATAGGGCACAGTATAGAAAATATAGCCCTCGGCATTCCCAAAAGCTGTTGAAAGATCAAGCATGGCCTCGCCGGATGCGCTCATCGCCGTTGGTTTGATGATGACCTGATAAGCGCTGGCGATATTCAGATTTTCAGCAGGCGTGAAGGTCAACTGGGTGGCATCTTCATTCCACGTAATTGAACCTGCGAGGGGTGGATTAGAGGTAAAGGCTTGAATAACCGAGAAGGCCGCTTCGGTGGAGGGTTTGTCCATCGGCTGGCTGAATGTCACCACAATCGGCGATTCCAGTCGGACGGTCTCTTGATTCACCGATGGCGACAGACTCAAAATTTGCGGCGGCAGGGTACTAAATGACCATGCAAAATCCTCCGCCAAGATTGCCCCATCTACGCTGGTCAATCCGCTGGCAACGGTAACCGTATAAGTTGTGCCACCTTGCAAGGGAACGGAGGGCGTAAATTGATAAATGGCGGTGTTGAGCCATTCGCCTTTGCCATCAATTGCAGGGGTAATGCTCAAAGGAATAGGCAAATCTCCCATTTCGCTCGTTGTCACCAATGGCACAACGGGGCGATTGAAGGTGACGAGGATGGTCGAATCGGCGGAAATCCCGGTTGAACCATCTTCGGGGATGACGGTTGAAACTTGGAGCGGGCCAACCGTCTTGATGTTAAAACTGTAGGGGTCGGTAAACGGTGTACCGCCAGTGGTCGCTGCACCTGTGCCAATTGTAACGGCATATTCCATCCCGGTAGGCCATGACGCGGATGGGATAAACGCGACAGTGCGCGGATCAGCCCATGTGAGACTGCCTTCGATGGCAGGGTCGAAGGTCAGAGCAGAGACGACACTGGCTTGATCCATCGGTTGGTCAAAGGTGATGGTTAGGGGATTATTTGCCGCCATTTCGACGCCGGGGAGAGGCCAAACATCAATGACCTGCGGGGGGATGTCGGTTCCGCCGCCATCTTGCGAATGAACAGGAGTCGGATTGACGCCTGTCAACGCACTGGTGATGAGGCTCACCACCAGCAGAGTAAATAACAAGGCTTTGCGTGTCAAATCAATTTCTCCTCACTAACTTCGAATAAGCGTAATGCTCCATTGCTAGGATATTGGATGCAAGCAAGGGAACCGGAAATATCCCCTGCATTTAAAACGCTGGTTGGCGGTGTTGTGTTCCATAGGTCAATCCAAATAGGTATCTTCGAGATTTGCAATGGCAGTTTCAGCCGCCTGTCGAACATCGGGATGTTCATCATTCGACAAGACTTGGAAATATGGCAAAAACAGCTGACGCTTCTCCTCAACTTTCATCTCCATTTCATCCATGACATCAGCTGCTATTTCTCTTGGAACAAAATGAGGGTCAGAAATTGCTTCAATCAACATTGGGATAGAATCGCGTGGAAGCAGTTCCCCGACAAAGTTGATGACAGCACCGCGTACCCAACCATCTGGATGTTCGCGAAATATCAGCACTCTATCAAGATATTCGGAGTTTCTAGTTTGCCTGAGATAATGAATGGCTATTGTGATGAGTTCAGCCTCAGATGATCCTAAAGCATCAAGGAATAGATCAAGGAATTCAGGCGTTTCTGGTATGTTACTCGACCAAAGAGCCGTTAGACTCGCATCTTTGCGGGTTAGGCTTCTGGACGTTTTGTATTCTTCTGCGAGAGATCGAAAACCTTCAATGCCATAGTTGGCTATGGTCATAGCAATATCATGATAAAAATACCAATCTTCCTCGCCTTCTTCATTGAGATGTTCAGCATGATAGTATGTGATGAGTTCTGCCAATGTCATCTTGTGGAGTTCGGGATGACTTAGGGATTCATAATGAAAATCATTCGCCATGACGATTTCCCCCAAAATTAGCCCCCTGTGTACTCATCAGTGTAGCACAGAGGGCATTCGGCGATTTATTCCTGCTTCAACGCCATCACGGGCGAGAGTCGGGCGGCCCGCAGCGATGGGAACAATCCCGCCCCCAAGCCGACCAACGTTGCCAGCACAATCGCAAACAGCCATAGGTCAGTTGGGATAATGATGAGATTCCCACCAATCTGCGACGTATTAAATGGCAGGAAATTGGTGACGCTATCCTCACCCGTCGGCGCATTGGCAACCGCCTGATTAATCACCCGCCGCAAAATGAACGACAGGATGACGCCAACGACCCCGCCTGCCAGCCCGACCAAGCCGGACTCGATGAGAAAGACGGTTAACACATCGCGGTCAGTCGCCCCAATCGCTTTCATCAGGCCGATTTCTTTGGTGCGTTCGAGGATTGCCATCGTCATCGTGTTGGCGACCCCAAACGCCGCTACCAACAGCGCCACCCCACCGACGCCACCGAGAATGAGGCGCATGGTACGGAAGAAATTGTTCATCTGCCCCAAAAATTCACCCATACTGTAGGCATTTAGCCCTAAATCTTTGATGGCGTTGGTCACATCAATCGTGGTTTCGCGGCTGTCGGCCCGGACGAGTACCTGACCAAAGGTGAAGGTCTCAGGGTCGGTTTCTTGACCGGAGGCCCATTCGTTGTAGCCGATAATATCATTCACATTCATGAAGATGGTGTAGTCAAAGCTCGTGCCTGCTGCAAATGTGCCGGAAACTTTGATGTCCTTTTTCAGTTCCGTGCCATTGTTCCAATTGGTCACGCGGAATTTGAGGGGGGTGTTGTAGACATCCACTTGGACAGGTTCATAAAATTCGCTGGTGGGGTCAAAAAAATTCTCGCCGATATACGGGCCGACGATCATCTCCCCCGGTTGTAAAGACAACGTGCCCTGCTCAAGCGTGATGCCGAGATAGGGCAGCAAACGTGGGTCAATCCCCACGATATTCGCTCCCGCAATGTAGTCCCCCGACATTAAATCACCACCGACCTGCAAATTAACCATTGGGATAACTGCCGCCACGCCGGGGATACGCCACAATTTCTGAACCGTTTCAAGATTCAGTTGGGGCATATCTTCCGGTGACTGCCCCGGTGGGATTTCCCAACTGGGATAGACCTGAATCTCGGTGACGGCGCTACTGTTCCCAATGCCTGCCTCAGCCGAACGTTGTAGGCCAAAGGTCAGCGCGACCAACAAAATGACCGCGCTTGTCCCTACAACCACGCCGCCCGCCGTCATCACCAGCCGCGCCCGCGCCCGGAAGAGGTTGCCAATCGCCAGACCTGCGAGTTCCGAAAACATGGCACTTAGCTCCCTAGACCGAGGAAACCCAAGATGACATCCCCCAGAGAGGCATCCTCTTCTTCCTGTTCTGGTTCAGGGGTGGGATCCATTGGGAAACCCCCGTTATCTTCCGGCATGGGCGGTGGCGTCACGGCTTCGGTCTCATAGGTCTGCACGATGCTCACTTCTTGGTTGAGGTCGTTCAGATAGTAGATGGTCACGGTGATTTTGACATGGCCTTCGCTGCTAGGGGCAAACGCCGAGCCAAAGGTGGTTTCTTCATCACCTTTGACTGGCCCGATAAAAACCTCCGCCATGTCCATCACGTCGGCGTTTTCGGCCTCGAACGTTACATTTGTGAAATTGACCACCCTAGTGCCAAGATTTTTGATGGTCAAGCCAATCGGTAGGGGTTCCCCGATATTGACCTGTTCGGGCACAGGGCTTTGCAAGGTGATATTCAGATTTGGCGGAGCAACGACCACTACAATTGCCCGCAAATTATCTTGGGCAGTCGTACCGTCAGGTTTCTTGTAGCGCACGGTGACAGGCAGGCTGTAGACGCCGCTGGTGGTTGTACCGTTGACGATGAAGTCCTGCGAGATGGCCTTACCCTCACTATTGGCTTCAACTGTGCCGATATACTGTGTGCCGCCTGAGCCGACTGGGGCAAAGGTTGTGCTGGGGGTTGTGGTCGTGCCACCACCTGTGGGGGTGCCGCCACCCGAATCGCCACTGGACTCGACTGTGCCAAAGACTACGACCAGTTCTGTCGCGTCGCCATTTCCAACATTTTTCAGGTCGAGATTGAGCGTGAACTGTTCGCCCGGTTCCAGAATATCCTTGCCATAGTCATACGATTCCAACAGCATCAGAGGCATAGTGGCAATCACAGGCCGAACCTCAACTGTGATACTGCCAGCCGCTTGTTGGGCCTCGCCATCTTGAAGATAGGTGATCGTGAACGGCTGTGACTGTGGGCCGGATTTGGCATCGGGGCGCACAATCAAGGGCAGTTCAAGTTCAACCGATTCACCCGCGTCAAGATCACCGATTGGGAAGCTGTCGCCATTTGGCCCTGCCAGCAATACATTTTCACTGCCCGATACCCGCAGCAGCACCTGTAGGGCCTTCTTGTTGCCGGAGTTGGTGATATGCACGGCCATCGTAACCGACTTGCCCGGTTCAACCGGATTTGGCTCGACGCTGTAGCTGGACATCACGACCTGTGACGACTCTCCAGCCTCTTCAACATTAACACTCAGACTGGCCTTACTCGTGTAATTCTCGCCACTGAAATCTCGATAGGCCATCGTAATGGGAACACTGATCGGGCCAGCGGGGGTATCCATTGCCGCAACCGCCATCAAGGTGACGTTCACCCGTCCACCCACCGGAATATCCGGTAATGTAGCAGTGGCTTGACCGTTTGCCGGGACAAATTTTCCACCGGAATCTACCGCTACCGAGACCCCCTGTGCGGCGCGATTGCCCTGATTGACCACCTCAAAATTGAGTGTGACCGTGCCGCCGGGGGCAATGGTCATCGGATTGACCGAGAAATTACGCGCCAATAGTGAGGGTTGACCCGGAATGGGAGTGGCGGGCTGCGGCGTCGCGGATGGTTCAAGGGTAGGCGTTGGTGGCGCAGGTGTATTGGTCGGCGCAGCAGTCGGGGGGACAGGGACGACGGTCAGTGCGTTCGGGGCATATTGTGTCCCACCCAATGGATCACTAACCTCCACATTATAGACCCCCGGCAGCAGAGTAGTGGGTAATGGTGCCGTTAACGCACCGCTATTGATGAAAGTCGTCGTCAGCAAGCCAACCCCAACCAGACGAATGACAGTGGTATTGGTGAAATTACCCCCGATAACCGAGAGTGTGCCCCCTTGTCCTGCCATGACTTGGGAAGGCTCGGCGCGTGTCACAAAAATAGGCTGGGGTGGGGTATTGGTCGGCGTGGCTGTCGGTGCGACTTGGATCGTTAGGGGGGTAGGCCATGTCACCATGCCACCTGCCGGGTCTGAAATTTGAATCACATATTGACCGGGGTTGATGTTGTTGGGAAATGACACCACCAGCGACCCATTATCAATCAGTTGAGTCGGCAGTGTACCATAACCCATCAACTGCACTGAGGTGGACGCACTGAAACCCGACCCAAAAATGGACATATAGGCGGGTTGTGAACCCCCTACCGTAATTTGGGACGGTTCGGCGCGGGTGACGACCATCGCAGGTGTAGCGGAGGATTGTACCCCATCTTGGGCCGCTACAGGATCAGAATTTGTGATGCCCACCCCAATCACAATCAGCAGGGAGAGAATGAGTAGCGCCGCGATGAGTTGAATTTTCAGCGATTTAACGAGTGACATGGAGGTCTTCTATCTCCTGTTGGGCGGCGGGAATATCGTCCACAATCCGCCCATCTTTTAGATGCAATAGACGATCTGCGTAACTGGCGACTCCGGCGTCATGGGTCACGATAATGACGGTTTTGCCTTGCCGTGTTGCCAACCAGCGCAGTAGGTTCATCACGGTTTGTCCGGTTTTGCTATCGAGCGCCCCGGTAGGTTCGTCGCCCATAATAATCGGCGGGTTATTAAACAAGGCCCGTGCAATCGCCACCCGCTGTTGCTGGCCGCCGGAAAGCTGGGAGGGTTTATGGTCAAGCCGTTCCCCCATACCCAGTGTATTGAGCAGTTGACGTGCCCGTTTTTCGCGCACTTCACGCGGTATGCCTGCGAACACTCCCGGCAGCGCCACATTTTCCAGCGCAGTCAGGGTTGGCACGAGATGAAACTGCTGGAAGATAAACCCGATACTTTCCCGCCGAAATCGGGCCAATTCATCGGCATTCATGCTGTGTAAGTATTTATTTCCGACGCTGACCTCGCCGCCAGTGGGTCGGTCTAACCCACCCATCACATACAGTAGGGTGCTTTTGCCAGACCCACTTGGCCCCATGATGGCAAGAAATTGACCTTTCGGGATTTCGACATCCACTCCATCCAATGCCCGAACCACCTGCCCTCCCAGCTTAAAATGTTTACGCAGGCCATAGCCGCTGATATAGGGGGTGCGATGATTGCCGTTATGATTTGGCATCGGATAGCCTAGCCTTTCATTGGCGCACGCGGCGGCTGTTCGGATGGCGTTTCGGGTGCGGATTCACTGCCGCCATCTAAGGATGGGTCACTGGGTTGCATACTGGGATCAAAGGGTATCTCATCGGGCACGATCTCGGTCTGAGTCTCATCTTTGGGCGCTTCGACCCACCCCGCCACGACTGGCCCAACGATCAACACGCCCACCCAAATCAGGACGACCAATGTCGCTGACCATGTACGCCCTTTCAGGCCATAACGTGCCCCAAGATAGAGCAGGCTCAGACTCCACAGCCAAAACAAGGTCAGGCGGGTAGACAATGAATAGGCCACGTTTTTTTGGAAGTCGGAGAGGTCAGCATAGCCTTTCCATTGGTCAATCAGACCGGATAATCCTTCTTCACCGACTTTGCCACCCGCGTAATAGTAGGCCAGTTGCAAGGTCGCCATTAACGCAAGGGGTAAGCTGGAATAGATCGCAATTTGCCAGTTATGGCCCATACGCGGTTTGCGACCCCGGAGCAATGACACCTCAATCAGCAGAATCGAGATAATGATCCATTGCAGTACGATCTCCCCCGCTGCTTCGAGGGCAGTTGACCACTTGGCGGTGATTTCCTCTGGTGTAGCTTCGGTTTCGGTAGTTTCGGTGGGCGCTCCACCCACATCAGAGGGGATGCCACCAAAATCAATCCCACCCCCGCCTCCTTTGCCCCCGCCTGCATCAATCGGTATCTCACCATCAATGGGGGTTCCGGTATCGGTAGCCGTTGTTTCAGAAGTTTTGAGCGCGTCGTATCGCACAGCACTAAAGCCCACCAGCGCCAGAATTAACAAACCGACCCATACCCATTGGCGTGAAGCATGACTGGCGGGTAGGGTGCGATAAAAATTGGCAGGTTGCATCAAGGCCGTGCCGATTTGATTGACCAGTGAACGGCGAGTGACCTGCTCGGTTAGCTGCAATTCACGCGGTTCAGCGGTCTGGATTTGCCGACGCGGAATTTTGGGTTGTTCGTCGAGTTCGGTGATGGGTTGCTGGGTTTTGGTTGAAGCCATAACCACTTCCTATGGATTGGCTAAATGATGAATGAGAGCATATCCTGTTATGGCATGTATAACCGTATCACTCCCCTGTTACAATGGGGTGTCAGCCGTGAAACAATTTTGAAACATGCCATGCCGGATTTGAAACACGGAAATTGCTGATAAATAAAGCTGATTCCCGCCCTATGGTAATTCTACTATGACTCTACGTTTATGTTTGTCTTAGGTTTGGGAGATTAGCGTGTGTCTGGTCGGCGGGGTATAGGCGAATTGCTGACGACTGGCTGACTGGATTAGAAAAGCGGCTCGATGGAGAGGATATACTTGACTGTAGGAATATAAAAAACTTTATAAGGCTGCAAGTCACGCAGAGCATGATATTGCGGAATTGTGATGTTAAATTTTATCCCTGCGCTCCCTTGAATTTCTAGGAAACATCTGGTGTAACCATGTGTTTCGGGATTACGCAAATTCCAATGAAAAAAACTATAACGCTTGAATTTATTGAAATACAAAACGCTATAGCCTTCGATCAACTCAATCCTTGCTTGGCGTAGATTGGACATAGTTTTGTGTCGTTCTACCAAACCTATAAAGGTCAAGGGCAAATTCAATAGAACACAAGAAACCATAAATCCGACGAATTGCGCCTCGATAAGGGTGACTACGGCGAAGATACAGAATAGGTCCCAGCCTGCTTTGGCAAGCCAAATATAATCGCTGGCATGACTAAGGGCCTTTTGTTTTTGCCGTTCGGTAATCCGGTGGTTGTAATTGGCCTGCAAATCCTCATCAGTGAAATCAAAGGCCGGCATGTCGGGGTGCTGTGAACTGGTCATAGGAGTTGCTCAAAAGCAGTAAATTGTTACCTGCCACCGTATGGCAAAACAATATTGGGCCTTTCAAAACCAAGTTGATTGGGATTATATTCTTCAATACTGCATCGTAACAATCCAATAGGAACTTCTTTAAGCGAAAGAGATAGACCTTCCATGCTTGATACGGTACGGCTACGGGTGTTTTTGTATGCTGCCGAGTCCCTCAATTTTTCCGAAGCCGCCCGTCAGCTAAATCTCACTCAACCCACAGTGAGCCATCATATCAAATTGTTGGAGCAGGATGTGGGTGTTGCCTTGTTTGAGCGTTCAGGGCCAACTCTTAGACTGACCGAAGCAGGACGCTTGCTTTTGCCACGAGCGCGGAAACTACTCCACGAGATGAGCAGCACCGAGCATCTGATGTCATCGTTGGACAGCGAGATTGCGGGAGAACTTCGTATCGCGTGTAGCACGACCACCGGAAAATATATCTTGCCCCAGTTTGCAGCCCGTTTTCACCAACGTCATCCAGCGGTCAATACGGTCATTTTATCCTGTACGCCAGAACATGTAGTGCCTCATTTGCTGCTTAAGGAAGCAGATGTGGGAGTTGTCAACTATGATGCCTGCGGCGGCGATTATGAATGCCAGCCATTTTTTACCGACCATATTATTCTGATTGTTCCGGCGAATCATCCATTTGTAGGCCGGGATTACATTGATGCTTCCGAATTACTGACGACTCCGCACATCATCCGTGAATCCACATCAGGAACCCGTCGCGTTTTGCTGGCCGAGCTTGGCAAACATGAGATTGCGTTGGAGGATATGAATATTTTTTTGGAGCTTGGCAATGCAGAAGCAATTGTCAAAACGGTTGAGGCTGGCTTTGGAGTTTCCTTTGTCTCGCATCTTGCCGCAAATTGGGCGCTACGGCTTGGGACGGTGATTGAAGTTCCAGTGGCAGGGTTTGATCTGCGCCGCAAAAACTATATGATCCGCCGTCGGATGGGCACGAGTCACCGCCGGATAGATGCATTTTGGGGATTTATCCACCATCCAGATAATGCCGATCTATTGCAATTGGCAGAAGGATAAACACCGATCAAATCGCTACGTTTTCTAGTGGTGGATAGATTGGATATGCTGTAGAGCTTGCGCTTTTTTCTCTGCTTGCTCATCTTCGCGTTTGCAGCAGCCAAAATATGCCAACACAGGTAACACAATCCCAATAAATAGGTGGATTAGCCAGAATAGTAGAACTTCCTCGTTCATCTCTGTTTTTCTCCAAGAGGTCTATCCCTTTTATTTCACTATAGGGCACGGCAGGGGAATTACTTAGTGGCACATGTCGCTGTCGTTATTCAAATTTTCTATCGGTCTAGCCAGAGAATCTCTATGTTCTTCGAATTGATACAATCAAAGGCAACAGAGGCTGACTTTGATTGCTATAGATGGCATATTTGCCCAATGCCGGATAGTTACCGTTGACAGCCGATAGCCCCTCTGGTAATCTATGCGCCGCAAAACAGAATATCAATAAATCAAAAAACACTCTTATCCAGAGCGACGGAGGGACCGGCCCGATGATGTCGCGGCAACCCGCCAGTGGGTCGTTAGGCCACAACCACTGCCGAAGGTGCCAATTCCGGTAGATTTTTCTGGAAGATGAGAGCGACGTGTCAAAATCCGCTTGGGCCTTTGTGATAAGCGGGAACATGATCTAGCACCCACGCGCCCTCTGAGTCCATGCCCTTCGGAGGGCGTTTCATTTACCCATCTTTTTCAATATGTGGAAAGGGTTTCGATGAGTAGTAACAACACCTTTATGACCTCACCGCGTTTCTTTTACTCCTCGGAGTCGGTGACAGAAGGCCATCCTGATAAAATTTGTGATCAAATTTCTGATGCCGTTTTGGATGCCATAATTAAAGATGACCCCAATGCTCGTGTGGCGTGCGAAACTTCCGTCACCACCGGTCTAGTCTTGGTGTTTGGGGAAATCACCACCAGCACCTATGTAGACATTCAATCGTTGGTGCGTGACGTGGTGCGTGACATCGGCTATACACGCGGCAAATTTGGTTTCGATGCCGATACCTGCGGTGTGATTGTTTCTATCAAAGAGCAGTCGGGTGACATCGCGCAGGGCGTAGACAAAGCCCTCGAAGCCCGTGAAGGCAAGATGTCCGAAGCCGAAATTGAAGCGACGGGCGCGGGCGATCAGGGCATGATGATTGGCTTCGCTTGCAATGAAACCCCCGAACTAATGCCGCTGACGATTTCATTGGCCCATCAACTATGCCGCCGTCTGTCAGTCGTGCGCCGCGATGGGACTGTGCCCTATCTGCGCCCCGATGGCAAGAGCCAAGTCACGGTTGAATATGAATATGGCAAACCCAAGCGTGTAGATACCGTGTTGATTTCGACCCAGCACGCCCCTGAAATTGACAACGACCAGATTCACAAAGATGTGATCGAGCATGTCATCAAGCCTGTGATCCCTGCTAACCTATTCGACGCCAATACCAAGATTTTCATTAATCCAACCGGGCGTTTTGTGGTCGGTGGCCCGCTGGGTGATGCGGGTCTGACCGGACGCAAGATTATCGTGGATACCTATGGCGGGGTGGCGCGACATGGCGGTGGTGCTTTCTCCGGCAAAGACCCGACAAAAGTTGACCGTTCCGCCGCGTACATGGCCCGCTACATTGCCAAGAACGTTGTGGCGGCTGGTCTAGCAGATCGTTTTGAATTGCAGGTGTCCTATGCGATTGGTGTGGCCCGCCCGCTGTCTATCGCTATCGAAACCTTTGGCACCAACAACGTGCCGAATGAAGTCATTGAAAACCTCATTCACAAACATTTCGATATGCGTCCGGCTGCCATCATCCGTGACCTAAATCTGCGCCGTGCTCAATATCGTAAGACGGCGGCCTATGGTCACTTTGGCCGCAACGACCTTGATGTGTCATGGGAAAAGACCGACAAAGCTGCGATTCTTCGCAAAGAAGCTGGTCTCTAAAAACAAACTCCTGACCTTATGATTTTGATGAGAAGGATGGGCAAACTCAAACCCATCCTTTTTTGATTTCGTAATATTTCGCAGGGCTATCTACTTGACATTGGCTATTAGGTGTTATACACTTCGTTCAATTGCATAATTGTGCAATCATAAAATAGAACATTGAAATAGAAAAGGGAACGCGGATGACACTGACAAAAACGAAGGCCGATGTTCAACGAGAGCCATCACTCTACTCAGCCAAACCTGTCGCTCCAGCCCACATCTTGGTGGTAGATTCCCCCAATGGCCCTGCCGATGTCCTCAGCGAGACACTTGCCCTACTCCAACGTGATGTGACCTTTACCAACATCCCCGACCAAAGCACCGTTCTCAATCACCTCGGCACGCAAAAATATGACTTAATTTTAATTGGCTTGGATACCCATCAACGGGATCGCCTGTTTTTGGTGCGGTATATTCGCATTGCCGCCCCCTTGACGCCAATTGCGGTTGTCACTCGCCAAACCGAACAATGCAGCCCTGAAAATAAAGAAAAAGTGAAACGATTTGGGGCACAGGAACTCATTAGCCTGCCCCGTGACACAGTGGAACTACGCGGATTGATGACAAAATTAAATTCTCTGAGTGTCTTTTAAAAAGAGTTAGATATAGAATATTGGGAACGTCTGTAACACTATAGGAACTCGCGTATCCACGATAAGGGAAGTATTGTATGCCGCCGCTGCACGGGATTGAAGTCACGGATGAAATTACCTCGATGATCCGCTTTCGGACATCAGTAGTCTATGAAATGCTGATTAGTTTGGCAACACTGTTGGATGGGCGGCGACATATCGCATGGGCCAATCATGCCCGCGAGACACTCTCGGCTGACTTTTGGGATGAGTTACGGACCATTGTTGAACCCTTTCATCAAGGGCGCGATCTTTTGGAATTAGCTGTCTATTACCCCAATCACGATGATGTGCCCGGCTTTATCAGCTATGTACGTTCGATGGATGAGCCAACCTTTATTTTCCATCTGGTGGGGCGGGTGATTCCGCTGGCTGTATTGCGCAAAATAGATTTGACGATAGAAGGTTTGACGCACGAATTGGAGCACAGCGAACCAAGCTACTACCAATATTTTTGCGAACACGTCCCGATGGATAAGGTAGTCGAGGATATTCCCACCTTCCAAAAACATCTGACGGATTTGTGGCAAATCTATTGGGATAACTATTTCAGTTCACGGGTAGCAACCTTCTACCCCATCTGGGAAAAAGGGCTGATGGATAAGGAAGAACTGATGGCCCGCAGTGGTGGACGTGCGGTGCTGGATCAGCTCTTGGTCAACAAAAAATTGCCCAATCCACTGCCCCCCGATCAACCCTTCACTGAGATTTTGCTTGTACCTGTCCATCTTATTTCAGGCCATATGACGATGTTTTTTGGCTATGGTAACATCACGATTTTGTTTGATGCCGAGCGTACCACCGCCCGTCTAGCTCAAATTGAAGAAGCCAAAGAAGAAACACTTGCGACCTTGAAGGCGCTGGCAGACGCCACTCGCTTGAAAATTTTGCAATTAATCGCTCGTAGCGACGGCAAAATGAATGGCAAGAAAATCGCAGAGATGCTGAATCTATCGGCCTCGGCGGTGTCGCGCCATCTAGCTCAATTGAAAGACGGCGGGTTGATTAGCGAGGAATCGCTCGACAACCGCATCATCATGTACTGGCTTAAGAAAGATGCGATTGCCAGCCTGCCAGATAAACTGCTGGAATATCTTTACGACTAAGAGGGTACAGGATGGAGAGTCAAGTGTTGACCTCCATCCTATTTGGTTTGGTTCAAGCGCCCTGTGCCGCTGACCCTTTTCTGTTTGCGGATTTGGTCAATTAAACCGTCTATAGTCTGGCCCTCTTTGAACACCCCGAACCCACTCCATACGTCCTGATACCCATCGAGCGTCGTCCGCAGGGCAATTTCATCTTGGTCGAGTAGCTGCTCCATCAACAGTAATAAGATTTTTGCAAAGATGCTGCGTTCATCCTCATCCAAAAATTCACTGATTTTGGTGATGTTGTTGGGACGCTGCCATCCATCGCCGATGATCTGTAAAAGGTCGGTGCGGGTTTCGGCGTTGATGCCATAGATACTTTCAGTAGCGGCCTGACACAAGCGCACCAGTGGTTGAAAATGGCGATGTGGCACTTGGGTGAGACTGACCGCGCGTGCAGCGGCTTCACCAAATCGCCCAATCGCCGCTAATACTGCCAGATACCCGGACAGCAATTCAATATCGGCCTCTTTGACCGGGCTTTGGATACGGGTTTCCCAACTGCTGGCGGTATGTTCAAAAAACAACTGCTCAATCGTTTCGGCGGCTTGTCTCACCTGCTCATGAATGGTTACTTTGTAAACCGTCTCCACGCCGGGTAAGTCATCATCATGGTGCTGCACCCAATTGGCCGTCGCGCAAAGGTGTAGGTGATTATCAATAATCACATCTTTGCTATATTGACCGCCAAGCCATTGCACCAGCACTGCCGGAAGCCCATCTGGTGATTTGATTTCGCCCAATTTGCTGAGAAGTTGCAAAGAAGGGGCACTGTCCTCATCGCTATATTGGCTGGCCGTCCCCCATCCAATCACGGTAATGACGCGGCGTGCGGCCAATTCGCGGAATTGATTAATCAACTGCTCATCGAGCCATTGATCGGTCAGGCGTGGCACAACAATCAAGACCCGCCCTTTGGCTTGCTTTAGGGCGTTGCGCAGGACATTCGGAACATCCTGCTGTCGAAGGATTTCTGCAATACCCCCTTCATACAAGCTGCGATTGAGAATTCCGCCTGTTGGATTACGGATTTCGCGCAACTCACTTTCGACCAATCGAGCGACCATGCCCGCCCGACTTTGTGTATCCGAAAGTTGGGCACGGTTGGCAGGGGCGAGATCGGCAAAGGCTTGATAATCGGCGTCCTCCAATTGCAGCAAATCCTCAAGGCGGACGTTGGCATCTTCCAGCCATTCATCCAGCGCAAACCCGCGAATTTCTTTGGGGGGAACCGCTGGATAGCTGATATTACTGAGGCGAATAAACACTTCTTTCTCCAACGCATCCCATACCACCAGCACCGCCCAATTCCATAATCCTTGCGAGGCCAATTCAACGGAACGCATCGTCCCCAGTGTCTGGCCGGCTTCGGGGTGATGAATGGGTTTTCCGATGGATTGGGTCGCGGCAGACACAGTATTTTTATTGATCTGCTCCATTACCTGTTTGAGGGTTACTTGTTCGAGGGGAGGAACACCCGGCAATGATGGCGCGATTTCAAGGGAATCTTCTTTATAACCACTGGGGAGGGCGATAAACGCATAATAGGGTGTGAAATAGGCTAAATCAACGGTTTCGAGACGCGGCGGTTTGGGGATTTGACGGCGCTTATAGACATCTTTACCTTTCTCGGTAGCAGTCAGGGTGTTGCCACTGCCAATTTTTAGAACGGCCAGTTTTTCGGTGAAGTTCGTCGTAACCTCATGAACAAACCGCTGGTCTACGCCAAGCGCGTCGGCCAACTCAATCGGGGTGGCGGCTGGCGAAAGCTCAATCGCGGCCTGCAATACATATTCTTCTATCGCATTCAGGCGACGGGCCTGTAATACCTCACACGTCGCCCGGAAATAGGCGACTGGCGCGGTGCAGAGATAGGCACTTAAGACCTGATAGCCGGGAACTTGCCGCTCGACTTGGGTGACTTCCTCGGCAAGGCGCGAGTCAATTCTAGGCGAACTGTGAAACATCGAGTAGCGCCCCTTCCTGTTGAATGGTGTCTAATAGATTCTGATATAGGGCATGAGGATAATTGTTATCGGCAGCAGGATAGGCACCGACAATTACCAATAGTTCGCTGGCCCGCGAAAGGGCCGTCACCAATCGGCTTAACTCGGTCATGGTTTGGCGTCGCACCAAACTGACCAGCAAAACGTCGTATTCGGCACTTTGGAATTCATCAACCGTGCCAATTTGGACATCCAACGCGCGATATGGCCCTTGCAAGCGATTTTTCAGGCGGCGGGCTTGGGCCTCATAAAATGTGACTACCCCAACTGATTTAGGCATTCCACCTTCAGCTTGTTTCATCCATGCGTCGTTCATCTGGCGCAGGAGGCGTTCGATGATTTCTACCTCACCTTGATTTCGATAACTTGTCCCCGCTTGTTCCTCGTTGTATAGGCCCTCGGTAGGTGTCACGATCTTGACCACATTGATATTGGGGGGGATCGTCGCCAAAATCAGGCTATGTTCGCGGTCATGCCCACCAGATAGCTGATAATTGCAGAGTGTATTGACTACTTCCTGAATTGCACCATGCATCCGATATTGCTGGGTAAAGGTCGCTTTCAAGGCTTGTGGCGCAGAATTAAACAAATTGCAGAAGTAGGATTGGCGCAGATGCTCCATTTCCGCTGACGGCAAATTGAAGGCTTGTACTGCCTCTGACAAGGTTTGTTCCCCGACCATCGGTGGTAGTTGTTGGGCATCGCCGATCAGTCCCACTTTATGTGCCATCAACATCGCCAACAGCATTTCAGATGGGGTAGCGCGTTGGGCATCATCAATAATGACCACATCAAAGGGCCGATATTCACGATGATATGGGCCGATTTGACTGAGTTCATTATAGGTTGCCCCCATCACGTTAACATTGGCGAGGTAGAGTTCGCGCAAATCTACCGTATCACTTGGACGTTGTTCACTTAGTCGGGCAATCCATCCCTGCACGAGATTTTCCAACCCTGCCATCAGCATCTGTTGGCGTGACCATTCCTGCTGCCATTCGTCGCTGGACGCTCGTTCCATAACCTTCTTCACATAACTGGGGTAATGAATATCTTTGACCGGGCCGAGCGTTTCGAGCAGGGGACGCGGGATGGATTGATGGATTTCTTCCCACAGCATACGCTCCATCTCGACATCATGAACATATTGTTCCAACTGGTGTTCGGCCTGAAGTTGACGTTGGGATAATAGATCACGCTCCCCCGCCAATTGTTTTACGTTTTCGGCGTTCTCGACGGTTAAGATATGCACCTGATCCAACAGGGTATCCAACACTGTGAGGGGGTCGAGATAGCGCGGTAAGGTATTAAGTTCGGCGACCAGCTTATTGATGAGGTCAAGCAGTCGTTGCCATGCGATCAGGGCTTCAGGGGTAATATCCACAGGTGGTCGGGTGCCATTTAAGGCAATCACCAAGCGCTGACCACCAAGCCGCTCCATCTCCCGTTGAATATTTTGGGCCATAGATTGCCGTTTGGTGTCGGCTTGGCTCATCTCCGCTTTTAACTGCTCTGGATTAACCGTTTGAGTAGCCGTTTTCTGAGCAAGACGGGCTTCGCTGGCTTGCACACTTTCGATGAGTGCTTGATACGTCTGCTGATAGACATTGGCGATGTTGTCTCGAATATCCAAAATCGCTTGGACGCTTTTACCCCGTGACACCAGCGTAAACAGGCTTTGAATTTCGGCGGCGATACCCGTTTGCTGGTGAATGTTTTCCCACTGCTGCCAACTGGCCTGTAGACTCTTGAGAGTCTCGGTCTCGGCGGCAATCTCCCGTTTCAGTTGCCCCATATCCTTTTGGGCTTGCTGAATCCTTTCGCGGCATTGCGTCTTAATGTTCTGCGCTTCGGCCAGTTCATAGCGGGCATCTTCCAAAACCTCATGGTGGCCTGCGAAGATCTGGTCAATGGCTTCATGGGCGGCATAGAGTGTTTCTTCCAACAGGGCGGCGGCCCCAACCGGTTCGGGAGTCAGTTTCCAATTAATTTGATCGAGCAGGGTACGCAGTTCCCCATAAACATTTGTGCCCAGTTGGGTTTCGACCTGTGTAATGGCCGAGCGAAAAGCCTCTAAATGGGCCTCCATTTTTTGAGCGACCTGCTCACGCTGTTGTTCGGCGCGTTTGGCTTTGGCCGAAATCATTGTTTTCATGCGGTCAAGCTGCTCGGTAAGACGCTGCAATTCCAATTGCTGTTCTTTGATAACACGCGGCAGGAGTTCGTGCATGACCAAGCGATGGCGACCCTGCTGGACAATGGGTTCAGCAAGACGGGCGGAATGCGCCATCATCTGCCGATTCAGTAATTTTTCAAACCCGACGATGACATAATATTCACTAACCACTGGCAGCCATGCTTGGGCGTCGGCCTTGCGTGAGGTGCGGGCATTTTTCAGTCGTTCCGATAAAATACGCTGCAACTGCTGGGTGAATTTGTTGACGTTGGCAGGATATACACAGTTGAATTTGTCAGTTTGCCGCTTGTCGTCAAACAAGTCACGTAGCCGATCACTCAAAATCTTATCGGGCTTAGTATTCAACAAGAAATATTTGGAGGGGATGACACGATCAAGCTCGGCAATCGCGCCGCGACAAATGCTATAGGCTTCGGCAATGCCACGATAAATGGGGTCTTCGTTAACCCAGCGGTGTTGTTCTAACGCTTTTACCAACGGGTCGGGTAAATATTCACCTAATGTGATGGTTTGGCCGCTTAACAGCCACTCGCCAACGCTGATCATCGCCTCATCCATTGAAGTCTGGATGTTCATACACTGGGTAATCAAGTCGCGCTGGTCAGAAATAGCCTGTTGCAGGGCAATTAGATTTTGATTGTCAATACTGGCTAGGGAACCGGTGGTTTTCGCGGTGGCATATTGTTCAAGCTCGTTTGCCGATTCCTTGATAAATTCCAAGACTTCGATGGGCTGCTGTTGAAGATCGGTAACTTGCGTTTGCCATGTCAAAATAGATTGTTTGGATTCCACTTCGGCGGCAAGGGCGGCTTCACTCTCAACGGCCTGTTTATATTGCTCCTGCGTCTCTTGCACCTTGCGGAAGGCGTTCATATAGGTCTGGTAACTGTTGACAACCTTATCAATACGCGGCATCGGATCCGTCATATTTTTTAGGGCTACCGACGCCAGTGCCAATTCCGTGCCAGCGAGGTATTGATCTTGAATATCGTCATAGAGTGAGGCCAATTTAAGCAGCGAATCCACATCCGACTGCAAAATCCCCAGCAGATTGGCGGATTGTTCCAATGACTGCGCCAACAGTGGGCCGACACTTAACACCGATGTGACGCGGTGTGCCCAACTTTTCGCCTCTTGGACACCCTGCCGCAGCCGCTGAATCATCAGGTAGTCCTGCGTATTGAGCGCTTCCTCTAGTAATTCTTTGGTGACGCCGGGTTGGGCCTGCTCGACCAAATCAATCGCTTCAATCAAGCGGTTAAGATAAGCCTGATATTCAGGGCTAGTGACCACATTAAATATCTCAGAGCGCCAACGTGGATTAGGGGTCGGCTCAAATTCGGCGGCCTCTTCATTTTTGACCGCTTGGCTCGCTGCCAGCAAATGTTCCGTGAGGCTATAGAGTTCCCGTTCGCGTTCTTGTACCGTAACCAGCGCATTTTGCACCGGGTCAAGCATTTTATATGCCTGTTCGCAATTGACCTCCAATTGTTGACGGCGCTCGGCATCTTCTTCAAGTGTGCCGAGATACAGTTGTAAGCGGCTTTGGTCGCCGAATAAATACCCGGCCATTTCTTGCTGACGGTCACGGTTGGTCAGCCGCTCCTCGGCATCTAGCGCCATACACCTAAACCACGTATTGATAATTGTCTCACGGGTAAAGCCCTGTCCATTATGACCCTTCCCCACTCGCAACGGACGAATAGCGGGATGATGAGGTAGCATGGTCAGCAAACGATCTGTCATTGCACTGGTTTGAGTCACCACCAGAACACGCTGGTCACGGCTGGCAAATTGATAACACAGTTCCCCAATTAATCGGCTTTTGCCTGTGCCTGCCAAACCTTGAATCAGAAACAAATCGGGGGCATTCAGGGCTTTTTCGACTGCTTTGCGTTGGTCGGTGTTCAAATCATCTATCAGCAGCATGTCGCGCCGCAGGGCGATTAATTCGGCGTCTTCACCGGGCAGGGCTGCTTGTGATGCATCAAAAATAAACCGTGCAAGGCGTGAATTGGGCGTGCGTCCCCGTCCCAACGCCTCCAATGCCTCAGCTTGCCGACGAATAGGAGCTAAATCGGGCAGCATTTTGCAGGCGAGATAACCGGGAAGCGGAAAAATGGCATCGGCCTGAGCCTGTGCGATAAAACTGCCATCCAGCCGTACCTGCACCGCTGCCGTGTTTTCATCAAGGCGTTCCACGATGCCTAACAAAATATCTTCACTGTCCAACAGATCATGGCTATCCTCATCGTCAACAGCGGCGATAGTATATTGGCGCAGATACAGGGGGGAATTTACACTGGCCCGCAGGCGCTCCCATGGGATGGTGGTTTCTTCGTTGAGATAGAACCAGACCAATACAACATTATTGGGGGCGTTGCGCCAGCGATAGTCTACAAACTCCACTTCAAATTCCCGTTCACTGACCAGTCGCTTCCACGCATTAATGTGGCTACGCCAATAGCCCAAACGCTGCATCACCTGTGAATCGGCTTCAATTTCTTTGGGCTTGGTCTTGAGCAATTCAATAATCGTATCGGGGATATTTTGGGCTGTATTCGAGCCAGCGCCACGATTGGTAAATCTGAGGCGGGCCGCAAGGGTGATGTTGCTTTGCAGGCCCATATCGGCAGGTGCTTTATAGATGCGGCGCACCAGCAGACTATTGGGATAACGTGGGGTTTTGAGGCACTCCAAGACCAGCGCTCCACGTAGCGCTTCATTGTAATATAGGTTATTGGGATTATTGCTGTCAGTAGCTAGGGCGATGCGTAGGCGATGTTCACTTTCATAGACGCCGCTACCTTCGTTGTAGAGATAACAGTCATAGGTCTCGCCACCTTGAAACAACAAGGGGGTGATGGCTTGGTCGGGCGCACGCAAAGCCGATTCTGGCAAATGCCCCAGACTGACCATTTGGCTAATCAATTGGGTACGGATGTCTTCCGCCGTCCGGTCAGCGATAAATAGTTCGAGTTCTAATTCGATGTTGTCTATAAAACTGGGGCGTTCGAGTTTGACCCGCCCTCCGCCGCTTGAAGTTTCGCGCTCATAGCTGTGCAGAATGACCTCTAGCTCATGCTGGACTTCGGCCACCGTCGCTGGCTGACGCACCTCCACATCTTTTTCCAGCATTGCCAGCAGTAAATCGTTCAGTTCGTGATTGCACGCCCCCAAAACGTTTTGCAGTGAGCGGGCCGGCTCGGACAAAATGACTTGGCGGATTTGTTCGCGGTCATAATACGAATAAGCCTTTTGTTCTGCGAGGGATTGACTGGGGGCAGGTGTGAAATTTTGGAGATAGTGCTGACCAGAAAATAAGAAAAATAACAGCGCCCCAAGTCCATAAATGTCGCTGCGATAATTGATGCTGTCGCTGCTGGGGGTGCGGAGTTGTTCTGGCGCAGCATACGACAAGGTGCCGTCTAGTTCAGCCGGCGCAGTATGTTTTAGCTGCCACATCAAACCGAGGTCAATTAGCTTGGCCCGCCAACCACTATTATCCGGTTCAAGATAGATGTTGCGCGGCGTAATATCCCCGTGCATCAAACCTCGGTCATGAATCGCGTGTAGGCCCTTGCAAATATCAATAGCGATGTCGAGCAGGCTTTCAATCGAAGGATTCACGACTGCCCGCCGCCATTCAGCTAGACTTTGGCCTCCAAGCCATTCCATTGCCAAATAATCGAGGCCGGAAGTGGTGTCGGTATCTACTTCATAAACTCGCACGATATAAGGGTTTTCCATTTCGGCCAGCACAGCGGCTTCACTGCGAAAATGATCCACCCATTCCGAATTTTGCGTGCGCAGGGGCTTTAATACTTTGACGGCTACTTGGTGCTCCAACTGGTTGTCGAATGCCTGATAGACGTAGGCAAACGTGCCTTCTTTGGGGTGGTCTTCCAATTGGTAGCGGTTATTAATAATCGTATTGCCAAGCAAGCCGGGGTCGGGGGTTATAAGTGACATGAAACCCTCTAATTTGTACAAAAATTGAAACAACACTATTTTATATTGTAGTTAAATTCTGTGTTTTGCCCATGAAATTTGTATAACAATTGTCGAGTGGAGGTTTATTCTTGGCTAAATTTGGGTAGGAGGCAGAGCCGAGAGCAGGATGCCCCGGCAAGATAATTAAGGATTACGGATATTCGTAGAAACCACGCCCGGTGCGTTCACCCCAATGACCCGCATACACCAATTGGCGCAAATTGGGAGCAGGCCGATATCGGTCTTCCCCATAGGCTTCGCACAAGCCCTCCAAAATCCCCAAGACTTGATCGAGGCCAATTTTGTCCGCCCATTCCAACGGGCCATAGGGGTAATTTGTGCCGAGTTTCATGGCGACATCAATATCGGCGGCGCTGGCAACCCCTTCCATCAACGCATAGGCGGCATTATTGATAAGACTCGCCACCACACGCGGCAACACTCCCCCCACACAATCCTTGATGATGACTGGTTCTTTGCCGAGGCTGGTGAAAAATTGTTGGGCGGCTTCTAGAGTGGCTTGATTCGTTTGTAGGCCGGGCATTATCTCGACGGCTTTTGCTTTTTCAAATGGTGGTAATGCCGCCCATCCAATAACGTTAGGTGCATTGCGAAGCCAATTACTGATATGAGTGGCGCTCTCCGTATATAACAAGGTCAAAATTGGAATATCTGTCAGAATCTTAGGATATTCAGAGCCGTGTGTATACCAATAATTGATCTTGTTTTTGGCAGCTTCCAAAATCAGATCTGTTGAGCGCGACACTATTTGTTCGACGTTAATATACGGGTGAGAAAAATCCGGCCCCCTCTCGTTAGTGAAATATGGTGTCACGCCGTGTCCATTTAACTTGGATGTTTCTGTAATTTCATATGCCAGTGGCCCATCGCCAATCACTAGAACGTTGCTCATTTATTTCTCATCCTCGCCATATTCATACCACCCACGTCCGGTTTTGCGACCCAAGCGTCCACTTTCAACCATGCGCTGCTGCAATAGGCTGGGACGATAGCGCGGCTCATGGAAATAGGCTTCGTACACCGACACCGATGCAGCAAAATTCACATCCAGCCCGATTAAATCCATCAATTCAAACGGCCCCATATTAAATCCGCCGCCCTCACGAATCAGACGGTCAATCGTAGCATGGTCAGCGACCCCTTCTTCCAACAACCGTAGTGCCTCCAAATAAAACGGACGGGCTACGCGATTGACAATAAAACCGGGGACATCTTTGGTCACGACAGGGGTTTTGCCAAGCCGTTTTGCCATTTCGATGATGGTTAGGATGGCGGCCTCATCACTGCTTGCCCCGCCAATGACCTCAACCAATTTCATCAATGGCACGGGGTTAAAAAAGTGCATCCCGACGACCCGCCCCGGATTTTTGGTTACGCTGGCGATCTGGGTCACACTCAAGGTGCTGGTGTTGGTCGCCAAAATGACATGAGGTGAGGTAATCCCATCTAATTCTTGGTAGAGGCTCTGTTTTAATTCCAATTTTTCCGGCACAGCCTCAATGATAAAATCGCAGCCTGCCATGTTGGGCAGATGGGTCGTCGTGATGATACGTTCAATGGCGGCATCAGCCTCTTCACGGGTTATTTTGCCTTTTTCGGCGGCACGGTTGATAAACCCGCTGATTTTGCCAAATGCCTTCTGCAAAATCTCGGTATTGATATCGTAGAGTAGCACATCAAAACCGCTTTGTGCCGCGACCTGTGCGATGCCCCCGCCCATTGTGCCGGAACCGAGTACCCCGACTTTTTTGATGTGCTCAATCGTCATAGAGATTATTCGCCTCGAAACTGGGGTAGTCGTTTCTCAAGGAATGCGGTCAAGCCTTCATGATGGTCGGCGGTGCGACCTGCCATATCCTGCAAATCGGCCTCATATTCAAGGCTTTCTTCAAGGGTATGGGTCGCCGCGAATTCAAGACCCCGCTTGATATAGCCGATGGATTTGGTGGGGGCATGGGCTAACGTTTGGGCGAGTTCATGAACTGTTGGCATCAATTCGTCATCCGCGACGACCCGATGAATCATACCCAATTCCATTGCCTCCTGCGCTGACACCTTGCGTCCGGTCAGCATCAATTCCAATGCACGGGTTTGCCCAATCAGACGCGGCAATAACCACGTTGCCCCACTGTCCGGTACAAGGCCAACCTTGACAAACGCCTGTACAAAAACGGCACTTTCGGCGGCAATCCGCAAATCACAGGCCAGTGCGATAGACATACCTGCTCCGGCGGCTGGGCCATTAATCGCCCCGATAATCGGCTTGGGCAATCGGCGCATCCGTAAAATGACAAGGTTATAGGTCTCGCGCAAATGCTTGCCATAGCCATAATCGCCCGTCTCATTGCCCCGTTCTTTTGCCGCGCCCAAGTCTTGACCGGGGCAAAATCCACGACCCGCCCCCGTCAAAATCACGACGCGCACGGATGAGTCCCGTTCGGCTTGTTTGAGTGCCTCAAGTAGCCCTTCCAACATGGGGTCGGTCATGGCATTCAGTTTTTCGGGGCGATTGAGGGTGATGGTCAAAATGCCGCCCTGCTGCTCCGTCAATATCGGTGTATCTTCGGTCACACTATTGCCCTTTCCACGTTGGGGGGCGTTTGGCAAGATAGGCCGAGAAGCCCTCTTGTTTGTCCTCGGTGCTGAACAGGGTATAGAAACTGCGCCGCTCAAAAACTAACCCATCATCGAGGGCTAGTTCAAACGCCTTCAAAATCGCTTCTTTGGCAAGGCGGGTGGCGACAGGGGCTTGGACGGCGACTTTTAGGGCCAGTTCAATCGCTTTTTCGAGATACAATTCCAGCGGAACAACCTTATTGACGAGGCCATACGACTCCGCTTCGTAGGCCGATAACACCCGACCTGCCAGCACCATTTCCATCGCCAACATTTTGCCGACAGCACGGGCCAATCGCTGTGTACCACCCGCTCCCGGCATAATCGCTAATGAAATTTCGGGCTGCCCAAATTTGGCGGTTTCGCTGGCGACAATCATATCGCAGGCCATCGCCAATTCGTTGCC
Source organism: Anaerolineae bacterium (assembly GCA_019913005.1). Lineage (GTDB taxonomy): Bacteria > Chloroflexota > Anaerolineae > Aggregatilineales > J027 > CFX10. The sequence continues at coordinate 74,285 of JAIOHL010000355.1, read as the reverse complement.
CCCGCCTAGACACCACCCACTGACGGCGGCAATCAAAGGTTTGGGATAGGTGCGGAGGTAGTCCCACTGCTGCATCCGGTGTTCGCCATAATCCAGCATATCCACCGCCGACTTATCCTGCATTTCGGTGATGTCCGACCCCGCCGCAAACGCTTTTTCGTTGCCCGTGAGGATAACCACCCGGACGGTATCATCGGCAGCAAATTCGATGAGGGCAGCGTGCAGTTCATCAAAGGTGGCTTGATTGAGGGCGTTTAGTTGTTTGGGGCGGTTCAGGCGGATGAGGCCCACTAAGTCAGTAGGGCGTTCGATAAGAATGTTTTCAGTCACTTCAACAGATCCTCAAGTTCTTTTAGGAATATCTCTTTTCTCACTTGGAAAAAAGCCAAATTCACCCGGATGCCTTTTAGCGCCTCAATAGAGAAATCATCTCTTTCGAAAGCTGCTAACCATTTTACAGGGCGTAAATCGTAATACTCGTTGGCTTGATTTTTGTGGAATTCGTAATCCCCGATGATTTCACCAACATAGATTTTTCGTTCAAGCCATGTGGGAGGGTATATAACAAGATCACCCACTTTAGCCCGATGTATAAAGGCATATATCATAGATGTAAATGTGTTCGTAGATGCTGCTGGTGAAAACCAATGCTTCTTATTCCATTTGTCGCGGAAAGATTCTAAATCCGGCTCAATCTTTCTAAGATCACCCAAATTGGAAAAACCTAGACCAATACATTGATTGTCTAAAAACATTTGATATGTTTCTTGGTCTCGGCGTGGATAGATGCACCATACAGGAGGTAGATTTACATGGTCTCTAAGAAGAGGGGTATTCTCCTCACTTAGGTCTGCCTCACTTTGTATAGTTTCAATTTCGGTTTCTTGCTCAAAAGGCGTGAGTTCTTCCACCTCAATCTTGCCTGAGCGATTAGATTTGGAGACTGTACGCATTTTTGAAATCAAAGTAAATAGCGGGGCAGGGGCAGAAGTATCTACGCGAATGGCTTCCAATTTAACAAGGTAAATCTCATAACCCACCTTATTTAATGCCATAATTGCCGTCTCATGTTCGGGTCGTACCTCAGGGGTAATCCAGACAGCAGTATTGGCATCCAAGTTTGTCAAGTAGACCAGTATTTGGCCCAGATGCTTATGATCGCTTCTCTCTAGCTGATTTTCAATAATTACGCGATTTCCATGTATATCCCGACATACTAAGTCGGCTCTAAAACTCCCGACCTGTTTTTCTTTTTCTTCCACTATAAGGGGGAATAAACCAATTCTTTCAGCAAGTGCCTCAATGTTTTCCGCTAACCATTCTGTGAAATCAAGCGCTTCGTGTCTAAATGCTTCCCGAACAGGAAAAAACTCAATGCGGCTTATATTGTTTGGCTTTTTCATAAAGGTTTAAATTGCTCAAAGGGTTGATTACAAGCATTACAATAATAAATCATACGGCAGGCGGTTGGCCCAAAACTATTGCGGAGCGAGGTATTGGTTGAGCCGCAGTATGGACAGGTCGCCACCTCCAATAACATCACGTTCAAATCTCCACGATGAATGGGCGGAGGGGCAAGGCCAAAGTCCCGCAGTTTGGCGCGGGCCGACTCGGTAATCCAATCCGTTGACCATGCTGGCGCAAAGGTCGTTTTGATCTCCACATTCGCATAACCAAGCGCCGTTAGTCGCTCCACAATATCTGCTTTCATGGCGTGGAGGGCGGGACAACCGGAAAAGGTCGGGGTGATGGTGACGATTACACAAGCATCATTTATCATCACATCCCGCACAATGCCCATTTCCACCAGTGATACCACCGGAATTTCGGGGTCTTTCACCTCATCCAATGCTTGCCAGATTTGTTGAACTGCCTCGCTCGTCATTACGATTATTTCATCTACCATTTCGCCATTGGGTCAAGACGCGCTACCTGTTGTAAATTACTCAACAAATCGTTGAGATGTTCGGTGTGCTCATGTCGGTAAATTACATCATTCGGCCCGACAAAATTTGAACCCCGGGGTGGGATGAGGTTTGCTTCAACTAAAAACGGTACGATTAGTTCAAGGGTGTGAACCATTAACTCTGTTTGGAAGGGTACTATATTAGCCTCAAAGAGTAATGTATCGGCTAGGCTTGGCGAGAAAAGTTGTTCATAGTAACGCATTAGCTCATTTAGAGCCGTTTGCATCCGACGATTGCTTTCCTCCGTACCCAATCCCAAGCGGCGTACCCATGCTTGCGTGTGGCGCAAATGGTAAATTTCCTCCGTACAAATTTTGGCAGCGGCTTCGGCAAGGGGGGTATAACTGCTTTGAGTTAATTTTTCGAGTCGTACCATTTCAAATTGATCGAATAGATACTGGCGCAGCATGGTAAACGCCCAATCACCTTTGGGGAGTTCGACCATTTGGGCGTTTCGGTAATCAGGGGCGTCCCGAAAATAGACCATGCGATTGGCATAAGTGTCGCGTTCTTCCCCCAATACATCCGCCGCCAATTCATACCACACAATCGCGTGCCCGATTTCATCAAGCGCGATATTGGCGAAGGCAATGTCCTCTTCCAAAATGGGGGCGTGCCCACACCACTCTGAATTGCGATGACCCAAAATTAACTCATCATCGGCCATCGCCAGCAAATAATCTACCAATGCCTGCTTCAATTCAGGGTTCATTCGAAGTCTCCTGTTTTCGCATCAATTTTCGCAGCACGGACAAGGCATGGAAGTTGGCTTGATCGCGGAAATCCTTGACCGCTGCCGGGGCAAACATCGCTTCAATATCATCGGGGGTGGATTTCAAAACGGCCTTCGCGGGAAAAACCCACCATACAAGTCCATCTACAGCAGGATATTGTTGCAAGGCCATTTTCAGCGCGTGGGCTGGATTTTCGGCCTCGACTTCACCGACGTGCGAAAATTGGCCTTTTTGTGTCCGCTTGGCAAATACATAATAGATTTCGGTGGGGACGCCCGCTGCCTGAATATTTCCCAGCCAATCGGGGTGCAGGGCCAATTCCTCTTGGGTGCGCGTAAAAATGAGGTCGGCCCGCACCACCCACAGACTGACACAATCGGGGCGACGCACAAACACATCCCGCGCATTTAGCAGGGCCATCTCCGCATCGGGGGCATGAACTGTTCCGGCATGTTGATGGGGTTTATTATCCTGCTCCTGATGCAGCACCATGTAACGGGGCCACTGGGTATCGGTCATGATTGATCTTTCTCCGCATAAGCCGCCATTGCCTCGCGTACCCATAATCCATCCTCATGCGCTTGGCGACGGGTTGCCATCCGTTCCGCGTTGCATGGGCCATTGCCTTTGACCACATTCCAAAACTCATCCCAATCAATTTCGCCAAAATGCCAATGCCCGCTGGTTTCGTCATAGTACAAATTGGGGTCGGGGATAGTCAAGCCAAGTGCCATCAATTCCGGGGCGGTCTGGTCAACAAACGACTGGCGGAGTTCATCGTTGGTCTTGGTTTTGATACCCCAGCGAATCAACACGGCGCTGTTGGGCGAATCGGTATCATGGGGGCCAAACATCATGAGCGTAGGCCACCACCAGCGGTTAATCGAATCCTGCATCATCGCTTTTTGTTCGGGAGTGCCCAGCGCAAGGGTAATCACAATATCCTGCCCCTGTCGGCGGTGGAAATTTTCCTCGGCACAAATCCGCACCATTGCCCGCGCATAGGGGCCATACGAGCATTTCGCCAGCATGGTCTGATTAAGAATTGCCGCGCCGTCCACTAACCAGCCAATCGCCCCCATATCGGCCCATGAAAGGGTGGGGTAGTTGAAAATGCTGGAATATTTCGCCTTGCCGGAAAGCAGCGCCTCTAGCATTTCTTCGCGGGTTGCTCCCAATGTTTCGGCGGCATGATAGAGATATTGCCCATGCCCGCCTTCATCTTGTACTTTGGCGATCAGAATCAGTTTGCGGCGCAGGTTGGGGGCACGGGTGATAAATGCGCCTTCGGGTAGCATCCCGACCACTTCGCTGTGGGCATGTTGGGAAATCATGCGGATGAGTTGGCGGCGGTATTCCTCCGGCATCCAATCCCCCGGCTCGATTTTTTCCCCGCGTGCGATTCTGGCTTCAAATTCGGCTAATTTTTCCTCGTCGCTACGAATATCCTCAATCGGGTCTACTGTTGCGCCGTACATGGCTGCCTCCCAATTCTTCTATAATTCATCGGTTGCATCGGGAATATCACCACCTAACCACTCCGGCGCGTCATCTTCGGCCCAACGGCGACGGATTTCATCATAATCAGGTTGACGTTTTTCGGCAAAGGCTTGCACGCCTTCCCATGTTTCGGGGCTGGTATTGTGGATGGCTAACCAATCCCGCCCATGCCCAATGGTCAAATGCCAACTGAGATCACGCCAGAAATTTAACTGCTGCTTGGTATAGCGGGTTTTTTCGGGGAATTTCGCCAGCAGTTTGTTCACGATTTCATCTACTTTGGCATCCAGTTCGCTACGCGGTACGACCCAATTGACCAAGCCCCATTCACAGGCTTTTTGCGCCGGGATTTCTTCATTCAATAGTAGGATTTCACGGGCGCGGCGTTCCCCTACCATCAGCGGCAAAAATTGAGTTGCCCCGGCTAATGGCACACTCCCATGACTCGTGCCCACGTGCCGGATGTAAATATCATCGGCGGCAACGGCTAGATCACAGCTCAGGTTAAATTCATTCCCACCGCCGACCACAATCCCATTCAGACGGGCGAGGGTGGGTTTGCCGAGATTGCGTAGGCGTTCATGCACCTCGATAAATTCACCCATCCATTTGTAATAATCGCGGGGGCGCTGGATAAACTGCTTCTGCTCATTTAAATCCGCCCCGGTGCAAAAAGCGCGTTCGCCTGCTCCGGTCAGCACCACGACACCAATTTCATCATCCCACGCGGCATCTTTGAGCGCGATATTCAATTCGCTGAGGATGCCATAATTGACGGCATTGAGAACTTTTGGACGGTTAAAGGTGATGGTGGCGCGACGGTCACGCTTTTCATAGAGGATATTTTCAAACTGAAAAGAGTCGGCGTCTTTGCCGACAAAGGTACGGTCAGCCATTTGCGAAAGTTAACCCCTCTAGCTTTTGGGTTGCCAAAAATTAAATGCACTACCCACTATTCAAATATAGTATAGCGTGTTTGGTCAAATTTCCTTAAAAACAAAAAAGTGGAACGTTCAAAAATATCCCACTTCTGAATATGCCGTGTTATGGTTAGTTCAAATTCTCAAAAATCCCCGCCGCGCCCTGACCGCCACCGATACACATCGTCACCATGCCATATTTGGAATCGCGCCGTTTCATCTCATTGATAAGCTGCACAGTCAATTTTGCCCCCGTACAGCCAAGCGGATGCCCCAACGCAATTGCCCCGCCATTGACATTAATTTTGGACGGATCGATTTCCAGATGGCGAATAATGGCTAGAGATTGGGCGGCAAAGGCTTCATTTAACTCAATCAGATCAAGGTCGTCCTGATGAATACCTGTGCGTTTGAGAACTTTTGGAATCGTTTCAATCGGCCCAATCCCCATCACTTCAGGTCGCACCCCTGCCACACTAAACCCGACAAATCGAGCCAGCGGGGTTAATCCCAATTGGGCGGCTTTGTTGGCCTCCATAATGATGACTGCCGCCGCACCATCGCTGAGTGGGCTGGAATTGCCTGCCGTGACCCGTCCCCCTTCTTTAAAGGCTGGAGGTAGTTTCGCCAACCCCTGTAAGGTCGTATCGCGGCGCAGGTGTTCGTCTTCTTTTAGCACTTTGGTGAAGGTTTGCGGGCGACCATCCTTGCCAATAACCGTTTCCTCAAATTCAAATGGCACAATCTCCTCAGCAAAATATCCGGCGTCCAACGCATGGGCGGCTTTTTGATGACTCTGCACGGCGAATTCGTCCATATCTTCGCGGCTCACCTTGAATTCATCCGCCACATTTTCGGCTGTCAGCCCCATGTTGATATACGTCCCCGGTTCATGTTCGGCCAGATAGGGATTAGGGCTGCGACGTGTGCCGCCGCGTACAATCAGCGACATGGATTCCGCCCCGCCTGCGATAATCACATCCGCGCCATTGGCAATAATGCGTTCGGCGGATTGGGCGATGGTTTGCAGGCCGCTGGCACAAAACCGATTGACCGTTAGTCCTGCTACATGCACGGGTAAGCCTGCCCGCAGTGCGATAATCCGGGCAAAATTCAACCCCTGTGAACTTTCGGGATAGGCACAGCCGATCACCACATCATCCACCTCGGCGGGGTCAAGTTTGCCGTTGGTCTGGCGCAGCAAATCGGCAATAACGGTAGCAGCCATGTCATCGGGACGGGCTGTTTTGGAGACCCCCCGGTGTGATTTGCCGACAGCAGTCCGCGCTCCGGCAACGATTACAGCTTCACGCATGTTGGTTGTTTGATACCTTTCAATTCAACTACGGAGTAGATCTAAGAAACCAAATCCGAAATCCGCATTATCTACCCATTGAATACATTCTGTCGCGTTATAGTGAATGGCACTATCTACCATATGAAGTATTTCAGGGGGAATCCATGAGATTAGATAAAGGTCTTCCCGGCCTATTTCAACCCCTAAATATACCCAACTATCCCATGCGGATATGTCACAACCATTGATGAACCCATGCGTTTCGGGCCTTGAAGTCCCATCATCGGTTGCTCGACGAAAATCAAGGATAAGTAGTCGCCCACCCAAGAGGCTATCTTGGATATTTTCAATCGTATCTATCGAGATGGCATTTGCTCGTTTTGCAAAAACAATATCTGCGAATCTCTCGATTTCATTCATATCGTCATAACACATGTAGCCTTTTGGATAGATAGGCGGTGTTCGTAAACAGTTTTCTAAATCATCCATCGAAAAGCGTGGCACACACCACGCCACTGTCTCTGCGAGACGATGCTTGAACAAATCGAGGTCGAAGTCGAGAATCATCTGAAATTACTCTGCGATATTGAAAGCGGCCTTTTGTTCTTCGGATAATGGACGGGTGCGACAACAAGATTCGGCATCGGCAATCGCAGCCTCCACATTGGGCCATGCCTGCCACACCAAAATCGTGCCACTCCGTCCGGCGGTCATGATTTGTGTACCTGTGCTGTTAAACCCGGCCTCGCTAATGCCATCGGTATCGGTCAATCGCAGCACTTCCACGCCAGATGGGAAATCCCAGAGACGGGCCGTGCCATCTGCGCCCCATGTTAGGAGACGGAGAGTGTCGCCGTTTTGATACCAATCCAACCCCAACACTGAATCATTATGGGCATTGGTTTGCCAGATAAGCTCACCTGCCATATTCCAAACAAACACAGCTTCCCCAACAGGCGCGGCGATGTATTGCTCATCGGGGCTAAAACGCACACTACGGGCTGGGAACTCCTGATTTTCGGTGAGGAACAGCAACACCTCACCTGTTTTGGCATCCCACAGGCGCACATCCCCATTAAAGCCGCCACTCAATAGACGTGCCCCGTCGGTGCTCCATTGCAACCGCACAGGTTGGCGGTCATCGGTAGACATGGACAGCATGGGGGTGATGAGTTCCCCATTGGCCTGCGACAAATCCCACAGGTAGATCACGCTGTCGGCTCCGGCAGTGGCAAGGATTGTGCCGTAGACTTGGGCATCATTCACCGGGGCAGTGTGGCCTTCCAAGCCGACGATGCGCTGCCCATCGTCAGGATTGATGAGGATGGTTTCGCCAGTCGAGCGCGTAATCAAAAGCCCTTCATTCAACCAAAACGCATTAAAGATCGGGCCGGGGACATCCAAGAGGCTAGTCTGTGAGGCTAAATCCCATATACTGCCATCCCCATCCGGTACATAAGCCAAAATACGGGTGGCGTCGGGACTCCACACGAGGGTACGTGCATCACTAGGTTCATTTTCCAAGACCATACTCGTGCCAGTATCCAACGACCACTTTCGGGCTGTGCCATCACGCCCACTGCTGATAATCGTGTTGTCGTCCAGCCACCTCGCGTTTTCAATACGATTGGTGTGACCTGCCAGCACAAAATCAATGCCACGCCCCTGTAGAATGTCGTTGGCATCATAGACCTGCCAAATGCGTAGTGACCCATCTTGGCTATAGCTTTGCAACTGCTGATTGTCTAACCAGCGCAATCCGACCAGTCGGCTTTGATGCCCCAACAGCGTATTGATTTGCCGTCCGGTGCTGGTATCCCAAATCCGGATTTGGGAATCGGCATTCCCCGTAGCGAGGGTATTTTCATCGCGCCAAACTGCCGCTTGAATCACACTTGATAAATCACGCAGGGCTGTCACCAGAGTTACCGATGTCACATCCCAAATTTCGCCTGTACCATCATTCAGAGCCAACAATATTTTGCTGCCGTCCGGTGAAGGATAAACCGCGTTAATGGCAACCGACCCACCGCCGAATGTGGCGAGTGCTTCCCCGGAGGTATTCCACAATCGTGCCGTGCCATCTTCGCCCCATGTCATGAAGCGGGTATCATCCAAAAAGCGCACCCCGACAATATTTCCCATATGGCCTGACAGCGCCACCGGATCAGCATCGGGTTGCCAAATTTGTGCGGTGAAATCAGCGGAGACGGTCACAAAAAATTGACTATCCGGCGACCATGCGGCGGCGTTGATGGTATTGGTGTGGATGGTGTTGTTCTCGATGACCACTTCCCCAGTTTGGCTGTCCCAAATCATGACTGTGCTAGGAGCGGCTCCCGGTGTGGTGCTGTCCCATGCCGCCAACCAACGACCATCCGGCGACCATTGAGCGGTGTCGACTTGGATAGGAGCGTTAAACAGATGCACGTCCGCGACGGTATCGGTGGCAGGTGTCCACAGGAACAATAGCTGACTAACACAGATGGCAATCACTTCAGTATTGGGCTGCCATGTCGCGCATAAAACCTGCTGGTCGGCGGTATAGGTGTTGATAAGTGCCCCATCGTGCCAGACACGCACGGTTTGGTCGTCATAACTCAATAGTTGGTGATTGACCCCCCATTCGACCCCCTGCACAGTGCGGGTATGGTCATTTAGTGGGACGACTAAATCAGTATCCAGATTGTCGTTTACGGTGATGAGCTTGCTACCGCCTACTGCGATTTGCCCCTCATCAAACGCCACCTCCCGAATCGAACCATCAAAGGCTTGTAGATAGGTACGCTCCATGCTGGATTGCAGAGCGCGGGTGAGGGCAAATTCAGCTTGGGGTACGTAGGGGCGGGGTGTCGAAACACTTGGTAAAGCGCGTAACGATAGATTGAGGGCTGCCACTGGATCAACCGTTAACTGCTGCAACGATAAATTCGAGAGCAGGCGTGATTCATTGGCAAGAGCTTGGTCACGTTCGATCTGTGTCTCGGCTTGGGCGGTGGCACGCAAATTCGATTCCGAGACAGCTCGTTGCTCGTTAGATTTGGCCTGCGCTTCATTGTCACGGGCGACACTGCGTTGATTAAAGGCGAAAATCGCCAATATTAGGGTGACAACGGCGGCGATACTCGCGCCAACCAACAGCACCTGCAGGCGATCCCGGCCCTGTTTGACGAGGGCCAGTTCGCGTTCTTGGCGGGCTTTTTCGGTCTCGATTTGACGCTGATGCTCGACCACGCTGGACTGAATGTATTCTCTTTCCTGCTGGGTCAATGCCAACCGTCCACTGCTGGCAAGCGCCTCAAACTGCTGCAAGCGTACCCCGCCGGCAAGAAAACTGGGATCTTTCTTCTGATTCATCCATTCTTCGGTGGCACTGGTCAGCCGACGCTGCATCCGCAAATCTTCACGGCTGTCATCCAACCATTCCCGTAACCGCCACCACTGGCGAATCAGGGCTTCATGCGCGACCTCAACCGTAGGTTCACGGGTCTGTGGGTCATTGTCGAAAGTAAATAGGCGGAACTTGCCAAATTTATCCAAGACACGTCGCACTAATTGGGAATCACCCGACATCGAAATCATTTCGGCCCAACGTGCGCGACGGCGGGTATCCTCCGTACCTTCGCCCAATGTGACGAGACGCATAAACAATTGGCGGGTGGCCTGCCGTTCATCATCCGGCATATCCACAAACAGGTCTTCAGCCCGACGGGCCAATGCTCCCAACGCCCCGCCGCTGGAATGATAGGCGTCGAGGGTTAGGTTTTTACCTTCCCTTCGTTCAAAAACTTCCGTTAGCGCATATTGCAGCAAGGGCAACGCACCGGGTTCCTCGCGCACATCGGCAATCACGCCTGCAATCAGGGCAGGTTCAACCGTCATGCCCACCCGTTCCGCCGGACCAGCAATCGCCCGCTCCAATTCTTCTGCCGAAAGAGGTAATACAACCTCCGTCCGTTCCCGCATCAATCCGCCAAAATCAGGATAGAGCAGGGGGCGGTCATAAAAATCGGCGCGTAGGGTGATAATGACGCGGAAAGGGATATTGGTGGTGCTGGTGGCAATCCGCAGGCTTTCCAGAAAATGGGCGCGTGTGGACTCGTGTTCGACCTGCGTAAACATTTCTTCAAATTGGTCAATCACCAGCAGAAAATCGCAGTTGGGGTAATCCGGCAGCACTTCCGGCAGCAGTTCAAGCAATCCATTCGGGGTGGCCCGCAGGCGCTGGGTCATATCATCTGGCGGTTGGGGCGCGATGCATAATAGGGCCGTTTCGAGTTCACTGATAGGATCAGTGCTGGGGGTCATTTCGGACACAAACCAGCGACTTGAACCCGGAATCGCATTTTTACGCAGGGCAGGCAGCACCCCTGCTTTGACGACACTAGATTTTCCACTACCGCTTGGCCCGACCACCGCCAGAAAATGGGCCAATGGATGTTTTTCATTAAGGCGGTGTATCAAATGTTGGACGAGAATTTCACGACCAAAGAAGTCATCAGCATCGGCTTCTTGGAAGGCGCGTAGTCCTTTATAGGGATTACCGATTTCCAGCGGGATGGTGATACCCAGCATTTCCCCCGTAATTTGCAGACGGGTGGTGGCATCACTAATCGAGATGAAAATTTCATCGCCGCTGTCTACATCTATCCATGTTCCCGGCTCGCCTGCACGCGATTTTTCCCCAATGGCGTGGCGAAAATCCTTAGCAAAGGCAAGGGCATCAAGGTAACGCTCATGGGGGTCTTTGGCGGTGGCTTTTTGCAGCACGCGATTCAGATCACCGGGTAAGTCGGTTCGAAGTTCGCGTAATTCAGGTAGGGCGTGCCCAAGTTGTTTGATGATTAAATCGGAGGCAGTCGTGCCCGCAAACGGTTGCTCCCCCGTCAAGACCTCATACATCACCATGCCTAGTCCATAAATATCGGTCTGGGGGGTGATCGGGCCGCTGCGAATTTGCTCTGGCGACATATAGGCGGGCGAACCTATCACCCCGGTATCTTCGCGGCTGTCATCCCCTCCGAGGTCTTTGGCAATCCCAAAATCGGTCAAATACGCATTGCCATCTTCATCCAGCAAAATGTTGGCGGGTTTGAGGTCGCGGTGAATCACATGATGACGATGCGACACCATCAATGCTGCCGCAACCTGATCGAGCAAATGAGCCGCTTGTTCCGGGGGCCACGGCCCAAATTTTTTGATGTGTCCCTGCAAACTGCCCCCTCGCAACCAGCGCATAATCAAATAGGCCCCGCTGGGGTCACGCCAATAATCGTAGAGGGGAACAATGTGCAGGTGTTCTAGCCGGGCGACCAGTTGAGCTTCGGATTCAAAACGACGGATAAAATCGGGCTGGCTGGCATAGTTGGGTAGAATAATCTTGATAGCGACTTCACGGTCAACAATGGCTTGGTGGGCACGATAGACCGCCCCAAAACCACCCGCTCCGATCATCTCATGTAATTCATAACCTTTAATCATCTGACCGCTTAGGTCTTCCATTCGTACCTCACAAAAAGAGCCAAATAAGTGGATGTTTTTTAAGTATACAGGTTTAGGTCATTTCTGGTGAACGTTGCTTAGGAAACATAGTTTGAATTTTTTCACAATAAATTCAGACGGAATTCAGAAGGTTATGACTTGTTTCCCGCTATACTGGGGAAAAGGGGAAAGAAGGCAAATTAACACCTTTCCGTGTGATGAGAGGAAAAGTGACCCCATGAGCGATTATTCTACGGCGGATAACCATGCTTTGCTCTATCCCAGCAAAGCCGATACCCTGACGAGCCGCAATATTGTGGATGCCTATCGCTCGGCTTATTTTTCCGTGCATGGGCAAAACCCAACCGACTGCTATCATCTGGTTGGACGGATGTTTGTCATTGACGGGGCAGAACGTGAGCGTGGATGGGTGCTTCTCGAAGTGGAGCGACTTCGCCAAGAGGCTATTACTGCAACCATAGATAAAAACTCGGCATCTGGTTCGCGGGGGCGAATCCTCCAGATGATCCGCAAACTTTCCAGAATTTGATTACATGTTACTGGTTTAGCGACTAGGGAAAATGAAGGCGCGCTCGGTTGGGCGCGTTTTCGTTTTATAATCCTCTGTGTCATGGATTTCAAAGTTTGATTCATTTTGCGAAATAAGGAAAAATATTAAAAGAATTTCGTGAATTGTCGGAGTGAGAATAGTTGCTATAATGGTTCTGTTGCAAATGATTTAAAAATCAAAACTCTTGATCTGGATATTTTGCAACCGTACCCATTAGATGCGGGTAGATTATTCTGACCCGCCGAGTTAGCTTAGGGAGAGATTGAATGACCAATCACGCACCGGCAGAAATCACCGCCTTTGTGACTGCCAGTGGTTCACGCCCCTCAGATTCCCTCTCCGACGACACCCTCCGCGATATGTATTGGATGATGCTGCTTAGTCGCCGCTTGGACGAACGTGCATGGATTCTGCACCGTCAAGGCCGCATTGCCTTTCATATTTCCGGTATGGGCCATGAAGCCTGTCAGGTCGGGGCGGGGTTTGCCATCAATCGAGGTGTGGATTATGTCCATCCCTACTACCGCGACCTCGCGTTGGTGCTGACCGTTGGGTTTACCCCCGAAGGATTTATGCTTAGTCTGCTTGGCAAGGCAGGTGAACCGAGTTCCGGTGCGCGTCAGATGCCCAGCCATTTCAGCGCTAAGTGGCTCAATATCCTGTCGCACTCATCCCCCGTCGCCACCCAAGTGCCACAAGCGGCTGGATTAGCCTTTGCCATCCAATACAAGATTTCACATGGCCTGCAAGACCCCAACGACGATACCCAACCCCGCCTCGCGCTGACCTGTCTCGGTGAAGGGTCAACCAGTCAGGGCGAATGGCACGAGGGTATGAATTGGGCGGGCGTCCATAAATTGCCTTTTATCTGTCTTGTGCAAAATAATATTTATGCCATTTCTGTTCCAATGGAGCGTCAAATGGCTGTCAGTGATGTGGCAGACCGCGCCGCCGCCTATGGAGTCGAGGGATTAGTGGTAGATGGTAATGATGTGCTGGCCTGTTACGATGTCATGGCCTATGCCCGCGATAAAGCCTATGCTGGCGACGGCTCAACCCTGATTGAAGCCAAAACATATCGTCCAGTCCCGCACTCCTCCGATGACGATGATCGCAGCTATCGCACCCGCGATGAAGTGGAGCAGTGGAAAAAGAAAGACCCCATTTCCCGCTTCCAAAAAGTGCTATTAGAGCGGGGTGTGTTGACCCAGAACGCGATTAATGACCTTGAAGCGAAAGCAAAATCTGTCGTGGATTCGGCCCAACGTGCCGCCGAGGATGCCCCATATCCCGATGTTGAACCCAATCTTGACCCGCGCAGTGTATATGCCCCCGGAGACCTTGCTTAATGCGTAACATGACCTTAATTGATGCCATCCGTGAGGCGATGGATGAAGAAATGGCCCGCGATGAACGGGTCTTTATTACGGGTGAGGACGTGGGTCAACGTGGCGGGGTGTTCCGTGCCACCATGGGCCTGTTCGACAAATATGGCCCAACACGCATTATTGATAGTCCGCTGGCGGAGTTGAGCATTGTCGCCATCGGCATTGGTGCGGCAATGGCGGATTTACGGCCTATCTGCGAAATCCAATTTGCCGACTTTATCCACCCCGCTATGAATCAGATTATGAACGAAGCCGCCAAGATGTATTATCGCAGCAACGGCACGTGGAACGTCCCCATGACCATCCGCGCTCCCTATGGCGGTGGGATTGGTGGGGCACTCTATCACAGCCAGAGCCTCGAAGCCTATTTTACCCACTGCCCCGGCCTCAAAGTGGTCATTCCCAGTACCCCCCACGATGCCAAAGGTCTGCTCAAGAGCGCCGTGCGTGATCCCAACCCGGTACTCTATTTTGAACCGAAAAAGGGCTATCGTGCGATTAAAGGCGATGTGCCGGATGGCGAATACACGGTTCCAATTGGCCCGATTAACATTACTCACACCGGAACGGATGTGACAGTCTACGCCTACGGCATGATGGCGCATTATTGTTTGCAAGCCGCCGAGACGGTCAAGCAGCAAGATGGCATCAGCACCGAGGTAGTAGATGTCCGCACGCTATTGCCTGTTGACCGTGAAGGTATCCTGAATTCATTTAAGAAAACAGGTAAGGCTCTAATTGTATACGAAGATAATTTCACCATGGGCTATGGCGCGGAAATCGCTGCGGTTTTGGCGGATGACGGTTTTGAATATATGGATGGCCCAATCCGTCGTCTAGCTGGACCGGATGTGCCGGGTGTACCCTTTAGCCATCCCGTCCAAGAAGAATTTATGCCGTCACCACAGAAAATTGCTGATGCGATCCGTGATTTAGCCGCTTATTAGGAGAGATTTTAGCGATGCCAACTAATGTGATTATGCCCCAACTTGGTGAGTCGGTGGTCGAGGGAACGGTCAACCGCTGGCTGCATCAGGTTGGCGATACCGTGCGCGAATATGAGCCGCTACTGGAAGTCAGCACAGATAAAGTAGATACCGAAGTGCCCGCCCCCGCCGAAGGTACTTTACTTGAGGTATATGTACAAGAGGGCCAGACGGTCAAAGCGGGTGTGTTGTTGGCGGTGATTGGCAAACCCGGTGAAGTGCCATCGGGCGGGCAGTCTAGTGGTGGCGCTTCTCACGCTACCCATGCTCCTCAACCTGTAATGGAGACCACTGTAGCCGCAACCACCTCTGCCCACACCAATGGTGGAAAAGCGGAATCATCTGACCATATGCGGATTAGCCCAGTTGTGGCACGCATGGCCGCCGAGCATCAATTGGATTTGACGCAAATTAAGGGTACGGGCACGGGTGGACGTGTCACCAAAAAAGACGTGGAAGCCTATCTGCAAAACCCGACATCTGCGCCAACCACCGATTTGCCCCCGTGGGAACAACCCGGCTCCGGTGATTTGTTCAAGCCAACGGGCGAGTTTAAACCCCAAGCCAAACCTGCCGCCGTCGCGTCGCCACCTGCTGACCCTGTGCCATCTGCTCCGCCGCGTGCCATCCCCGCCGAACCGATTCCGCAAGGTGTCCCCGGTGAATTGGTCACCCTCAGCAACATGCGCCGCGCCATTGCCGATCATATGGTGCGCTCCAAATTACAGACCAGTCCACATGTCACCACCGTTTTTGAAATAGATATGGGTGCGGTCATGGCCCACCGCGAGGCGCATAAAGCTGAATTTGCCAAGAGCAGTGTAAATTTGACCCTGACCGCGTATTTCCTTGCCGCGATGGTGGATGCCTGCCGCGCCGTACCCATGATAAATAGCCAGTGGACGGACGACGGCATTTATTTACATCGCATCGTCAATATCGGCATGGCGGTGGCAATTGACGACGGGTTGATCGTGCCCGTCATCAAAAACGCGGGTGAATACAACCTAATGGGCCTTGCCCGTCAAGCCAATGATTTAGCCAATCGCGCCCGTAACAAACAGTTGAAACCCGATGATATTCAAGGCGGCACGATCACGATTACCAATCATGGCGTTAGTGGGAGTCTATTCGCCACCCCGATTATCAATCAGCCCCAAGCAGCGATTTTTGGGGTTGGTATCATCGAAAAACGGGTGAAGGTGATTAATGACGCGATTGCCATCCGGCCCTGCTGTTATGCCAGCCTCACCTTCGATCATCGCATTGCCGATGGTGCGACGGGCGACGGTTGGATGATGACACTTAAAGAACGTCTGGAAAACTGGGCCTAAACTCGAAGGGCGGGTGAGATTTTTTAACCCGCCTATTTTGTTTTTATACCCCTGCGGTTAACTCCCCGATAATGGCATATTCCATCGCCAACGGATTTTTGACACGCTTGGAGGCATCTAAGATTTCAAATCCAACAATATTGCCATCCCGATCATAATCCAAGATGATACCGGGTTTTTCTTCATCACTTTCTTCAATCACGGCATCACTCAGCAAAATCCGAATAATGTCTACCTCAGCATCGTATGTGACTTTCATGAATTGCTCCAATACTTCTGAATTTTGCTGGTTCGATAAACGGTAATAACAGTAGCTGGGTCGGTTTCTTCTACAATCAAGCGTACCAAATATATCTTACCGTCAAATTCAATTTTAGACTGATAAATTTTGCGACCTCCATCTGCTTCTACGATTTGCTGAGGGTTAGTCATGATTTCATCTATAGTTTGCAGCGGAATACCCCGATTTTGGCACTCGGCTTTCGCATGATCGGTTAAACGATAGCTCATTTCGAGTTCAATATTCCTAAAGATAATTAATAAATTTCCTAGAACTATAAGCATATTGCGAGATTCCGGCTATCACAATGACAAAATAACGTCCACCAATGACTCATGTTCTCTGAATGAAGGTTTTAATCCTATTTGTATATGGTTAAATTTTTTGCCCTCCTATATTCCCAAATCGCCCTTTCTAGGCTAGTTTCTAAATTAACTTTTCAGTTATAGCACAAACTCATGCGTAACCGTGGCTACGAATTCAAATTCGGCGCATATAAGCCACAATAATAGAACGTATATTCTGTATAAACAGAATTTTCTACCCTCCATGTGCATCGAATTGACTGCTTTTTGCGTATAAATAGATACCGCCAAAATTGAACGAGGAGTGTCCAAAATGTCTCTCCGCCCCTTTACCATGCCCAAAGATATTGACAGCATGTTGGAAGTCTGGAGCGTTGCTGCCAAATACCCCGACCATCCCGAATGGGATATGGAGGATGAAGAACAAGAATCTGCACTCGATATGTTGCGGACAGTCAAAAAACTCTGGCCTCTTTTTCGGGTGCTGTTCCTTGTTTCACCCTCTATGAAAGATATGATGCACGGTTATGTCTGGGAGGAAGATGGCAAACGCATTGGGACAGCTAATATCGGACGGCGTGGCAAAAGTGATACATGGATGGTATCGAATGTGGCAGTGCTGCCGGATCATCGCCGTAAGGGTCTCGCCCGAAAATTGGTTGAAGCCTGTTTGAAATTGGGCCGGGAGCGCGGCGCGAAAAAGATTATATTAGACGTAATTGATGGCAATTTACCCGCCCAACAACTTTATGAAAGATTGGGGTTTGTGAACTATACGACCAGCATCACCTACGATTATGAAGCCCCTACCCCACCTGCTGAGGTAGCATGGTCTTCCACTTATATCATGATGCCTCTTAAGTCATCGGAATGGCAGCCGCGTTATCAATTGGCACAGCGCATCACCCCGGCGATTGTGCAGGAATATGAGCCAGTTGTGGAATCGGTCTACCGCGTACCCGCCGCCGCCCGAACCATGATGTCCATTCTCAGCTATTTTACGAAGACGACGCGCCGCCGCTATCAGGTGCAGGATAAAAATGGGCAGGTAGTAGCGGTTGGACGTTTTGGGGCGCTGCGAAAAAAGGGTGGTCTAAATAACCTCATCCTAGAGATAGACCCCAATCAGCCTGAACTGGCTTATCCTCTCTTGGTCAGGTTGGTACGCGAAATCCTTGAACTCAGTCCGGGTCATAAGATTGAGATTCAAATTCCAGTGTGGCAGACCAACCTGATTGAAGCCGTTGAGCAACTCGGCTTTAAACGTCGCTATGCGTATGCGCGGATGGGCCTGACGATCTGACACGTCGTCTCAACACACCAGCTTATAACCAATCCCCGGCACCGTCAGCAGCAATGTGGGACGGCTGGGGTCAATTTCAATTTTTTCACGCAGCCGCCGAATGTTGACCTTCACGATCTGTTCACTGTCGGGGTCACTTTCATAACCCCACACCGCGTCCAAAATCTGGTTGCGATTGAGGATTTGATTGGGGTGTTGGGCCATAAATGTCAGAAGCCGAAACTCGGTGGGGGTCAAATTGACCACCTCTTCACCGCGCGTCACCTGCCCTCGTGCCCGATCAATCAAAAGGTCGCCGACATAGAGGGTATTGCTGTCAGTGCTGGCAAGTTCGCCATAGGCCCGCCGTAATTGTGCCCTCACCCTTGAGGCTAATTCACGCAGGCTGTAGGGTTTCGTGACATAATCATCCGCACCCATTTCCAGCCCCAGCACTTTGTCCATCTCCTCGCGGTTGACGGTCAGCATAATAATCGGCTGGCGCAACCCCATATAGCGCATTTGGCGGCAAAAATCGAAGCCGGAGCCGTCAGGCAGGCGGACATCCAAAATAATCAAATGCGGCTTGATGTCGCGGGCAAAATCCATTCCGTCATGCCCGTTGGCCTTCCATGTCACTGTGTAGCCTTCACGTTTGAGGCCATCTTGCAAACTATAGGCTATGCCGGGGTCGTCTTCAATCACCAGAATATGATTGGTAGGTCTCATGATACTGCCCCCTTTGGCAGCTTGACCGAAAAGCGTGTGCCGGAATGGTCGCTGTGAACTGTCACTGTCCCCCGGTGTTCTTCTACAATAGCTTTGATAATGACAAGGCCAAGCCCGTTGCCCGGATAAGCCGCGACGTTATGCCCCCGATAAAAACGGTTAAATAGGTTCGGCAAATCTTCGGGAGGAATGCCGATACCCGTATCTTTGACCCACAATTCAACATCACTTTCTTGTGGAATCAGCCCCAATGTAATCGTGCCCTCTTCGGGGGTAAATTTGAGCGCGTTATCCAGCAGATTATCAATCACCCGCGTGATTTGTGGCTCATTGGCTTCAATGGTGACTTCCTGAGAGGGGGTATCGAGATTCAACGATAACCCGGCCTGTTCAGCACGTGACGCATAAACCTCATTAATCTGTTTGATCAATCCTGTCAAATCCACCGATTGGGTCTGATGCTGATACGAGCCGGATTCGATGCGTGCCAAATCGAGCAGGCTGTTGGTCAGATGTTCAAGGCGGTTGGCTTGGGCTTCGGCACGATGGATAAAGTTTTCACGGGTCTGGGGGTCGGTTTCGACAACTGCTAATTCGAGATTGGTGCGTAGGGCGGTCAGGGGGGTATGCAGTTCATGAGCGGCATCGGCTACAAATCGGCGCAGTGTGACAACGGTATTCTCGACGCGATGCGCCATGTCATTAAACGAGCGGGCCAAGATACCCAGTTCGTCACCTCGTTTCATATCTACGCGGGCCGAAAGCCGACCATCGGCCATGTGGCTGGTGGCTTCCGTCAGGGCGAGCAGGGGTTGGCTGATATTCCGACTCACTAACCAGCCAACCAGCGCGGCCAGAATAATCGCTACTGCTCCGGCGCTAATCAAGCCCTTTGCTACGCTGTCTAAAATCTCGCGTCCAAAGGCTGGCCCTTCCGACACTTCAAGATAACCGATGAATGTCCCATCATCGGTATACAAAGCTCGGATGACTTCTTCACCAGAGTGCCGCCCATCTTTCGAAATCTCGGGGTTGTCTAAATCATATCCAAATGGACTGCCGCCGACAGGTACGGAAAACATGCGGGACTGTCCCCTGAATTCTAGCGGACCATAAACTGTATTGTCTTCGGCATCGGATACAGCATATTCAAAAGGTACTCTGCCATTTAGACTGAGAAACGAGATAATCGCTGGCGCGGCCACTGAGCCTTGCGTCACTTGCAAATCTGGAGGCATCCCCGAATCTCCGCCCCCTCCTGCCACCGCCATACTGCCCGTGCTCAGGATGGCATCAGGAGGCGCACCTTCGACGCTGATGGTGATAAAGTCGCCACCTGTGAAAGTACCGGTATCTAAGACGACTTGTGAATTTGGATCGAGGAGGCGTACCCGTGAACGCGCAATAAAGCTGTGATTGTCTATGACATATTGCATATCGTCCAAAGCAACCCCATCCGAGGCAAGCTGCTCGATATTACGCGGGAACGGCCCAGAAATGCGATGGAGATATTCGCGTTCACGCTGCGTATAATAGCCATTGAGTGTGGTCAGCAAAACCGTCCCTAATGCTAGGGTCGCCAACAACGCGATGCCCGCATAACTGAGGGGTAGTCGCCATCGGATGGATTGCAAGGTGCTCATTTATTTCTCTCCACTACATCTCACTTCTTTTCAGCGTAGCGCAAGCTGACTTCCTGTCAAGCCCCTCCCGCTGCTTCTTTGGTGAACTGCCAAGGACCGCCTTCGTGACAGGGGATTTGCACAAAGTTATTGTCCAGCGGATAAACATACCATGTATAGGTTCCACCGGGCCGCAGGTCTTCGCTGGCCTGAATCTGTTCATTTTGGCGTAGTTCTACCAATCGCTCAAAAACTGTGCCATCGGGCCGATAGATGCGAATCAGATATTTGGGTGCATCCGGGCCACGCCAATTAAAGGTAATCTGGCCGTCTCCTGCTACCGTCACCGTACCATTAAACGGGGTTAGGACTTCCCATGCTTTGCAATCATAGGCTTGCACAGGTTGGGCTGTCCCCGGCACTCGTAACACCTGCCCGATAACAATGAGGTTCTTATCTTTGAGGCAGTTGGCTTTGACCAACTCATCCACATAGGTGTTATATTGCTCGGCGATTAAGGCCAGTGCATCATCCATCTTGACGGTATACGTCAATGTCCAATCTTCACGCGGGACACAGCCGGGTGTGGTAGAGGGTGTCGGTGTTTCTGCCCCATTGAGACCGGGAACAGACACGTCCAGTTGAATGGTTGGGGTCAGCGTCAAGGTCGGCGTCAATGATGGCTGTGGGGTCAGTGTTGCTGGCTCAAAGGTGGGCGGTGGCTTAAGGGTCTGCGAGGGCGTCAGCGATGGCAGGGGTGTATAGGGCGGAATGGTCTCCGACGCGGTAGGCGACGGGGTGGTTTCTTGCTGCTGGACATTGGCGTAGGGGGTAGAATCACTATCCGTGACATTATCGCTCGGAATAGCGAGGCGGGTGATAACTCCCCCGGCGATCATCGCCAGAATCATCGTTAGGGCCGACATGCCCTGTTTCATCATAACCTTTAGCATGGGATTTCCTCTTGAGATGTTTCTTCTCGGACAATCAGGCGGGGCGTCAACTGCCCGTCAAAAAGATCGTAAGCATGGTCTACATATTCGATGACCATTGGATCGTGGGAGACGATCAAAAAGGTTGTGCCCTGTGTCTCGGCGATGCTGCGGAACAGCGCCAGCATCCGGCGGGCAAGGCGCGTATCTAGGCCGCTGGTGGGTTCGTCGGCAAGGATCAGCTTGGGGTGCATGGCAAGGGCACGCGCAATGGCGACCCTTTGGCGCTGACCCCCGCTTAATTCATCGGGGACATGATTGGCCCATGCGCTGAGACCAACGGCCTGCAAAGCAGATTTGGCACGGCGACTACGCTCAAAAACGTTTAATTTCAGCAGACGCAGCGCAAGGTCAATGTTTTCAATAGCGGTATAGGTCGGCAGCAACGTCGAACTCTGAAAAATAAAGCCGATGGATTTACGGCGCAGTTTGGTACGGGCACGGTCATTCATCCGCAAAATATCCTGCCCATAAAACGCAATTTGTCCAGCAGTGGGACGATCCAATGCCCCAATCAGATTCAAGAGGGTGGTTTTGCCGCTGCCGGATGGGCCATATAAGGCTGCCAATTCACCACGCTCAACGTTTAAATCTACCCCACGCAACACCTGAACATCCCCAAAACGACGCTCGACACGGTTGACCGTCACACACAGTGTAGTCGGAGAGGCTCTGTGATTATTGTTTCTCATGCCGCCCCCCGTTTCTTGCCTCGTCGAAGGAAGCGCCGTCGCGTGGGTGGGACATCTTGTGGGAACATCTCATTAAGCAGCAGATGGGTGTCGTCGGGGGTGTCATGTTCAGGCCGCAGTAAAATCCCCTCTGGGCGCACCTCGACTGCGATACGGGTCGCTTCAGATAGTTGTGATTTGGCAGTGTCGGGTAGCTGAATCCGACCTTCGGTATCTAAGAAGGGTGTTTCTTCGGAGGCGTGCGAGACGTCTTGGCCTAAGGCCCCATCACGTAACGTCAAAGTGCGGTCAGCATAGGCCGCAATATCGAGGTCATGTGTCACCATCAACACCGTCAGACCATAACGCCCCCGCAAATCATTAATCAGTTGCATCACCTGAATCGCGTTTTTACGATCCAACGCACCGGTGGGTTCATCTGCCAATAACAGCGAAGGCCGATTGGCAAGGGCGACGGCGATGGCAACACGCTGTTGCTGACCACCTGATAAAGTGGCAGGTCGTTTATGAGTTTGGTCATTCAGCCCCACCGCATCCAATAATTCGCGGGCCTGTTTGCCGCGCTGCCACGGCGACATCCCGGCAAGGGTCATCGGCAGGGTCACATTATGGAAGGCGGAACGATGCGGCAGCAGATTGCGGGTGACGTTTTGCCAGACAAACCCGACCCTTTTCAACCGATATTCCGCCAGCCGCTTGCCTTTGAGTTCGAGCAGATTTAGGCTATCAACGGTTAATTGTCCGGCAGTGGGTTTATCCAATCCCCCCAACAGGTTCAATAGTGAACTTTTGCCCGCGCCACTTGGCCCGACAATCGCTACCATCTCGCCCTGTTCCATCGAAAAATCCACCCCTTTGAGCGCTAAAACCTCATGACCGCCGACTTGATAGGCCCGCACCAGATTTTTGCAGTAGATATAACTCGTCATGCTTGCACCTCGATCATGGCCCGACGACGACATCGCCCTCGTTAACACCGCTGATAATTTCGACCCGATCATCGGTTTGCAGACCGAGTTCGACATCTACCGAACGCTGTCCGTCGGGGGTATCCAATACCACAAAGGTGCGATTTTGGAAGGTGCGTATCGCGGCGGGAGGTAGCCACAAAACGTTTTCGCGGATTTGCAGTGGCATATACACTTGGATCAATTGCCCATCGGTCAAATTTTCAAAACCCGCCCCGATACGGGTGGTTTGGTCCGCATCCCGATTGCTGCCGGGGATACGACGCACGGCACATTGCACAGCGGTTTCCGGTTTATTGGCGATCTGACACACCCCGACCATCCCGGCACTCAAATTTTGAGCATCCCCAATCGCAAGACTGGCGATGACCTCTTTGGGTTCCGGCAAGCCGATGGTGATGACCGCGTTGTAGGCCGTTACTTGGTCGCCGGGGCTGATGCTGACTTCCAAAATCACGCCGTCCATCGGGGCATACAGTGAAGAACGGGCAATATCGGTTTTGAGTTGATCCACTTTCAATTGGGCCTGCCGTAGATTTTCGAGGCCGCTGGGGTCGCCTTGCCCACTCCGCGCCCGTTCCAATGCTAGTTCAGCCTCAATCACCGAATTTTCCTGCTGTTTGATGTTGAACTCGGCATTGTTGTAGCTTTGGGCGGCTGAGAAATAGGAATTTTCAGCGCGGCGCAGACTGTCTTGGGCATTGAGCAGTTGGGTATAGGCGTTATCTACCGCGCTTGCTCCCTGTTCAGGATGGCTAAGGGCTTCTTGATAGGCTTGTTCGGCGTCTTCCAGATCGCGTTGGGCGGCATCGAGTGAAATCCGCGCATTAGCGACCCCTGTCCAATCACGACTGGCTTTGGTCTGCTCAAGACTTAGTTTAGCATTCGCCAAGCGGATTTCGGCATCTTCCACCGACTGGACATCCGTCCCTGTGCCTGTCTCTAAATTGGTTTGGGCCGTTTCCAGCGATAGTTCGGCGCTTACCAGTTGTTCTTCAAGGTCTTCAATTTGGTAATCAGCAAGCAACTGTCCCGTACTGACCGCATCGCCCTGCCGCACATTGACTTGGCGGATTGTGCCGTTGATCTCGAAGGACAATTCCATTTGGTCACGCGGCTGCCAGCGGCCACTAAACTCGAAGATTTCCTCCACATTACCCCGCTGCACAGTGTATTTTGGACGTGCCGCAGCGGGGGCGGTGGGAATGGAGGTAATCGTTGCAGAAGGGCCGTTTGCATTCGGATCATTCCCGGATGTGCAGGCCGATACCAGCATCAATAAAGCCATCAGAGCGAAAACATGTTTTTTCATATCGTCGAATTTCTCCTGCATCACGCATCCCCCAGTTTCACCAGAGCCGATAGATGCTCGCGGCTGAGGAGGATGGTGGTCATTAAAGTTACGATGATGAGGATTCCCGCAAATACCCCATAGACTAAAGTGATTTCATCCCATGCCACGCGGATCAGATAGGGAGGCAGACCTCCGCTAAAATCCAACAATGGCAAAAACAGCAGAGTGGTGGCAGTCCCGATGAGTGTCCCGCCGATGACACCGCCACTGGAGGCGATGCCCTGTGCAAAAATCAGATATTCCCCAACCGCCCCTCCGCTCAAACCCATTGCCCGAAGCGAACCGAGTTGCAGAGCCTGAGCGCGAAATGAGGCGGTACTTTGGATAATGCTGCCGACGAGGGTCAGCACGATGGACGATACAAAGCCAACCGATAGAAAACCAAGTACCCCACGTCGTCCCGGCGCAAGTTGGGCTTCAAGTAAGGATTCTTGAGGGTCAAGCCAGCGTAGCACCGGGAAGCCGATTTTTTGAACGCCTGCTTCAACTTCATCCCGGTCTGCATCTGGGGCGAGGCTGATCCACACGTCATGGGGCAGTTCCGTCCCAACCAGTTCAAAAATCGGGTCAAGATTGGTGATGGCAAAAAAGCCGTCCGCCGGGTCAAGCGTCGGGAAATAATCCAGCAGACCAACAATGGGCACAGTAGTCTGATAGGTCTCGCCCAATGCCGAATACTGCATGGTGATTTCTTGGCCCACCAGCAAATGATAGGTCTCGGCAGTTTCGCGGTTTAATAGGATGCCCGTGCGATTTCCGGCCAATTTATTTAGCAGGGCGGGCAGGCTTTCGCCGGCATAGTCGTCACGGAAATAGGCGATTGCCGCCAATGCACCCCGATCAATGCCCAGTGTAGTACCACTAATGCGCTGGTTGTTCAGCAAAATCTGGGTGCTGAAGCGGCCCACCCGTGAAACATTGTCAATACCCTCCACTGCCAAGAGATTGCTGGCAGGCAGGGTGTTATAGCCGACCAATTCCTCTTCTGCTTCCCCGCTATCATTGGTGGTGGTTTCGGTTTGGGCCTCCGAAGCGACCACCAGCACCGATGGCGCACCAATTTCATAATTGATGGTGTCCTCTAAACTGCGATCAAGCGTGCTTGCCATAGACGCGGTGAATCCGGTCAGACTCAGAGTGAAGCACATCATCAAGAGTGCCCCACGATACCTGCTAATCGAACGGGTCAGTTCGCGCAGAGCCATCAACAAAGCAATGCTGCTGGTGATACCAATCATACGAGCGCCAAAATTCAACAGCATCGGGTAGAGACGCAGGAACAACAGTGTGAGGCCGAGTGAAAACAGTGTGGGGGCAAGGAACACCAGTGGATTGCTAAACGGATTTTCAGCGTCGGCCTGCAATCCCCCTTCGGCGTTCAGGTTATAAAACACATAGGCAGCCGGGATAAGCAGCAGGATATCCAGATACATGCGCTGCCACCACGCCTTGCCTGCCCGTGCTTGGCTCTGTTTAAAACTGGTGATGCTTTGGCGGGTAGTGCGCCATGCAATCAAGAGGCCGCTGCTCGCCGCGATAAGGCCCGTTGCCGCTCCCAACAAAACCGCCTGTTGGGTAAATTGGATGCTTAAATCGGGGGTGGGGTTGTTGAAGCGCAAAAATGAAGTGGTGCGGCCTACCAATTCCACCACCGAGGGCGCGGCGAAGATGCCAATGCCGAGAGCTATCCCTGCCAGAATCAGCCACATGAGCGCATGAAGACGTAACAAGGCACGGCGGCTCATCCCGCGACTGCTCAAGATCACATCTTCGTGCTGCTGACGACCTACCAACATGCCTGACAGCATGGTCACGAAATAGAGAATGAGGCCGCCAACGGGCAATACCACAATCACCAATTGCTGACGAAGCTCATTGACCTCATTGTTAAACGATTCAAGTCCACTTTTGGGTGAGACATCGAGACGGATACCGGGCAAGGTCGCATTGACGTTCCGTTCACCATTGATGATATTCGAGAGCAAGGCTTGTACATCCGAGGTACGGAGACCTGTGCCATCAAATAGGACGTACCAGTCCACCTCTTCAATCGGTGAGTCGTTGCCCTCGACCATCGCGTTTAGGTGGGTGGGTTGGACAAGCAGCACTTCATTAAAAAATTTGGGTGGCAGCATCCACGAGGTATCGTTGGTGTTGACCGCCCGCCACATCGCTGCGATTTTGAGGGTGACGGTTTTGCCGCCAGCACGGGTCGCGGTTAAGGTATCGCCGACTTCCAAGCCTGTTGTGTAAAACAGTTCTTCAGAAATGAGGACGGGAATTTCATCCGCCGAGGTAGATTTCGCAGGCCATTCCCCGGCGACAATTTGAATTTGTGCATCCGCCCCTTCGAGTGTCCCGATGCTGTAGTTGCCGATATTGAGGTTGTTTTCAGCCCCGCGAATCCCCCAAAAGCCGATGCCGATATATTGGGCTTCGCGTAGGACAGGCAGACCGAACGATTGGGCAAATTCTTGGTGAATGCTGGCGCTGGCGCTGCTGACATCCTCCGGCGAGATGTTGCCCTCCCATGCCCCCAGATAACGAAAACGGAAGGCATAGGGTGGGTCGCCTAATTGGTCGTCGAGCAGATTGCTATAGACCGCATCTACATAGAGTGTCAGGCTCAGGGCAAGGGTCGTCGCGGTTGAAAGGCCAAGTAGCGTCCAGAACACCAAAATCCGGTGCTGCCAGAGACGTTCAAAAACCAGCGTCAAGATGTCAAACAGGCGGAACATAGTCGTTGTCTCCTACGGATGAAGAAGGAAGTGTGCCAGAACGCTCCCACGAAATTTTGGCGCACTCCCCCCAGCATCACCGATTTATTCCTGACCGGGTAGCGGATAATTCGGGTCGGCAGTTGCCGCACAGATGGTGATTTGCCCGAAGTAATCCTGCATGTAATTCTGGTCGGTGCTGCTAGGATCAAACGGCGGCAGGTCGCTGATACAGCTAATGTAGTCTTGGGTGTACTGCTGGGCCTGTGCCAATTCCGTCCCCAAGTCTGCGTCTTCCAAGACATAGCGGTCAAACGCCTGCTTTAGCCAATACTCTCTGGCGAAATTGGCGGGGGAGCCACTTTCACGAAACGACTGCGGGAAGGTGATGGTATTGGGGTCGCTAATCGTAGTGGCAAGTTCGTTGTACAGCGCCGTCAAATCTTCCCCTTGAGATGCGGTGATGGTTGGATCACTGAGTTGCGAAGTACGGGCAGGCATGGCCGAATAGAGTTCGGGGTGCTGCGCGATTTCGCTCAACCACCGATAACACGCCGCTGGATTTTCGGCAGTGGCGCTGACATAACCCGTCACGATGTTATAGGAGGCCGCGTTATAGGTTGTGCCACGTGGATAGCTGACAATCGCCGTTGTATCTTCGGCCTGTGCGCTACCGGGAGGGCCACCGCGCCGGAAGCTGAATGGACTGAGGCTGTCGGTGGTGATGGCAATGGTGTTTGTATCATCGCTACCACCAATAGAGATAGCAAAGCCCGTGCCGCCGAGTTCCTGATACTCGATATAGCCGTTCTTGGCTAAATCCAAGACCTGACGAATGGCGTCTACCGTCGCGGGGTCGGTGAAGTTGATGGTCGGTGGTTCGGTGCGGTAATCTATGGGTAAACCACCATAGGCCGCGATGAGCATCAGTAGATAGGTGCCACCGGGGTCGGCGGGTTGGAAGGCAGCCGTATCGCCCAAACCGTATTGCAGCGATTCCAGCGCATCGGCAAATTCATCTACTGTCCAACCACCATCGGGCAGCGGCACCCCTGCATTACTGAATAACTGGGTATCGTACCGCAGCACGTCGGCTTGAATTCCAATCGGCAAGGCCCATGTCTTGTTGTCTACCTGTAGCTGAGTCAGGGTGTTGCCAATCACGTCATTACGGTCAAAATTTAGGTCGGTATCGAGGAAGGGGTCGAGGCTCAAAATGCTGCTGAGGTCAGAATCACCCGAAACCGCGTTGTAACCGAGGGTGAAGCAGTCATATTGCTCGGCTAATTCCGCCAAGGATTGCCCCTGCGCCTGTTCGACATTCACCACCCCCACGTCGGGGTCGTTGGCCGCGAAATCTTGCGAAACTTGATCCCATTGTTCTTGATTGGGCAACCCACCGCCGGGGCCAATCATGATGAACGAGGACGCCATACCAAAATCAAGGGCGACTTCGCCGGGAGCAAGGGCAACAGCTTCAGGCGGTGGAATAATCGAAATGGCGACGGAGCTGCGGCGTTCATCGGCGGTTTGCATTGCGGCAAGCGCTTCCAATTCAACTTCTTGCAGGGCGCTGTGGGCATCCAGTCCATCACTCTGCATTTTTTGCAGGGCGAAGCTGAGGTAATCGGTGAAACGGGTTGCCGAAACTGGCAGGGCTTTTTCAATGGCCTCATTGACGATGGCTTGATTTTCTTCGGAGAGATTACCACCTCGTCCAAATTGGATGCCGCCACCGCCACCCGGCCCGCCCTGTCCATTGCCAGTATCCGCCTGTACACCGACCATGCTGCGACGGGCGGGGTTAATGCTTTGGAAAGAATTGGCGATTTCAGGGCGGGTGGTCAGATATTTGACCAATTCATAGGCGAGTTCGGGGTATTGCGTGCCGCTGCTCACGGCGAAGCCTTCAACGGTCAAGCCAACCGTGCCACCCGGCAGCATTGCGCCACTGCGTTCGACTGAATCCGGCCCAAAACCGGACAGACCGGAACTTTGCTCGATACGCAGCGGGATTTGATCGGACGTCTCACCAAAACTGCTGCCAATCACCCCTTCGTCGGCGAGTTCCTTCCATGTGGTTAACAAGGTTTCGAGGGCCGGGTCGGAAAAGGAGGGATTGCTGGGCAGGGTGCTGTCGTCATATAGACCATGTGCGAGTAGGGTACGCAGAAACAGACCTAGATTGTCACCAAAGGTTTGCACAGAAAGGCCGGGGACAGTCACCGCGCCGCTGGCATCTATTTGGGCTAAGACACGGGCCGCATTGGCAAAATCATCGAGAGTCCATGCGGAGGTCGGATAGGCCAAGCCTGCTTCGTCAAAGGCGGCGGCGTCATAAGTGACGAGAATGACATCTAGCGACGTGGGCAGTCCCCAAGTTCCAGCATCCCATTGGAAGGATTGCAGAGCGGCGGGGTAAAAATCGTTGGTATCCAATGACGCATCACTGGCGATCAAGGGTGTAAGGTCAAGGAAGAATCCGGCGCGGGTGCGTTCTGGTGTTAATGTAGAATCATCCACATACAGCACATCGGCTTGACTAACGTAGTCTTGACCGTCGTCCAAAAAGGTCGTGATGTCGTTGGCCGAAGAAAACCCTGTATCTACGTAGTTGACATAGACATCCACACCATATTGGGTCTCAAAATCAGCTAAAAACTCCTCTCCCATGATGTTCTGCCAAAAACTCGGCAGGGCCAAAGAGATAGGTGTATTGTTTTGGGCATGGGCCGTTGGCAGTACACTTACCAACAACATGACCACCAGCAGTACACTACTGGTTAATCTAAAGTGGGGCGATTTCACGCAGTCTTTCTCCTCTCAAAAAACGTTTCCAAATCTGAGAGAGAAAGATAACGAACGGGCGTTACACGGCGGTTACAGGCTGGTTACAGGGCTGTAACCAGTGATTTTTTGCATGAGAAATACAAGGCGGCTGATTGCTTAGGATGCCAACCAACCGTCCATTTAGCTGCGCTCGAAATTTGAGCCGAGGGCTGCCGGGGGTTTAGCCCGTAGCAGGTTTTGGGCAGCGGGTCGCCAACGGGGGGGCACAAGCACTAAGAGGCTTTCGGCAAGACCGCTGGTTACAAAGATAAGCGTGACCAGCATCAGTACCCAAGGGGTCATATTGATGATCTGAATGGGCAGATTCAGCACATCCTCTTGTTGGAAATAGAGGGCTAGGGCACGCAGACCAACAATGAAATACGCGCCAAACGCGATACGGAAGGGCCGCCAACCGCCGAAAATCACAATCGCCAGCGCAATCCAGCCGTTGCCAAGCGTTGAGCCTTCGCGCCAGCCCAACTTTACACTCAGTGAATAGGTTGCTCCGGCCAAGCCGACCAATGCACCCCCTGCCGCGACGTATACAAAGCGCCACGCTTGGACTCGTGTGCCACGCACATAAGCCGCTGCGGGATGCTCACCCAAACCACGTAAGGACAATCCAAGACGGGTGTGATACGTCCACAGCCAGATGAAAATGACCAAAAGCAGACTGAAGTAGATCAGAATATTGTGCTGGAAAAAGACCTCGCCAATTACCGGAATATCTTCTAGGATGGGGATAGGGGCATAGGGGATTTCGGTGCCCTGCTGTCCCGAATATTTCCGACCAAAAAAGGTGCTGAGGTCGGCACAGAGCAAAGTCAATACAAAGCCGACTGCGATTTGGTTAAGTTTGAGGAAAACGCTGGCGGAAATAACGATCAGAGCCACCAACATGCCAATCAGCATGGCGACTACTATGCCCATACCGAGGCTGCCCGTATTGTACGTAACCGCAAAGGCCGCCATCGCTGCCAACAAGATGGTGCCGTCCAGTGAGAGATTAACCACACCAGCCCGTTCAGTGATGAGTTCACCTTGACTGGCAATCAGTAGCGGAGCCGCGTTCCGCACGATGTCGGCGAGGGTGCTAGTTAGAACCGGATCCACTGGATGCCTCCTGACCGATTTGGATTTCAACTGTAGACGGGGGTGGTGATTTTTCACCTCCTGAAGCTGCCAAAAGTTTGCGCTGCTCCACTCGCTCCTTCAAACGCTGCCGCACGCCATCAAAAATGAGCACACAGAATACCAAAATTCCTAAGAAGATACCGATGAGCGAGGCATCCAATTGTAGGCGTGTTCGCAGGGGCAGACCCGCCGAATAAAGCAGCGCAAAGGCGAAGGACACAAAGGGAACCCAGCGGACACGTATCGAAGCCAGCAGCACCACGAGCAGTGATAAAAAGCCAATGCCGCCGGAGACGTTCGCGGGTAGGTTAGCGCGGCGGAACAACACCAAATGCCCGCCTGCCAACCCCGCCATAATGCCGCAGATCAGCATGGCTAACCAGATATTGCGTTCAGTGGGAACACCTAACATTTGGGCTGACTTTTCGTTTTTGCCCATCGCCCGAAGCTGCAAGCCCCATCGTGAACCAGAGAGGGTCAGCAGGACGAAAATAAAGGCGGTTAGGGTGATATAGATGGTAATCGGGCTAAGACGATAGTCGTCCATGCTTGGTAAGATGGCATTTGCAGGAAAGCGCACGGTAGCACTACCTGTCGCGTTGGGAGGCGACCAAGGCGCAACCAGCAGATAGGATGAGAAACTGCTGGCGAGAAAATTCATGGCGACCCCGCCAAAAATTTCGTTTACGCCCCCGCGTGTCCGCATGATCCCCGTAAATAAGGCCCAAGTGCCACCCGCTGCCCCAGCCATGAATAATTCGGTGAAAATCTGCTCGTTGCGCGGGAGTTCAACAAAAAGAGCAATGCTAGTTGCGCCAACCGCCCCCATTGTGATTTGGCCTTCAATGCCGATATTCCACAAACCAGCAGTGAACGTCAGCAGCAAGCCGCAGCAGCAAAGCAAGATCGGTAGCCAGAAATCTACCACGTTGGCGCGATTTTCGGGTAAAGAGAGGGTGCGTTCGTAAATGAGATCATAAACGGCACGCAGCTCGACGTTTTCATTGTTCAAGATGAGCAGAATCGCCGCCAGCGCCACCAGTATTCCGACCAATAAGGGCAGAATCCCTAAGACGGTGTTGCGGGAAATTTGAATGAGTATTTTGCGAAAAGCCGTCAAGATTTGCCCCCGATCAATTCACCCAATCGGGCGGTAGTCATCTGCTCTGGATTTTCCACGAGGGTCGTTTGTCCCGAAGAGAATACGAGAATGCGGTCACTGTAATCAATAATCTCATCGAGGTCAGGTGAACTAAAGATAATGGCTGTCCCTTGTTTACGGCGATTGAGCAGCAGCGACCAGATGTGCCCGGCGCTTTCGACATCTAGTCCGCGAGTCGGATTTTCCAATAGAATCAGGCGTAGATTGGTAGGCAGAAGGGATAATGAGACCCGCTGCTGATTGCCCCCGGAGAGCGTTTGAATCTGGCTGAAAGGTTGTCCCTTAATGGAAAAATCGGTAATGGCTTGTTTGGTGCGCCGCCATGCCTGTAACCAATTGACATGGGGCAGGCTGCTGCGATCTGCCAGCGCGGAATGATCTACCAGCGTTAACCCAGCCACAAGGCCCTCTTCCAATCGGCCTGCGGCAAGGTAGGCGATCCCCCGCTCCAGCAAATCCCGATAACCACGCCAGCCAATGCTCTTGCCATTCAACATGATTTGGGCATCTTGATCGTTGTTAGCCCGTTGGCGAATGTACGAATAGAGGGTTTTGAGCATTGGGCCGAGGACTAAAATTAAGATGGCGATGCGGGCCAGATTAAGGACGGCTGAGGACTCGTCAAGGATTTTGCCAAAGACCCACCACATACCTGCCAGCGCGATAATCGCTGTCAGTTGATCGGCCCATGTCGGACGCCCCAATCCGGCGACAGTACGCATAAATTCAACTTGTCCACTGCCATCCAGTCCTGCCAAGCCAATGACCTCACCCTCTCGCACCTCAAGATCGAGATTTTGAATCGTGAACAGGCGGGCGGGGACACTGAGCTTGTGAATTTTGAGAATGGGTTTATCGGTATAGAGAGGTTGCGGCGTTGTCGTGCTGATACGTTTGCCAAACATCATTTCGACCAGTATGTCGGTTTCGCAAGGTAAGAGACGGTGTCCGACCAACCTGCCCCGTCGCAGCACCAACACTTCTTCACACAATTCCTCAACATCGGCCAGTTTGTGTGAAACCAAAATCACAATCATATTTTGTTCACGGGCCAAATTTTTGAGGGTTTGGAACAACTGCGATTTTTGTTCGGCAGAGATACCAGTGGTTGGCTCATCAAGGATCAAAATCCTGACCCCTAATGAGAGCAGGCGCACGATCTCTAGCTGTTGACGTTCGCCAACGGTAAGAGATTCGACCATTGCGTTCGGGTTGAGGCTGAAGCCCAAAATTTTGCAGCGAGCCAAAAGATCGGCCTCGGCTTCACGGCGGCGCATAAAAAAGTTGAAGGGTTTACCCTCGATGTAATTTTCTAGCACCGTCAGTGGGGCAAAATCAAGCGGGTCTTGATAAAGCATTCCAATGCCATGTGCAATGGCATGATGGGGTGAATTGATTTGGGCGGGTTTGCCATCAATGATGATTTGACCACTAGTGGCTGATTGATAGCCACTGAGGATTTTCATTAGGGTACTTTTGCCGGCGCCATTTTCACCGAGAATCGCGTAGATGCGACCCCCTTCAAAAGTGAAGGAAATGTGATCATTCGCTTTTAATTGACCAAAACTCTTGGATATGTTGTGGATTTCTAAGCGCATTGTTTTGATCTGAAAAGAAATAAGTATGCGGTTAAAAGGAGGGGTGAGCGATGTGACCCACCCCGTTGAGTGTTTACTTCTACAATTACTCGCTTTCGGCGCTGCTTTCGCCGATCATACCTTCCAGCAATTGAGGCATGTACCAGACTTTTTCTGGGGTCGCAACTTCGCCATCCTCAAGATAGGTGCTGCCATCTTGATAGTTTAGTGGGCCTTGGAACAGCACAACGCCACCTTCTTCACCCTTCGCTCCAGCACCCAGAGCCGCAGTGTACTCGTCGAGCATGGCAGCTTCTTCTTCAGTCAAGGCCGTGCCTTTGGCAAAACCAATGATGCTGGTGTCGGGGTTGTTAAGGTCTGACCAATCGGGTTCAAGCCAATCAAAGCTTTGAGTCCAAGTGCCATCTTTGACGGCGTTGACTGTCGTCACATAGGCTGGTCCCCAGTTGTAGTAGGGCACACCGAGGCAGACCGATGGGGCTTCAGCACAAGTGTCAATATAGTCATATCCAACGGAGAAAACGCGCTCACCTTCAGCGGAACGTTGACCCGCAACGACTGTTGCTTCGGTGGTGTCAATGCCGGAGAGAACCACATCATTGCCATCATTAAAGAAGGCGTTGGCAACTTCGGTGGGGTCAAGTGTGACACCGGGAATGCTGAACCAGAACCCAATCCAATTCACCGTAAATTGTAGGGTGGCGGGGTCCATACCACGATAATGTTCATAGCAATATTTCGCGCCCAAGTAGACGGCATTGGCAAAAAGCCGTGTTTCATTATTGATTAGCGGCCCTAAATAGGCGATTTTGCCTGTTTCGGTCTTGAGGGCAGCCGCGCAACCCGCAATCGCTTTGCCATATTGCATTTGCCCAAAGAGATTGCCCATATTTTCGGAGGCTTCACCCGTCCACACGCCGTCGCCAGAGACATGGAGAAAAACAATATCGGGGTAATTAGGCGCCACCGCCGTAAAATCGGCCTTGAAGTCATCGGAGGTAGCGATAATCAATTTCGCTCCCTGTGAAACGAGGTCTTCAACAACCAAATCCATTGTGAGTTCGGGGGAATCGGCTGGATTCACTTTGTCAATCCAGATCATCTTTGCGCCTTCTACATGTTCTTCAACATACAATCCACCATTGTAGTGCGCTTCACTCCACCCATTGTCATCGTGGGGGCCGACCAAAATCATGCCAAACACAAATTCATCTTGTGCTTTGGCTTTGGATTGATTGGCAAAGCCTGCACCCATGACCAATGCAACCAACAATACAACAATTAAAGCAAGTGAGTATCTCTTACGCATAGCTTTATTTATCTCTCCTGCATAATCCCTTTTAAAACGTTCATTTTTGATACTGTAGGTCAACTATAACACGTTGGCCGACAGCCGAAAACGTACCGGGTTGTGTGAAGTCAACGAAAGGTAAGAATTATGGCCCCAACCCAATCATACGTCATCAATGTCCACATATTGTACCTCATTCGAGTCATTATCGGGTGGCTTGCGCCCCATGACCCGCGAGGTATTTTCATCATCGTCCTTGTCAGTGGGAGGATTATTGGGAGATAGAGGTCTGCGGGACGGGGTTGGATCACCGCTGGGAGGCGTAGGCCGATTGAATGTGCGGCCACCGAGTAGTTGATCGCGTGTGACCGAAGATGATTCCTCATTTTCATCTGCCCCTGATCGCCGGAATGGAGCTACGGCGGGTGGACGACCTGTATCTCCGCTGGGAGCAGCACGCGGGGTAAAGGTTGGGGTGGCGGGTCTGGCTGGAATGGCAGGTCGTTCGGATGTTTCCGATTTTTCAGGTGTGGCAGCCGGAATTTCCACCGATTTTTCGGCAAAACTGGGTCGTGCCGGTGGTTGAAAAGCGGGGCGGACTTGGGGCTGTTCGTCGGTTTTGGATTCTGGCCGGGTGAAGGATGGAGTGGGTCGCGGCGGCGCTTCGCCGGGCTTATTTTCGTCTGGGGTGAGGCTAGGCGCTGGTCGGTTAAACATCGGGGAAGATGCTGGTCGAGCAGGAGAACCGGCGAAAGCAGGGCTGGCAGGAGGCGTTGGTGTAACGGGCGTAGGCTTGGCGGGTCGTTTGGCCGGGATGGGCGGAACGGGCAGGTCAAGCCGATAGATCGAGGGAATAGGAGTGCCTTTGGGCAAAGGGATATTGCTGCCGGGTTCACGCTGCTGCTCGGCTTTGGATCTGACGCGCTGCTCGGTATTGTAGTTCATTTTTTGGCCGCGCCATCGCTCCAACCCGCTTTCAAACAGGGCCAACGCAAAGCCAAACACGACATCTATAAACAGGATGGCAATCAGGGCCGTGCTGACAAGTTCTAGGGCATGGGTTATCGGGCCAGATAGAGTTTTCGTGACAAAAACATCGAATCCGAGAAACAACATGGCAATGGTGATGCCTGCCGCTGCCCCCAGAATCAAAAACCAGCCCTGACGATCTTCTTTGGTCGGAATCATGCCATTGCTGAGGGAGAACATCAAATACAGCCACAACCAGACATCACCCGTTTTCAAAAACTCTTTAACGCCGCGTCCGATTTCATTTAAATCACCCGTGCCGATGGCGGCAAGGAGGGCATCCAGTTCCAAAATGGAAGTGCTTAGGTAATAGACGATGACCCCGGCGATAACAAACGGCAGGCCGCCGATGAGCATGGCCTTGAAACGCGAAGTCTGCTCAATGACCACAAAGTCGTAGCGGATGGTACCGTTTTCTTGTGTTTTGGGGTAGGAGTTGATTTTTTTGACTTTGACATTGAGCGCCCCAGCGACCAGCCATTGAATTACTTCGTGGACTAAAACGCCGGGGAAAAAGATCATGTAATAAAAACCAGTGGCCTGTGCTTTATCAAGGGTGAGCAAATAGCCCACCCCGTACATATGCTGGTGAATCCACCGTTCCGCGTAAATCAACGGAATCAGGATTCCCAACAGGGTTAGCCAAGGGGCAATCAAACTGGTGACGTCCATTGGCTTCCTCGGTAATTAAGCTAGACCTTTGGCTTCAATGGAAATTCGCATCAGGGCAAGGAAATCGTCTTTCTTGAGGGATGCCCCGCCAATCAATCCGCCGTCAATATCGGGCTGTTTCATCAAGTCCCCGCAGTTGGCTGGGTTCATACTACCGCCATACTGGATGCGGATCGTTTGTGCTACATCGCGTCCGTAAAGCTCAATCAGGGTTTGGCGGACGACGTTGCCGATAATATCTTGGGCTTGTTCGGGTGTGGCATTTTTGCCCGTGCCAATGGCCCAAACAGGTTCATACGCGATGATGATATTCTGGGTTTCTTCAGCCGTGATGTCTTCCAAAGCAGCACGTAATTGGCTGCTGCATACGGCTTCAGTTTCGCCGCGTTCGTTTTGTTCAAGGGTTTCACCGATAGCGACAATCGGTTTGAGGCCGTTGGCGAGGGCGGCTTTGGTTTTTTTGTTGACCTGTACGTCTGTAACACCGAGATATTGGCGGGTTTCGGAGTGACCGATAATCGTGTATTCGGCGAGGCCTACCAACATAGTGGGCGCGATGCTGCTGGTAAATGCCCCGCTCTCTTTCCAATGGACATCTTGTGCCCCAACGCCAATTCCCGTTCCTTTGAGCGCCTTGCTGACGAAAGGAATCGCAAGATAGGGGGGACACACGACTCGTTCAATCTGGGTCAGGCGGCTCAGTTCATCTTTTAAACTGTTCACAAATTCCAATGCTTCCGCCGGGGTTTTATTCATTTTCCAATTGCCGGCGATAATCGGCACTCTCATGAGAGACTCCTCAAAATGCAAAACGGATAAACTTATTCACTGTTCGCCAATTTGATTTGCGCTCGCTCACGCACCCATGTTGGTGCATTTGGCATGGCTAGGGCCAGATTCCACTGTTCTTTGGCAGCGTCCATCTCGTCAATGGCCTCATAATAGTTCCCAAGCACAAAGAAGGCCTCGGCGTATTCAGGCGTTTGGGCAGTGGCCTTCAATATGAGTTCCTCCGCACTGGTGCCACCTTCAACCGGGCAGCGTTGGGGAACAGCAGCCCGACGCGGAAGGGAGCTGGCAGAGATTAGGGCTTGGCCCATCATGGCTTGAAACACAGCATAATCAGGATACTGCCCTAGAATTTCACAAAATACCGCTACGTCGTCCGGTTTGGCATTGAACGCCTGTGTATAAAGATACCCACCTGCCTCATTACGCACCACCGGGTCATCTTGATTTTCGGCTAAAGTGGAAGCCAATAGAGTGGTTGCTTCGTCGTCATAACCACGTGCTGCGGCGACCTCGGCTGCTTCCAATATGGTATCTACTGTTGGATTCAGAGCGACAGCCGATTGCACGGCTTCGGCAGCTTTGTTGGGATCACCTGCGTCCAGATAAGCCAGTGCAAGAACAAAGTACGCTGCAGGATCGTTAGGGTGCGTCTCGACGAGAGCTTCGGCATCTTCCAGCCGAACCGCATCTTGTACACCCACCGCAAAATCAGAGAGGTCGAGCAGATCTGTTTCACCACTGGCCTCACTGACACCATTGTGCTCAAAGCGTGGGTCGCCAAACGCTGAAAATATCAGCCCAGTAGAAAGCACACAGGCGCAGACAAACACGAAACAGCCCCCCAATGCCCATGCCGCACCGTTCCCGCGTGGTTTGTTTTTGCGCGTGGCGGAACTGCCCGTCACGACCATGCCTGCCGGGGTCATTTGCATCTGTCCGGTTGAAATAGGCACAGGGGTAGACATCATTTGCGGGATGGGTTGGCCCGTATAACCGGGGGGAGCGTAGGGCGCGGCCACATAGTTGGATTCCGCGAACGCTTCAGGCCGCAGCATTTGGCGGCTGAGTTCATTCATGCGGCCTTCGGCAACGGCGGCCTTAAATGCCTGAATCATCTCCCCAGCGGTGCGGTAACGGTCTTCAGGGTTTTTCGCCAACGCCTTTAGTAACACACGCTCCACTGCTTCTGGAACGGCGGGATTAACCTTGCTTGGCAGAGGAAGGGATTTATAGATATGGTCGTGAATAATGGCATAGGGCGTATCGGCAGTGAAGGGTACACGCCCGACAACGAGTTCATATAGAACTACCCCAAGCGAATAGATGTCCGTACTGGGGCCAAGATCGCGTCGCCCTTGCGCCTGTTCCGGTGAAATATATTGGGGTGTGCCCAACATCATATCTTGGCTTAGGGTGGATTCACCTGAACTGGCGATGCGGGCCAAGCCAAAATCAGTCAGGTAGGGGACGCCATCTCGATCAATAATGATATTTGAGGGCTTGACATCCCGGTGCAGTACGTCATTGCGGTGAGCATAATCTAACGCATCGGCCACCGCCGTCATAATGCGGGTGACTTCTTGTAACGTGAGGCGTTCAGCACGCAAGTCTTGTTTAAGCGTCTGCCCCTCGATAAATTTCATGATCAAGTAGGGCTGGTTTTCCTGCATGGCGTAATCAAAAATCGGCACGATATGGGGATGATCCAAACGTCCGACGATTTGTGCCTCACGCCGAAAGCGTTCCTGAAAACCCTCGTCGCTGCTAAAGGCGACATGCAGCACTTTGATGGCGACATAGCGGCTTAGATTGGCATGAAACGCCTTATAGACCGTCGCCATGCCGCCTTGCCCCAACTGCTCAATAACTGTATATGGGCCAACGGTTTGTCCGATTGTAAAACTCATGGGGCCGCTGTCCCTCCTCCCTCTCAATATCCATAAACCAAGTTAAATGCCCAGTGCAGGGGTAGCTTTTTGGACTACCCCTGTTGGGCATTATAGACCGGAAATTGTTAACCAAACAACCCTTTGAGGTCATTGGTTTGTAAAATTAACGATCATTCAATGCCACGACACCCGGTAGGGCTTTGCCTTCCAATAGTTCAAGGCTGGCGCCACCACCCGTGCTGATGTGGGTCATCTTGTCGGCGACCCCAGCGTCATTTACAGCAGCGGCAGAGTCCCCCCCGCCGATGATGGTCTTAGTACCTTTACCAGTCAGGACAGCCAGAATCTTGGCGAGTTCAACTGTGCCTTTGGCAAAATTCGACATTTCATTTACACCCATTGGCCCGTTCCAGACAACGGTCTTGGCTTTGGCGAGTTCGGCCTCATACGCCTTAATCGCGCCGGGGCCGATGTCCATAATACGCCAACCGGCTGGGACATCTTCACCCGCTGGGATCGAAACCACTTTGGCGTCATTGCTAAAAGCGTCAGCGATGACCACTTCACGTGGCAGCATCAGCTTGTCACCTGCTTTTTCCATCAAACTGCGGGCCAGATCGAGGGCATCATCTTCAACCAGCGAATCCCCGACATTCCAACCTTTGGCTTTGAAGAACGTATTTGCCATCCCCCCGCCAATCAACAGTTTGTCCACCTTGCCCAACAGCGCCTCGATCACCTGAATCTTGCCAGAGACCTTTGCGCCGCCCAAAATCGCCACAAAAGGACGTTCGGGTTTTTCAATTGCGTTTACCAAGAAGTCGAGTTCCTTTTCCATCAGGAATCCTGCGACGGCTGGTAGCAATTGGGCCACGCCTTCGGTGCTAGAGTGGGCACGATGGGCTGAACCAAAGGCGTCATTTACATATACGTCCCCAAGCGCCGCAAGTTGCTTGGCGATGTCCATGTCGTTTTTCTCCTCACCGGGATAAAAACGAGTGTTTTCCAGCAGCAGCACACCACCCACAGGTAATTGGGCAACGGCTTTTTCAGCAACCGGGCCAATGCAATCTTCCGCAAACGCGATGGGGGCCGTGATGTATTTTTGCAAGACGGGCAAGACGGGCTTAAGCGAATATTTGGGGTCTGGCCCACCCTTTGGACGGCCCAAATGCGACATCAAAATGACGGCTTTGGGTTTTTGCTCAAGAATGTATTTGAGGGTGGGAACAGATTCCCGGACACGAGTATCGTCGGTGACGGTGCTGCCTTCGAGGGGGACGTTAAAGTCCACCCGTACCAATACCCGTTTGCCTTTGAGATCAATATCACGAATCGTTTTTTTGTTCATGGTCTGCACTCCGTTGCAGTCAACAAAAAAGGCGGGTTGACCCGCCCCTACGTAGAAAGTTTAGAAATTCTCGCAGGGATGGGCTTTTGACCCATCCGAATACACAATTACAGTTTGCTGCCCATTAAATAGGCAAGATCAGCCGTGCGGCAGGAATAGCCCCACTCATTGTCATACCACGCAAACATCTTGACCATGTTACCAGCAAAGGCTTTGGTGAATTCGGCGTCTACAATGCTGGAACGGGGGTCATGTATGATGTCACTAGAAACCAGCGGCGTATGCTCAAAACCCAAAATGCCTTTCATTGGGCCATTGGCAGCGGTTTCATAGGCGGCATGAACTTCCTCGGTGGTCACATCGCGCTCCATAATCCCAACAAAGTCCACGAGTGAACCAGTGGGGGTGGGCACACGCACGGCAACACCATCAAATTTACCCTTTAATTCTGGAATGACCAACGACACGGCTTTGGCTGCCCCTGTCGAAGTAGGGATGATGTTGGTGGCGGCGTTACGGGCACGGCGCAAATCGCGGTGGGGGGCATCCAATACCACTTGGTCATTGGTATAGCTGTGAATGGTGGTGACGTAGGCTTTGACGATTCCGAAAGCATCTTGCAGCACTTTGGCAGCAGGAGCAAGACAGTTGGTGGTGCAAGAGGCGTTGGATACGATGTGATGTTTGGCCGGGTCATAGGCTTTGTCGTTGACACCCAATACAAATGTAGCGTCTTCGCCTTTGGCTGGTGCGGAAATAATCACTTTTTTCGCCCCACCTTTGATATGCAGTTCGGCTTTATCTTTGCTGGTGAAAATGCCAGTGCTTTCGATGACAATATCTACCCCAAGATCACCCCAAGGAATTTGGGAGGGGTCTTTTTGGGCAAAGGCTTTGAGCTCATCACCGTTGATAATCAGGGAGCTATCGGTCACTTCGACCTTGCCCTGAAATGGGCCATAGTTTGAGTCGTAACGGAACAAATGGGCCATCGTTTGTAAGTCACCGAGGTCATTGAAAGCCACAATGTCAATTTTGCCGGGGTAGTTTTCTTTGAGGACTTTTGTAACCTGACGACCAATGCGACCAAACCCATTGATACCAACTCGGATCGCCATGTGTGTCTCCTTGTTATGGTGCTAGGCGTGCCGATCATTTTTGCATCGGCCCAATGATTTTATCCTAGACTGGCGACTTTAGCCTCCCTCTCTGGTTGTGCAATTCGCTGAGACGCGCGGGGCAAACTTAAAAGGACAGCGCGTAACTTTTCGGGACTGTGCCGCCAAGGGCGCTCGTCATCAGTCAAATCGGCATAGGCCAGATAATACCTCTGATTGATGGGATGATTGGGCGGCGCGGGTCGAACATAGATGGTATTGGGGCCAGCATTTTCGGTTGGGAAATGATTATTGGCAATGACCACATCAAAGAGGTGTTCGCCAATATGCTGTTCAAGGGCAACCACGTGATCGGTGACTGAATAATGCTCGGTTTCCCCCGGCTGGGTAGCGATATTGCACACATAGACCTTGAGAGCATTGCTGGCGCGGATGGCTTCAGTGACTCCGTTGACCAGCAGGTTTGGCAGGATACTGGTATAGAGGCTACCCGGCCCAATAATGATGAGATCGGCGGCTAGTAGCGCACGCATGACTTCTGGCATGGCTCTGGCCCATTGGGGTTCAAGCGATACCCGCTCAATAACGGCCTCCCGACGGGGTATGAGGGACTCACCTTTGATTTGCTCTAATTCACCCGTTTCCCGATGGCGTGTTTTGGCGACCAACGTGACATGGGTTAGGGTACAGGGGAGAACACGGCCCTGAATATCCAAGACCCGGCCTGCTGCCAACACCGCCTCATCCATGCTGCCCTTGATGCCAACCAGCGCAGCAAGAAATAAGTTGCCGAAGCTGTGACCCGCCAATTCGCCCATTTCAAAACGATAATTAAAAAGCTGGGTCATCAAGGCTTCATCACGGGCCAATGCTGTTAAATTATTGCGGAGATCACCGGGGGGCTGGACGCCTAAATCGCGGCGCAATCGGCCCGAACTGCCGCCATCATCCGACATGGTGACAACGGCAGTGATATTGCTGGTCTCGGTTTTCATCGCACGCAGGGCGCTTGGCAAGCCTGTTCCGCCACCTAACGCGACCACTCGTAAACCCTGCCGTAACTGCTGACGCGATTGCACAATATCGGCCCATTGGCTTAGGCTGTGGGATGAAAAGACGGGGCCAAACAATGAGCGATTAAGCCCACGCAGGGCAATGGCAAAAAATAGGATGCCGATGGCAATCAAAATCAGCCCACGCAGCCCCGGTGTCAAAAAACCGAGGGTAGCACTGGTGAACCAATCGGGTCGGCCTTCGTTCCTATATATAATGAGAAGCAGTTGAGCAAAGGCGAGGCTAAAAATCGT
This sequence comes from Anaerolineae bacterium, assembly GCA_019913005.1. Lineage (GTDB taxonomy): Bacteria > Chloroflexota > Anaerolineae > Aggregatilineales > J027 > CFX10. The sequence continues at coordinate 30,991 of JAIOHL010000355.1, read as the reverse complement.
CAATGCTACTAGCATCAGCAGCAACCAACGCTTGATATAGAGACCGGGCCGCATCCATTTTAGAAGGCCGCGCATGGGGCAGACACTCCCTTAGTAAAAAATTATTGCTCGGCGCGACTTTTCCACCAGCGAGGAATCACCATACACAAGAGTGATGCGCCTATCGTTAACCCACCAATGATCAGCGAGATGTCAAACCAAAACTGCTCAGGATAGAGACGGATGAGGGTATCGCTACGATAGAACTGCCATGTCCCGGCTTCAAAAAAGATTTCATGGAATGTATCAAAGAAAAAATCCCAATTAATGAACACAAGAGTCGTCAAAATCAAAATGAGCGCAATGGTTAACCCACCCCCCTGTTGAATCCCACGCAGGATATGAAAACGGGTAGAGGGTTGGCGTATCAGTAAAATGGTACTCATGACAAATAACGCCCCCGCCAGCAGCAGCACTTGAAAAGCGGCACGAGTCACAACTTTGACATCTTCCATATGCTGCAATTCATCGCCTTTGAAGGCTGGCACACCTTCAATTTTTAAATTACCTAGATAGCTGATGTCGGCGTCGTTGGTAAGGTAGCGTACCCCATATGGGCCATACTTCAAACGGTCTTTGGTAGAAAAGCCAAAGGTATCTTCGGGGAAACCGGGGCGGCGATATTCCAGTTGCAAAAATGCCGGGGTCATGACCAAGCGCACACTGCCTAAGACCAAAATAAATGGCAGGGTTAGGGTAATGACGATTTGGGGGATGATTGCCAGCTTGTACCAAATATTCGATTTAGGTGATGATAAGGTGATTTCATCCACCGAGACTGCCTGTGAATCAGACATTAGGGCGCATTTCCTTCCAATAAATAATCAATCACCATGTCATCAATAATGGTTTCGACGGGGGCGTGGTCATCGGTAAAAACCAGATTAGATGCTTGGGTCGGGACAAGGGTCTGAAAAGCGAGGGTTAGGGTTTGAAAGACGAGAGGATATTGGGTTTGATCTACCAGTGCCATATTCCGCGCCAAATTTTCGGTGTCAGTGGACTGGCGGGTGGCGACCAAAATGGTATTGAAGGAATCTGGCACATCCATTGTATGGACTGTCGGGAACACTTGGAGCATCGTCTGGGTCATAGCCTCAACCAAACGTCGGTCTGTGTCCGTCCGTCCGACGTTAATTACGACCACGCCGTTTTCGGTCAGGTGATCGCGGACTTCCTCAAAAAATTCCTGTGTGGTCAGGTGCCACGGAACATAGGGGACGCGGTAGGCATCTATCCCGACCACCGTATATTTTTTATCGAGGCGATTGAGTTCATAGCGTCCATCCCCAATAATCACATGCAAGTTTGGCATGGTGAGGTCAAGATATTGGCGACTGGCTTCAATAATGGTCGGGTCAATTTCGATGCCGTCAATCGGAATAGAGCCATAGGCATCGGTATATTGATGGGCAATTGTGCCGCCTGCTAAACCGATAACGCAGATATTTTGTACATCGGCGGTAGTGAATGGCACATTATTGAAATAGGGCGCGGCTAAGAAATAATCCCATGTGCGGCGATAAAATTGGACATTGGGATTCCATTGGGAATGATAACCCTGCCCTTCATTGAGCAGCAGATAGCGTGTGCCGTCACCATCTTCGACAACTTGGATAAGGTTGTAGGCGGAATCCCGTTCATAGAGCAGTTTCATTCCATCAGGGGCGGGTCGCGTCGGGCCACTAAGAACGAGTGCTGCCAGCAAAATTAGACCGGGGGGCATCCAGAATAGGCGCAGTACCTTTTTGCCCTCCGTCAAAAATAATCCCAAAAATCCAATTGCCAACAAAACTGCCGAGATTGTCAAAAAGGTTTTGGCAGTCCCCAGATTCGGAATGAGCAACAAAACGGGGGCGAATGTTCCTAAAATGCTTCCTAGCGTACTGACCGCGTAGAGGGTGCCGCTGGTTTTGCCCGCCTCATGCGCTTCTTTGATAGCGAGGCGGATAGCAAAGGGAGAGACACAGCCCAACAGCGTGACCGGGATGGAAAACAAGACCAACACACCGATGAATGAGCCAATCGCCAAACCCGCATCCAGATCATTAACCGCTTCGGCTGCTCCGCGTAAGACGGGTCGTGCCACTAAAGGTACGAGGCCGCTGAGAAAAGCCCCCCAAATGATAATGCGGTAGAAGGTCGAATAATTGGGGGAGCGATCTGCCCAACGTCCACCAAGAAAATAGCCGACGGTCAGATAGACCAGCATTAAGCCGATGATATTGGCCCAAACCAGATTGCTTGTCCCATAGATATTGCCCAATAAACGGGAAGCGGATAATTCGATAGCAAGGGTGGTCATGCCGCTGGCAAAGACGGTGAAATAGAGGTAGCTGGGATGCCATCTTGGAATTGCATCTTGATAAGCATGATTATCACGAATGAAATTTTGTGCCTGCATGTGATTTCCCATTTGTGCCGGGATGGTAACTTAGCGTCGCGGTTAGATCATCTTCTTGGCGCAGGGTATAGACCGTTACCCCGGCGGATTCGACCTGCTGGCGTGCCCCTTCAAAATTTGGGCCATAGACCCCAAAGCTAGTTGGATCTATCATCACCGCAATGACCGACAGGCCACGCCGCACCTGAATATGGGCCAATGCCGCCCAAGAAGTATCCAATGATGCGGTTATCAGGACAAGGGTTGTCCCACGTGTGAGATGTTGGGCTTCCATCGAAAGCAGTTGCAGGAGGGTCAATTGGGTTTCGCTCTTGGCAACCGCCAGAACCTCTAAAATATCGGTGAGTTGGCGATCTCCCCGATCCGGCGCGACATAATCTCGATGGGGGGTGTAACTTAGGAAGCCCACCGAGCGCCCCTTCTCCACAAAAAACTGGGCAATCGAACCAGCGGCGGCGATGGCATATTCTTCGGTGGAGGGAGGCAGTGGAATACTGCGACTGTAGGCCAAATCGGATGCCCCCCATGTCGCTACGGAAGGGCGTTCGACCAGCGAGGCTTTCGAGAGGTCCAAAATAATCCACACATCGCCGAGGGGGTCTTCTTCAAATTCCTTAACCAGCAGTTTGCCACGACGGGCGGTGCTTTTCCAATGAATCCGATTCAGGCTGTCGCCGGGGGCGTATTCACGGATACCAGCGGCGTTCGGGGTGATTTCAAAGGTGCGGCGACGAATGGCCTGCCCCCCGGATAGCGCCCCGGTGGGTGTGGCAAAGTCATAAATCGGTACGGTGATGGGATAGACGATGATGCTAGAGGTTGCGGCGATGTGACGTGGAAAGACGTAAAAACCAAAGGGGTCGCCGCTGGTGACGGTCATGGGGCCGAGTGTGAATTGACCACGCCGCACGCATAATGTGCCGACCTTCCAGCGATAGGTGCTGCCGGGGGTCATAAACGGGACGACTTGGCTGCTGTTATGACCGGGTAAATCGGAATGGTCGCGGATTTCTAGCCAGAGCTTGGGGATGATACTTTTGTTGTGGACGGCGAAATTTTCTTCGAAATATTGTCCAACCTGTGCACGGCGAACAAGGGTGTGCCGACCAATATTGAGCCAGTTGATCGAAGCCCATGAAAAGACCAATGAGGCGATGAGGATACCCCCGAAAACGCAGGTGAGGTTATAAAAAAATGCTCGCCCGCTGAGGAATCCACCGACCAGTGCCAATATTAAAATGACATAGATGGCAAGGCGTCGTTGTGCCATAACAATTTACTGTGAATACCGCTGCCCAACCGTGACACCGGGAATGGGCGTCGTGTTGAGAATGTACTGAACGATACTCCCCGACGAAATATCCTTGATACGCGCCGTTGGGCCAAGAATAATGCGATGGGCCAAGACCGCCTCAGTTAGCAATTTCACATCATCTGGCAGTACAAATTCACGCCCCTGTAACGCGGCGTTGGCTTGGGCCAGACGATAGAGCGCCAGTGCCCCACGCGGACTCGACCCTAGATAAACATCGGGGTGGCGGCGGGTGGCGGTGACGAGTTCTACAATGTAGGCTTTGACATCGTAATTCAGATAGGTATCCCGCACGGCCCGCTGTGATCGGAGCAATTCATCCACCGAAACCACCTGCCGTAGTTCCACCAATGGATGCTGATACTGCTGCGAATCCAACATGGAGATTTCCTCTTGGGGGGTGGGATATCCCAAGCGGATACGAATCATAAAACGATCCAATTGAGCTTCAGGCAGGGGAAATGTTCCTTCATATTCGATAGGATTTTGTGTCGCCAATACCAAGAATGGTTCTTCAAGCGGATAAGTGGTGCCATCCACTGTGACTTGTCTTTCTTCCATTGCTTCCAGCAAAGCGGCTTGGGTCTTGGGAGTGGCACGGTTGATTTCATCGGTCAGCACAATTTGAGCCATGATTGGGCCGGGGCGGAATTCAAACTCACGAGTGCCTTGATTAAAAATCGAGACCCCGGTCACGTCGGATGGCAGCATGTCGGGCGTGAATTGGATACGGCTGAAAGTTGCGCCGATGGATTTTGCCAACGCTTTTGCCATCATAGTTTTGCCAACGCCGGGCACGTCTTCCAGTAGGATGTGGCCCTGACATAACAGTCCCAAAACTGTCATGCGGATTTCATTGCGTTTCCCGATGATGACTCGTGCGACATTATCAATAAGGCGTTCAGCAACGGATTGAACAATATTCATGCTGTGATTTCCACTTTCTCTGGTATCAGGCCGCCGCGCCATTATAACAGAGGTAAGGAGGCTGATAAACGACGATTCCTTGTACCCTCAGTCAACGCTTGACCCACGATTAGCCTAAGATCAACAGGATAGCCATGCCAACCACAATGGTGAGGATCGTATTTTTGCTAAACCATGCTACCAGAATTGCGGCAATCCCCGCCACTAAATGGGCATCTAGCGTGATGTGGCCCCAATCATGAGACGGCAAATATTCCGGCGCGATAATCGCCGAAAGCACCGCGATGGGCACATAATTTAACCCTCGTCGCACCCAATTGGGTAGCATTTCTTCGCGCAGAAAGGTGAAGGGCAGCACTCGTACCCCATAGGTGACAAGGCCCATGCCCAAAATCGTTAACCAGATCATGCGACCTCCTGCGATTTGGTAGAGGCGACTTGGGATTCACTCCACAATCCAGCGGCAATACCTACTGCGGCGGCAACTAACAAACCCAATTTGTTTGGCATGGGGGCGCAAATAATCCCGGTAACGGCGGCACTGACAGCCGAAAACAGCATAGGCCGGGTTTTGAGAGCGGGGACAACAATCGCGGTGAAGATGAGTGGCAATGTGAAACTTAACGCATCTACAGCCTCATCAGGCAAAACATCACCAATTAACGCCCCTGCTAAGGTACTGGCCCACCACAAACTAATCAGACAAATGCCGCTACCCGTGAAAAACCATGCGAGTTCCAATGGGGTGAGATCACGTTTGAGATGGCGGGTGATGACGATGGCGTACACTTCATCCACCATCATATAGGCCAGCAAGCCTTTCCAACCCTTGCTCAGAGGACGGATAAACGAGGCGAGGGAGGCACTGTACAAAAAATGGCGCAGATTGACTACAAAAGTCGTCAATATAATAATGAGAGTCGGAGTGTTGTCGCCAATGAGTTGTGCGCCGATGAACTGCGATGACCCGGCTAGTACGATGATGGACATTCCCACTGCTTCAATGATGCTCATGCCGTTCCCGATAGCGATTGCGCCAAATACTAACCCGAAAGGCGCGACCCCGACCATCAATGGCATGGTTGCCCGATACCCCTGCCAACATAAAGCCCACTTGGACACATTGGACTCCAATCTGTTCTGCGCTGCACTATTGAAATTACGCTTATTCACGGAGCGAAGTTGAGATTACCTCATCTGTTATAATGCGGAAAAACGGAATAAACAACAGGCAGGTTATCACAGCGCATAGGGCAAAAACCATGCGGACGCCTGTAGTTTGGGCGATTATACCCGCGAACGCTGCCCCAATGGGTAATGTTCCCCAACCTACCAGACGCATCGCACCACTGACCCTCCCCAACAAATGATCGGGCACGATTTTTTGACGCAGGGTCGCCACGACGACTGACCACATCGTTCCACCCATGCCGCCGATAATGGCTGCGATGCCAATGAAAATGGGGTTGGTGGTGATGGCGGGGACAGCCATCATCGTGAATGTGCCGAGAATGTCCATGCCAATCGCCCATCGCCTACCCAGCCAGCGGGTAATCGGGTTGACAATCAATGTGCCGATGAATCCACCTGTGCCGATACCTGCTAATAATAAACCATAGCCCCATTTGTCTAATCCGACTGGCCCCGGCTCCACTACATAGACCACCAGAATCGCCAGCCACGCGCTCCAGCAGCCTGCCATTACCCCCACGATGAGTGTTAGGGTTCGGAGGAGGCGTTGTTTGGCTAAATAGCGTAGTCCTTCCTTGAGATCGACTGAGATCGAGTTAGAGTGTACGCGCTCTGATCGAAAAATGCCGACCAAATTGAGTAAAAAGAACATAGCGAGGGCATATAGGCCGCTGCTGAGACCGAGCGTTAATGCGACGCCGATGGTGGTGAGCAGCCCACCCAGCGCAGGCCCGATAAATTCATTGGTGAGAGTTTGGGTGGCGACCAACCGTGCATTGGCTTTTTCGAGCGAACTGGACTGTACTACCGCTGGAATAAGCGCCATCGCCGCAGTGTCGGCAAAGGTTTCGGCAATACCAAGTAGCAGGGCGCAGCCATATAACATCCAGATGGAAACAAGGTTGGTGGCGGCGAACAACACAATGGTGGAAAGCACGACGACCCGTAATAGATTGGCTGTAACCATCATCAAACGACGATCATACCGGTCTGCCAAAACTCCGGCGTGCAATGCCAATACAGGCCACGGGAGTGTTATTGCGAACGTGACACCTGCCACCAATCCGGGGGATTGGGTTAGTCCGGCAGCAAGAATCGGTAGAGAGATTTTAAAGAGACCATCGGCTAAATTGGAAGCGGTGGTTGAACTCCACAATATCCAAAAATTGTTCCGAGGCGAACTTAATGAACGGGCAATGTTTTCCATCCCTTGACTCCTATATGATGTAAGTGTCAAAATAGTTTATGGTGCTTACGGTATAATATCATGGAATATGTAAGGAGTCAAATTCAATTGAGTCATTACAACGAACAACTTATTCAATTTGTGGTGGATTTTGCCAACACCTATGATCCGTTTTTGGATGAACCGGAATTTTTGCGCACGCCCGCCGATTTGCAGGAATTTTTGGCGAAGCACCCTTTCGAAATAAGTGGGCCACTGACCGAAACGGAGTTTATTAGAATTTGCCAGTTACGTGACCGACTGCGTGATATTTTTCTGCGGTTGGAGACTAGTGAACCTGTTGAAATTCAAAGGGTAATTAATGGCCTATTGGAGGCAACCCCGGTAAATTTGCAGGCCAGCCTAAGTGGGGGTGGACCGATAGAAATAAAATATGAGATACCGACGACTGTGGCGCTGGTGGAACGATTAGCGGTTCAGACAGGACTGGGGCTGACATTGGCTTTGCAGCAGTATGGCCCGGAACGATTGAAAGTTTGTGCCGCCGCGCCTTGCCAAGAGGTTTTTATAGACGTATCCAAGAACAAATCACGCCGATTTTGCGGGGAACGCTGTGCCAATCGCTACAATGTGGCGCATTTTCGGGAAAGGCAACGGTCTGATAAAGACTAATTCTCTTTCACAAGGGTCAGAGAATAAGCCCCGCTGGTTGTACCTGCGACGCGGTCAAAACGGGAGGCTTCGATACGATAGAGGCCATCGGCGGGCAGGCGAAAGCGGGAAATTCTCGAATCTTGCACTACGCCCTGTTCAATATCGTCGTTAAAAATCAACTGCTTGCCTGTTTCATCTTGCAGGGTCAGCAGACAATCGAGATTACCATCCAAGCGCTGCATGGTTATGGTGACCAAATCACCTTCCTCGCCTAGAAAAATATAGGTTTCGGAGGTGTGGGCGGTGTCAATGATGCCTGTCACCTGCGCCTCGTAGACAATTTCGAGGGCATCTCCGCCGCCGATACCCTGTCGCCCAATCAGGGTTAATGAAAACTCCCCTTCGGAGGTGCCCTCTGTGCCGCGAAAACGGGAGACCGCCAGCAAATAGCGCCCATTTTCGGGAATGGTGGCACTGATGCGCGATTCCTCTTGACCCGAACCCGTTGTGCCTACGCTGATCGGACGTAAATCCATATAAAGCAGGCTCAGTTGGGGGGAGATATTGCCTGTTTCACGGGTGGCGACGGCGGAAATCACATCCCCACGTGTGGCCTCAAATTGAAAAAATCGGATGGAGATTTCATTATCAATTTGGGAGGTTACGGTGTCGTCATAGGCCATAAAGCGGGCATTGGCGGGGCGTGTCCCTAATGTCTCAGGCGGGATTTCAGTCAGTTCAATCAAAAAACTTCCCGAACTTGTACCCGCATCATAACCCCAGCGCGTGGCCCGAATGATATAACTCCCGTTGTTGGGAATCATAAAATTCAAAATTGCAGCGTTCAGGCTGCCATAGGAATTTGGGTCATCATCACCGCTGATGAGATAGCCGCCACTGGCATCAAACAAATCCAAGAGGGGGTCAAGATTGCCACTGGTGCGTTTCATATAGATATTGATGACCTGCCCACGTTTGGCCTCAAAAGTATAGATGACCTCATGCCGTTCGTTGGTGATTTCTCCCACAATAGATGTACCTAGATTCAGGCTAGAGCCGCTAGAAGCCGTTGCGCCAAGGCTGTCCATACGGATTTCGTATGTGCCTGTGGTGCTACCGTGTTCATGTCCAAAGCGTGTGGCAATCACCACATAAGTGCCATTGGCGGGGAGGCGCTGGGAGCTTATCAGAGCGTTGCGGCCTTCATCCTCATCGTCGCTGTAGCTTAACACGACACCGCTGGTATTCATCAAAAGAACCACCGGATCAAGATCACCCTCCACACGGGTCATGCGAATGGCGATCACCTGCCCCTCATTACCAGAAAACGTGTATAACTGGCGGAATTCGTCGGTGGTGATCTCACCTGTCACGGTTTCGCCAAAGGGGAGTTGATCTCCCTGCTGCCGATACGAATCTGCATAGGCAGGTATATAGCCTGAGATCAGCAGCAGGAGAGTGATAAAAAACAGTGCCTTTCGCATACGACCCGTTCTACTGGCTAGTGGAGCCTGCACCCAAATTTTGCAGGGTGATGGTATACGTCCCGCCGGTTGGCTCGGCGGCGGTTTCGGCATAGCGCGTGACGGCAATCAAATAGGTTCCAGTACGTGGCAGACGGTATTCAATGTACGGGTCATATGTACTGCCTAAGGGACTATCATCATTGGCCGTCAACAGACGCGGTTGATTAGCCGAATCGTAGGTATAGAGATAGAGAAGGGGGTCTAAGTTGCCCTCGGTGGTATCTACCGTAATGGTGATGGTATCGCCCTGTGTGCCCGTGAAGTAATAAAAATACAGATAGGTATCGGCATCAATCGTGTCGCTAAGGCTTTGGTCAAAACTGATAGCCCGTGCTTCTCGGTCAACGCCTGCGGTGGTGGGGTCACGATAGGCTAATGTGAGCGTATAGTTGCCAAAGGTCTGCTCAACTTGCCCCGTCGAGTCTTCAAAATGGGTAGCGACAATCGTATATTGACCATCGCTTGGCAAGGTGGCGGTGATAAGCGAATCCCGAATGACGCCGGGGTCAATGTCGTCGTTTTCTCCAATGACATCCCCATTAGCATCCAGCAGTTGCAGAAAACAGTCCAAAATATCCGGGCCATTAGAGGTCATGAAAATATCTACAATATCACCCCCCCGTCCCTGAAAGACATATTGTTCGGCGGTGACATCTTCGGTGATACGTCCGCGCACATTTGTCCCATAGGCGATGGCGACGGGGGCAGCAGTGCCGCCTGTTGTAGTGTTTCCATCTTCAGGCGGGGTATCGGTTTCACCCACGCCTGCATTCAACGCCACAAAAAAGCCGCCAGAAATATTCGCAGCAGGGCCAGCTTGCGGGGCTACAATGACCAGATAGTCGCCACTCACTGGGGCTGGAATTGCCAACAGGACACCGTTGTTGGAGACGCTGATGGGATTCAAGAAGGCATCCGTCAAAATCAACGTGCCCGTTTCACCTCCGTCGGCGGTTACGGCGAAGTCTATCAGTGAATTTTCAACAGCAGTGAAGGAATAGAGGCTGGCGAAACGCAGTGGTTCAAATGTACCGGAGGGGGTATCACCCGCTGCCAAACGCTCGGTAACGAGTTCATCTAAAACGGGGTTGCCGGGGGCCTGATCGTTGGAGGCAAGGTCAAGGCTGAGTTCAAAAGTGCCTTCTGTTGTTCCCTCACCCTGATCGAAACGGGTGACGACAATCGCATAAAAAGCATCACGTGGCAGGGTAAATTGCAATTGGGCATTTTTGTTAGTCTCACTGATATCATCGGCGTCTTGTAGCGGGATGCGTGCATCATCCAGCAGCACCATATAGCTGTCCAGATTGCCGTCGGTGGCCTGCATTACAATATTTACATTGTCCCCGGCCCGCCCCTCAAAAACATAGACGGTTAGGAATACGGCGTTGCTAATTTCGCCCTCAGCACTTTCGCCATAGGTTAGGCGTGGAAATTCAGCATATTCAGTGGGCATGGTCGGCGGGGTCGCTTGGGGTAGACGCGGCGGGGCATCGGAAATCAGGGCCAACAAAAATTCGCCTGTCGTCACGCCCTGTGCTTGACCCAAACGGGTGGCAATAATGAAAAATTCGCCGCTGGTCGGCATGGTCGTACTAATTTGGGCATCGCCGTTGCCGCCAGTATTATCATCTTCCGCAATGGTGCTACCGCTTGAGTCTACCAATAGAATATAGCTGTCCAAGTCACCGCTGATGGCATTCATGTTGATGGTGACGGCATCCCCCGCCTCGGCCCGAAAACGGAAACGGGTGGTGGGCGTGGTATTGGAAACACTGCCGCTGATGTTTTGACCATAGAGCAAGAAATCGCGGTCAATGGATGAGCCAGTATTCCCTGTGCCATTATCAAACGTAAAGGCATACTCGCCACTGCTGCCGGGTTCGACTTGTGCCGCCGCGACAAAATAGATGTCGCTGTCCTCTAAGATGGCACTTAGCACTTGACCCGGTTGGGCACGTAAAACTTCGCTGAAGTCAGCCCCGTAGAGTACCAATAAGGGTTGCAAGGGACTGGTCGTATCTGGCGAAAGACTGATTTCCTGCCCGGCTGTTCCTTCAAACCAATATAGATTAAAGGTGCTGCTGGTGTCCACACTGCCCCGCGTCGGCGTGTCGGATTGAAGGGGCTGCAAACGGGCTGTACTGGAGGTAGTGGCGGGAGTCGAGGTCGGAATTTCTACTTCAGGTGTTGCTTCGGTAACGACAGGTGCGGCGGCATTGGTCACAGTTAGTTCAAAATCGCCTGTCGTATTGCCTGCCCCTTCGGGGGAGCGCGTTACGACGATTAAGTAGGCTGCGCTCGCCGGGACGACAAAGGTGATTTGGGCCGTTGTGCCACCACCGCTGTTATCATCGCTTGCCAACAGTGTGCCTTCAACTGAGGTCAGATTTAAATAGGGGTCAAGGTCGCCATTGGTGGTCGAAGCGATGGCAACCAAACGATCTCCCTGTGTGGCCTCGATCACATAACGCGCTTCGGTTTGAATTTCACTAATGCTGCCTGTTGCGGTATCCCCATAGGCAATTGGCTCAGGCGGCGCTTGGTTACGGGGCATGGCAAAGGTTACACCGGAAACGGTCAGCAGCAGGAGCAAGACTCCCATGATTAAAGTGCATTTTTTCATGCGGTTATTCTCCACACAGCCGCAAAGGTTTTTGAGCTACGGCGTCGGTGAATATTGTACACAAATTTGCGGGATGTGCTGGCGACTTGCCCTACGATGAGATTACGCTGATACGTGCTTGGTTTATAATGGGAGCATGAGATTACTTAACTTACTCAGTCTGATTTTTAGTATGCTGTTATTGGTGTCGAGCATCGCCTTGTTTATTGCTCGGCGGCAACCTGCCCCTACTTGGATTGGTTTCTCGGATTCCGATCTCCAAATGTATATCTATGATATAAATCGAAGAGAATTGCATTCAATGGGGAACGGTGTTAACCCTCTTTGGTCACCTAAAGGGGATTTTGTGATTTATGATGATGGACAATCTCCCCGCCAACTCCGTATTTCAAAATATCCCTATAGTTCTTCAGAGGCGATTAGATTACCGAATTTTCCTTATACACAGGCATACCCCCGTATCTCACCAGATGGGGCATGGATCTCATTTAATGCGTGGGCGAATTCATCCGCCTATGGTTTGTTTTATATGCCTGCTGATGGTACAAAAATTTATTCGCTGGCGAATTGGAGCGGCGAGATGGCTTTTTGGTCGCCCAATAGCAGGGAACTGGCATTTATCTACAATGGCGCCCTCTATACCATCCCTATTGGCAAAGGAACTCCGGTAGACGTCTCCAATCCCCCATCTTTCGGTCAGATTCCATTACCAAAAGATGCTAGAGAAATTGTCAAAATAACTGATATGTTAGTTGGATCATTTGCGTGGTCACATGATGGTGGTTGGCTCTATTTTATTCTCAAACCTTCACCATATTCATATCGAAGCGATGGTCAGTTGTATCGTGTGAAACGCGACGGCAGCAACTTATCAAAACTCACTGACGACACACTGTATCCTATCGTCTTTAGATTGTCTCCAAATGATAATCTGATAGCTTTTTCAACCTTCGATGGTTGCTACATAATGCGTTCTGATGGTAGTCAACTGAAACAAATGAACGTCCAAGAAATTTCAGCAGTGCCTATTAGCTGGTCATCTGATGGGGAGTGGATTGTTCTTAAAGATGGCGATTTTGAGAGTGTCGCGTCAGGTGGTATCTATAGGATTACCCCGGATGGAAGCCAATTTGAAAGGCTAACAGATGATAATAACCATATATGGGGTGATGTAGAATTATCGTCAGATGGTCAATGGATTGCTTACGGATCTAATTTCGGAACAGAACTTTATCAAATACGTTTGGATGGGAGTGAAAAACGGCTTTTGGCAAATGTACAATCCGAAATAATATTCATAAACTGGTCGCCACCCATTGATAAGTCTTGGGATTATCTTATCTTGGTCGGTATGGGTGCCGTTCTTGCCGGAGTGGGGTTGAGTTCTCAAAGGCTGATAAATAAGAGGGGTATTTAAGTCACAATACCCCTCGTAAAACTGCTCATTCGATTAATTTTTTACCGGCACGACCTTCACAAAGCGGCGGGCCAGAGTACCCGGTTCCATCAGGGCCACAATCCGGTCAGCCTCTTCGATTTGGGACGTTTGTTCAAGAGCCTCAATGTAGTAGCCGAACAAATCACGCAGTTGGGTGATGTCACTCTCGTCCAATGGCTGAATGGTGACGGTTGCACCTTTGGCAAAACGACGGCGTAGCGTATTTTCGTCAAAGCCCATTTCGGGGGTGAGTTGTTGATAGACCGTGCCACCTGTCATCCCCGCGAAGGCATAGGGGCCGGGGTCGCCCATGATAATAACACGTCCAGAAGTCATATATTCGCACGCGAAGCCTTTGAGATTGGCGCGGGTGCCGACGTTGACACTGGTATCATCCAGCGGTTCGGTGATTTCGCCGCCAAAGATGACATCCGCACCGGATAGGCGGATACAAGCACGGGAATCGGCATTGCCTTGCACGATGAGCAGGCCACGTTGAGCGCCATAAGCAAAACTCTTGCCGACACTGCCATCCAAGCGTGTGCCTTTGTGGTTTAGGCCTTTCATGACCACCACTCGTCCACCATTGGCGCTTTTCGCTACTCCGTCCTGTGCCCCGCCTTCGATAAAAATGTCGAGTTGGTCGGTTGTCCATGCCGCAAAGCCATTGCCTGCAATCGAGGATGGGCCAAAATTCAGATGGGCACAATTGAGGCGTTGGGCGATACGCGGGTTGCGGACAATCTCCCCTGCCAGATATGCCCCTAGTGCGCGGTCATAGGCCATGACCTCATCTTGATAGGTGGCTTCCTGTTCGCCATCCTGCACCGCACTAAAAATCAAATTGCTGATGGTGTGGGTGAGGCTGTTGCGCGGACGGGTCAGACGGCGACCAATGCCGGGTTCGGAGAGCAGGCGGGGTTTCATCGGCATGTGATAAAGCATAGCCGAAAGATCAACCATATCCAGACCTGCTACCTGTTCCAACAAGTCGGCCCGTCCCACCAAGTCTTGCAGGCAGGTTGATCCCAATTGGGCGGTAAGGCGGCGCATCTCATCGGCTATGACGTTAAAGACTCGGACAATTCCATCAACAGCTATATCATAATCGCGGGGGACAAAGCTCTTGAGGCCTTTTTCGGTAGCTTCTTCCACCGTCTTGATATGGGTGGTGATGCCAACATGACAGGTGCCTTCATGACATTTCCGACAGATGGTGCAGCCAATCGCCACCATCGCCATTGTTGCAAATCCAATCCGATTCGCGCCGAGCAATATCATCTTGACGGCATCACTGCCTGTCTTCATGCCACCGTCGCACCACAATTCGACGCGATGACGCAGGCCGGATTCAATTAGAGCGCGGTGAGCTTGAATGATACCGATTTCGGTGGGCAAGCCGACATATTGCAGCGAATGGCGACGGGCCGCCCCAGTTGCGCCATCGTATCCCGTCAGATTGATAATATCTGCTCCCGCTTTAGCGACACCAACAGCGATTACCCCGATGCCGGGTACAACGGGCACTTTGACCGAGACTTTGGCTTCAGGATTAACCGTCTTGAGTTCCTCAATCAGTTGGGTGAGGTCTTCAATTGAGTACAGGTCGTGATTATTTGAGGGCGAAATCAAGGCGACGTAGGGTGTAGTATGGCGAGCCTCGGCCACCTGTGGGCTGACTTTCGACGCAGGCAGCATCCCACCTTCCCCCGGTTTAGCTCCCTGCCCAATCTTGATTTCAATCACATAGGCTGAGTTCAAAAATTCGGCGTTAACACCAAAACGCCCCGATGCGACCTGCTGACCACGATTGTTGTGGTAGCGGTTCATCAAATCGGACAATTCACCGCCCTCGCCGTTGACACAGATGATATTTAGGCGCTTGGCAGCTTCAGCATAAGCACGATAGGCCAATTCGCCCTGCGACCCAAAGGACATGGCACTAATCAAGAGGGGCATATCATGAAAATCTACGCCGATTTCGACCTGTTCAGGCCGGATGCTGTCGGTTAGGTGCTTGATTTCAATGATATGGCGCAGCGCAATCGGCACTTCTTCTTTGAGATTGCGGTACATCTCGATAAATTCATCCAGTGACATTTCGCCATGTGCCACCGCTTCAGCTTTTTTCCAGAATTTGGGATAGAAACGATCCACACGCGCAATTTGGGCTTTGGCTTCACCCCGTAATTCGGCGGCACGTTCATCGGCTTCGCGGTCAAGGCGTTCCCATGTCAGGCCGACCTTTTCACTGCCGAAGTAATTGGGGGTGTTCAACATGCCTGCCACGCTGGGGGCCAGACCGATGCTACTGAAGGTGCGACCATAACCGCGCAGTTCGTGACAGCCGATAGTCGAAGTTACTTTTTCCAAACCCGCCGTTAGATTTTTCAAGACGGTACGCTGGGCTTTGATGGAATCTTGGCCTGTCAGGGTCTTGGATTTTTTGTCAGCCCCAATCGCCACAACGAACATCGCATAGGGGTTAACGGCGTCCGCTCCCAAGCCACATAATAGAATGACATCGTGCAGGGTACGAATGCTGGCACTGCGAACGACAATTCCGGCCCGGCGGCGCAGGTTTATTTCATCATCGGCTTCGCGCAGGGTACGGTCAATGATGCCTGCTGCTAGATGGGGATCGAGCCAGCCAAGATTTTCTTCAAGCGTTTGGGTATCGTCTAGCACGAGACATTGCACATCCGAGCGCACCGCGTTGACGGCTTCATGCGCTAGGCGGTTGATGGCGGCATTGGCGGTTTCGCCGGGGTAGAGACCCAACGTGAGCCATGCCACACGGCTGCCAAACCGCTCCAGCAGCTCTTCAATATTCATGGTGCCATAGGGTTCAGCTATCGAGCGTACCAATTCGGCGTCGCCTAATGTTGGATGCCCACCTGATAAAATGGGGGTTTCCAAAACGACCAAAATATCGTCAGGGTGAGGGGCGGCACCGATGGCGGGACGTGCGCCAATAATCATACGAGTCGAAAAAGCCTCAGCTTCACGTTCGCGGTCAATGGCAGGATTGGTAACAACGGCGACGGTCTCTTTGAAGAAATCCGCCACGTTGACGCGGTTTTTGCTCAAGACGGCTAATGGGCCGTCATGCCCCAACGAGCCAACCAAATCTTTACCGCTGGTGTCTACTACCGATTCGATTTCTTGGACTTGTTCGCGGTTCCAGCCTGTCGCTGCCATCACTACCGCATCTACGGCACGGGCTTGGGCATATTGCCATGGCATCTCGACGGTTGCGGCAAGGGTGGCAACTTCCATCAGGGCAGTGTCTACAGCAACCTCGGCCTGAGCCAGTGACTGAGCGGCACCTCCACCATCTCCCCCACGTGTACGAACCTCGCCGGGAACGCTGTAGCTGCTCCAATCTGACCAATAACGTTCGGCAAATTGAGGTACTTCGCGCTGGAAGGCCTGTTTCATGACATATTGGCGGATTTCGGCATGATCAAAAACTTCGACGCTTTTACCACGATTGAGCCGCACCGCCATTTTCTCGCCGGGGGCCAATGGGCGTGGGTCACACATCATGTTTTCAAGCGGCACCACGCCACGTTCGGAGCTAAAGATAAATTCTTTTTCAGTCTCCACAAACCATAAAGGCCGCAAACCGAGGGCATCCACACTGACCACCGCCATATTCGCATAGCGGGCAATAATCGCGGCTGGCCCTTGCGCGTATGGCCCGAAGGACTGGCGCAGACGGTTGTAGACTGCTTGGAGGGGTTTGGGCATATTTTCAACTTCAAAAGGGACAGGGGGAAAGAGGATTTCGAGACCTTCAATAACACTTAAACCATATTTGGCACAGAGGGTCTGGAGGGTGCGGTCAATGTCTTGCGAGTCGGAGTTATTGGGGTCAAGTTCTGCCCCAATCTGCACGGCCTCTTGACGAAAACGGCTGATGGTGTTGATTTCGCCGTTATGCCCCATCAGTGGGAAGGGCTGCACACGCTCGAAACTTGAGGCGGTATTGGTTGAATAACGCGCATGACATAAGGCCATTGCGGTGTAATAAGTGCGATCTTGCAAATCCGGATAAAAACGAGGCAGCACTTCAACTGAGCCGCGTACTTTGTAAACGACCACATGCGAACTCAGCGAGGCAAAATGAATCGGCAGTATTTTTTCCACTTCGGCCTGCACACGGAACAAGACATTGTCCACATCCGAAGTTTCCCCATACCCTGCTAATTGGATGAACAGTGGGGCATTTTGGCGGGCTTGGCGGCCCAATGCGTTCATCACGACTGGCCCCGGCTCGGCAATCAGGAGATTTAAACCTGCGTCGTTGAAATGGGCATTTAAGATTTCGCTGATTTCGCGCCAGTCTTCATTGGCCGGGATAAAGCAGTGTCCCACCCAGAAGCGGGAGTCGGTGGCGATGGAGGAACGCAGACCAGCTTCGCTTAATTTCTTGCCCCATAATTGGCGGGGGATGTCGGTCTGAATGCCTGCCCCGTCACCTTCTCCTTCGACAAAGCCAGTCCGGTGACCCATGTGGCTTAGGGCATGAATCGCGCGTTTTAATGTTCCATACGTGCTTTCACCGCCTTTACGCACGCTCATAATAAGCGCACAGGCGTCATGTTCTGGGCCATCCGGGGCGTCAGGGGGGGTATCGGTACGAATGTTGGGAATGGTCATGGTGCTGCCCTCGCAAGATAATAAAGAACCCTAAGTCTTCAAATTAGTTCCGTTTCCTTTGGCTTAACTGGCCGGATTTTCGCTGCTCTTCGCACATGATGATTTTGTGAATTGTGAAAAGCGGTACGAACAACCAACCGGAATTGGGGGGCAAAAAACCCACCCTCAGTCGAGGCTGGTTGACGGTTATTGTTAAAGATGATAGGGCAGGTGGGGGCAGAAACTCAACGAATCTAGTCAATATTGACAAATGCCATCAATGTATAGTGCAAAATGTCAATATGGATACAATATGGGTGCAAAATGGTCAAAAAATTATTATAAGATTAAAAGCCCATTCTTGAGCGATATTTGGTATTTTGCACAACTCACCTCATCGGTCATTTATTAAGGAAAAGGACTGACATACACGTGCCAGCCCTTTTTTGAGACATTAAACAGCCGAAACGGTTGCTTCTTCGCGGAGACGCTCAATTCTTTTTTGCAGATAGGGTGAAAAATACCCGCTGTAGCGTTCCCATAGTTCTGGAATTTGCCAATCATTGCCGCTGACGTATCCCCGGCACTTAGGGGATCCACAGGCGCAGGTAAATTCATCATATACCGACCCATCGGTCATGGCATAGTCAAAACAAACCTCTTCGCCGGGTTGAATGTCGCGCATGGCGACTAAAGTCACTTGCCCCTGCAAACCAGCATTTGGCTCGCACGAATGGTTGACCCAATCGCCGGGACCCTCCTTCGTCGTTACCAGAAAGATGTCCTCATCAATCTGGACGGCAAGTGTCGTTATCGCTGGATTATTGAGCCGGGCAACTTCCGCCCTTGTCATGACTTTTCCACCCCAGACCGAAATGACTTCTCCGGCCTGAATTAGTTCGCGGGCAAAAGCACCATGACCGCCCTTTTCAGGGAACACACGCCCCTCTAGTTTGGGTGAGAGGTATGAGCTAGGGTGGTCGTCGAGTTCGTTCATTTATTAACTCCTTTTTTGAAATATGACGATCATACGTCGTGATGCGGGTGAACTAGAAAAAGGCTGGTTGAGATCAAAATCACCATACCAGCCGACAACCTTCAATGTGCCGGAAAGCTCGGCGAACAATTGCAATTCCTGCGGGGTTAGCAGTCGCTCTTGGGCATGGTCGGTGATGACCATTTCCTTTCCGTTATCCTTTATTCTTATTTCAAGGGTGGTGTGCGCCACACCTGCGATCATATCAATTTGCGGTGGGGTTTCGGCCCAACGAATTTCGGCAGAGATGCCATTCCGCTGACCTGCATAACAAAACGGCTCATAGACGCCGATGGAGCAACTTGTAGGATGATTCAAATCCACGAGATACAAGCCATTGGGGGTCAGGTTATCGCCCATCGCCCGAAAATGATTCAAGATTTGCTCATTGGTGGTTAGACAATCCATGCTGTCGAACATACAAAATGCGAAATCTACGGGTTGATGTAGACGGAAATT
The DNA here is from genome assembly GCA_019913005.1 of Anaerolineae bacterium. GTDB lineage: Bacteria > Chloroflexota > Anaerolineae > Aggregatilineales > J027 > CFX10. The sequence goes on along the minus strand of JAIOHL010000355.1, from coordinate 11,549 downwards.
GGTCATGTCCGCCGCTACCCATTCCACATCCGCCCCGACTTCACGGGCTTTGTCTTGGGCAAATTCGATCATCTCAGGGCGCAAATCTAGTCCTACGGCGCGATAGCCTTGTTTGGCGAAAGTACGGGCGTGATACCCCGGCCCACATGCCAAGTCTAGGATGGATCGTAGATCACGGCCTACGATCTGGTGATAGACTTCTTTCAAGAATTCGACTTCGCGGCTTACGTCGCGGTCAAAAATCACATCATAATAGATTGCACGTTGATACAGATTATTGTGCTCGGCCATTGTTAAACCTTTTGAGGATATTGAGTTTTTCAGGGTTGGAGAACCCTAAGGTTTGGTAAATCTTAATGAGCCACCGCGAGCACACATTTGTCTATTGGTATTATCAAGAGGCAAATGCTACTGGGCAGTTTAAAACATGCGTATTAGTAGCAATGTACTTTGCCAGTCCACCTCCCCGTGCAATAGAAACCAAAAAACTACTCAACAGCCCCCGTGTGTCCGCAAAATGGAACGGGCATGAGTAGCCTTATTAGCAAAACAATATAGCACGAATAACTCGGCTAATCAATATAGCAGAAGCAAAATGGTTAATTTTGATAACCCTAATAGGAAAGGCGGTTTAGGCCGTCATTGAAATGGCTTAACGAAGGGATAATCTAATAAGAGGACTTCAATACATAGGCGGGTATTGGCGTTTTGCCCAAGCTGGGTTACAGCCCGACGGGTCGCTTCAAGGGCGCGTTGGGCATCTTCCGGGTTAATGGCAGAGGCGATTTGCAGGATGGCTGATTCATGGTCAATATTGGTAAGAGCGACTTGACTGCGAGTGGTCGCTAACAAGACATCGCGCCAATAGGTTTGCCAAATATCCAGTACAGTTAAGAGCGTCGGCTTGTCTTTGGCTAAACCTTCGGCCAACTGGAATCGCTCATAGCGCGTTCCCGCAATCGCCTGTTCTAGCGCATTCACAGATTCATGGCGAAGATCGAGTTCCGTCGTGTCGGTGGTGCTCCGAATCGCCCAACCGATCCGTCCGCCGGACAGCCTTGCCAATAAGGTCGCTTGCTCTGGTTCGACATTCCAATAATTTCGCAAGGCCGCTTCTGTTTCTTCTAGGGCAAGCGGACGCAGGTTTAAGACTTGGCAGCGCGAGACGATGGTAGGCAAAAGCAGATCACCGTGTTCCGCCGTTAAAATCAATACCACCTGTGAAGAGGGTTCTTCGAGCGTTTTCAGTAGGGCGTTTTGGGCGGCGAGGTTGGCCTCGTGAAAGCGGCGCAAAATGGCAATTTTAAAACGCCCTTCATAGGGTCGGAGCGCCAACCCGTGCTGCAAATCGCGGACTTGCTCGATTTTGAGTGTACCACCAACCTGTTCGGCTTCGATCACTACTACATCTGAATGACTGCCAGCGGCCATTAGCTTACAGCTTCGACATTGACCACACGGCGGGGTCTCGCCCTGACAGTTGAGCGCAGTAGCAAGTGCCCAAGCCAGCGTGGTTTTGCCGATGTTGGCAGACCCAGTAATGAGATATGCATGGCGGGTACGTTCAAATTGTAAGGCGCGTCGGAATTGATCTATCGCCCAATTATGGCCGATCACAGGCCAATTTGCGGAAAATGTGTCACGTTGTGTCATGATGTTTATTCTAACAGAGATGGAGTTGCTTTGCATTCTGTGAAAGGCATTTTCTGTTGCATCTAACAGGGGGGCTTGATATAATGCCAAATAGAAAGGCAAACTTGCGTTTAATAAGGCAAGACGCGACGAGCGTGAACGAACCTTCTTTAACTGAACCCCCCTTACATTGCTTAACGGCCTACTTGTTTTTTCAGCGCCGAAAGTCAGTTATTGGCTTCTGGTCTTGCTGCCGTACCATTGTTGTTCAATCTCAGAGGGACTATTGTGGAGATTAGTTTTACAACCGGCCTAATCGCCGCGCTCGTATTGCTGTCCGTTAAACTGCTGCTTACACTTGGCTACAGCGGATTAGTTAATTCTCGCAAGAGCCTCCTACGGGAGCGCCTCGAAAGCGGGCAGAAACATGTTAGCCGCGCCCTGAAGCTTGGTGAAGATGCTACCCGCTTAATGGCGACATACCAGTTTTTGTCCATTGTGCTCGACAGCATCATCGTGCTACTGGTAATTACAACTTTTGCTAACCCAATTGAAAAAACGACGAATAATACTCTTAGCCTCGGTGTGTTATACATTGGACTAGTTTCCTTAACGAGTATCCTGTTGCTGGTCGTGGGAGATCGGATTCCCACAGTTATTGGGGCAAGTCGTCCAGAACGATATGCGATTGTTGCAGGATGGGCCATGTTCAATCTGGTGCGGTTCTTCGCGCCTCTCATTCTGCTCATCTTGCGAATATCGGGACACATCGCCTCCCTACTTGGTGGAAGTGGCGCTAGCCAACTTGTTACAGAAGAAGAAATTAAGACTCTGGTGGATGCGGGGCAAGAGGAAGGTGTCTTGGAGGACGAAGAAAAAGAGATGATTTACTCAATCATCCGCTTTTTCGATGACACCCTTGCCCGTGAAGTCATGGTTCCCCGCATTGATATTGTGGCGCTGGATATGGATTCCACGATTGAGGAAGCGCTGGATTTGATCATCACAGAGGGCCACTCACGTATCCCGGTCTACCGTGACACGATTGATAATATAGTGGGTAGCCTGTATGCCAAAGATTTGTTGAAGGTCTGGCGCGACGGACAGAAACCCGAATCCCTTCAATCCCTCCTGCGTGAAGCCTATTTTATTCCAGAATCTAAAAAAGCGAGCGACCTGCTGATCGAACTACAGGAACGCAAAACGCATCTGGTCTATGTCGTGGATGAATTTGGCGGAACGGCAGGTATCCTCACAATTGAAGATTTGATAGAGGAAATCGTTGGGGAAATTCAAGACGAATATGACTTTAAAGAAGAGGCTCTTTACGAAGAGGTGAGTGACACGGAATATGTCTTTAATGCCCGTATAGACCTCGATAACGTCAACCATCTATTGGGTGTCTCGCTTCCAACCGAAGAAAGTGATACACTTGGCGGTTACATCTTTGAAAAATTGGGGCGGGTGCCAGTGCCGGGCGATGAGATTACGGCCAATCAAGTCGTGATTCGGGTACTGTCGGTAACAGGCCGACGCATACGGCGTGTGAACGTCAAGAAGGTCATGACGCAACCTGAAGAAACAACCGATCATCCTAAAGATAGCCGGACAACCAGCACTAACCCAACCGTTGAAGCATTACCTTCCCCGTCACTAACTAACAAACCGAGTGAGTCCTAAATGTCTACACCCAGCCTGTCCTCCGAGACGATTCGGCAGTTGATTGAAAAAGCCAAAACCGTCCGCCAACGCGCTTATGCTCCTTACAGCCATTATTACGTTGGGGCAGCCTTGTTGGGGGAGAATGGTGACATCTATACAGGTTGCAATGTCGAAAACGCCGCCTACCCGGTGGGGATTTGTGCCGAGCGTAGCGCAGTGGTCAAGGCAATTAGCGAGGGTTGTATGTCATTTCAAGCCGTTGCTGTCGTGACCGAAAATGGTGGAACGCCCTGTGGGGAATGCCGCCAAGTGTTGAATGAGTTTAACCCCGATATGCTTGTGCTGATTGCAGATGCTGATGGCACACTGTTAATGCAAAAGCCCCTCCGCGAACTTCTGCCAGAAGGATTTGGGCCAGCCAATCTCAATAAAGAGCGCGTGGGTAATCGGAAAGGCGAACGTGACGGATCGTAGCCGAACGTTTAAAACCCCGGCGGTTATTTTGCGGCGCAGTGATTTTGGCGAGGCTGACCGCCTGTTAACCCTGCTTACTCCCCACCTCGGCAAAATTAGGGCGATTGCCAAAGGCGCCCGTCGCCCCACCTCACGTTCGGCGGGACATGTTGAGCTATACACGGTGGTCGAGATGGTTGTTGGGGAGGGACGCAATCTCAATATTGTGACCCAGATTGATCTCATCGAGCCATTTCTAGCTCTGCATGACGACCTCAATCGCATTGCCTATGCTAATCTATTTGCTGAATTGACAGATCGTTTTTCAGCGGATAATGAGGAGAATGCGGGGGCGTATGAGTTGTTGGTGGCGGGGTTGGGGTGGCTGTGCGAACCGGAAATAGATTTGCGTTTGGCCGCCCGCTATTTTGAATTGCGCCTACTTGAAGTGATGGGCTATGCGCCGTCGTTGTTTGAATGTGCAGTCAGCGGAGAGGAATTGCAGGCCGAAGATCAATTCTACAGTGCCGAAGATGGCGGGGTCGTATCACCATCTCACGCGGTTGGTCATTCATATATGATCGGCCTGCCCCTCAATGATTTTAAGATTTTGCGACATTTCACACGCCATCAATGGGCTGAGGTCAAAAACCTAAAGCTCCGCCCCGAAAATCATTTCAAATTAGAACAGGTATTACACTCGACCATCATGTATCTTTTGGAACAACGTCTGCAAAGTGTGGCCTTTTTAAAGCGCATCTCCAACGAATTTTAATACTCCTACGGCTGCGGAATAACTGCTCCATTTTCCCCAATCACCAAACTAAGCCAATCGTTTGCTAGGACATTGCCCGCTTCATCATGTATAGGGAGACGCTGTAAATTCGTTGGGTCATACAGGCCTATCTTGACCGACCAACCGTCGTTGGGGAGTCCAGCGGCATTGATGGTCATACAGTCTTTGATAACCTCACCGGGAAGCCATGCGCCTGTTGGGTAATCGCCGCTGCGTGGCTGCCCGTCAATTTGCGTAAAATACTCCTCACCTTGATAAACATGCACAAAATAATGAAAATCAATGGAGGTCGCCTTGAGTGATACCCAATCCACACATAGAGAAATATCATCACCATTGCGCCGCAAACTCGTGGATGTCAAGCCAATGATATTGCCAAGCGTGTAATCATAAGCGGGATTGGCGACAGGCGTCCCATGCACGATGAATCGCCCGACCACCGGAAACGCCTCTTGCCCATTGGCATCTGTGATCGGTGGGATATAACCCGTCACCACATCAAAGAGGCCGATGCTCAATGGATAAACCTTCTGTGTTTCAGCATCACGCGGAATCTTCATAAAGTAGCGCTCAGTCCATTCATCCCCTGCTCGCCAATCCGTCGCTATCATGTTGCCACCGCCCGGATAGCTGTGTTTACGAAGCTCGGTACTGCCAAACGCCGTGACTGATACTACATAGTTGGGGTTGGTAACAGTACCCAACGCCCGCCAATAGCCCACGATCTCAACGAGGTCGCCCGGCTGCCCACCCACTGAAATCTCTTTGACACCGATCAGTTCCACCGTATTGTCATAACGATACACGATTGGATGTTCAATTTTGTTTGGCGGGGGAAAGACGGTGAACACAAATCGGTAGTAGCCTGCAAATATGACCATCGAGAGCGCGGCCATAAAGGTGATACTGGTCAATACAAAAGGTCGTTTTACTTTTTCTGGCAGCCACCCCTCTAGGCCCAGTGCCATACACGCCCCCATACCTGCGATGGCTCCAAGCGCGTAGCGGCCCTGATAACCACTGTAGATTGTGCCGCAAATATAAAAGATCATCAGAAACGATCCCACCACAAATCCGACGACCACCAGCGCTTGTTTGAAGGCATACCGACGTTCTACCGACCACTTCTCACGATAGATAACGCGCGAGAACCGGAACGCTTGGAAGATCATACCGACTATGCTGATGACGCTGACGGTATAGAACCCCATGTATAAAGGTCGGTGGACGACGATTAAGCGGTAATGTGCCCAGAAATGGTGAAAGATCAACGGAAAGGTGTCGAGCGCATAACTTAATGAAAATCTGCCACCGGGTTTTACCCACCAAGCCTGTAACTGAGGGTGATCGTAAAAAGTGGCATTTCCATACACCATGACGTTCCGTACATACCACCAGCCACCGATCCCAAGAGTTAGTGCAAGAATCAGCGGCACATACCGCCAAGTGCGCCGATCAGTGGCGACCCAAAGCCCTACTGGGATTGCGAGAAACCCGGTATAGGATTTAGTCATCAAACTAGTCCCCAGCACGATCCCTAAGATGATGTTTTGTTTTAGCGACGGTCCGTCCTTCATTTGGCGCAGCACCAAATAGAGACTGAGGGTTGCCAGCAGATAGACCAAATTATCATTATTGATTGCCCCGAACATACGAACGAAAAGCGGCCAGAACGCAACGATGCCAAGTGCTAGCAGCCTTCGATAGGCGCGGCTGGGCCACAGCATCTGATAAATCTGGTAGCTGAAATATAAAGTGAGCAGGCCTAACAATATCGAAAACCAGCGCAGCACTTGGGTATTCCGTGCTGTATCGTTGCCTTTGTAAGGAAAGGATTCACTGCGGTCATGCAGATACTGGTTGCGATTTTGCTGGTGGGGGATGTCAATCAATTCGCCCGCAAAGGGATTTTTTCGCATCTCTTCGTAGCGGTCTTTAAAATCATGATCGGGCAGGAGAGCGAGAATGGGGGCATTCAGCAAATAATAGCCGGGGGGTTGCAGATATTCTGTCCATTCTTCAGGATATGGGTTCGGGAACACATGCTCTTTTGCCAAAACAAGGATGTAATCATAGTGCAAATCCTCATCATGTGGCTCAAACAGTGGGCCTTGAGCATAACTCCCTGCCAGAATGAGATAACCGATGATGATAAACGCGAGGACATAACGTTCGGCTTTTTTGCTCAACCTATACTCCGATTTATTTGGGTGCGACCACCGCAATGACATAGGTGTGGTAAATGGAGAACACTTCCCATGCAAGGATTTTACCCTGTTGCTCCAATAGGCCCTGCAATGTTTCTAGTTTGCGGGGATGGCTGCCTCGGTCATAGCGCCATAACAGACGACTCACCCACCGTTTGGGTTTCCAGACCGCATCCATAAACACAAAGCACCCCTCTGGTTTAAGGATACGCACCGCCTCGCTGAAAAAGGCTGTCAAATATTCATCGGGGATGTGGTGTGAAACAGCGGTACACAGCACTAAATTTACTGATTGACTGTGCAGCGGAACTTGGGTTGCACTGGCTAAAATGCCAACATCGGCGGGGTACTTTTCCCTAAATCCACGCAATTTTAGGGAATCGTTATCCAAACAGATGTAACGCACATGGGTTGGCAATAGGTCACGGTTGATACCTGTGCCACCTCCCAAATCTACCACTCGCGTATTCGGCGGCATCTGCTGTAAATGGGTACTGAGACGCTGGCGGATTTGTTTTGAACCCACCGCCATTTGGAGCCGGTCATAGATGACAGGATTTGAAACAACGCGATGAAGTAGGTTTTTTATCATGATTTTTTGCGGGCGATAGCCAGTAAGGAGGTACCAATGGGGAGTTGTTTACGATTTGAAATTAAGCGAGATTCCTGCATCAGCCATGCTGTCAAAAATCCGTTTACGCCGGGGGTGATTTTTAGCTCACGCGCCGCCATTTCATTGACATCTGCGACGCGCTGCTCTTTTTTGCCATTTAGGAGGGATGCCATCCGTCGCCCCAGCCATACCAACGGGAAAATACTCATCATATAGTAACTGATGAACTCAATTTCGTACCCAACCGCGTTCAGTTTTTGCTGCAAATCGGATTTTGGGTAGCGCCGATAATGATGAGACGCTTCATCGAAATAGCTCCAGAGCGAAGCGTGAGCCGGGACGGTCAAGATCAATCTGCCGCCGAGGGCTAACATCCGATGTAGGTCGGCTAAGACTTGGATGTCATCGGATAGATGCTCCAAGACATCAAACATACCGATCAGGTCAAATCTCACGCCGAAGGGAGGATTGTGCATATCGCCTTGAATCAAAGGACAGGTAACGCGCTGTTGGGCATAGTGCAGGCCGTCCCAAAACAAATCCATGCCCATGATGCTATTTTCGGCACATACCTGCTCTAGGTGACGTAACACGTTACCTGTGCCGCAGCCGACCTCTAAAACACGATAATTGGCGGGTAGATCACGGGTAATTTGTTGGACAAGTTGGCGGATGATGTGGTTGCGGGTACGAAACCAAAAATGACGATCTTCGATCTCGAATAATAATGAAAAGAATGAAGGATCGTAACTGGTATCGGGAGTAGCAAGATGGGGCGCGTTCGACATGTTTAATCCAGAAACCAGCGGTGATACCAGAGTTGAACGTTGGAGGTCAAAAATCCACACTGCTGATAGAGTAGTTGGGCGACGGCATTGCGGCCTTGTGTGACAACTGAAACAGTATATACTTGATGATCGCAAAACCAACGCAGAGAATTATCAACTAAGCGTTTGCCAAAACCATTGCCCTGTGCCTCTTGCTTGACCGCTAACAGGCCGATTTTGCCCGTGCCATCCTTCCCCAAATGACATGAAATGTACCCCGCTGCCTGACCATTTACATCGGCCACCAAGACAGCATCGGCATACCCTTCACAGCTTTTAGCAATCCATGTTTCATAAAATTGGGTGCATCGCTTATCGGGGAAATGGGGGTCATAAAAAAAGCGCGAATCATGATGGCTCACACGGGCAATTGCCTGCAAATCAGGAATATCGCTTACCTGCGCCAAACGAATTTGAGCATCCGGCGGGGTTGGCCCTAGCGGATTTTTGCGAAAGCGCCGTTCCAATGTAAGGCGAATATCCATCAATCGGAAGGCATTTTCTTCGACCAAACGTACGGTGTTGCGGTCATTGGAGTCGCTTAGAAAATAGAGACAGTCAATTTCTTCAGCGGCGCACCACGCCAATATCACTTCTAATTCATCAGGTTTGAGGCGGTTCGGCAATATGCTGGCAATACGGAGACCAAAAAAGTCCGAATCCCAGTCTAAGTATTGACAATACATGGCTACTCCCACGTTTTGGAGCGTATGGTATAGGTGGGGCGATCCATCATACGGAAGTGCATCCGGGCTAGATATTCACCAATGATGCCCAATGCGAACAACTGCGCCCCTGAAAATATAGCGATAGTTGAGGCCAGAAATGGGAACCCCGGCACGCTCTCGCCTTCGATTAGGTAACGCCCGACCACGAACAACAATAACAAGATGCCAAAGACCGTGAAGACAAACCCGACCAAACTGGCTAATTGGAGGGGTATGGCGCTAAAGCCCGTCATCATATTCATAGTATGGCGGATGAGCTTACGGAAAGTGTAATTCGATTTACCCACTGCCCGTTCCTCATGCCGCACGGTGGCCGCCGCGAAACGGGTCGTTCCCCATGTCAACAGCACGTCAATCGAGACATATGGCCCTTGAAAATTGGTCAGGGCGTCTCGAATTTGGGTACGGAAGGCACGGAAGGCACTAATATGTTTGGCGGTTTCGGCCCCCATCGCCCCCTGTAAGGCCAATTTCGTGATCCGTGAGGCCATCGTTCGCCAGATGCCATGCGGATATTCTTGGGGTGTGCCGTATACCACATCATAGCCCTCGGCCAATTTCGCTAGCAATTTTGGGATTTCTTCGGGGGGGTGCTGCAAATCGTCATCCATTGTGATGATGATTTCATGGCTGGCGGCACGAATACCTGCCAATAGCGCGTTATGCTGTCCATAATTCCGCATAAAATTGATGCCATGCACCCATGAATACGTCTCCGTCAGCCGGGAGACGACCTCCCAACTGTTATCGCGGCTACCGTCATTGACCAAAATCACTTCATATTGGCTGGTGAGGATAGGCAGGACAGCGGCGAGACGTTCAATCAAGGGAGTCAGGGTGGCTTCGCTGTTATAAACGGGAACGACAACGGAACAGGTAGGCTGATCTGACATGTTACCCTACATACTGGCTGAGGATAGAATCAACACGACTGGCATACCCCCCACCGAACAAATTCATATGCACCATCAACGGGTACAGTTGATAGAGGGCGCGGCGGCTTGGGTAGCCCGGTTCAAGCGGATAGGCAGCGTGATAGGCATCATAAAATCGCTTGGCAAACCCGCCAAATAATTCGGTAAACGCCAATTCAACTTCTCGATTGCCATAATACACAGCGGGGTCAATCACAGCAGGCTGCTGGTTGGCGAGAATCATCACATTGCCACCCCATAAATCCCCGTGCAGTAAACTAGCAGGTGCATCTTGAATCAATTTTGGCAGATGGGCCAAGAAAACTTCTAGCATTCGTTCGCGCCCCGGACGCAGCATCCCTTTTTGGCGGGCGATTTCCAATTGAGGGCGGATACGCTGTTCGGCATAAAATGTCACCCACGAATCCTGCTGTGTATTCGATTGGGGGAGCGACCCGATGAAATTATTATGGTCAAGGCCATGCTTGGTGGCGGTTTGGCGGTGCAGCGTGGCGAGACCTTGCCCCAATTGCTCCGGGGTCTGCAAATTCGCTTGGCCCGATTCCAGCCATTCCAGAACCAAAAAAGCAGGGGTCTCCCCTTCCGCTTCCTGCACCGCGATGACCTCTGGTACACGTAGGGTTTTGGAATCGCGTAGGAGTTTTAGCCCTTTGGATTCGGCGGTAAACATCCCCGGTAGCGTTTTTTCATTCCATTTGATGAATAAGAGACCGTCGACTGTGGCAATTTGCGCGGCGTGGTTGATGTCGCCACCAACACAAGGCTGCACGTCTTTTGGCTCAATCTTGAATTTATCGCGCAGTGCGGTTTCGATTCCCACAGGCAGGCGCATTGGGGCAATTCCTTATAGCTCGTGCGTCGTGCGTATTTCCGCCAACAATCCTTTGGAGGCCGCCGATACTAGGTCATAGACTTCCTGAAACCGCCCATTATAGTAGGGGTCAGGTACTTCGCGGACGGGTTGATCAGGAGCGTAGTCCAAAAACAGCCGGATATGTGTCTTACTATCACCGGGTTGACGGCTGTGTATATCCGCGAGGTTATCGGCGTCCATCGCCAGAATGTAATCAAAATTGTAAAAATCATTGCGGGTAAGTGTACGCGCCCGTCCCCGATAGTCAATGCCGTGTTCCTGCAAAACGCGCCGCGTGCCACTATGCGCCTGTTCACCTTCGTGATAACTGGCAGTTCCGGCGGAGTCTATTAGGATTTTTTCGCCCAATCCGGCCTCATTGATCATGTGTTGAAAGACGCCCTCCGCCATCGGTGAGCGGCAGATATTCCCTAAACAAACGAAGAGTACGCGAATCATAAGCCTATGTGAACCTTCTACATTATTCAATGGCGGAATATGATAGCACGAATGGGCTGGTTTGTCTGTTGGTCAAATTTCTACTGACAGGAGTCGTGGATTAAATTTGATCTATTTTTCTGCCGACGTTTAAAGCTCATTCTATCCCACATTCAATCATATTTGATTATAGAGAAAAAATTTGATGTAATATTATTACATACATCTATTTTGAATTGGGAGATTGTTGATGGAATTCATAAATTATACCTTGATTGCTAGTTGACGTTCATGCTGGCAACGCTCCACAATCGTAGTCACCAAACACACGAGCGGAGCGCAGAACAGCATGAACGAGCATCTAATTGTAACCATCTACACGGTGATTGACGACCTACTGCGGGC
>JAIOHL010000354.1 GCA_019913005.1 Anaerolineae bacterium | reverse complement strand
AGCACCACCTGACCGGGAAGGGCGAGTTCGCTGGCTTCATTCATTTGTCCAATTGGCTGACCCGCCAGCAAAAATTCCCAGCGTTTCAGCACCCCGCCGACATTACCCGCGATGACATCCCCCGCGCCAATCCCAATACGCAGCGAGAGCCGTGTTCCGTCGGTGGGTTGATAATTCTGCAATTGTTTTTGTACCGTCAGGCCACAATGCGCGGCACGTAAGGTGACGATTTCCAAATCTTCACCGGTGGCGATGGTTGACCAGACCGCTTGGAGGCCATCCCCGGCAAATTTGACCACATCGCCGCCGTGCAGGGTGATGATATTAATCAACTGACCAAAATAGTCGTTGAGGATGCGTGTCAATTTTTCCGCCCCGTCGGTGCCTTCTTCGGCCAATTTTTGGGCGAGACGAGTGAAGCCGGAAATATCTACAAACAAGACAGCGGCACGGAAATCATCGGCTTGGGGGGCGGCTGGTGGGGTGGGGTCGTTGGCAAAACGCCGCGCCATTAACCAAGGAACATAGGTTGCAAGATAATTCAATAGATCAGACATGAAGGCTGTACTCGAATTTTTGTAATCTGTCACCCGATAGACACCCTCAATATTAGCGGAAAATGCGGGGATGCCAAATTTCGGCATGACCCCGCCGAGCATTCGTTGGTTATAACTTGCGCTGGAAGAAACTGACCATTTGCTGATAGGCATCCTGCGCAACTTCGTCCGTCCGCAGTTGACCGCCTTGCAGCATAAAGCCATGCGGTTCGCCGTAATAGACTTTCATTTCAAAATACACACCAGCATCGTCCAATGCAGCGGCGTATTCATAAATATCCTCAATGGGGCTGGGGTCATCCGCTGTGCCATGAATAATCAGTAGCGGGTCAGCTAAATCGCCCGTCAAATCCATGCCAGAGGGATCGCCGTCATTGGGAAAGCCATACCACGCCACCCCCGCCGCGAACAAATCGCTTAACAAGGGCAGATAGCGCATGGTGTAGCGTCCCCCCGCACAAAATCCGGTCAGGCCGATGCGGGTGGCGTCTACATCTTCACGGGCCGTCAAAAAAGCCACGCTATCACGCAGGAGTTGATCCATTGTGGTATCACTGGGGTTTTGCTCGAAGGTCTGCCAACCAACGGCCAGCACGACAAACCCCTCGGCGGCAAATTGATCGGTCATCGTGCGATAGCCCTCTTCCAATCCGCGAAACGAATGGATGAGCACAATGGCCGGGTGGGGGCCACCTTCGTCAGGGGCGGCCAGATACGACACATAGGCTTGGTCGCCGCTGATAATTTCCACATCAGCGCTGATGATTGGCAGGGGCGTGGGGTCTTGGGCGCCGACATTCAACGGCAGCAGCAGGGCGGCTATCACGACTGTGAATACGAGAACAAGGCTTCGATGTTTCATTACAACTCTCCTCTTTGTAACCGTCGTTCCGGGCATTGTATCGGATATAGATGAGGAGAGGCTGAAAAAATGGCGATTATGGGCGACGCCCGACACCCCGGATGGATGCTAGACAGCCGATGGCGACCATGCCCAAGAACATCGGTTGCCAATCTTTTTCAAAGGGCGGTGTCCAACCAGCGAAGATCGTGGTAGGCTGCGGGCGGCGGCTTTCCAAGATCAACAATTGCTCCTCATCCTCGCCATTCATGCGGATGCGATTGAGGGTCGTTTGGGTCGCGGTAGATTCCAAAAACAGCCACCACCTGCCATCGGGTGATGGGCCGATATTGTAAAGATAATCATTGTCCAGTGCCCGGATTAACGCCGATTGACCCGTGTCGCGGTGGAGACGGCGCATGTCGGCATTGCCGTCTTGATAAACCAGCCATTCGCCGTCCGGTGTCCAATCCCACACCAGCGACAAATTTCCCTCAATGGCTTCCCGCGTACCGGTTTGTACCTCGATTTGCACCTCGTCGCCGCCGGGTTGGGCAATAAAAACAACCTTACCATCGGACGGGTGGGTCAAATAAAGGCCGGGGATGCGCCATAGCACCTTGCCATCGTCTAGTGAATAGGCAATGACGTCCTGCCCGAAAACGGATTGGGCTATCATAACCCCTTGCTGTGGCAGCCACGCGACAATCGGCTGATCTTCGGTGTTATTGGATAACAGTCGCACGTCACCGTTCGGCTCAATCTGAAAGAGGCCGTTTTGGGCTTGGAAAACTGACTCAACGGCGGTGGGCGTATTCACTTTTGATGTTGTGTCTAATCTGCCGACCTCGATCAATTGCCGCCCATCCGTACTGACGGCCAACAGGTGGGGGGTCTCGACATCGGCGGTATAGGGCAGCACCCAGCGGCCATCCGACGTAGACATCAAAGGGATGCGGCGCATATTGATGCCCTTTTGCACGTTAGCGGTTAGATTGGTGATCTTGCCGTCTGCAAGGGTGAGCAGAAACAAATCGGTGCGATTGTCGGCGGTGGGGGCGGGGTAGACCATGCGATTTTGCTCTGGCAGCCAGATCAGACCACGCCGGATGATTGAGCGCGTCACGAGTTCCGGTGTCGTTTGACCAGCCCGCACACGATAGACATTCCGCAGTTGGTTGGCGGTGGTGTCCTCAAACCAGCCCGAATTGCCCGTGTAGTACAGCCAATCTTGCCACCAGCCGATGACCAGCAAATCATAACGCGGGTCAGTAAAAGGCCGCTGATAATTGAGTTCTGGCACAAACCAATACAGCCGCCAGTCGTTGTCATTCATGTGACCCTGATCGAGCATCATCACGTAGGGGGCATCGGCTTGGGTGCGATAGAAATAGAGCCAACCGGAGGTCAGCACGAGCAGAAGCACGAAGACAGCAATGAAAGAGCGAAGTAGGAGGCGCATAGGTGGATAATCTTGTTCCCCTCTCCACTCGGTGGGGAGGGGCTAGGGGTGGGGAT
>JAIOHL010000353.1 GCA_019913005.1 Anaerolineae bacterium | reverse complement strand
GGCAAGGGCCGCCTCAAATGGCACACCATTAAAATTGACATATTGCAGGCGGTTGAGTTGGAAATGCAGCTTGGCGGGCAGCCACAAAACCGGGATGATGGGCTTTTTGTTGTCGAGAAAATACTGCCACTCGTCTTCCACATTCGGTGACTCCATCGAGGCGGGGGAAACGATCAGCAGCATAACCTCGGCGGCATCAAGAGCGCGTTGAATGGTGGTACTCCATTTTTCGCCAGCGGAGATGTCCTGTACATCCAAAAACACCTCCACCCCGTTGTCGAGGAGGGTATCGGTCAACTTTTGGGCAAAATCGTGGTCACTGCGGCTGTAGCTGATAAACAGGTGGGTCATGAATTCCCCTATGGGTTAGGTGCGTGGGATTTTTTCATTGCGCCTTTCAGCATGGCTTCAATATCCAATCCCTCGTCCAAATCGGTAAAATACACCGCGTCTGTCCAAAATTCAATGTGGCTGAGTTGTTGGGGCGTCGCGTTCATCAACCAAGGATGCCAGTCCAATGGGTTGCTGATAATCCGTCCGTCGGCCAACGTCACCCACACGCGATTTTCCTTGATTTCGATAGCGACGGGGCTGTTGCTTTCGTCAAACGGGATGCCGTCTTGTTCATTCGTCATCGGAATCTGTCTCCTCACCATGCAGTTCAACCCATTTCCCCAAGAGGAAGGTTTGATGTTCAGTAATTATCTCACGGATTTTGCTTAATTCCGATTTCATCTTCGGATGATAATAAACCACCTGTACTTGAGCGCCAATTTCGAGTTTCACGACCTTGCCATCTCGAACCACATGCACATGGGCGGGTGGGTGATCGTGTGTATAAATCATGACTCGATAAGGGCCGACCCGCAAGACGGTTGGCATAATTAGACTCCCAAAGCGTTTTTCAAGAGTTGCAGCGCGGCATAAAAATCGGTAGCGTGGTCATTTTGGATGGAAATGAGGTTGTTTTGTTGCAGCGTAGGGTAGGCGATTTTCAATTCATCGGCAGAATAACCACTATGCAGAATGGGAATTATGCGCCGATTTTGCTCATTTTCCAGCGCCCATTCGATCTCCTTTTGGACATAAGATGAGTCGAGCGATTCCGGCCCAAGTACCACGATAAAGATGCTGCTTTCCTTAACCCGCTTTTCAACCAGTGCGTGCCACTTGTCGCCTAATGGAATATCCTGAATATCAATAAATGGCTGAAACCCGACCAATCGCAATTCGGCGGCAATCAGCATGGCAAAAGCGCTACTGACTGATCGGCGATAGGAGATGAATATGGACTCTGGGCGATTCGATTTCAATAAATCAAAAGATTTTTCTGTAAGTGACCAGCGACCATTTGCGTAGTCGGTAACGAAATTAAGTGAGTCCAGAATCCAAATTGTAGGGGCGTTCTCAGCGACAACATACTCGTCATTTGATCGATACGCTTGTACCGGGGTCCATATCTGACTTAGGTAATCTTTTATTGGCGCATCAAACCATGCTGAAACGAACTTGTCGGTATCGTCTTCATCTTGAAATATATGCACACCAATTTTGGGTTGCCATAATCCATGAACTGCGCCCCAAGCTAAATCACGGGCAAATCTTTCTATTCGCTCCATTGGCTCAACGGGTAGCGGGTCGGCAAGCGGCTTGGGAATCTCCACTAGTGTGTCCCTTCGATATCTATACCGTGCCTAATAGCCTCCAAAAATCGAATGGCTTGTTCACGACTGACGGTTGGGAAGTCATCCAGAAATTCGTCCAGCGTATCCCCACCCGCGAGATAATCAATGAGATTTTGCACCGGAACGCGCGTGCCATAAAAAACCGGGATGCCTCCCAAGATTTCAGGTGATTTGGTGATGAGCGGTGGTTGCATGAGATTTCACCTTTCACTCAACCTGATTATAACATCCTATTCGCCGAAAGCGTCCTTTATGGCATTTTGGGACGTGACTCGATTCAACACGGCGGATTTTTCCCCGTGCCACCTACATCAACCATCACGCAGCCCTAACTCGCCAATGTGATTGTCCGCTGGCGATGATCCGAATCTTCCATTTTCGCCATGCGCTCCCGAATTTTGCCGACCATAAAATCGGCACAGGGTTGCACCAGCGACTCTAAATCATCCCAATGTTCATCATCTTCGCCCAGATAGACCGCCCGCGCCCGCTGCATCACAGGTTGGAAATCCATCGGTAGCCTATCGAGTACCCACGCCGCTGCATCCGACTTCGAGCGAATGGCATCCGTTTCGACGGTACTCCAAATCCGTGCCAATGTCAGCAGCACATTGCGTGTGTCGAAGCCAATGTCTGCCATCAAGCTATCCAGTTCCTTAACCGAGGCGGTCATAAAATCATCATACGGGACTTGGGGGAGCAATTGATCGGGCGCGGGGCCGAGGATCGTTTTATGGGCTAGGCGTACCTGTGTGATGAGCAAAGCAAGGTCGGGCATGATTTTGGAGGCCCAAGGCTCCACATTGCCGCTTTCAAAATCCTTGCGCAACCAATCGCCATATTGAAAATCAAAGGTGGGGGGGTAGCGCCAAGGCTTGATTTCGGATTGCACCACGATCATCAACTCGACGGGGCGGGACAAATCTTGGTCGGCATCCTTATCGAACAGGCTGAAAAAATCACGCGAAATAGACACCAAGCGCGTGCCTAACGTGGCTTTTTCGTCATGGGTGGTCGCTCGGCGCGAAACGACAAACAGGTCAAGATCGCTGTATTTCTGGACGCCGCCGACGATAGACGACCCGTATACATAAACACCAAGCAGGTCTTGTCCCAAAACGCCCTTCAGCAAACGAAGGCACGCCGCAATTTGCTGTTCAACTTCATTATTTTCTGGACGAAGTGACATTGGATTCCTGTGATAACCTTCTATTCTCCGAAAACACCCTTCAAGGCCAGCGTAAAACCGGGCAGAATATCATCCCCACTCAGCGAATCGTTGATATTCAAAAGCTGCACGGGCTGACCGGGCCGATAGACCTCCGCTGTTTTGGTTTCAGGCCGCAGCAGCCACACGGTTGTCCCCGCTGCCAGATAATTCACAATCTTGATGCGGAGTTGTTCTTGCGACTGATAGGTGCTGGGGAAATCCACCTCGACAGCCAAATCCGGCGGGAAAGAATTGTAGCCTTTAGTATCAAGTTTGGCTTGCTTGATCTTGAGGGTGACAGCTATGTCTGGGGCATAACGTTCGCCAGAAACTTGGAAGCCACCACCTTCGCCTGTCAAATGGGCAATTTTATGCTCCTTAAGGTAAATATAGATTTCCCCACCGACTACCATCGAATATTGTGAGGACGCAGCATTTGAAGGCACTTCGACAATCTCCCCCCCGATCAACTCAAAAATCTTGTCGGCGTTTTCCGGCAAGGCGATAAAGGCATCAAATTCAGCGGCGGTGACACGCGGTTTAATCTCGATGACCATTCAACACCCCTTTCATCACTCCTACGCGCTTGGGGTTCATTATATCACTGGATATACACATGAATCAGCGTTTCGTCGCCGCCCTCATCGTGACGCGGCAGATCGCGGTCATATTCCAACACGACGGCTTTGCCAGTGGGTCGGAAATGTCGTGCATACCCGTACATAATCCCGTAGATCTGAGCGTCGGGGTAGGGCACTTGGGCGTGGACAATGCAGTGGGTGTCGTCTACATGCTCGACCCAGATTTTGCCCACGTCGCCGCCGCGATGCCGGGCTGGATAAATCTCGTCGCCATACATCCGCAGGGCTTCTTCAACGGTCAGGGTTAATTTTTCAGGCGGTAGGCGCTGGATACCCAATTCGGCGGCCATCATCCCCAAACTGACGAGATTCACGGGGGCGTTGGGCCGATCCGCGACCTCGCTGATGATGTCGAGCGTCAATTGGAGGGGATACCACTGGTCGGGGTCTACTTCGGTCAGGTGATATTTTTCGAGCACATCCACGATCTCGTCGTAGTTCATCATCTTAATCAGCGCCAAGACGCTGCCCCCAAAAATTTCGGCACTGGGATCACACGACAATCGGCGCGGCATGGCTCTCCATCCTTTCTGGCAAGCGGGTCTTTGCTGTATTCTAACGCGAAATGGCCTACTCCGGGCAAGTGGGCGAGGAGGAGTCGAGTCTGGTGTATTGAAGCCCCTCTCCACGTTGGAGAGGGGTTTGGGGTGAGGTTAAATGGCGGATTAGCGGGTAAAGCGATGAGTCGGTGGGCCAAAAAACAACTACCTACCCTTGAGAAGCGAGGATAGGGAGTTGTGACGTCAGCGGTTGCCAAAAATTTCGGTCAAGACCAGTACGAACAGGCCCGCGATTCCAATCACCAACGATAAGACGAGTTGATTACGAACATCGGGTTCACCCCCCGCGATGACATTCATATCGGGCTTGCTGGCGGAATAACGGATCGGGATTTGCTGTCCGGGTTGGAGTACGTCCCAATCCACTTTTGAGATGGATTCTTCCTCTGTATAGGTGGTGCCGCCTATCGAAAAGCTGTAGGTGATATAGTAGGAAATGCTGCCCCGCCGTCCGGTTCGGGTTTCTTTCTCCGTAATGACTGCAATCCCATCCTGCCCATCTTTTTTCAGTTGCGTTTCGGTTCGCCAATCGCTGTACGTGAAAATCCCCGACGCAATCGCACCGATGATCAGTGAGACACCCAGACCCACAATATACTTGCGCATGACGGACTCCCTATGATGAAATGAATAAAGAATGCCCAAAAAACTGGGCCATTAGTGTCATCGTATCATGAGGCCATGACCTGTCTGTGTGACAATTGGTTCAAATTATCGTGACATTTTTCACAAAGTTAATAAAAGACAAAAGCCGTGATGATTTCTGTTTGTCTTTACATTTTTTGTAAAGGCGGTAACGTGAATTGGGCCATTTTGCCAATTTAGGCCGTCTGTGCGTATACTGAGTGTGGGCAGCATCTACCCTATGCCAACCAACAGTTAAATATTACGGCTGAGGCGATAGTATGGAAAACTTACTACTTCTGGTAGTCAATGTGTGGATGATGGGGCTTATTATCGCCGTTTTACATGCCATCAGCCCCAAGTATGGCTTTGCCCCGCTGCTGTTAATTCTCGGTGCCATGATGGGGGCGCTCGAAAGCCAAGTCTACCTCTATATCGAACCCACTGAGGGCCTGCGCTTTTTCGTCTCGGCCACGTTGTTTGTGCCCACCATCGTCATGGGTATCCTCATTTTGTATATCGCCAACGGCACGATGCCTGCACGTTTGACCATCTTTGCCATTTTGGGCGCAAGCCTCTTGGCGCTGTTTGTCAGGGTGATGTTCCGCGCTCAATTGGAACTACCCGACGCCGAGGTCATCAGCTTCGATACCAGTTCGGCGCTGCTGGCCCCGATTGGCCTGCGTGAAACCATCGCTTCCCTGCTGGCCTATGGGTCGGATATGTTTGTGATCGCCGTGTTTTATCAGGGAATGCGCAACCATTTTCAACTGCCGCGCTGGTTGATGATTGGCCTCGCATTGATGGCGGCCCTGTGGACAGACGCGATTGTATTTAATATGGTGGCTCGGCTGGGTTCCGATGATTTTATGCGCTTTTTTCCGGGCGATGTCGTTGCCAAGACGTTTGCGGCGGTGGTGATCTGGCCCGTCGCGGCGGTGTACCTGATCCGATTTGCCCCCCACCTGCCAGAATATCAAGGGGACCGACCCCGTGCCACGTTTGACCTGCTATTTGGCGAATTTGAGCAGGTAATGTTGACCCTTTCGCGCACGCAGCAGCAGTTGGCCGAAACGAAGGCGTTGCAAGTGCAAGAGATGGCCTATCAACAGCAGTTTATGGATAACGTGGAGGAAGCCTTTTGGATGCACTCGCCGGGGGAATATGCCTGCTTTTATATCAACAAAGCCTATGAGCGCATCTGGGGCATCACCGCGCAGGAATATTTCACCAATCCGCACACATGGGTCAATTCGATTTACCGCGATGACCGAGCGCGTATCTTGACGGAGGTGAAACTGCACAGCGAAGAACCCTATGAAATTGAATATCGTATCGTGCGGCCCGACGGCGATTTGCGCTGGATACGGGATCGCGGCTTCCCCATCCGCAACGAACGCGGCGAGATATATCGGGTGGCGGGTATTTCGGAAGACATCACCGCCCGCAAGGATGTTGAAAGAGCACAGTTGGAATTGGAGGTCGAACGCGAAAAGGTCATGTTTCTGCGCCAGTTTATCGGCGAAGTGACCCACGACCTCCGCACGCCATTGGCGGCACTTGACCTCAAAATCTACCTGATGCAGCGCACCACCGACGCCGATAAACAGCGCCTACACCTGAACGAATTGGGCAGCATCACCAGTCGCATGGGGCGGCTAATTGAGGATTTGATGACCCTCGCCCGCCTTGAAAATGTCAGCACGCTGACCCTGACATTGGTCAATCTGGGGGCGCTGATTCAGTCTTTGCTAGACGAGGTGCAGCCCATTGTGGACAGCAAAAAATTGCAGGTTGAATTTGTTCCCCCCGATCCCCCGCTGTGGCTGCATGTGGATGATACCGACCTCGGACGGGCACTCGGCAATCTCATCAACAACGCGGTGCATTACACGCCGGAAGGGGGACGGGTTGAGGTGGGGATTACCGATTATGGCAACGAGGTGGCGATTGTCGTGCGGGATACAGGCATCGGGATTCCGGACGAAGAATTGCCGCAAGTGTTTACACGCTTTTTTCGGGCCACCAATGCCAAAGCCGTTGACCCCGGCGGCACGGGCTTGGGCTTGGCGATTGTGCAGCGGGTTGTCCAGCAGCATGGCGGCAAGGTTTTGGTCGAAAGCAAGGTGGGCGAGGGGACAAAATTCACGGTGCGCCTGCCGATTCGCAAGGAGTGATACGGGATTCGGGTAATTCATGTCC
>JAIOHL010000352.1 GCA_019913005.1 Anaerolineae bacterium | reverse complement strand
GCCCTGATTGACACCCCACCCCATTTCTGTTACTATTACGTTGTGCGATATATCACAGGGCGTACTATCGGAGTATGACGGTGAATAATTTGACGGAATGGGGACGATTTTCCGAACCCGCCCTCTATATCCTGATGAGTTTGGCGAGTGGCCCAAAACACGGCTATGCCATGATCGAAGACATCGAAGCCTTTGCGGGGATGCGGCTTGGCGCGGGCACACTCTATGGCGCGTTGGGGCGCTTAGAAGAACGCGGTTTGGTAGAGGCCCTCCCCAGCGAAGACCGCCGCCGTCCCTATCGTTTAACCTCCACAGGTCGCCAGCAACTCAACCAGCAATTAAACACCCTACACCGCATTATTTTGACGGGATTGGAGCGATTGGCATGAAAGGCAAATGGCTAGTTCGGCTGTACCCCAAACAGTGGCGCAAACGGTACGAGGTTGAATTTCTCGCCACCCTCGAACAAATGCGGCTTACCCCCCTACAGATACTCGATGTGGTCTTTGGCGCGATGGATGCCCATCTCAAGCAATTTCGAAACACCGCCTATCAAAAATGGATCAGTCTAAACAACGTCAATATCGCCGGAATTTTGGGCTTGACCACCTTCGTATTGATGATTATTTTCCCTATGGTGGGTCACTCGATCAATCAAGAGATTGCCACATGGATATACCTGACGTCGCCCGCACCGATTTTTTTGACAGCGGTTTATGCCCTACACGTCTATATCAAACCCGACCTCCCCGCCCCCCAGAAAATCCCATTTGCGCTGACGACCTTTTCAATCCTCATTGTGGTATCCGCCACGTTGATAACCGAAAGGGGCATCCCCCACATCCATCAAGGGTTACTCTTAAATACGATGCTCGCTAGTGCAGGCTTTTGGATCGCGTTTAAACACATCCAATTTGGCATCTACAGCCGGGTTGAGCCATTACCTACCGCCGTGATTCGCCTCGGCATCATTTCGGGCCTCGGTGCGGGTGTCATGGCACTCGGGGCGGTGTTGGGTGGACTTGTTCCCAGTGTCAATATGGTTTTATTACCGCGATCTCTCGGCATGAGTGTTCTGCTTATCTGGGGGGTCTCACTGGCGGCATGGGTAGTGTGGTTTCTGGGATGGGCCATCGGCGTCAAAACACCCAAAGAACACCTCGCCTAATCCATTTTGCTCATACAAAAAATCCCTCCTATGCTTGGGGAGGGATTGATTTATTGAATTCTAAAGTTTAAAGAGCATCGTTTGACGGTCAAGAAAATCTCACACACCGTCTCACCGTACTCCCCTCGCCCAAAGCATTGGGAGAGGGGTTGGGGGTGAGGGAATCCACGCCAATCTACGCCCCCACTCCCATCGCCTCCTTCAATTCATTCCCAATCTTCACCACCGTCTCCACCAGCAAATCAAAATCTTCACGACGGCTGCGATGATTCACATGCGCCACTCGGATGACATATTTGCCTTTCAACACCGTATAGGTCGGCAGGGCCACCCCGCTTTCATGCAGGCGCATCAGCAGCTCCTTATTAAACGTATTCAACGCCTCGTCATCCATCCCCGGCACGACGTAGCGGAAACACACAATATTCATCGGCACGGGAGCCAATCGTTCCAATTCCAGAGCGGCATCCACCAATTGTGCCAGATATGCCGTCTGGGCCACATTCTGCGCGATGACCTGTCCGTATTTTTCGATGCCATGTTCCCGCACCGACATCCACACCTTCAGCGCCCGGAATCCACGCGAAAGCTGAATGCCATAGTCGCTAAACCAATGCGTGCCTCCCGCCGCCCCGCGTTCGTGCGAAGCCAGATAGCTGGCACGGGTCGCAAACGCATTAAAATGATCGGGTTCGCGTCGCACCAACACGCACCCCACCTCAATCGGGATGTATAGCCATTTGTGCAAATCAAACGCCAGCGAATCGGCCCGTTCCATGCCCTTAACCATCGGCTTCAGTTCCGGTGACAGTGCCACCAGCGCCCCGAACGCCCCGTCTACATGGAACCACAGCTTTTCGCGCTGGCAGATGTCCGCAATCGCCTCCAAATCATCCACTGCCCCGGTGTTGACTGTGCCCGCGTTGCCGACCACCGCGAACGGGTAGTAACCAGCGGCGCGATCTTCCGCGATGGCCTTCTCCAATTCGGGGATAATCATTTCAAAATTTTCATCTACCGGAATTAGGCGCAGATGGTCGCTGCCCAATCCCAACATTTCGGCGGCTTTCTTAACCGAGCTATGCGCTTCAGTCGAGGCGTAAAATCGCATGGTACGCGGTGCGGCGCTCAATCCCTCATGCCGAATATCAAACTCAGCAGCGATATTCCGGGCCACTGTCAAACCCAGTGTATTTGCCATTGAGCCGCCACTGGTCAAAATCCCGCTGGCCTCGGCTGGAAAATCAAACAACGTCTTAAACCACTCTATCACCTGCAATTCGACTTGATTCGCGGCATGGTCGCCCCCACCCAAATTGGGGTTCATCGTGGCGGCCAGCATCTCGGCCAATGCCCCCATCGGCGTACCTGTACCAATCACCCAGCCCCAGAAACGCGGGTGGATATTGCCCAGTGGATAGGGCAGGATATTTTCGGTAAATTCGGCATACACCGCTTCTGGCGTAGTCGGTGTCATCGGGGGTGGCTGGTGCAAAAATTCACGGGCTTCGTCGGCCATCGGCTGCCATACGGGGCGTTCCCGTAGCGTCTCCAAATAGGTCATCATGTCGTCTACCATCCGATGCCCTAAGGCTCGCATCGCATCCCAATTCTGTGGGTCGAGGTTTTGCTCCAATGGGCTAGAGGGGTTCATGCGTCGTCCTTTCCGCGAATAATCGTCGGCAATACGTGATTCTTGCTAATTAATCATCGAAAAATACAGTATATCACAGAATTTTATACTCGGTTTTGACCAACTACCCATGAATTTGTGAAAAAATATACAATAAAGATGTTGCACCCCATCCCACTCTTGTCATTCGATTCCGCAACGGGTTGGACGGTCATCTGACAAAAAGCTGACATGCCGGCACAATCTCGCCCCAACCCCCGTTACACCATAGGAAAGGAAAATAACTATGAAACTATGCCGCTTCTGTTTTCTATTCATAATGGTGGTTAGCTTCAGTGCCGTCCTAGCCCCCTACCCCTCCCACGCCCAAGACACGCAGCGCGAACATGCTTTCGGCGTCGTATGGTCACCAGATGGCAAGTGGATCGCCGTCCTCGCCGCTAATGGCTTGTGGATGTATGATGCCGCATCGTTGGAAAGCGCCCCGCAGCACTATTTCGTGGATCAAGGCATCGTCGTCGCGGCCTTTGACCCCACTAGTGACCGCATGTCCGTCTATAACACGGATGTCCGTCAAATTCACATCATAGAACCCGCTACAGGCGAAATCATGGTTGACCTCCCCGGCGAAGAAGGCCCATTTGGTTTGGCGCTCGACCTCGAATACAGCGACGATGGCAAGCTGCTGGCCGTCGCGTATATGGAGATATTCAAGATATTCGATGCCATTAGCGGCCAAGAACGTCAAGAGTACGGCCACACAGTCATGTCCATTGTCTCTGGTGTTCAACCGGGCACGATGATCGGGGGTCGTTCTGATGGTAGGATTGGCATTTACGACCCTGCCGACCCGATTGCCGGGTTAAGGTTTGAATTGGCCGACCTCACCTCATTTGAGAGCATCTATGACCTTGTGATTGTACAGACCACCCCAACGATTGAAGGCATAGCCCTGCGTGGGCGCGGTCTGGTCTATTTCAATCTTACCGAACAAACCAGTCGTCTGTTCGCGCCCGAATTTGCCAACGACGTGGAGGGCCTTGCGTTGAACCATGCCGCCGATACCCTTGCCATCGGCATGACGAGCCAGATTGTTTTGGTTGACCTGTCCACTGAATCGGTCATCAACACCTTATCGGTTGAAGAATCCGAGCGAGTCTTCAGCTTGGCCTTTAGTCCCGACGACAGCCAACTCGTGACCCTCGATACATTCGGCACCATCCAGATTTGGGATGTCGCTACTGGCGAGGTCATCGTCACATGGGACACTTTTCAATACGCTCATAGTCCAAAATGGGGTTAATCAGCAATGAAATCAAACCAGACCTTTTCACGTCCTCTCCTATTCATCCTTGCCATCATCTTCGCCCTATCGGGAGGGGTATTCAGCACCAACCAACCGCATCCCGCCTATGCCCAAGATGACGTTGGCCCTGTCGGATTCGGGATACAATGGTCGCCCGATGGCAAGTGGATTGCTGTTCCCAGCACCGACGGCCTGTGGATGTCTAACGCTGAAATTGTGGAACGCGCTCCCGTGCAATATTTTGCAGGGAGTGTGATCTCCGCCATCGCCTTCGACCCCATCCGTGATCGCCTTGCCGTCTATGATGCCACTGTTCTGCAACTCTACATCATTGACACCGCGACTGGGGAAGTCATTGCGGAGACGGACGGTCAAATAGATTCATTCAAAGCCGCCTATTACATGACCTATACCGATGATGGCAAGTTCTTGGCGCTCGGTTTCAACGATTTTGTAAAAATCTACGACGGCATCACCTATGCCGAACGCGCATTGCATCTTATTTACGATGTTTCGTCGGTGGCCTCTGGCAGCGAACCCGGTACGTTCCTTGTTGGCTCGTATCTTGGGGATATTTCAATTGTGGATGTACACGACGACAGCGACGAATTTGTCACCTTCGCTACCGACGACCTGACCCTCTACGAAACCATGTTCATCCTAAGAATGCTCCCCGACACCAGCGACGGGATTGCCTTGCGCGGGACGGGTCTGATCAATTTCAATCCGGAAGATCAAACCAGCAACCTGCTCGACCCTGCTTTTGCCGAATGGGTACGCGGTTTCGAGATGAACCACGCCGCCGACACCCTAGCCATTAGCCAAGATGGTCAACTGAGTTTTTATGACCTGCCTTCCGCCACCATCACCCAACAAATCACCACGCCCAATGCCGAAGATCAGGTCATTTTTGGGATCGCCTTCAGTCCCGATGACACCCGGATGGTAACACTCGAAACCACTGGCACAATCCAAATTTGGGATGTCGCCGAAGGACGTGTCATCGTGACATGGAAAAATAATTTTACCCGCGCCTATAGCCAGAACTGGGGTTAACTATGAAACGCTTTTTTGCTCTATTTATCATGATCGTGGCCGTGTTCATCGGCATCACCAGCTTTTCCAGTCCCACCCACGCCCAACAGGACGACGCCCCGCTTATTTACGATGTGCGTTGGTCGGGTCAATGGATTGGCGCACCTAGCACCGACGGCCTATGGTTATTCGACACCGAAAATCCTGACGCCGAACCGCTGCACTATCTAGTTGGGCACGCCATCCCCACCCTCGCCTTCGATCCCATCCGTCCACGCATCGCTGCTTTTGATGACGCCACCTCCTACCTGCGCATCCTCGATCTTGAAACGGGTGAATCTATCGAGGACATCTACATCGAGACCCCCGCCGAAGATTTTTTCCCGGTGGTCTATGACATTCAATACAGTGACGATGGCAAACTGCTGGTCGTGACGACGGGCGCACGCATCCATGTATTTGACACCGCCAGCAGCAGTCTACGGGAGTCGTTCTATTTCCCCGGTGCTGGTTCCGAAACCAGCTACCTCGAATGGGTGGCATCGGTAGATTTTGGCAGCGAACCCGGTGACATCATTGCGGGCAACATCAATAAATACCTGCTGTTCTTTAACATTGCCAGCCCGGATTTGCAGCAGACTGCCAGCGTTGAGTCGGGTGTCTATCGCTTAGAGGTCATTCCGGACACCGAGGATATTCTGGTTTTGGATCAGGCGATGCGGCTGTATTCTGGTGCAGACAACACGGTTGAACTGCTCGATCCCAAATTTGAAATCGGCGTCTATGGCTTTGATCTGAATAATGCGGGGGATTTGCTCGTGGTGGGGATGGATGGCACCTACATCCTCTACAGCCTCGCCGATCAAGCGATTGTTCAAGAGGTCATGACCAACGATCTCGGCAATGAGCGGGTTTTTGGATTGTCCTTTAATGACGATGGCTCACAACTCGTCACACTCGACACCGCTGGCAGCATCCAAATTTGGGATGTGGAGTCCGGCGAACTCGTCACCGAACTCGGCGATTTTTCCCGCGCCGTCAGCTACAAATGGGGCTAATTGCCATATGTCCTGCCCGCCCTCTATCTCCTAGCGGCGAATCTCTATAGGAAACAATCGGGCTTAATGAGTGCATCTGCTCCCCCTCTACCAAAGCATTGGTAGAGCGGGCGGGGGGTGAGGGATTTCCCTCAAAGTATCTGCGCTTGGCCCTATTCCCGAACGCCCCAAATCTTGAGGGTATGGTCACCGCCTGCCGTCGCCAGCAGCGTGCCGTGTGGATGAAATGCGAGGCTGATAATGGGCTTGCGGTGCCCTTCCAATTTCACAAACGGCCCTTCGGCAAAGGGGCGGTCACTGCTCAGATCCCACCACCCCAGCGTCATATCACGGGTCGCCGCCACCAATAATTTCCCATCGGGGCTAAACACGACCTCATCCACTGCTTTTTGTTCGGCCACCTGATAGACCCCTACGCGCTCGTTGTCCACCAAATTCCACAACTGCACATCCCCAGTGCGGCTGGCGGAGGCCATCTTGGTGCCGTCCGGTGAAAACGCGATGGTGTCTACGCGGGCTTCGTGGCGGGTAAAGAGCTTCATTCTGTCACGGTGTTCAAGCTCCCACAACCACAAGCGCACCGTCAAATCCCAACCGCCGGACGCGACCACATGCCCCAATGGATAAAACACGACGGCTTCAATCCCCTCGGTATGACCGATTAGAGTGACCCGTTCGGGATTGGTGCCAACGCCATAGACCCGCACCGCATGATCGCCTCCTGCAAATCCGACATAGCGACCATCCGGGCTAAACGCAACTGTGTGAATCGGCCCAACCCCCGGTTCAAAAACCTGCTCGGTTTCGCGGGTGGCGGTTGACCAAATGCGTACCGTGCCATCGTCCCCCGCCGAGGCCAAGCGTGTGCCATCACGGTTAAAATCCACCGCCCGCACCGGTTCGGTATGCCCGATATAGGGATACCACGCGCCAATCTCCGGCGTATTGGACTCATCGAGACGCACGGTATACACATGGATACCTTCAACGTGTGAAACAGCTAATTGGCTGCCGTTGGGCGACCATGCAATCTGGGTGATCCAACCACGTTTGTGCGTCAGCAGGGGCTTTAATTGGCCCACATTGTCGGGGCTGATCGGGGGTAAGGCGGGAACTGAACGGGACTTTCTCATCGTAAAAGGGTTATTCAGCGGCGTGCTGATTCGCTGCCCGCATACGCCACTGCTCAAGCGCGGCACGGGCTTCGGGTGTTCCAATCATTTCGAGGGCGCGATGGGCATTGTGGGACACATAGATGTTGTCATCGAGCGCGGCAGAAAGGGCAGCGATGGCCGATTTATCACCAATCAACCCAAGCGCATATGCGGCATACCAGCGCACATTGATGTCGTTGTGACGCTGCAACGCCTCCACTAACTTCGGCACGGCGGGCAGTCCAATCCGAATAAGCGTGACTAAAGCGTTCACTCGTGCCTGTGGGCGAGCGCTTCCCAATTGTGCAATTAAGTTGCCGTTGTCCTGATGAGGTTGCATGGCAATAATGAATCCTATTTGGCAACTAAGAGAAAGTGTGATTTGCGATATTTTAACCGCATCGCTAAGAATTTGCTTTTACTTTTTTCACAATCTCCGAATTTTTCACACATTTCATGATGGCCTATCAAAGCCAACCACGTCACTTCTACATATCACATAAATGACCACATTTGGGTACGAACACAATAATGCTATGTAACGTTTTATTGCGGATATGTTTCGTAGGGGATGACCCTGTGTCATCCCAAAACCGGGCGCACACAGGGTACGCCCCTACCCATCTGGCCTATTTTGCTACAGTGCATTATTGCGTCCCTCCGAAAATGACCCAACCGCCATTACGATTCATAAGTCTTTATGCGGTTTTCCCGCCATGACGGGCATGTTATCTAATGCCACACCCTATGGCTCAATACGCGGCAGGTCTCGACAACTTGCCTCCGCCCGCACCACATCCGAGCGCACCCAATTGCCATCGCGCAGCCGCCACCACACAAACCCGTCCTGACCAACCGTCTGTGAGACCACTGTCGCCGTTTCGCCAGCTTGGATTTGCCGCACGCGCATCCCATTCAAAGACGGGACATTGCGCACATTCACCACCCCCACCGCTGTGATCTGGCAGCTAACCCGCGCATCCAACCCCTCCAACACATTGACCGTCTCGGCTGTCCAGCCATTCGCCTCTGAATAATTAAACCAACCCGCATCCGGCCATTGATCGGCCATCACCACCGTTGTGTTTTCTTCGTCATCGGTAGGAGGCAGCACGCGCCGCGTTTCAATCCTCAGTCGGATGTTTTCGGCATTCAATAGCTCAAATGGCAGCATGGCCCATGCCCCGTCCGAAATCAGGGTCTCATCTCGCCCGTCACCAGAGGGAATAACCGACAACAGGCCGCCTGTCACCTCGTCAGCGCTGGGTATATCTTGAAAACCCGCCTCGCCCTCAAATTCGCGCAATCCTACGACCATCTCCTCATCAAACCGACTGAATAGTTCAAAATCGGTGGTGAATTGGGGCAATGCCTCATTTCCCATGCCGCCTTCCCGACTATCTATCAGCAGTACCACTTCCCACCCCGGCCCGATTGCCGACAAATCGCCGCCGACCTGTACCGCGAAGGCCAAATACCCGGCAGGAATCTCGATGCTGTGTCCGGCAGTGGTTTCAAGGGTGATGGGTGTGTCGCCGCTCATGACCAACTGCCCATAACGCAAATCGAGCCGATTGACCATCGGGATGGCTGGTTCATCGGGGTCGGCTTCAACATCCCCAATTTCATCTGCTCCGGCAGGCTGCACGGCGTCCGATCCAACCAAACGAAATGGGCTGGCGTGATCCTGTGCGTGAACCATGCCCGCCACTGTGCCAAGTAGCAATACCAAAGCCACCAACGTCATTTTTTTCGTTATCACGTAGTTAGTGCGTCCTTCGCGTCGTATGCAAGTAATACGGAATTCGGGTGAAGCATAGACGTTTCCGCTCAACAATGGGTTTAAACCCATTGTTCCAAAAATCCATCCATTGCCCGAATTCAGCATAATAATACCGGCGTGTGGATAAGACCCATCCATCAACTGTAGCGCAAATTGTCGGGGAATAATCAGGCGATTAGATGACGGCTAACAGATCGAGGCGCGAACACACCCAGCGCAGTTGGTCGCCGACCTGCACACTGCGTCCGGTGGCATCTTCAATTTCTTCCGGGGCCATCAACACGCCGCCATAAGGAGTCGAAAGCAGTACCCAATTGCGGCGCAGTTCATTTTGACGAGGGACATAATGCGAGAAGAGTTGGCTGGGGTCATGCGGAAGCTGCCATGTGCTCGATAGGACAACTCCCTCCCACTCATGCGCCCCGACACTGTAGAGCGATGAAAAATGGGCGAGATATTCATTCACTGAGGAGACGAGAATGAGGCGGTACGAATGTCCGATGGACAGGTTGGTGCTGATGGGCTTGGCAGGCCAACTGTCATCAAAAATCGGCAGGGTGTGACCCGTATTCACCCGCACTTTCAAGAATCGGTCATAGACTTCCCCTTTATAGGTCGCGCCAATCTCATTTGAAACCAATAAGCCACTGACAAATTCCTGTAGAAACAAATTTTTGCCTGACATCAGTTTGCTCCGAAGCAGTACCGCACCCTAATTCACCATTGTAACCGTCCCTCCCATTCCGAACCTTATGTCCTTATGATAACCTGACTTTCTGGATAATTAGGCATAAGGTTGACATGGGTTTTAAAAAAGCGTCATGCCGAAATTCATGCAAGATTTGTTTTCCTAACCAACAAACGGTGCCAACTCACGTTCCAATACGATAGGGGCGATATGAACCGAGGTATCCGGCGCTTTCAGGTTATAGGTTAAAATGCGCTGATTGAGTTCCACAGCCGCTTGGCGAAACGTCTCGGTGGCCTTGTCCCAATGTGACTTGGCGAAGGGGTTACGGCGGCCAGTTTGATAACGACCCCATGCCAGTCGAACATCGGTACGGGCTTTTTCAAGCGCTTGGAGGATAGACTGGCGCTCCATAATCCAATCCGGGGCGATGCCGTGCTGCTCCATGATGCGGTTGGCGCTGCGCATGGTCGGGTCTTCATAGGGGTTCTGATAGAGATTCAGCGGCTGCCCACTGCCCGCCAAATTTTCAAAAGCCCCCTGCTCCATTGCCTTTTTGATCGCCTCATCCGCGATACTCGACCACCATCCACCCATTGAACTTATCCTTTATCCTATCCCTTGCCGATGCCCTTTCGCTCCC
>JAIOHL010000004.1 GCA_019913005.1 Anaerolineae bacterium | reverse complement strand
CCCCCTTGCCCCCTGCCCCGTAAATGGTGAGGGGGAAAAGGCCCGGTTGACGCCCTTCCTCGCCTGCGGGGAAGGGTTGGGAATGGGGTGAGTCTTTACCTGAATTCCGCATCAAACAGTCTCTCAAGCGACTGCTTCAAGACTATATCAAAATCATCCGGCTGACCCAGAAACATTTCCTACTCTTAGCTCCCTTCAAACAGCGAACCATTGACCATAATAAGTAAATTCACTTTACTCTAGCTGGAGGGGATGATGAAACTCAAATCATTACATGATCTACTCGTTGACGAAATGAAAGACATCTACGATGCCGAACAACAGTTGACCAAAGCACTGCCAAAAATGGTCAAGGCGGCCTCAACGCCTGCCCTGAAGAAAGCCTTTGAAGATCATCTGGCTGTGACCAAAGGTCACGTGGATCGTTTGGAAGATGCTTTCCAAAAACTGGAAACGAAGGCTACCCGTAAGACCTGCGAAGCAATGAAGGGCCTCGTTGAAGAAGGTCAAAGTGTAATCGAGGAAGAAGCCGAGCCTAGCGTCAAAGATGCGGCATTGATCGCGGCAGCACAAAAGGTTGAGCATTATGAAATTGCCACGTATGGCACTTTACGCACCTTTGCCAATCAATTGGGCTATTCAGAAGTCGCCACTTTGTTCCAGACAACGTTGGACGAAGAGGCAGAAGCCGACCAGACATTGACCCAATGTGCTGAACGCATTAATGCGAAGGCGGCCAAGTAAGCCCGTATTGGGTTGGAAAAGTTGGCCTAGCCGTGCCCATGAATTCCTCTTCCTCGTATGGGGAGGAGGAATTTGGCTGGAAAAAGGATGGGGAAATTTACACGGGATAGGTGGAAAAATTAACTTGCTGAAATGGTATTTTCCTTGAGCGCTTGCAACTCCTTTGGGATGCCGGCCAATTTTTGCTGTGTCTCATCTTGGCTATCCCGGCTTGCAGCACCTCCTCTGTGGATTCCGTATGAGTTGCAGAAAAAAGGCCATCTGATTTCAGACAGCCTTTTAGATGGATTAGGTTGAGCATCCGGGCGACGGATTTATTCTGTGACCAATGGCAGACCCGCACTCGTCCAAGCGCCGGAACCACCTGCCAAGACGCGAATATCGGTATACCCTAGCAGTTGCAGCATGACCATCGCCATGGTGCTGCGGTGGGTTGGATTATCATAGAGGACAACTGGCCCGGTAGTGGGCACTTCGCTGAGACGGGTCATAAAGTCGGCAAATGGGATATGCAGCGCTCCTTCAAGGAAGCCTTCCGCATATTCACCATCGGTACGCAGGTCAATTAGAACCACTGGGCTTTCCGCTAGTTCGGCGCTCAAATCTTCCGCCTTAACCGTATAATATCCGGCGGGCAGGTTGGCGAGATATTCAGCTACCAACGGCAGCACGTCGGCATTAACGGCAGGCATCGTGCCGGGTTCAACCGTAGTGGGAACATCGGTGACGGGTAATTCAGAGGTCATCCAAGCCTTGGTGCCACCCAATAGACTGCGTACATTGGTATAGCCCAACAGATTGAGGACTTCCATTATGATGGCGGAACGGTGGCCGCTGCCACAATAGACAACGATATTCGCATCCAGAGCGGGCAGCAGTGCCAGATTGTCGGCGACGGTTTCAATGGGAACATTCACCGCCCCTTCGATATGGCCTTCCGCGTATTCATCGGGAGAGCGCACATCGAGCAAGAACAGATCACCACCCGCTGCCAATTCTGCTTCGAGATCGGTGACACGTAGGGCGTTATAATTTTCGGGCAGCCCGGCAACATAGTCGGTTAAATAGGTTGGCAGGTCGAATTCGGCGGCAGGCATTCCCCCTTCAAAGGGCAACCCTTCCGCAACCCACGCATTAAACCCGCCCGTTACATTACGGACATTGGCATACCCCATGAGTTTGAGCATGGTCATGGCGATACCACCGCGATAGCTGCTGGCGCAATAGATCACGATTTCCGTATTCTTGTCAGCAGGCCACATATCCTGATGAGCCATGAACTCATCAATCCAAATGTGCTGCGCCCCTGCGATATAGCCCTGTTCGTTCCATTCGGCTTCGCTGCGAACGTCAATCAAAACCAGTTCTTTTTCAGCAAGTTCTTCGGCAAGGGCCGTTACACCGACGAGGCCATAACCTTCGGGCAGCGAACTGAGATAACTATCAACAGCGGCCAACAGGTCGGCGTCAAATTCTGGGGCAGTGCCAGCTTCTGGTACAAAGGGTTCTGTCGAAACGGGAAATTCCTCACCGACCCACGCGCTAAAGCCACCCTTCATCGTCTTGGCGTTGACATAACCGAGGACGTTTAGGGAGGATTGGGCCAGCATCGCACGTCCGCCACCTTTGCAGATGACAATGATTTCGGCATTGAGGTCGGGCAACAAGTTCAAATTCTTGCCCAATTCACGGATTGGCACATTAAATGAGCCTTCGATATGGCCTTCGGCATACTCATTGGCTTCACGCACATCCAGCAATACGGGGGTACGTTCAATGAGAGCTGTGCCAACATCTTCAGCCGAGATCGTGCCATAGCCTTCCGGCAGGTTCTGGTTATAGGCTTCAAGGGCGGCCTTGACAGAATCGGACTGTGCCAAGACGGGCGTCCACATCAGCGCCATCACAGCAACAAGGATAAGGAGGGTTAGTTTTTTCATATAGATTCCTTTTTGATATGTACTCAATTGTCCCAAAATGAGCCACCCTCATTCGAAGGGGTCGCTTGATTGGTTGTGTTATCTGAACCCCAGAAACTGCTTTCTTCGGTGGGTTCTGCATCTCCACCCCAAAAATCACCTTGCGGTGTAGGTGTTGCCTCGCCTGAATCTCCCCAGAAGTCCCCATCAGTAGGTTCGATAGGTTGGGTCGCTGATGAACCATCCCCCCAGAAATCACCCCCATCGCTTGCAGGTGTCTGGGTAGGTGTCGCTTCACCCGTGATGACATCCTCGTAGCCTTCGGGAAGTGGCGGCGCGGCGGGCACGATAATGCCTGCATTGGCCTCCAGTTCCTCTGGGGCGACCTTATCCGCTGTCAAAAAGACGGCATCATTGCCATGACAGGAGGTACAGCGTTGTGTTTGGGGGGTGATGCGCTGAGTGTTGTGCGGCGTGGTATAGGCCCATGTCGAACGATTGCTAAAATTTGGCAGCAGGTTTTCGCCATAGAAGCTGAACGAATTTTCATCAATCGGCACATGCCGGACGGTCACATATTTATAGGGGCGATCACTGTTTCGCAGTTCATTGCGGGCGATATAAAATCCCAGCCAGTTTTCTTCGACGGAGAAAAACGGGGTGTTTTCTTCAGTGCGTTCGACGTGGCAGTTTGAGCAGTTGGTGTAGCTGACGCTGTGGCACACTTGGCAGGCGATTGATTCTGTGCCGTGAATTTCATGCTGCAAAATGCCAGAGCCAGCGCCAATTTCGGCTTGGTGGCAGGATTCACAGGATGGCCCTTGTGCGCCATCATAACGATGGGCGGCGTCGGCGGTTATAGTGCCGTGCATTTCTTCACCGGTATGGCAATCATTGCAGGCCATTCGACCCCGGAAATGTACATCGCTGGGGATTTCCTCATGAGCGCCATAATATTCGTCTTTGACGCGGCTGCCATGACAGGCAGTGCAGTTGCGGCTCATGGTTGGTTCTTCAAGGAAGGTGTGGCCCTGCAAGAACCCACCACCGACGGAGGTAGGTTGACTGACGTGGCAATCACCACAACTTGCGTGGCACGAATCGCAGTGATAGGACTCCATCTCTTCAAGAACAAGATGATTTTCGGGGATACTGCGCTCATGCAGCACCGTATCGTAGCCCCCAAGCGTGTTGTGCAGGGAATTTGCGGCGGCGGCGGTGATGGCGGGGTGGCACTTGGCACAGGTGACATCGGCCTGTTCAGTTGGGCTGACTACCATGTCGGTGTGCGCCGCGTCCATATCTTCTACAGATTGCCCCTGATGGCAGTCTGTACAGTTAATGAGTGAGTGAATATCGGTTGCGAAGGTGTTGGCGTCAATCCAGACGCGCTGCCATGGCTCCATTGGAGCCACGGAGCCACCTCACCCCGGGCCGGTGGACAGGCTTTCGGTTGACTCTTCTGGTTTGGCAAGCTCTTGGAGGGCAACTTCATCGGTGTGGCAGTCTAAGCATTCAACATCGGTAAATGGCTCAATTTCCGCCACCATTTCCTCCGCCGTGATGCCCGCATCTGTAATCAGTACATCCTCCGCCCCAACCGTTGGTGCTTGACCTATTTCTAGTTCAGGGGCACTTTTGTCGGGGGCACAACTTGCCACCAAAGCGCTCATGACCAAGAACAAACCCATGAGGAGAATTAATGCTGCTATTGAACGCATCTGAGGTGTCTATCTCTCCTCTCCTGAGGATAGATTGTTTAAGCAAAAAGCGAAATTCACCTAATAATCAGAACAAATTCTCGTGAGGCGCGATAGTGATTTTTGTCATGAATAAACTACACCAGATTCCACTATGGAATAGAAGCATGAATTGGTTAGATTGAGTCAGTAGTGCAACTCATCGTTTGGGGGTACATCTTTACGGTTTTACGTAATCCGCCGATTTTAGAGAGGATGTGTAATTTTGCACCCGCCTATGAGTTCAAAAAGGGGTTCGTTTTTTCGAGCCATAAGCCTTATTGTTTTTATGATGGGGATAGGGGTTCTTTTTAGTTATCAAGTCTATGCCCAAGATGGTGGTACTCCTGTCGCCACCCTCACAGTGACTTTAGAACCCACCCCGATTCCACAAGATTGTGCGGAATGTCATATAGATGTGGCGACGAATTGGCAAACCAGCTCTCATGCTCTTGCTTTTCAGGGTGAGGCGTTTCAAGCCGCTTGGGGCAATGTGAGCCAAGACCCGAATTGTTTGACCTGCCATACTACAGGATTTTCGGTGGCGACGGGTGAATATCAACATGCCGGGGTAACTTGTGAAGCCTGTCATGGGACAACGCCTCCTAATCATCCTGATGATGAGGCCGTGATGGTTGAACCGGGGATTGAGGTCTGTACGACGTGCCATATCGAAACTTTCCAAGAATGGCGGCGCAGTGGGCATGGCGATCAGCAGTTGGCTTGCACGGCCTGTCATAATCCGCACCCCCAAACATTGCGTTTCGAGACCTCTTCCGCGCTATGTCTCAATTGCCATGTGGCCGACTATAACGCGGAATCGTTTGCGCACGCCTCCCATCCCGAAGAAGCGTGTACCAATTGTCACTGGCATGGCGGCACAACCGATAATTCTGAGCATTTGTTGACCGGGGTGCTGCTCCCCACTGGGCACGACGCGAACGTCACCACCGCAACCTGTAATACCTGCCATGCGGAACTTGCTGCTAATCAAACTGCGATGGTTGACGGTACTCCAACTGAATCCGTCAGTGTCGCCGTCAGTCTTGGTGAGGCCAAGATTGAAATTGAGGAGCTAGAAGCGCAGGTCTCAGAAGTACGCGCTCAGGGTGAAAACTCGGCAGCGGCCCATTTGATGCAAGGACTCATTGTGGGCGGGGCGCTGGGCGTCGTGGCAACGATGGTACTGGCCCGTCTCCAAAAATGGCTGGATTGGAAACGAGAGAATCGTCATGAATAAGCCACCCACCGGAGACAAATTCATCACCCGCCGTGAGTTCATCACCATGCTGACGGGCTTGGGGGCGAGTCTTGGAGTTGCGGCTGTCCTAAGTGACCTTGACTCCTTAAATGACTTCATTCAGCAAGAATTGGCGATTGACCTACGGGAAGGCCCGCTAGAAGAAAAGCACCACACCAAAGGCAAACATCGTTGGGGGATGGTGATTGATTTAGGCAAATGTATTGGCTGCAAATATTGTGTCTATGCCTGCCAAGCCGTCAATGATGTGCCGGATGATATGCGCTGGAATGTGTATCTGCTCGATGAAACCGAGTCGGGTGAAATCTTCCACATGACCCGCCCGTGTCTGCACTGCCAAGATGCACCGTGTGTGGCGGTTTGTCCGGTGCAAGCGACCTACGTCCGCGACGATGGCATCGTGATGATGGATTATGATGTGTGCATCGGCTGTCGTTACTGTCAGGTGGCCTGTCCCTATGGCGCACGTAGCTTTAATTGGGGAAAACGCACTGCCGCTAGTGGCTACCAAGAAGCATGGGGTAGCGCGGAAGTTGAGCGTCGTCCGCGAGGGGTTGCTGAAAAGTGTACCTTCTGTGTGCATCGGATTGACCGGGGCATTCCGTTGGGCTTGACCCCCGGCATTGACCGTGCTGCCACGCCCGCCTGTGTCAATATTTGTCCGGTCAAGGCGCGGGTTTTCGGTGATCTAAATGACCCAAACAGCCCGATTTCGCAGGTCATTGCCAGTCATCCGACTTTCCGGTTGCGTGAAGAACTCGGCACCGAACCCAATGTATATTACATTCCACCGGAAGGCATGGTGCTATGACCACGATTACGGCTCCCACCTCGACTGAGCAACCTGTCAGCGGTACCCATTCCGTTTTCCGGCTGTGGATCGGGTTTCTGCTTGGCCTGCTTATCATCGGTATGGTCAGCGCCGCATCCGTCTTATGGAATGGGCTGGAAGTTACTAATCTAACCAATCAGGTTCCATGGGGATTGTGGATTACGGTGGATTTATCGGCTATCGCACTCGGCGCAGGGGCATTTTCGCTATCCGCCGTTGCTTATCTGCTCCGGGTAGAGTCCTTCCGAAAAATTGCCCGCATGGCTGTTTTTGTAGGGCTGGTCGGCTATACCTCGGCGATGCTGGCCCTTGCAATGGATATTGGTCGTCCAGATCGGTTCTGGCACCCGGTTCTCTATTGGAATATCCACTCGGTGCTGTGGGAAGTCACGATGTGCGTGATTTTATATTCGACGGTATTGGTGGTGGAATTTGCGCCTATCCTGATGGAAAGCAAAATCATCAGCAAGCGTTACCCCAAAGCGCCCCGTATCGGACACATCATCCATCAATTCGCCCCCCTTGCTGCAATGGTTGGGTTAGGATTGTCGCTTTTACATCAATCCTCGCTCGGGGCGACCTATGGGGTTTTGGTAGCAAGGCCTATTTGGTTTAAACCATCGCTACCCGTCATGTTTATTTTGTCGGCAGTTGCGGCGGGGGTGACTTTTACGCTCGGTGTAACAATTTTTTATGAAAATCTCGTTAGGGCGCGTCAAATTAGCGACAAGCTGCGGCGACAACTCGCCATGTTAGCCGGATTGACCATGCTGGGGTATCTCTATTTAAAATTGTGGGATTTCTTGGCGACTAGCTATTACAGCCATTTGCCATCGCGGGTAGAAGATTTGGACTTATTAAATCGAATCGCCCCTTATGGCAGTTCCTTCTGGATTATTGAAGTGCTGCTGGGTGGCCTTGTTCCTGCCATTATCCTCCTAACACCGACACTACGGGCACAGGATAAGTGGATTGTGGCGGCGGCACTGCTGGCGGTCATTGGTGTTGTCGTGAATCGCTGGAATGTGACCCTTTCGGGCTTAATCGTCCCACTGGATTGGTCGCCGGGGGTGGCGGAAGTTTTGCACGTCAACAGCTATCGGCCCAACTGGACAGAATGGGGCGTTGGCATCGGCGTATTGGGTTATGGACTAATGGCGCTTACATTAGGGCTACGATTTTTGCCCATGTTTCCCCACAACGATCACTGACAACACAGAGGCATAAGCGAGAAGGCAAGCAGAAAACAATGACCCACGACAAAACGACCCCCATCCTCACCTTCCGCGATTTGCCTTCTGTAAACTCCCTATTGGATGAATCGGCCATCCATCTTTTAGTTGAGGTGTATGGCCGAGAAACTGTTTTGACTGAAGTGCGGCATGTGCTTCAGGAGACCCGTTCCGACCTACAGAATGGAAATTCCGACCTCACCTCGATAGTTTTTCTGATTCAACAGATTAGCCAAAACCTTGTCGAGAAATTTCAGCTTTCGCTACGGCCTGTTATCAATGCGACAGGTGTGATTTTGCATACCAATTTGGGACGTGCTCCACTATCCGAAGCAGCATTAGAGGCGGTGCAGCAGGTGGCGGGGAGTTATAGCAATCTTGAATTTGATTTGGAAACAGGCACACGTGGGAAACGCCAGCAGCATATCGAGGATTTGGTTAGCGAGGTTATTGGGGCCGAAGCCGCGATGGTGGTCAATAATAATGCTGCCGGGGTGATGTTGACGCTGAGTGCTTTGGCGAGTGGTCAAGAAGCCGTCATCAGTCGGGGGCAGTTGGTTGAGATTGGTGGTGGGTTTCGGATGCCGGATGTTATGCTGCAAAGTGGGGTCAAATTGGTGGAAGTGGGCACGACCAACCGCACACGGCTGGCCGATTACGAGCGGGCCATTCGCAGCGAAACCACGATCCTGATGCAAGTCCATCCCTCAAATTTTCGTATGATCGGCTTTACCGAGAGCGTCCCCTTAAGTGAATTAGCAACACTGGCCCATCAACACAACCTTTTATGTATTGATGATCTTGGCAGCGGCGCTTTGTTAGATACCGCCATTTATGGCCTAGAGCATGAGCCAACTGTCCAAGAAAGCCTTGCGGCTGGGGCAGATGTTGTTTTGTTCAGCGGCGATAAATTGCTGGGAGGGCCGCAAGCCGGGATTATCGTTGGCAAAAGAGCGGTATTGGATCGGCTCAAGAAACATCCACTGGCACGGACCTTGCGGGTAGATAAAATGACCATCGCGGCCCTCGCAGCTACGCTTGACCACTATCGGCGCGGCAATGCGACCACCCATATTCCGATCTGGTCAATGATAGCGATGCCGCTTCCACAGCTTCGGCAGATTGCAGAACACTGGGTCGCCTTGTTTGGAGGCTTTATCGTAGACGGCGAATCGGTGGTGGGCGGGGGGAGTTTGCCGGGACATACCTTACCAACAGCCCTTTATGTTGTTCCTGTTGCTTCCGCCACGCAAGGTCAAATCGCCCTACGTGACTACAACATCCCCATTATTGCCCGGGTGACCGAAAATCAATTGGTACTCGACCCGCGCACGATCCTGCCATCTCAAATCGAAATCGTCACAGCGGCACTGCGCCAATTATTGAATTAAGGGGTGTTTATGCGCGTTATCTGCACAGCCGGACATGTAGATCATGGGAAGTCGGCCTTAGTTGAGGCATTGTCGGGCATACACCCGGATCGCCTGATTGAAGAACAAAAACGCGCCATGACCATTGATCTTGGGTTTGCATGGATTGAACTAGAGGGCGAGATCATTGGTATTGTGGATGTCCCCGGTCATCAGGATTTCATCGAAAATATGTTGGCAGGGGTCAGCAACCTAGATGCGTTTTTGCTGGTTGTAGATGTAAATGAAGGTGTTATGCCGCAAACCCGTGAGCATCTTGTGATTTTGCAATTGATGGGGATGCAGCATGGGGTAGTGGCCCTCACCAAAATTGACACCGTGCAAAATGCAGATGACATCGAATTGGCGACAATGCTGATTCAAGATGAACTTGCCTCCTCCGGTTTCGCGGATGTGCCAATTGTGCCTGTTTCGGCGCATCATAGCATTGGCCTAGATACCCTGTTGGACGCCCTACGAGCTATTTTGGCAAATTGTCCGCTGCGTACCACACTGGACGCCCCGATTTTGCCAATAGATCGGGTTTTCACAATGCAAGGATTTGGGACGGTAGTCACGGGAACGCTGTCTGGTGGGGCACTGGCGGTAGGCGATGAGGTTGAGATTCAGCCCAACGGCTTCAAAGCCCGTATTCGGGGACTACAATCACATAATTTGGCGATGGAAACCGTTGAGCCGGGTCGTCGGGTGGCGGTGAACCTTGCCAAGATTGCCAAGCAAGACATCCAACGGGGGAACGTATTGAGCTTACCGGGTGTGGTCGCTTCCAGCACTCGGAGCGATGTGATACTGCGATGTTTGCCACAGGCGACTCGACCATTACGCCACAATGAAACGGTGAAAGTTTTTATCGGCCCCGGAAGCTCTTTGGCGCGGGTGCGGCTACTCGATAGCAATGAATTGTCACCGGGTCACGAGGGATTTGCTCAATTGGAATTTCAAGACCCTCTCCCCTTACGCGATGGGGATCACTTTGTTGTGCGGATTCCCTCTCCGTCTGAGACCATTGGCGGGGGGCGTGTGCTGTCGGCATCATCGCCGCAGCGGTGGAAACGTAATCGGGATTCTGTGATAGAACGTTTTCAGGTGCGATCCACTGGAACACCGCTCGAACAACTTGTGTTTGCCTGTTACGAAAAAAACGCGCCTATCGCCATCCGGGATTTCAGAAACTCAGCATTGTTAGATCAGGCTATCGCACAGCAGAATTTAATTGTCATTGAAGACCGTGTGATCCATCCGGCGGTGCTGCAAGCCTTCGCGGACGACGCCCAAACGATTCTGACCGAATTTCATCGAGCGTACCCTCTCAAACGGGGTCTATCACCTGAACAACTGCTCCATCGTATGGGGCGAAATCTCGACAATGTGCTTATCCTACATACGCTCATTGGTAGGGGGTATCTAGGTGAAGAAAAAGGGATGATTCATCATCCGAATCACCGACGGGCTATCACGAAGGCCCAACAGAAAAATATTGCTCACCTCATCGCGTTGTTTGAAGACCAACCCTACAATCCACCATCCCATAAAGAGGCGCTCCATCATGTGGATGAGAACGTCTTGCGAATGTTGATCGAGGACTGTGAACTCGTTTTTTTGAAACCGGATGTATTGCTACTACGGCAGACGTATCGAGAAATGCTATGTTATGTGCGCCGTCAACTTGAGGCCAACGATGTCGTCAATATCGGGGAATTGCGCGATGCCTTTTCGACATCAAGACGTATTGCGATGCCCTTCCTAGATTATTTGGAAGCGCAGGGGGCTACGCGGCGCACCCCAGACGGTCATATGCTTAAGTCTCCCAACTGGGCAGCGTTGGAAAGCCCTTGTTAGTCTTGTATAATCAACAATGGGAGTGCATGAGTCCCGGTGGGCTTCCCGGTCTTCAAAACCGGTGACGGGCAGCGTGCCTGTCCGTGGTGGGTTCGACTCCCATGTATTCCCGCACTATTTAGGGCTAAGACTCATCCAGCTAGATTACACCCAAAAAGATCACCGAAAAGCCGACTGTCGTGCTTCAATGAGGCTCATTGCTTGGTCGCGGTTACACCACACCACGTCGCCTTGATAGGTCAATTTAAGCGCGGCTAAGGTGCTGCCCATTTGCAGTCCCCACGCCACGCCCTGTTCCAGATAACCACACAAAAATCCGCCCATAAACGCATCCCCCGCCCCAATCGAATCCACCACCTGAACGGGCTGGGTGGCTTGGGTGTGCAGTTGACCATCAAAAGCGACGACGGGCTGGCTTTCGTTGGTGATGACGACGACCCGACAGCCAAATTCGTCATGCAGGTTTTGGGCAATCGTAGCGGCGTCACCACTCATGTGGAGGACGTGATGCGCTTCATCCAACCCCATTTTGAGAA
This sequence comes from Anaerolineae bacterium, assembly GCA_019913005.1. Taxonomy (GTDB): domain Bacteria; phylum Chloroflexota; class Anaerolineae; order Aggregatilineales; family J027; genus CFX10. The sequence continues at coordinate 14,834 of JAIOHL010000004.1, read as the reverse complement.
TATCCACCTGCGACAACAGGGGGCGCATGGTTTGATAGGCCGTGTCGCTTGACCACAATTTGGCGCGATAATTGACATCCAGCGCCATCAAAATACTGGATTGTCGGGTCAAATGAATGGCATGGCGCACCACCTCGCGCAGACTTTCGCTGAGGGCCAGTGTAATGCCCGACACATGAAACAGGCGGGTGGAACAAAAATAGTCCCAGTCCACCTCGCCAATGGTCATTTCGGTAAAGGTCGAGCCAGCCCGATCATAAATCACGTGGGGGGAGCGGGGGGGCACGCCGTAATCGAGATAATATGACCCCAAGCGGCCCGTCGGCGTCCACACGACCCCGCTGATGTCCACGCCATGCTGCTGCACTGCGGCGGCGGCGCGTCGCCCCAATGAATGATCGGGCAGGCGCGAAATCCAGCCAGTTTTGAGGCCCATGCGTGCGGCGGCAATTGCCACATTCGACTCTGCCCCGGCAGGTCGGACTTCAAAATAGGGCGCTTGCTCCAACACTTGGGGCAGGGGCGGGGTGAAACGCAGCATGATTTCACCCATCGTTAAAATATCGAGAGTCATCATGCCCCCTGAGTGCTAAAGGGTTGCAGATGTTTGCCAAAATGGCACTTCAGCCCCGCATGATAGTCAGCCTCAAATTGCCGCAACGTGCTGTGCAGCACCTCCCCATAGGTGTTCAGAACAGAGCCGAACGTCACATGCAGCACTTGGCGTGTATCGAACTGATCTAGTAAATCGGGTAGTTCGTCATCCAGCACATTTTTGGGCATCCGCTCCAATTCCGCCGAAACATGATAGGTCTTGCGATCAGCTTCGTAGCGGGCCACGCAGAAATTGAGCATCTCGCGGAACAGCTTGGGTTGTTTGGCGGCCAAGATGCGCAGGGCCTCCAGATAACTCGTACCAGCGGTCTTAAGATGCACAAGGCCCTTTGTGTGGCGCATGGCGATGGGATAAACCGAGAATTTATCCGACCCGCTGTGTAGACTCAGTTTATATGTCCGGCCAAAAAAGTTCTGGATGGCGGCGTGTCCAGCGATATTACGATCCAGTTCGGCAAGGTCGCCGATAAAATCCACGCCTTTTTCAAATCGGCCAACAAAACGCGGGGCAATGCTGACCACAGGAATTTGCAGGCGTTTGAGTTCACTGACGATATAAAGATGCTCGGCGAAGGAGGTCGGGATATCGGTCTCATCCACCGACATTTCGAGGTCGAAAGCGGTCAGGCGGGTCAGCAAATAGCGTGCCATATTGACGGTATGCACGACGGCCTTGCCATATTTCGCGGCAGCTTTCAGCAGGGTGTATTCATCCAAGTGCAGATTGAGGGTCGGCCAATCTCTCAGATAATCTTCCAATAGGCGCTTAGGGTCGCTGGATAAAACACTCCATTCCAACTGCTGCACTTTTTGACGCAGGGTTTCCAAATCATCCGTCTCAGCGTCGTTATCTACAAAATCGCCGGGGTCAATCGTAAAAAAGGTATAACCCGCCGCGATGAACTGGTCAAGGTCGGCAGTTGTTTTTTGGTGGTCGGCATCCGCGCCCCATGCCGCCTGCCAATTGCTTTCCAAGACGCCCCACATCGCATCATCCATCACCTGCTGCGGGCTGCGTCCGGTGCGGGTGTTTTCGCGGACAGATTGCTGGGCAAAAATCGGTGCAATCCCGGTTCCATAAACGGCCTGTGCATGACCGGGCGTGGCGATGCCGAGACGATCACCGAATCCGGCGGAGGTGGCTAATCCCAGCGGTTGAGGCTTGAGCCAACTGAGGCGCTTGCGGAGTTCGGCGGCATTCTGTGGATTGAGAAGGCATATCAACCCACCGTCCCCCGGCGTGCCTTCAAAACCCTGTGTATTCCCGCTCACAACCAGATGCTTGCCTTGCGACGTGCGAACAAGGGTATACGTCGTGTCGGCCTGCTGAATCTGTTGAAGGTTCATGCTTTCTCTCCCATTCGGTAGGCCCGCTTTGCCAAGCCATACGCTAAATCGTGCATCATCTCTGCCGCATCCTCGTCATCCACAATCTGCCGCATCACCAGATCGGCCACCCAATTGGCGCTGGCCCGTCGCCACACATCATGCCGCGCCGGAATAGATGGAAACGCACGGGTATCGTCGTTAAAGCCGGCGGTGTTATACAATCCGGCGGTCTCAATTACCTGATCGAAATAGCGGGCCATGCCGTTAAAGCTGTCGAAGAACCACCATGGGGGGCCGAGGCGCAGGGCGGGGTAATGACCTGCCAGCGGCGCAAGTTCGCGGCTGTAGGTCGTTTCATCCAGCGTAAATAGAATCAGGGTCAGACGTGGGTCGCTGCCATAACAATCCAAGAGGGGTTTCAACGCACGGGCAAATTCGGCTTGGATGGGAATATCCGCCCCCATATCTCGCCCAAAATATTCATAGATATGTGGGTTATGATTGCGGAATGCGCCGATGTGCAATTGCATCACCAAGCCATCTTCGACACTCATCCGTGCCATATCAATCAGCATGTGCCCGGTAAAACGACGGGCATCATCCGCATGGAGATTGCCACTAAGGGCACGCGCAAATATGGCCTCGGCGGTGGCGGAGGTTAGGTGTTCGGTATGGGCCGTCAATGCGGCATGGTCAGTGGCAACTGCTCCCATCTGTTTAAAAAAGGCGCGGCGATTTTCGAGGGCCGTGATAAAACTGGCATAACTGCCCACTTCGATTCCGCTCACTTGGCTGAGTTGGTGGATGCTGTCCAGCCAATTGGGACTGTCGAGATTAACCACCGCATCCGGGCGAAAGGTGGGAATGATAGTGGCCGACCAGCCCGACGCACGCATTTTGGTGTGATAGGTGAGGGGGTCGCTAGCGGTGTCGGTGGTGGCAAGTGTTTCGATATTAAAGCGCTCAAACAGGCGGCGGGGGGCAAAATCCGATTGGGTCAGTTTGTCGGCGATGGCGTCGTAGATGGCTTGGGCTGTGCTGCTGGTCAATTTTTCATAAATCCCAAACACCTGCTCCAATTCATCCTTGATCCAGATGCCCGTCGGCGTGCCACGAAATAGATAAAAATGGTCGGCAAAACTCTGCCAGATGCGCCGATGGTCGGTCTCGACGGGGGCACCATCGCGGCGCGGAATACCGAGCGATTCCAATGTGATACCCTGCGAATAGAGCATCCGAAAAATATAGTGGTCGGGGATAATCAGCAAATCAACGGGGGTGCCGAACTGATAATCGGTCTCAGCAAACAAACGCGGATCCACATGCCCATGTGGACAAATGAGCGGCAAGTGGGCAATGGCCTGATACAACTCATAGGCTAAAGGGGAGTTTAAATAACGTTCTTCAACTTTTATTTTCATTAGGTGCTCTCTCGAATAATAAGGACATCATCATAATGATGCTCACAATAGGTTAAATCCCCTTCGACTCGTCGGAGCAGCAGTTCCGCCGCCATCGTCCCAATACTATATTTGTCACTCCGAAAGGTAGTCAGGGGTGGGGTGACTTGGCTTGCCATCAAAATATCATCGCCACCAATAATGGCTAAATCCTGCGGGATGCGGAGGCCCTGTTCAACGGCAGCCCGCATGACACCCAGCGCCACAAGGTCATTCCCCGCGATAACTGCATCCAATTCGGGATGTTCGGCTAGCAGCACCTTGCCCGTATCATAACCCGCCTGCCATGTGGGTTTACAGGTGGCGTACCAACTGGGATTCACCGCAATGTTGAGCGATTCGAGTTCGTGCATAAACATTTCCAAATTGACACTGGAAATGCTGCGCACGAGATTGACATAGCCGATTCTGCGCCGCCCCGTTTCATAGAGATATTTGGCGGCCAGCACTGCCCGATAGCCACGTGGATGCAGGGTAGTGACGACACTGCCGAGATGGTGGGGCAAATTCCGATTCACCGTGACAATAGCCGCGTGTTTTTCGATTAAGGGGATCAGTTCGTCATCGGATAAACGTGACGCACAGACAATCACGCCATCTACCATCGTAGATTCCAACTGGTCGAGCAAGGCTTTTTCACGTTCGGGGTTTTCGTTGCTGTTGGCAAGCATGACGTTATAGCCTTCGCGCCAGAAAAATTCTTCGACCCCTTGAAGGATTTCCGTAAAGTAGGGATTGGTGATGTCGGGGACGACGAAGGCGATCATGTTGGTGCGTTTGGTGACGAGGGTGCGGGCGGCGCGGTTGGGGCGATATTCCAGTTTCTCAATGATCTGGCGAACGTGCTGACGGGTATCATCGCTAATCCGGCCCGTCCCATGAATCACTCGTGAGACAGTCATCATGGAGACGCCAGCTTCGCGTGCTACGTCGGCAAGAGTTGCTTTTTGCAGTTTGCGGGTCATGCTTATACCAATTGTCAATAGTCGAAAAACACAAAATTTGACAAAATTTAAAAACCATTTTATATTATATGAGTTAACGCTAACCTTTTGCAACTATTCTTTGAATATTTTCTGGGTTAACGCTAACTCAAAATGAGTCGAGTTTTGAGTCGCTTTACTAGAGTTAGCGCTAACTCGACCCCAAAATAATATCGAGAGAAAGGAGCAACACGACAGCAAAAAGCCGTTCTGTTCCAATTTTTCAAGCAATATTTTAGGAGGGATGATGTACAAGCGAATTCTGCCTTTTGTAATTGTATGTGTTTTAATTGCATCTGCTTTTGTTGCACTACCCCGTCAAACGGCTGCCCAAGACGGCGGCATGTATAATGAAGCCCCGATGCTGGCCGAAAAAGTTGCGGCTGGTGACCTCCCCCCTGTTGAAGAACGTCTGCCCGCCAATCCACTGGTTGTTGGCTTGGCTGAAGGCGACACGATTGGTGTCTATGGTGGGACATGGCATCGTGCATGGCGCGGTGTAGATGACTTCCACTGCTTTGGTCGTATCACCTATGATCCCGTGCTGCGTTGGCCGCGTAACCCTTCGGATGCCGTACAAGAAAATTTGGCTGAAAGCTGGGAATTTGGCGATGATGGCAAAGCCTTGACCCTGAATTTCCGCCCCGGCCTGAAGTGGTCAGACGGCGTACCGTTCACGGTGGATGATGTGATCTTCTGGTGGGAAGACATCGAAAATGACCCCGAAATCACCGCCGCTGTTCATGGTGAGTGGATAATTGGTGGCGAGCCGATGACGCTCGAACGAGTGGATGATGACACCATCACCCTACACTTCGCTGCCCCCAATGGGCTGGCCGAGACCGTCGGTTTGGCCTTCCATGGCAATCAATGGCCGCTGGGTTTTGAGCGTTTTGGTTTCTTTGCCCCGCGCCACTATCTGGAGCAATTCCATCCCAAATATAACAGCGACGCCACCTACGAACTGTTTGAAGAAAAAGCCTTCGACTACAACGTAGATCGCCCTGTGATGACGGCGTGGAAGATTACGGAATACGAAGCCGGTACCACCCTCGTGGTTGCGGAACGTAACCCCTACTATTGGAAAGTGGACGAAGAAGGCAACCAACTGCCCTATATTGACTATGTGTATCTACACTTGGTCGAAGGTGTGGACGGCGTGAATGCAATGGGTATCGCGGGTGACCTCGATATGCAGGCCCGCGCCATTGACCTCGCCCAATTCCCGATCTATATGGACAATGCCGAAGAAGGCAACTATCACATGCTGCTGTGGCCGCAGGCACAGGCTTCCTCTGCCAGTCTGTGGTTCAACCAGAGCTATCCCGATGACAACTATCGCACGCTATTCCAAGACCTGCGCTTCCGTCAGGCTATGTCGCACGCGATTGATCGTGAAGCCATCAATGACATCGCCTTCTTGGGTCAGGGTGTGCCACGCACGATTGCCGTTGTGCCCGATTCCCCGTACTACATACCCGAAATTGAGAATGCAAACGGCGAATATGATGTTGATCTGGCGACCTCCTTGCTGGACGAAATCGGCCTGCAAAAAGGTGACGACGGCTTCTATAACTTCGCGGATGGCTCGGACATCCTGATCTTGATTGAAACCTCCAATACCTCCTCTGGTATCCAAGACTCGTTGGAACTGATTGCCGAATGGTGGAACACCGTTGGTATCGAGACACAGGTTCAAACCTCGACTCGTGACGTGTTCTGGCCGCGTGCTGGTGCCAATGAAGTCATGGTCGCTACATGGACAACCGATCGTGGGTTGTTGCCGATGGTTGACCCCATCTACATCTTCCCCTTCGATGAGCGCTCTTGGATGGCCCCGGCCTATGGGACGTGGTACAAGACAGGCGGCGCAGAAGGTTTGGAACCCACCGAAGAATTCAAGGCTGCGATGGCACTCTATGACGAATACAAACTGACCACTGATCCAGTCCGTCAAGTTGAAATCGGCAAAGAGCTTGTCCGCATGTCCAGCGAAGGTCTATGGACGCTCGGTACAGTGGGTCTGGTCCCGAATCCTGTGGTCGTGAAGGACAACTTCATGAATGTCGCGGAAAACCACACCGCCGACTGGATTATCATGACCCCCGGTACGATGAATCCCGAACACTTCTATTTCTCGGAATAGACGACTCACTTTTAATTAAATGGTGGGGATAACCTCCCCACCTCCCCTTAAAAGCCTTTAAGTTTTTTGACGGAGTATGAAAAGTGATTGCCTATATCATTCGCCGCCTGACAGGGATGATCCCGATGATGTTTCTCATCTCCTTCATCTCCTTTGGCATCATTCAACTACCCAAGGGTGATTACTTCACCACCTTGCAAGCGGTACAGGGTACGAGCGGTGGGGGGATGTCCGACGATCAGGCTGACCTGCTGCGAGCACGCTACGGTTTGGATAAGCCCTTTTTGACGCAATATTACAAATGGGTCACGGGTTTTCCGAAAGGGGACTTCGGCTATTCCTATGAATGGTCAGAAGATGTCTGGCCTTTGATTGATAGCCGTGTGACGTATACCCTGCTGTTGGGGGGCATCTCGATTCTGATTATGATCGTGATGGCGATCCCGATTGGCATCTATTCTGCTACGCATCAATATTCGATAGGCGATACCCTGCTTTCGGCATTGGCCTATTTAGGATTGTCCATTCCCGGTTTCTTGCTGGCCCTCATCTGGTTATATGTCGGTGGCATTGTCCTCGATTTGGAGGTGCTCGGCGATCAATCTATTGAATATGCCAATGCGCCCGGCAGTCTTGACAAAACAGTAGACTATATCATGCACCTCATCCCGGCGGCCATTATCTTGGCCCTCGCCAGCACCGCGCAGTTAGTCCGTATTATGCGCAGCGGGATGCTGGATACGCTCAACCAACAATATGTCACCACCGCCCGCGCCAAAGGATTAAAAGAGAAAATCGTCATCAATAAATATGTGGTGCGTTCGGCCCTCAACCCAGTTGTCAGTGTGGTGGCCCTCGAAATTCCGAAAATTATCTCCTCCTCCATCCTGATTGGGCAGGTGTTGTCTGTTCCGACGACTGGGCCATTGTTCCTGCGTGCATTGCGCAGCCAAGACCCGTTTGTAGCCGGTACATTTTTGATGCTGATGTCTTTGATGCTGCTAATTGCCAACCTGATCGCCGACCTCGTGTTGGCTTGGGTTGACCCGCGCATTGCCTATAACTAAACGGATGAGGAGTATTACAAACATGGCTGTTGGAAGCATTCAACTCGAACAAAAATCCGGCGAACTGCGCGGTTTATATGAAGAGGCGATGCAAGAAGGTGCTGAATATCAGGGGCTTTCGGAGAAAGAAGCACGTTATGCCGCCTCGCAGTGGACGATGATTTGGCGGCGCTTCCGTCGCAATCGCTTTGCGATGTTGGGTGGGGTGATTGTGCTCATCTATTATTTGTTGGCCCTGTTTGCCAATTTTGTCGCCCCCTATACCCTACAAACGCGCTTTCCCAAACAAACTTATCTGCCCCCGCAACCCGTCTACTTTTTTGACGAGGGGACGCTTCGACCCTATGTGTATGAGGTCGAAAGCAGTTACGATGAAAATTTGCGGCGCGTATTTACCCGCACCGATAAAAAAATCCATCTCGAATTTTTTGCCGAGGGCGAACCCTATAAATTAATGGGGCTGTTTAAAACAGATGTGCATTTATTCCAAGCGCCGGGCGGGGTCGTCGCCATCTTAGGCACTGACCGACAAGGGCGGGATATGTTCACCCGCATTTTGATCGGCGGACAAATTTCGCTCACCATCGGCCTCGTTGGGGTAATCATGAGTTTGGTGTTGGGGACGGTCTTGGGCATTGTCTCCGGCTATTACGGCGGTTTAGTAGATGAGATCATTCAACGATTGATTGAGGTCGTGCGGGCGTTTCCGTCTATTCCGCTGTGGATGGCGCTTTCCGCCGCCGTGCCCAAAGATTGGTCACAAATTCAGACCTATTTTGCCATCACGCTCATTTTGTCCTTGATTGGGTGGACATGGCTAGCGCGGCAACTGCGTGGGGTGGTGCTCTCTCTGCGCGAGAGTGATTACATCATGGCGGCACGGCTGGCCGGGGCAAGCGATTCCCGCATTATCTTTAAACATCTCGTGCCCGCGACGATTGGGCAGATTATCGTGGTCGCCACGCTGTCCCTGCCCAGCATGATTCTGGCCGAAACCGCCCTCAGTTATCTGGGCTTGGGCCTACGACCACCGACGACCAGTTGGGGTGTGTTGCTCAATGAGGTGCAAAACCTGCAATCGCTGGCGCTATATCCTTGGGTGTTTTCGCCCGCCTTTGTGATCGTGATTGTCACCGTTGCGTTTAGCTTTTTGGGCGATGGCCTGCGCGACGCGGCTGACCCCTATACGGTGTAAGGTGCATTATGAATCCCGAAAACTGCTTAGAAATTCAGGACTTAGAAGTCCATTTTCATACCCTCGATGGCACGGTGCGCGGCGTGGATGGGGTGACGCTCTCCATCCGTAATGGGGAAACATTGGGCGTCGTGGGCGAATCCGGTTGTGGCAAAAGTGTCACCGCCCACAGCGTCATGCGCCTCCTGCCCCGCCGTGTCGCCAAAATTTCTAGTGGCGAGGTTTGGTTCCGCCGTCGCAGTGGCGAAGAAGTCAATATGACCGCCCTCGACCCCAATGGCTCAGAGATTCGCTCGATACGCGGCAACGAAATCGCCATGATTTTCCAAGAACCCATGACCTCGCTCTCCCCCATGCACACCATTGGCAATCAAATCATGGAAGCCATAATGCTGCATCAGAAGGTCGGCAAGCGTGAGGCCGAAGAAAAAGCCATTGAGATGTTGCAGGCCGTCCGCATCGCCAACCCGCGTCAATTTGTGCGCTCCTTCCCCCATCAATATTCGGGCGGGATGCGTCAGCGGGCCATGATTGCGATGGCGCTTTCCTGCAACCCGTCGTTGTTGATTGCCGACGAGCCGACTACCGCGCTGGACGTGACCATCCAAGCCCAAATTTTGGACTTGATGCGTGATCTGCAAAACGAATTCAGTTCAGCCATTATGATGATTACCCACAATTTGGGGGTCATCAACGAGATGGCGGATCGTATCGCGGTCATGTATCTGGGTAAAGTGGTTGAGGTGGCGGAGCGTACCACCTTGTTAAAACGTCCCGCGCATCCCTACACCGTCGGCCTGCTGCAATCCGTCCCCGCGATGGGTAATCAAGAGCGCACGCGGTTGCATCCCATCCCCGGCATGATTCCCGACCCCTTTAATGTGCCTAAAGGCTGTGCCTTTTTTGATCGCTGTCCGGTCAAAAACAAATCATCGGCCTGCCAAGACCCAGAGGGTGTGCCATTGGTCGAAGTCGAACCCGGTCATCAAGTCCGCTGCACACTATATAGTTAGGGGGGTGTGATGGAAACCAATTATCTAATTGAAGTGAATAATCTCAGCAAATATTTCCCCATCCGGCGGGGTGTCCTCCGACAAGTCGTGGGGCATGTCCGGGCGGTGGATGGTGTCAATTTTAAAATCCAGCGTGGCGAGACGTTGGGGCTAGTGGGTGAATCCGGCTGTGGCAAGACCACCGCAGGCCGCTGTGTCGTGCGGGCCTATCAACCGACAACGGGCGAAATCTTGTTTCATGAAGACGAAGACCTGACCTATAACGTCAAAAAATTGGTCGTTCATGCGCGGCATCACAAAGACGGCATCAGTCAGGGGCACATGATTGATTTCGCCAAGCTCGATTCCAACAGTTTGCGCCAGTATCGCCATGAAATTCAGATGATTTTCCAAGACCCCTTCTCATCGCTCAACCCACGTATGACGGTTTTGGATATTGTCGCCGAGCCGCTGGTGATTCATACGGGTAAGCGTCCGCGACAGTTAAAAGAAGAAGTCGCCGACCTGCTGCGCAACGTTGGTCTGCGCCCCGAACACATGAACCGCTATCCAAATGCCTTTAGCGGGGGGCAGCGTCAGCGTATCGGCATTGCACGGGCCTTAGCACTCAAACCCAAACTCATCGTATGTGATGAACCCGTCTCGGCCCTCGATGTGTCGGTGCAGGCGCAGGTGGTCAATCTGCTGCAAGATTTACAGAACCAACTGAACATGGCCTATCTGTTTATCGCCCATGACCTGTCAGTAGTGCAGCACATCAGCAACCGCGTCGCCGTGATGTATCTGGGCAAGATTGTCGAACTGTCCGAATCTAAACAACTCTATCAAAACCCCCGTCACCCCTATACCGAGGCCTTGCTTTCTGCTGTGCCTTCGACTGATCCGGATGTCAAACGCGAACGCATTTTCCTTTCGGGGGATGTTCCGAATCCGGCCAATCCGCCATCGGGCTGTGCCTTCCATCCGCGCTGTCGTTATGCCAAAGATATCTGTAAACAAGAAGCCCCAGAATGGCGTGAAACCCCGGAAGGACATGGGGTGGCTTGTCATTTTGCCGATCAACTCTCACTGGTAGGAGTGCATTAACATGCGTCCATCCGTACAGCAACTCAAGCAGTGGTTTGCCAACCCTGCCCCGATCAGCGATTTGCGTGAACAAATCCGCACTGCCCCAATGACCCCGCCGATGCTCGATGTGATACGGGTCATGGTTCCCGATGTACACAGTATTCCGCTGCTGACCTACCATCTGTACCGCGAATTTGAACACACCGGCAGCCGCCCCGAATATCAAGACCCCTATTTTCTGCGTCGGGCCATGCTGACTCGTGCCCTTGTCGAATACATTATGGGCGACCAAGCCATGCTGCGTCCGATTGAAAATTTGCTGTGGGCCATCTGCGAAGAAACCTCGTGGGTCGTCCCAGCGCATGAGGAGCAGGGGCCGAATTACTGGGAAATTGACCCGCCGATTCTCCGCACGGAACCACTTGGCGCCCACACCTCCCTGACCCGTGAGCCGGACAGCATTGATCTGTTCGCGGCGGAAACCGGGGCGGTGCTGGCAGAAACGGCCTATCTACTGAAAGATGACCTGACACCGGAAGTGGTTCAGCGCGTCAAGCAGGAATTGGAGCGCCACATTTTTAAACCCTATCTCGCCAATGCGCGTAAGCACTGGTGGTTTAAAGGGGCGCTGAATTGGAACGGCGTGTGTAACGGCAGCATCGGTCTGGCATTTTTGCGCATGGTGGACGATCCCCAAACGTTGGCGGAGGCCTTTGCGCTGGTCTTGGAAGGTTTTGAGACCTATATCGCCACCGGATTTGAGGCCGATGGCGGCAGCATCGAAGGCGTGGGCTATTGGAATTATGGCCTCATGTTTTATGTCACCGTCGCGGAACTGCTGCGTGAATTGACGGCTGGTGAATTGGATTTGCTGGCAACCGAGCGTATGAAAGACATCGCCACTTATCCGGTGGGCATGGCCCTGCAACCCCCGCAATATCTCAATTTTGGCGACACACCTGAAACGGTCAACATCGCGGCAGGCATCGCGCAAAAATTAGCCGAACGCACCGGAGTGCATGAACTTCGGGCACTGGTCGGTAATCTGCCCAAACCCGATGAACACAGCTATTCTGTCGCCAAACTGCCCATTATGTTGCGCCAATTGGTGTGGTGGGATGGCAAAGAATATGACCCGCCCCCCCTGCGTGATTATCTATTGCCAACCGTTGGTGTGGTCAAGATGGTCGGCGAGGCCGCGCAAAAATCGGTTGTGCTGGCTGTGACGGTGGGGCACAACGATGGGCATCACAGCCATGTGGACGTGGGCAGTTTTGTCTACCACATCGCGGGTGAAAGCCTTATCCCCGACGCCGGACGTGGCAAATATAGCAAAGCCTATTTCCGCCAGACGCGCTATGACAATATCTTCACCAACGCCTATAGCCACAATATCCCACGTATTGGCGGTCATATGGAACAACCGGGGCGTGAATTTGGTGGGTCGCGCCGCTTCTACGGCACAATTTTGGAACACGGCGAAGACAAGGGCTGGAAATTCGTCACACTCGATTTCCACACCGCCTATGATTTGCCCGAATTGACCCTAGCCCGCCGCACCGTCTCGCTCGATCCCCAAACGGGCGTCGCCATCATCCAAGATCAATTTGAATTTGCCGCCGACCCCCTGCCGATTGAAGAAGTCTTTGTCACATGGCATGACGTCTCGGTGCAAGCGCCGGATACCGTGTTAATTCGTGGTGAAAAATCCACGATTAGCGTGTGTGCGGAAGGGGCGAATTTTCAGGTGGAATATTTGGAAAAAGAGAGCCGGGAAAATGAACGGCGTGGGGTCTTGAAACGCATCAGCACCTTAATTTCGGGCACGACCTTTACGCTGGTTGTGACCCCTGAATCGTAAAAGGATACTCGTATGAGAACATGGCAATCGGAAATGAGCACGTTTACCGATGCGCTGACAGGCCGCACCATCAAGCGCCTGACCACAACGGGCAATAATGTGCATATGTATTTTACGGAAAATTCGTTTGTACAGGGCAAAAACGAGATTATTTTCCAGTCAGACCGCGCCTCCGGCAAAAATCGTGCCCCCCACGAAGACCCCGAATTCAGCATCTTTCGCATGAATTTGGATACCGGGGTAATCGAGCAGTTGAGCGAGGATATTGTGCGTTCCGCCAGCGCCGTCACCAAAACCCCCGAAGGCCACCTGATCGCTTATACCACCGACTGTGAAGTTAAGGTGCTGAATACTGAGACAGGCGTCACGACACTGGTCTATCGAGAAACGGGTGCGTATCAGATGGCGAGTGTGCCTTCGATTGCCCCCAATCGCCAATATGTCGCGTTTTGCCGTAATGAAGACAGCCGCGACCCCATTCATTATCACGGGGCCAATTATGCGGGATTTAAAGAGCGCTTTTATGCCATCAAGGACGGGCGCATCACGCTGGCCTATCTGGACGGGTCGGGGTCATTTGATGTGTTTAAGGATACCCATCAGGTCGGGCACTTCCAATTTTCACCCGTAGACCCCACTTTAGGTATGTTCTGTCATGAAGGCCCTTGGAATCTGGTGCAGCAGCGTATCTGGTTCTTGGATTTCATCTCGCGGGAGGCGCGGCCTTGCTTCCGCCAAAACGAGGAGGATTCCATCGGGCATGAGTTTTGGACACAGGATGGTTATGTCTTCTTCGATAATCGTGGGCCGGGGCACGACGGTACCATTACCTCTGACAAGACACAGGCGGTAGTCAAAGACGTGGCGGTGAATCAAAACACCATGATTCCGTTTGTCGGTCTCATGGATCGCAATGGCAAGCTGGTCAAGAAGATTGATATGCCGTTCTATTGCAATCACTATCACGCCAACCCCGATAATACCGTGCTGGTCGGCGACGATGTAGACAAATTGGTGCTGATTGACATCTCCGGCACCGAGCCGAAATTGACCGAATTGTGCGGACACAATACCTCGTGGCACACACAAAGTAGTCATTGTCACCCCACATGGGATTGGGATGGCAGCCGCATTTTGTTCGCCTCGGATGAAGGCGGGCGCGTCCAATTGTATTTGCTGGAACTATAGGGAGGCCATCACTCATGGACATGCGTTATCCATCGCACCCCGACAAGGTGAAAAATTTTTCCACCGAGCAGCTTCGGGCCGAATTTCTCATTCCCGAACTATTCAAACCCGGCGAACTGACCCTGACCTACAGCCATATTGACCGGATTGTTATCGGCGGGGCCAGCCCAACCAACACCCAACCGATTGAACTGACCGCCAGCCCGAAAGATTTGGGGGCAGAATTTTTCCTTGCACGGCGTGAAGTGGGCATTGTCAATGTCGGCGGACGCGGCACGGTCACGGTAGATGGCACGGTCTATTCGCTGGAAAAACTCGACTGCCTCTACATCGGTATGGGCACCAGATCGGTCTGTTTTGCGGGGGAGGGTGCGCTATTTTATATCGCCAGCACACCCGCCCACATGACCTACCCAACCGTGCATCTGCCAATTAGCCAAGCCCAACCCGTCCATCTCGGCAGCATTGCCAATTCCAATGAGCGCACCATCAATAAATTTATCCATCCCGAAGGCATCCAAAGTTGCCAGTTGGTGATGGGCGTGACGCTGCTCGAACCCAACAATATGTGGAACACCATGCCCGCCCATACCCACGCCCGCCGCATGGAGGTCTATTTCTATTTCGACCTCGAAGGCGACAATCTCGTGTTTCATCTGATGGGTGAGCCAAACGAAACGCGCCATCTGGTCATTCGCAATCGGCAGGCTGTCATCTCGCCCAGTTGGTCAGTTCACGCGGGCATGGGCACGGGGAATTATGCCTTTATCTGGGCAATGGCAGGTGAAAATCAAACCTTCTCGGATATGGACGTTGTTTCCATGACGAGCCTGCTGTAGCAAACAGAGTCTTAAAGCAGGGTCAGTCTGACAGGGTGTCGCCAAAGGTGAGTAATCCCCACCCCAAACC
>JAIOHL010000351.1 GCA_019913005.1 Anaerolineae bacterium | reverse complement strand
GGGTAGGGGCGAAAAACCAGCTTTGACCACAGGCCACCTTGACAACTGTTTGGGCCGCGACCTCTTGTACACCGTCGCCCACACGCACCATGAGGGTCATTTCCTGTCGTCCATCGTCGGGAACGGTAAACTGCCATGTGCCAATCTTGGGCAGGTTGCGGGTTTCTTCGATAAATTGACCGTTATAGACCCAACCGACGCGCACCGAAACGACTGGCCCTTGTCCCTGCCATGTCAAATTGACCTTGCCGCCTGCTGTCACACTGGGCGGGTCTACGACAATGGCGCTGATGCCGAGGGGCAGTAGGGTTTCGGGGGCGCTGCCAGCGACAGACGGTGGTACATATAAAATATGACCGACGCTCAAGATTGTGCCTGCGGCCAGACAATTCGCGGCTAAAATTTGATCGGCGGGATATTCCCCACGTGCGGCGATGCTGTAGGGGGTTTCATTGATTTGTAGTTGGTAGGGCTGCCAACCCGACGGATAGGTGCAAACGGTTTGGGATTGGGGGTTGTTGATAGGCCCACCAATGCTGTTGGCCGCTAATTGCATCTGATCTTGGTTGTTTTGGGCGGACTTGGTCTTGATAATATTTTCTTCCGGGAGTGTGGGAGCCGCCGCCGAAGGTTTGGCGCCATCATCAAACATACAGCCGCATAGGACGCTGGTCAAAATTATCAGTGCTAGGGCGTAGATTTTTTTGGACGACATGGTTACACCCATTTCTCTAAATCATTTTATAACCAGTGTACCGCCTTCAAACTTAGTGGGCATGACGCCGCTGCTACGACCTACAAGCGAATCACTAACAAAAACCTAACCTTATCTGACAAACAACTTACATGGTGATTTCTGCGTATAGGATTGTGCATTTTTGCACGATTTTAAATTGCTGCGGTACGGTAGAATCGCAGATTATTAGCGTATGGGAAGGTGATGCAGGCATGATTCAGGATGATAATCTGAAAGTTGTTAAACCCCGACATGATTCCATTTGGGACATCGTAGGCCGGAAAATTGGGTATTTTGTCACCATCGTCGTGACCATGATTGGGGTGGTGGTGGTTGGCATGGTGCCGGATTGGGACCTGAGTTTTATTCGCAATGCCAAGTTTGAAGACTGGCTACCGTATTTTTACCTATCCTGCGCGGCGGCGGTTTTGGCAAATGCGCTGCTGCTGGGCCTTGATCCCTATCGGTTGCGCCATTTGATGCAAATTGTCACCAACGTGTTTTCGTTGGTATCTATGCTGGCCTTCATCTCGATTTATCCACTCCGTATCCAAGATGACACGCTGGATACGGTGGTGCATATTGCGTTGTGGTTGGGAGTGCTGGGTATCTGTGTCAGTTTTATCACCGAGGGCGTCAAGGTACTCGTCGGTCAGCGGGAAAAACCGTCGAAGGGCAAGGTCAAGGTCAAACACGACGAAGCCATAGCTCAATAAATTTGGCTTAGAATTCGAAACGCACCCCGGTCACTGCTTCGGATTTTTCCCAGAGCCGCTTGGCTACCTTTTCGTCATGTGAGCGGCGGGAGGAGCGATTTTTGGCAGGGTAGCCCCACATTTGGAAACGGCTGACCCCGTAATATTCGCCACCCTGCGCTTCAGGGGCGGCGGCGGCATATAGAAGGGGTAGCGCACCAAGCTCCTGACGCTGAGAGATGAGTTCAAAAAACGCATTCAGGTAGCGGTGAAAGAGGTTGCGCTCCGTCGGCATGACACTGACACGCAAATTGGTGCGGGCAAAGCCGGGATGAGCACCCATTGCCTGCGCTTGGTAGCCATGCTGCTGAAAACGCCGATTGAGTTCATAGGCGAACATTAACTGGGCGAGTTTGCTGTGACCGTAAGCCGTCCAACGTTCATAGCGTTTTTCGTAGTCAAAATCCGCTAACAGTGATTCAATATTGCCGTACTTCTCTGCTTCACTGGCAACGGCAATCACACGCGCACCGGGGGTATGTTTGATGACGGGCAGCAGGAGACCGGTTAGGGCGAAGTGTCCGAGATAGTTGACGCCGATGTGCATCTCAAAGCCATCTTTGGTTTTGCCAAACGGCACCGCCATAATCCCGGCGTTATTGACTAGGACATCCAATCGCTGATATTTGCCTTTAAATTCCTCGGCGAATTGGCGGACACTGGTTAGATCATCCAATTGGAGGGACATGACCTCAAATTTGCCATTGGGATTGATCTGGCAAAACTCAGTGACACGTTCTTGTCCAAGCGTCATGTTACGAACAGCCAGAATCAAGGTGGCGTTTTTGGCCGCAAAGCCTTTTGCCACCTCATAGCCTAAGCCGTGTGTCGCACCCGTTACGATGACGACCTTGTTGGTTTGATCGGGCATGTTTTCCAAAGTCCAATGGTCGGCCATTATTGTTTGCTCCCACTTTGATACCTAAAGGTTTCAAGTCTATTTATGTCACGGGGCTAAAGCCGCCGTGCTGAATCTAGCAGGTCAACTAACCTGAGAATTGCCTCGGTCTTTAATGACCATCGGTCATTTGTTATACTTGGATTATAAATGACTGATGGTCAGCATGTCAAGTAGCAAATGACTATCGGTCATCAACGAAACAGGACATCATCATGAAACGCGCCTATAGTGACGAAGCCAAACAAGCACGCGAAGATCAAATTATTGCCGCCGCCGAAAGCCTCCTCATTGAGAAGGGCTACCATGCGATCAATATGGATCAGGTGGCGCGTGCTTCGGGGTTGGCAAAGGGCACGGTGTACCTTTATTTCAAGACGAAAGAAGAAGTTTTCTTGAGCGTCTTTGAACGGCAGGGGGTTCGGTGGGGGGATGAAATTGAGCAGGCCCTTTTGACTATCGAGCCGACTCATGAGCCGACACAAGCGGGTCTTGTGGAACTTCTCGTCCATTCACTCGTATCCCGACCACTTTTCACACGGCTGGTGGCTCTGTCACCGATCATTTTTGAGTATAACATCCCGCCGGAACAACTGCGTGCCAACAAATTGTGGGTGTATGACAACCTGCGTCGTCTCGGTGATCGGATTGACGAAGTGTTTCACTTGCGATCCATTGAAGGGGCACAACTGTTATTGCGGTTGTTCGTTATTGTGGCGGGCTTGGAGGGGTTTGCACATCCTTCGCCGATTGCCAAAGAGATTTATGATAGCGAACCGACCCTACCGAAGATTGATTTTGAGACTGAATTACGGACGCTGCTCACTCTGTTGTTGCAATGATCAGGGCATGGGCAAGGAAATGAGATCGGCGGCGCGGCGTTTGGCATCTTCGGGACGGCGGTCATAGCGGCGAGTGGTATTGACATCGGCATGACCCAAAATCCCCGCCACCGTCACAATATCCGCGCCTCGATCCAACATATCCCCGGCGAAGGTACGGCGAAAATCGTGCGGGCTGAAATCACGTACCCCGGCTTGTTGGGCACGCTTGGCAAGGATGTCATAGATGCTCTGCGGGGTGAGGGGGTTCAGCGTGACATGCCCCCCTTTGCGGATGACGGTCAATAATGGCCCCTCGGCATCACCACGCAATTCTAACCAGCGTGTTAAATAGAAGCGGGCGGACTCGGGAACATAGACAGCCCGTTCTTTGCGTCCCTTGCCGTGAATGACCAGACGCCGGGTCGAGGTGGCATAATCGCTGATTTGTAATCGCACCACCTCGGCGCGACGCAACCCAGTCGTCCGCAAAATAGCGATCAGGGCAGCGTCACGGATACCGAGTGGGGTGGTATCGAGATTGCAGACCCGAAAGAGTTCGACAATTTCTCCGGCGGTCAATTCACGTCCGGCGGGGAGGGTGGTGTTTTTGACATTAGCAACGTCAGCGGCGCGGTGATAATCCTCGGCAGACATCAACCCCAACTTCCAACATTCCTTTAAGACTCCCCGCAGCGCGGCCAGCATAACATTGACGGTGGCAGGTTTATAGTCGAGTTCGAGCAGGTGTGTACGAATCATAGCGGTGTGGGCATACCGCAAATATTCCCATTGGAATTGGAGGGCGTCGAGGTCGGGGGCGATCATTTTGGCGATGGTGTCGAGGGCGTGGTGCATGGTGCGTCGGCTGTGTTCGGAGGGTTTGCTGGCGATAAAGATCGCGGCAGGGTTTTGATCGAGAGAGTTGACGGCCTGTAGATGTAACATAAGGTTGAAAATATCATCTTCCATAACTATCATTATCATACATAATTATAGCGCATAAATTGAGATTTTGTACATGATCTCGGGGTAATTCTTATGTTATATAAGATTCAGATGATTGATGTCGGTTTGAACTGCTCCACACCAGATTTGGAGACATGAGGGTCGTTCCACCCCACACCCAATCCTTCTCCTTCTTAAACATCGTTCAGTCACTGACACTGGTCGGGGAAAAGGGCATGAGCAAGGGGTTTTCAGCTAGATTGACCTCACTCCTCTCTCCACTGCATAGTGCGAGCGAGCCGAATCCGGCGTATTGGTGCGCCTCTCCATAGAATGGGGTCGGGGCGGGGTCTAATTCGGCCTTGTCGAACGGCCTCGGAATGGGTCATATGGCTATCTCTAAGATAGGACAGTTGACTCAGCGATTCGAAATCACTCCACGTTATGCTGTATTGAATTACCGGAGTAACACTGAAGAAAACCGTGCCAACGCAGGGAAATCAGTGAGCATTACCCCGGTAATTTCCTATGACAGGGTAATGACGAACTGTGTCCATCCGCCTGACTAATTGAGAGAACCTATGCAACATCCATCACCACCGCGATTTTTTCAAAAACGACTCTTTTTGGGGGGGATTTGGGTTATAGTGCTTCTTTTGATCATGGCGATTGCAACGATTTCGTTTGGCAACTCACCTGCCGAGCAAGCCAAAATATCTGTAGAGAAACAATTGGCAGAACAGACCAGCACCGCCGAAATGAATCAGACTGCAACGGCTGCCCAATGGACACCAACGCCTACTTTCACGCCGACCAGTACCCCCCTAGCTAGAGCACCCGCGACTGAAGGAGAGGTGGTAGTGTTATTGGCTAAATTTGGCGAAACTGAGAATCAGCTAGAATCGGCTATCCGACGTGAATTTGAACAGGCTGGAGTGAGTTACGTTTTTCTGCCTTATACTCTCCCTAGCGGGAAACTTGGGCATGAAATGGCCCGGGCCGAGAGTGAACGTCATCAAGCCACAATGGTGATCTGGGGAGAAGCAACCGCAGACGCCACTAGCGTTTATTTTGAAACCACCCCCCGCCAAAATCGTGCTGAAACTGCCCACCCTGTTATGGCCGCTGACTTACCCTCATTTGAATTATGGGTGCCGCATGAAATGGATGCCCCGTATCTGGTTGAATTCATTCGAGGACAGCTCGATTTTTTTGCAAAAAACAATGAGGCCGCCCTCATCGCATTTGAGAACGCCAGAACTCACCTTTCAACCCCATTTGAAAAAGATGCTCACACTGCGCCACTCTATTTTTATCTTGGGTATCTCTATCTGTTTGCCAAAGAAGATGTCCGGGCAGGAATAGATGCCGTTTCACAGGCGATTGAGCTTGACCCTACTCTCACAGCGGCTTATTACAATCGGGCACTCGGCTATGCTGACTTGGGCGATTATGAGAGTGCGTTGGCAGACTATAATCGGGTCATTGAGCTAAATGCGGCTTTTGCCCCTGCCTACTATAGTCGGGCGACTATTTATAGTCAGTGGGGAGATTATCAGACCGCGATAGCCGATTACACGCAGGCGATAGAACTTGACCCCAATCAGATGCAATTTTATGAAAGTCGCGGGTTGGCTTATTTCTATTGGGGGGATAACCAAGAAGCGATTCGAGATTTCACCCGTGTCGTTGGATTTAACGGTATTTACGTTCCGGCCTATTATTATCGGGGCAATGCCCATGCGGAGGCAGGTGAGCCGAATGAAGCCTTAGCCGATTATGATCATGCCATCGAACTGAACGCCTCGTATGCGCTGGCCTATAATGGTCGTGCCAACGTCTATCGCCGTTTGGAGAATATATCCCAAGCCCTTGCCGATTATACCCGTGCCTTAGAACTTGACTCCACACTGGTAGATGCCTATTTCAATCGGGCTGGCTTGTATGTGGATATGGGAAGGGCAGAAGAAGCAATTGCCGATTATACCAACGCGCTCAAGTATGATTCTGGCCTCGTGGGTGCTTATTATAACCGCGCTGGTTTGTATGCACGGGCGGATAACCCGGAGGCTGCCATTGCGGACTACAATCGCGTATTAGAACTTGATCCCACCCTTGAAAATGCGTATAACAGCCGGGGCAACGCCTATCGAGATTTACAAGATTATGAAGCGGCGATCAGCGACTACACCCATGCTATCGAACTGAATCCTGCTTATACATTGGCCTATTATAATCGGGCCAATGCTCATCAGCGGTTAGGCAACGGCGAAGCGGCGATTGAGGATTACACTATTGCGCTCAGGCTTGACCCCAATTATGTGGCCGCCTACTACAACCGAGGTAATGTTTATCACGATTTGGGGGATCATAAGGCTGCGATTGCGGATTACACCAAGTCGGTAGAACTTGACCCTGCCTACGCCCCCGCCTACAACAGTCGAGGTAATGTCTATCGCAGTTTAGGCGATTTTAAGGCAGCCATTGACGACTATACACTGGCGATTGAATATGATCCTAGCCTCATCAGTGCCTATTATAATCGCGGGCACATGTATCGGGATTTAGGCGATTATGAGGCCGCGATAGCCGATTATAGCAAAGCGATTGAACTTGACCCTTTATTTGCCGAGGCCTACTACAGTCGGGCGAACGTTTATCGTGAAGTCGCCGAACTGGGCATGGCTTTAGATGATTATACGCGGGCCATTGAACTGAACCCGAACTACGCCCAAATCTACTACAGTCGCGGCAATATTTATCGAAATTTAGGTCATGACCGGGCTGCTGTCACGGATTACAGCAAAGCGATAGAGCTTGACCCCACCCATTTATCAGCTTATCAAAACCGCGCCAATGCGTATCGAGATTTGGGCGAAGCGGCAAAGGCAGTGGAGGACTATACCAAAGTCCTTGAGGCTGACCCCACGTTGGTCTCAGTTTATAACAATCGGGGCAATGCCTATCGAGCATTAGGTAACTATGAGGCGGCGATTGCCGACTATACTCAGGCGATTGATTTAGACCCAACCTATACCAATGCCTATAGTGGTCGAGCCAGCGGCTATCGGTCTTTGGGTGACTATGAGGCGGCGATTGCTGATTATACTCAAGTGATTGAACTGAATCCCACTGCTCAAGCCTATAATAGTCGGGGGAACGGGTATCGGACATTAGGACATAACGAGGCGGCGATTGCCGACTACACTAAGGCGATTGAACTTGATCCCACACTGGCACAAGCCTACCACAATCGAGCCAGTGTTTATTATCGTCTGAAGCAGTATGCGGCAGCGATTACCGATATAAGTATGGCAATCGAACTCGATTCGCACACACCAAGCCGATACTTGCTGCGCGGCTGGGCTTATTATAACAATGGAAACTTTTCATTGTCGCTCGCCGATTTTCGGGAGTATGTGCGACTGGCAGGTCAAGGCGCCAACCCAGAAATTGTGGCCCTGTTGGATCGGCTTGGCATAAAAGTAGACTATGCCACCCCTGCCACCCCGACTTCGCAAGTTCCAGTCCCCTGAGACTTCCATAACACTCTTTTTAGCATCTCGATTGACCTAGAAGTTTGGAGGATTTTTTGATCAACCGAATTCACCACTGGATACTTGTCGTATGTCTATTACTAGTCGGCAGTCTGGTTCAACATCAACCCATTGCATTAGGGCAAACTTTTTCCAATCAGCACTTTTTTGTAGACCCATCCGGTGACGATGGGAACGATGGGCACACCCCCACTACCCCGTTTGCTACCATTCAACATGCGCTTGAGGCTGCCCAACCCGGTGATACTATCCACCTTGCCCCTACGACTTTTGATCAAAATGTGGTGACGGTACGGGATGGTCGGGAGGATGCACCCATTACCATCACAGGAACTTCGGAAAGCATTATCAATGGCAATGATGGGGAAAGGATTTTTCAAGTTTTCCATAGTTACATTACGCTCGAAGGCTTTACCATTGATGGACGCCGTTCGGATAATGATGAAAACAGCCGCGATGGGTATTGGAATAAACTCCTCTATGCCGAGGGGCGAGAACCCCAAAAAGGCGTCATTGGTCTTCGGTTGCTTAATATGAACTTTCGCAATGCCGGAGGGGAATGTGTGCGCCTACGTTATTTTGTGCAGTACAGCGAGATTGCCTATTCGACGTTTAAAAATTGTGGCATCTACGATTTTCGGTTAGACGGCGGTGGCAAGGTTGGTGAAGGGATTTATGTAGGCACATCCAGCGAACAATGGGCCGAGAACCCGACGAATGAACCAGACCGGACGGCTTATAATTGGATTCACCACAATCAATTTGAAACGCATGGCAATGAATGTGTGGAGATGAAAGAAGGCACCCACGACAACATTGTTGAACACAACATCTGCACCCAGCAGCAAGATGATGATTCGGCGGGGATTGGGTCACGCGGGGACAATACCATTCGCTATAACGAGATTTACGAAAATGAGGGAGCAGGTATCCGGCTGGGCGGGCATGAAGTCAATGGCGTCCCCTATGGAAGCGTGAATTATGTATACGGCAATAGTATTTACGATAACCAAAAAGGCGGGATCAAGGTGGAGGTAGCACAACAAGGCATTATTTGTGGCAATACCCTCATGCACAATGAATCAGGGCAGATCACGGGTCAATTTTCGATGACCCTCGATTCAGAATTAGCCTGTGAAGCTAGTTTCATTCAAAGTCAACCGAAAAACCCCTACCCCTGAGATGGCATTTTTGAGGTAGGGGTAAAGGCAAGGATTTAGACGTTGGCCTGCCGCTGCGAGTCTTTGCCGCCGATGTTGTAATTGCTGACCACCGCACCAAACACCGCATTGGACATAAACGCATTTTCACTTTGGGCGATTTCATCCGTACCGGGCGTTTCGTTAATCCCAAATCTGGCCCGAATATCGCCGCTACAAGTCACATGATTATTGGCGACCATACATTGGGTTGAACCCGTTACGCCATCATCATCCAACTGAATTTCATTGTATTGCTCGTTGCCGCGCTGTGAATTGCTATGTAGCCGATTGCCCACAATGGAAGTGCGGGGGCAGCCACGCACCCGAATCCCATAGGCTAGGTTTTCGGTGACGTAATTGTTGATAATGGTGTTGTCAACCACCCCGGCCATATAGATGCCATCTGAATGATTGCCATAGATCATGTTATTGGAAATTTGATTGAGGTGCGATCCATTTTGGATGGTAAAGCCATTTTGCCGATTCCCATGAACCACACAGTTTTGAAACAGACAGAAGCGGGTATCTGTCACAATGTTAAACCCATGCCGATCATTTTCATAACTGATGCAGCCGCTAATGACGCTATCTACCACACTGTCCAACGTAAATCCGTCTAGGCCATTGTGGTGGCTAATGCAACTGATTAGATAGAGGCGGGTCGTTATTTCATGCGGGTCGAAACCATAACCCGTGAAGTGATGGGCCTCGACACGTTCCACATGAATATCAAAGTCCGAAGCAGGATTACCCGGTTCGACGCCGCAGTAGAACCCGAAATGTTCGCCGCCGCTTTGATTTTCACGGTTGCCATCTAACGTCAGATTGGCGATATAGACATTCACGGTAGACTCACCAAAAGGTGTGCGTAGAATCCCAAAAAGTTCGCCGTTATGGTTATCGGGGACTTTTAGAACCGAATTGCCGATTCCGTTGCCCATAACACTCACATTACTCCGCACCACAATAGGGGCTGATATAAGATAGACGCCCGCAGGGATATTCACTATCCCGCCTTGAATTGCCACCGAATCAATCGCTAGTTGAATAGCAGCCGTATCGTCGGTTTCACCATTCCCTATCGCGCCAAAATCGCGTACATTGACCATGCCCGTGTTTGCCCCGCCGTCTTGGGCATGGGCCACGAAAGTGTTGGGTCTGAACATCAAGCCTCCCGTATAGGCGGCGCCTCCACCCAACATACCCATCAGGAAACCACGCCGCGCGATTTTTTCCGGTATATACACATTCTGTGTCATGAGATGCTTTGCTCCTATTTTCTATAACCAATCAATTGCTCATCCGTTAGCGGTTGAACCGCCAAGTCAGGGTTGATAAACGCTGCGTGGCTGTTTTCTAGGGTTAAGGGTCGGTTTTCGATCAACGCTAATGCGGCAACCTCGTAGCCTAGCAGGGTTTCACTTGTAACCAACAACATCGTTCGCTCTGGATTCCAAGGGGATTCGGACATGTATACCAGGCCCGTTTGGTCGTTGGGCATCCGATTGAAAATGCTTTCGCCGAAATTTTCCAACATGGTGGTATGGAGGCTATAGCTAAAGGGTTGGCGCTCCAATTCACCCAAGAAAATGAGGTTGGCTTCTCCCATAACCTCGGTATCCAATTCATTCGGATTGACCACCTGTATAGATGGGCTGTTTGGCCCGCCGCTCCCCAACCGAGCGACCAATTGAATGAGCAACTGCACATCGGACTCCGTAACGTGTTGCGGTAGGACAATGATGACCGGAGTAGCTTGATTATTGAACGTATAGGGATATGGGAAGGCGGCAAGTTGCGGTGAAATGGGGCGAACAGGCAACGACACTTTGATATTATGGTCAAGCCACTGCCAAAGCTCTGGTGTGGCATCCAGATGGGTCTGATCAGACACGGGACGCAGTATCAAAGTCACGCTAATAAGGCGTTTGTTTTCGGCGTGGCCCAAATATTGATTCATGGTATGGGCGGAGATATGTAGGCTGGTGGGCATAGTATTTACCGCATCTACCGTGCCGATAAGCGTTCCATTGACCATGATTTCGAGCTTGGCCCCATGGGGTAAAATTGCTCGTGGTGTTTCGACATGAACCGCCACACCGCTTGTCACTGACAGACCCAAAGGAAAGGTTAAGCCATAGGTTCGGCTTAATGACCCGTCAGGAAGTTCAGCAGTCTCACGTATATCCCACCCCGCCAGAGTTGAGGTACTACCCGCTGAATAACCACTTGGATTACTTTCAAGTACAAATTGCCGACCCAGACTTTCGGAGATGATGTCTACCGCTTCATCTTCTCGAACCGTTTTGCCCAAGAGCCGAAAGCGCATGGTATCTTCGGTGGTGCTGACCAACATGAGGAAATGTTTAGCGTTCCAAGGCGATTCAACCACCCGAATGGGGTCATTTTGGGGGGCGGCAAATGGCTCGGCATCGGCAAGGCTTTCGCCCAATTGAGGATTCTCGTATAAATCCACAACCTTCTCGACAATAGGGCCTGTACCTCTTGGTTTGCCGATAAAAAGCAGATTGGCAGAACGGGCCTGTTCTTCTGAAAGTTGACTGCTCCACACCACTTGGATTTTGCCCCGCGATTCGGCAAATTCGTCTTTGAGGCGTAAGGCGGTTTGTGCCGCTACATTGAGCAGCATTGGTGAGGGGTTGTCTTCGATCACAATTAGGGTGGTTGCGTCGCTGACAATCAGGTTATCCTCAATGGCTAGGCCATCGTCCCCCGGCCTATAAAAATTGCCTAATTCGGCGATGACCGGCAAGTCGGCCAACCAAATCTGATTGACCAGCAGGACGACCCCGCCCAACCCTAAGATGACACTGGCCGTAATACTCGAATAGGTAAAATTGAGCGCCCGCTTGAGAAGGGCCTGCGCCTGTTTTGCGCCACGAGTAAGCCAACCGCTTTCCCAAAGCGTGATAAGGGCATGAATTTTAAGCCATGCCAAGACGAAGGTGAAAAACAAATACGGCAGGATCAAATGGAATTTTTTGGTTTCCCACAGATAGGGCCAGATTTTGAGGGTGCGGGTTATGTTCCACCAAATAAACAGAATGAGGGCTGCAAGCCACGCTTGGGTAACGAGCAGCAAAACCATATACCAGACGGCTAACAATACCGTGAATGAGCCTATGATGCGGTCAATGGTGTAAAAAAGCAGAATCGGGCTTTGCCACATCCATTTGCGCGTAAACAAGGCCCGCAAGTCCGAAAACCAAGAATTGCGTGCCCACCGGAGGCTTTGGTTCAAATAGACCTTCGCGCTGTCTTGTGGGCGGGTGTAGACTGTTTTGCCCGTTATGGCGACAGTTTTGTAGCCCAGATCATGAATGGCGGTTGTCAGATATTTATCGTCACCACCGCCGGTTTTGCGAATGCCTAACCAGCTTTCCTCTAACAGCCCCGGCGCGACAGTTTTTAAGGGTTGAGCGAGATAGGCTGAACAGCGACCTGATAGACATGAAATGCGGCCCCCAAGCGCCTGACCGGGAATATCTTCGAGATAACGCAATTTTAGACGAATATCGAATAGATAGTGGACAAGTTTGTGAGGACGATAGACGCGCTGGGCAACCGTTACCCCTCCCACCGCTGGATTGCTAAACGTTTCAAGGATGGCGTGTTTGACGCCTCGGCTCACGAGGGTATCACTATCCATGCACATGATAATATCCATGCCCTGCACAAGTTTGATGGCTTGCGCCAACCCATTGCGCTTGCCGTTTTTGGTCGTAATCGCCGTCCGAATTTCGATTTCTCCGGTATGGGCTTCGGCAAATTGGCGGGTCATGGCAATGTTGTTTTTTTCGTTGGCATCAAAGACAATGTTCACTTGGTCAAATTTTTCGCTCAGGAGAGCATTTAGCACCTCGTGAAATGTTTCGACGGGTTCACCCTTGACGGTGACGGCTGCGCCAACCGTCTGATATGGCAGGGGACTTTTGGCCTTTATATCACGCCATTGGGAAGAGAGGAGCCGTCGAAAGGCCCATGTCGAATAACGCATTAAGCCAAATACCCCAATGGGTATCAAATGAATGATGGTAATGATAAGTGCTGAGGACTCAAGTTGGGTTAAGGTATTCATCATGATTCACTGTCCATGCCTTAGATAACAGCGATGCGATAACGTGATAAAGAGGTAACATGGGTCATTTGGTTATGATGAGTGGGCAAGCCTTGTTCGTTGGTGCAAGCCCACTCTATACAAGTTCAACGTGTTATAGATAAATTTGGAAGCTGTCATAAGCGGCTAATGAGCTTTGCCGCAGGGTTTTGGCCGAAGCACGGCGGAACCCTCCAATAACAGGTTTTGGCACTTCGCCATGTTCGGCTCGCGCTGTTAGGTAGTCATTCACCAATTGGGTCGCATGTAGCTGGGGCAAGCTGTAGTTGCGTGCGCTTGCCATTGCTAACAAGGCGGCCACGTCTTTTGGCAGGCACTTGCCACCATAGGGATAACCGCTGGCGGTACCATACCAACAGTTCAACGACGCCTCACCCATCCGTACCGCTAAATCTATCGCCTGTTGACCGTCAATCTGAAGTTCGCGTAGAAAGCTACCCATCATGTTGAAATAGGAAATGACAGTCGCGTTTAAGGTATTGACAATGACTTTTGCTGCTTCTGCGACCTCTACCGGCACGATAGAAATTAGCTTTTCCGCTTCGCTACCTAGTTCTTGCTCAAACATCCGCTTGAGGGTCAGCGCGGTCTTATCATCCAGTTTGCCAATGACCACCTGCCAAATGTTTTCGCTATCATCAAGGGCATCGGTTTCGCGCAAGATTTCAGGAAGATGGGCATAGCCAAACTCTTGACCAGCCGTAAGACCGGACATCTCTTCCAAGTGAGGGATAATCTCCTCACGCGAGAGGGTGGGGAGCATCGTGCTACGCATGACGATCATGGGATAATTGCCATTTTTGACGCGCTCAGTAATCCAAGGGCCGATTTTGTTTAGCCCATCACGCATGTACTCAAGATAAATTGAGCCATCTTCTTCGGAACGGGGTGTTGAGATACAAATAAAAATAAGATCAGCATCACAACGGCCAAATTCGCCCATATCGTAGGCATTTACTCCCGTATTCCGGAGTTTTTCGATAGTAGCAGGGTTAACGTCGTAGGCATCTACTTGGTAGCCCCGTCCGATCCACGCATAAAGAATGCCTTGCCCAACAACTCCCGTCCCTACAATTGCCAGCTTGATTTCGTCTTGCATATGAATGCTCCTTAATCTTTGACGACCCGTTTGTTAATATATGTAATTAATATAAATATCTGAAAAATAGAGAGGGCCAAAATCGAATTTATAATATGTTCAAGTTTTTCTAATGTTAAAGTAAGGTTCATTCATGTATTACTAAAAACATCTCACCAGAGTAGAGCAAAGCATTTAAGGGTAAATGGGCCTCAAGAGCCGTTTTTATATAGGCCAAGTAGCCAATCAGAAATGGGTATGTTGACTAAAGGGATGTCAAAGCGGGTTTCTCGCTGCGGAACTTATTTTTGAATTCGTTTTATTATTAGTGTAAATCAACCAAACAGCGCTCTTATGCGATTAAATAGCCAGTGAGTAGTAAACAACTCATATAGGGTATTTAATTGGCATTCCCCGAGGAACTGCCGATCAAATCCAGCAGGGCACGCTCGAAAGCATTTAGATCAAAAGGGGATTGAGGCTCAGGTTGCTGATCTACAATCTTTTTTAGCTTGCCTTGTGTCCAAGCGTCAAGCACCGCCGGATGCACATAATATTTACGGCAGACGGCTGGTGTATTGCCGAGGTGATGGGCTACCTCTTTGACACATTGGCTGATCGTGATTTTGGATTGATGCTCGGTTTCACCGGGCGGTAGCTCATATAGAACCGCAAGCGCAAATACGGATCCGCCCCATGTCCGAAAATCTTTAGCTGAAAACTCTTGCCCCGTAATCTCACGCAAGTATGCATTCACATCCGTCGAGGTAATGGGATGGGGAGTATCGGCATCATCGTAATATTGAAACAACAGTTGACCGGGAATGTCACGGCAGGCTTTTATCGCACGGGCAAGTTGTTTATCCTCGACCTGAATGACATGTTTTTGACCACTTTTCCCTTTAAATTGGAATTTCACCCCATGGTCGCTGATTTTGGCATGTTGATCGTGCAGGGTTGTTAGGCCAAATGAGTTATTGGCCCGTACATATTCCCGATTGCCAATCCGAATTAGGGTGGTTTCAAGCAGCGTAATGACCAATGCCAAAACTTTTTCGCGGCTAAGGGCGTGTTTACGAAGGTGTGTGGCGGCTGTTTCGCGGATGATCGGCAGTTGTGCGCCGAAAGCTGCCATCCGTCCAAATTTGTTGGAGCTACGAATACTTGACCAATCCGGATGATAACGGTATTGTTTGCGACCCTTTTCATCGCGCCCCACCGCTAAGATATGCCCATTGGGGTCAGGGCATATCCAAACCTCTGTCCAAGCAGGTGGGATGCCAATCTGCTGAATACGGCTGATTTCTTCCATATCCTTAATAGGCCGCCCGTCAGGGTTTACGTAGACAAACTCATCCCCGGATTTTTCGCGGTGAATACCCGGCTCGGTATCGGTTATATAGCGTAGTTTAGCCAGTCGTGCAGTTTTTTCCGCTTCGGTTAATGGGGGTCGTCGCGGCATACAAAAATCCTCAAAAAATGTTAGCAAGCGCCATAAATTCTGATGTTATTGCGAATTAAACACTATAGAGCACATGACGCATTATTTTCTAGGCCGCCTAACCTATTTGAGAATCCTTCAAGCGTAGCTTGGTCAAGGACACAGCGAGATGGAAAATTGGCGGACTATACACAAGAGGGAGTTGGCGAACGATGCAAAGTCAAAAAAACCAGATTAATCCCCCACAAGAACAGGATCAACAGCCCGGTATTGAATCGGAAATGCGGCCCGAACCGGATTTCAAAGCACCCGAATATCGTGGAAGCGGCAAATTGGAAGGCAAGGTTGCCCTCATTACGGGGGGTGACAGTGGCATTGGACGATCCGTTGCTATTTTGTATGCGCGGGAAGGGGCCGATGTTGCCATTGTCTATTTGAATGAACACTCCGATGCGAAAGAGACGCAAGCACTGGTCAAACAAGAGGGGCGACGCTGCATAGCAATTTCTGGGGATGTTGGCGACGAGGCATTCTGTCAGCAGGCCGTGGAAGTAACCGCACAACAGTTGGGTGGTTTAGATATTTTGGTGAATAATGCGACCCAGCAGTACCCGCAGGAAAACATCGAAGATATTACCGCCGAGCAACTTCAGCATACGTTCCGGGTCAACATCTTTTCGTATTTTTATATGACCAAAGCAGCAATGACTTATCTCAAACGGGGTAGTGTCATTATCAATACGACCTCGGTCACGGCGTATCGTGGTAGCCCAACCCTGCTGGATTATTCAGCGACCAAAGGGGCGATTTTGGCCTTCACACGGGCGCTATCTCAAAATTTGGTGGACAAGGGTATCCGAGTCAATGCCGTCGCGCCGGGGCCAATTTGGACACCCCTCATCCCGGCCTCGTTCCCAAAAGAAAAAGTGGCCTCGTTCGGTTCGGACGTGCCCATGAAACGTCCGGGACAGCCGGAAGAGGTCGCCCCTGCATATGTATTTCTAGCGGCAAATGACTCCTCCTATATTACCGGCCAAGTCATTCATCCCAATGGCGGCGAAATGGTCAATAGTTGAGGCTCGCCCCCACCCCACGCCTCCAAACATAGGGAGGGGCTTGAATGCGCCGTTTTACGATGCGGCAATATTGTGTGCAGGGGATATTTCCACGTGGTCTCTCAGACTTTAAAGCCCGCCTTTAAATCAGTTGTTGGAAGATACGGTTCGAACAGCGATTCTAGGCGGAGCCATTCTTCTTTGAGAGGTTTGTATATCTCGCGGTGGCCTTTTTCATCAGCATAGCCCCAAAGACCGTTGCTGCAATAGCGGTCATTTGCCCAGCCGGGGTGGCATAGGATGGGATACCAACAAATTCCATTGACAGGAATTCCCTTTTGAAGGGCAGCTATGACTTCCGTTGCAACATAACGAAGCCATTGTGGACGGGACTCATCTTCAGTACCTGTTTCCGCCACAAACATTGGGCGTTGGTAGCGGTCATAAAGCTCCTGAAGCATATTCTGGAAAGGCCGATAGTAAGGATTTTCAGGGAAGATAGTTTCTCCGCCGAAAACCCATTGGTTGAGTGGATAAAAATTGACTCCCAGAATATCAAGGTATCTGGGGTTGCCCCCTAGCTGAGGCCATAGGTTGCCCTCCAACATATCCCACGCTTGGTACTGCGCGATCTGATAGCCCTCGGCATTAACACGCTGTTCGGGCCGGTTGGGGTCTGCTACCACATGGATAAGGGGGTCAATCGTCACGATGCGTGCATCCGGCACAATATCCCAAATTGCTTCAATGCTCTCAATCGTCGCTCGAACCAATTGCGTTTTCAGTTCAAAACTTCGGCCTCGCTCAAAAGGACCCATTTGGGCGGCATCCCCCCCGGCCCACGCAAAAAAAGAGATTTCATTGATGGGGCAAACCCAAAGTGGCGCGTCCGTTTCAGATTGATAGAAATGGGCAAATGCACGTGACATGTTGCTAAAGCGCCGCACGAATTCCGGACGAAAGATGTCTATGCCATCCGGCC
Source organism: Anaerolineae bacterium (assembly GCA_019913005.1). Classification (GTDB taxonomy): domain Bacteria; phylum Chloroflexota; class Anaerolineae; order Aggregatilineales; family J027; genus CFX10. The sequence continues at coordinate 6,195 of JAIOHL010000351.1, read as the reverse complement.
AGCCATAATGACATAAATCCCAGATAACCTGCATCCCTACCTCGTCAGCGGTCTGTATAAAGGGCAGCACACTCGAAAAATCGTAGCGATTAGGCTTTTGCTCAATCAAGTGCCATCGGATGCCATCCCGTAGGGTGGATGCACCCATTTGCTTGAGCCGCATGTAATCCTGCCGTACAAACTTGTCGTGCTGAGTAGCCGCAATGAGGTCTAGTCGTTTTTTTGAACTAAGCCGATGGGTAGAACACTCAAAGCCTCCCATAAAAAAGCTCGCAAAAGGGGGGATTTCCATAATGCCTCCTAATGGACAAAATTGGGGCGACAAAAAACCCCGGCCTCCAAACGGGTCAGGGTTTTATGTCGGCAAAATGAGGGTCAGTCAGCACCGACAACCATTTGAGTACCATTTGGACGAAAAGTATATTGTTCCCCAACCACCTCACCATGACCCACTTTGGCCTTGAATTGAGGACGCGAATCTGACAAAGATATGAGCTTGGAATTTTCCGCGAAGTCTTTCCAAGTAAGCTCCTTTTCGCCTAACAACCAGTAATTTACCAATTCGACACCTTGCATCACGGAGTGATCCATGTTGCCGATTTCGTATTCCCACGCCCCAAAGCGCCCTCGACTGTAAATATCATGTTGGCGGAGATAGGGCTGAATGGTGGCGAGGGATTTGTTTCGGTCAATCGTTGGCACTGGATAGCTGTAGTCCACTTCAATTAGGTAAGTGGTGACAATTCGATCAAGGTCACTAGGCTCAAGCAATCGGACATTGAGCAGGCCATTTATCACGCGGTCAATGATCGTGGTTGGATCTTCGGGTTTGTGTTCACTGCTGCTCGTTTCGGTCAGCAGCAAAAAATGATCGCCATCGGGTACGATGTACGGTGAATAGTTAGAAAGATAGGTCACGCGGTAGAAGGGGCTGGTCGCTTCTGGGAAATAGAGCCAGCATTTTTCACTGGGACAAGGGCGATTGACCCCCACCCCGACAATCAGGCCACTTGAATGATGTAATCCTTGAGTCGCTTGTCGAACCTGTTCGGGTGCGTGATACATCCGATTGACCAACAAGTCGAGAGGCATAGTTGTCAGGAGCAAATCATACTCTACGATGTCCCCATCACTGAAAAATACCCGTTTGGATTCTTCATCCACCGCGACTACATTCTTGTTCAGGGTCAAATGGTCGCCGACATATTTGAGGAAGGGGGTATACAAACCGCCCGTGCCGCCGTAGAGGGGATATTTAAACGTATTGTTTGGCCCCCACCCCATATCATCGGCGTCAAACACAATGTTTTTCAGAATACGCTCTAGGCTCGGCATGGCAACGCGCTCACCCAGCCAATCGCGGCTCATATGGGTAATAGGATGTGCCCAGACTTTGAAGTTGTAGGGCTTCATAAAGTGTTTGGCAATACCCGCGCCAAATTGCGCATCAATCAGGCTGTCAAAGTTGGTTGCTTCGGCGATTTTTTCAGGGGTTTTTTGGGCCTCAATCAAGCCCATGACACATTCCAAAACAATATCAGGTGGTAGATAACGGATGTTGTTTTGGAAAGGATAGGGAACAAAACGATCCATCATCCAAACCCACGCTTCCCGCATGATTTCGGTGTAGTTGTCACCCAACAACTTATCTACCAAATCATCAAAGTATTTGTAGTGCGAAAACATGACATGCCCACCAATATCATAGGTAAAGCCTGCCGCATCCACAAAACTGGTTGCCAACCCGCCGACATAGTTGTTTCGGTCATAGATTGACCAGTTGCGATACCCCAATTCTTGGAGGCGGTAGGCAGCCCCCAGACCTGTTGGGCCGGCTCCCAAAATGACTATCTTTTTTTCAAGTTCGTCGTGATGGTTCTGCATTGGATCAATTCCTTATATCTAGGCGTTTGCGGCAATGGGTTTTTGAAAGGCACTAGCCGTAGGGGTGGTTTTTGTCCGGAGGGCCTTTTGGATCAGGGCGCTCATCCGACCAGCAGTGTCATCCCAAGTGTTTTGATGGAGATAGGTGTCCTCGATTACGCGACGTTCTGCACCAATCGTGGATGCCAGTGGATTTTGTGATTCACCGAGGGCGGTCTGGCAGCAACCGATAAACTCGTCATGAGTCCAGCCCACTTGGACTGCCTTCCCATAAAGCTCAATCACATCATTAATCGCTGTCGAGATGATGGGTTTGCGTGCTGCCATGTATTCGAGCGTCTTGGTGGGGCTGATAAAACGGGTCGCTTCGTTACGGGCAAAGGGAATCAGCGCCACATCAAACCGCGCCAAATAAACAGGGAGTTCGGCATAGGCCTTCATTCCAAGATAGTGCAGATTGGGGGCTTTGGGTAAATCGTCGTGTGAAATTTTCACTACTGGGCCGATGATGAGGATATTCCATTCGGGATGGGCAATCGCCATTTTTTCAAGCAACACCAAATCCATTCGCTCATCCACAACGCCAAAATAACCCAGAATAGGTGATTTCAGATGGGCAATCTCCTTTGGGCATTCCAACGTATCCGGCTCTGCGGCTTGGGCAAAGTGGCGAATTTCAATTCCACTGGGGAAAAGGTGGGTATTAGGGTTATGAGGTAGTTTATCCCGATAGAGGCTTATCCCACCTGTAAAAACCAAGTCCGTTTCTGAAAGAAGCGCTTCATCAAAGGCTTTGAGTGGTGTTGGCGCATCTTTGAAAGCGGACAATTGATCCATCACATCATAGACGACAAGGCTTGGTCTGATGACCTGTTTGAAGTCGTAGCCCATAGGCGTGTAAAACCACAGAACAGGCTCCACAATGCCCCTTCCTATGAGAAAAGGCTTGAGCAGCCGCCCATAGAGTGTCTGCGTTCGAGCGTCCCCATGACCGATCCATGCCTCTTGTGTTGCTGGATAAATAAGGCGTACCACCGTGATGGGGTTGGAAAAACCGTCTCGTTTCAGAATTTCCAGATAGGGATAACGGACTTGAGTGGAAATTAGTGGCTCTTCCACAAAGGTAATTCGGTAATCTTTGGCGAGGCGTGCTAACAGATGCTGGGGGCGCTGACGCACAAAATCCCACCGGAGATGACTTACACAGACAATATCTTGCATAGTTTTGCTCCCTCAAAGATATGTAAGAAGTCAGAAGCTGGTGACTTTTGAAACTATACTTTGACTATCAGAGGTTGCTTAGAGTTGAGAGGTTGATTTCTGGGTGGGTCAGATAGTGAAATTTGAGCAGGTTATTTGGCCTAGTCAGCCGAAATAGAGGGAATGACTTTGGCTTGCTGACCCACCCTAATATCCGCCACTTTGCCCATGTATCTTGCCGGTAGCCCTATAAAGTGTGGTAGAGAAGCAGAGCAAGGAGGTCAAAATGCCTTATAAAACGAAGAGCGAACTGCCAGATAGTGTGCGTGAGAATCTTCCGGCACATGCACAACAAATCTATATGGAAGCGTTTAACAGTGCATGGGAGCAGTATGACCAGCCTCATGAGCGTCGGGGCGATGATTCACGTGAAGAAACAGCCCATAAAGTAGCATGGGCCGCCGTCAAAAAGAAGTATGAGAAAAACGAGAAAACAGGGAAATGGCAGGCGAAGAAAGCCTAGTCTCCTTGCCCACGTAACAATTGAGGCGTCCACGTTGGGCCTTGAATCACGGGCCGATCCCCTTCCCAGTGGAGGGGATCAATTCGCATAAGCCGGGCTGTCCGCGCCGCATCCCACGCATGATAGACCATGTAGGTCTGGCTCCCATCTAGCGAACGGGTAAACGAATTGTGTCCCGGCCCAATGACCTGTTCGGGTACTGTTCTCAACAGTGGGGCTTGGGCATATTCAGGACGTAGATAGGGGCCCAGAGGCGAATCGGCAACCACACACGCCACCCCATAATTATCACGCTCCCATGCGCCGCCGCTATAAAAGCAGTAGTAATGGTTGTTGTGGAGAAGAGTTGACGGACCCTCCACTGTATACCAATCGTAGACCTCCCCATACATTGAACGCTGTGGCAGAAAGAGATGCCAATCAGCATGGGGGCGGACAACGATGTGAGGGCTATTGTCGAGCGTTGTCATATCCAAGAGGCGGCTGACTACAATGCCTGTTCCGACATGGGCCTCTTCGTCCGTCGTCAAAAAGTCACGGGCATAGAACAAATACCATTGGCCGTCTTGGTCCTGAAACGGGTGTGGGTCAATGCTAAATGGTTGATCCGGCACCAGAATTTTGCCCGTATCCCAAAATGGCCCAGTTGGGGCTTGGCTGGTTGCTACCCGTAGGTGGTGATCTTTTCCGTCAATCCCTTGAGCCGAAAAATACATATAAAACTGACCATCCACATAAGCGACTTCGGGCGCCCAAAAATCGGTTCCTCCAGAGGGAATAAGGGACCAACCCAAACGCTCCCAATCCACACAATTTGGCGAATGTAAGACGGGAAACCGTTCACCATTGGGACCTGCGGGGCCCGTTCCATAGGCATAATAATGCTCGTCATGTTTTAATACAAAGGGGTCGGCAAAATAGTGGGGATAGACAGGGTTTGTGTAGGTCAGCATTGCGAAATCCCCTTATAGGATTTAGATTGGTCGTATGAGCAGGGCTACATCCTCCACTGTTTGGTCAAAACGGGGCAAAATAAAAGCCAACTGCCCTATGGAAGCATTTTCGACAGCCGCAGCAATACATGTACCCGCATATGTATCCCAAAACTCAATGAGATACAGCCCTTCATTCCACTCATTTAAGATTGTGATGGGGAGATTGTCAAGAGCTACCTGCCCCTTTTGGCGAGTGTCTTTGAGCAACCAAGCCATTGCTATGTGAGCATCGCCACAACCAGTTGAGATAATAGAATCTGCATCGGTCTGAATGGTGAGAGGGCGGCTGTCAAAATTAGCCCAATCGACATTTTCGGCAAACTTCGAAAGGCCCAATAGGTTTTTGCGCAATTCGGGATGAATGCAGTGTGGGTCTGAATACGGCCAGCGCATTCCTGAGCCAGCCGCGCCCGTCGCTAGGTGTGCCCAACTCATATTGTGGTGGTAACGCTTGTCAAGCTCAATATCTGAAATCCATTGGGTAATCGGCCCGCTTTCACTGTCAAAATAGGGGCGGGGTGTGCGAATATGATCGAGGGCATAACGCACACTGGCAATAATTTCGAGGGTACAGGCAATCGCATCCATCGGTTTGCCGACGCCGGGACCCGGATAGAGATGGGTATTCACGAAGTCCAAACATGGATGATTGTAGATAACTTCACTGAGTTCACCTTCTGGGGTGGCCTTCAGCGTAGAGGCGGTCAATAAATGGCTTCGGCCCCAATATTTTAGTTCCAGTTCGCGCACAAAATTTGCCATCTCGGTGAGATAATGGTCAATTTCTCGGGGGGTACATCCCCAACAATTGTCAATCTCGTTCATGATATCCCATGCAAAAATGGCGGGTGAATTTCCCCAGCGTTGAATGACAAATTCCCAGCGATGCTTTTGAATCTCGATGCAGTTTCTTTCCGTGAGCCAACTTCGCTTTGTTCTACATGGCCCGCCCATCCGTTTGTGATAGGGATAACGATTCCAGTTCTTCTCCTGCCAGAATGTGTCAAATGGAGTCAGTAACAGATAGAGGCCGAAGCGTTCGGCGATGGGGAAAAAATCATCCCAGAACTGCACGACAATGGGCGAAAAAAAGCCGACTGGATTTTCGAGATAGGTATACGGATGCTGGGCATATTCCATCATGATACGGCTTACATTAATCCCATGTTTCCGCAGATCCGCCACATATGCTTCGGTCTCTTGAGGACAAAATCGCCCCAACAAGGATTTTAAGCCGGGCCAAGCAATCGCATCATTTTGCCCAATGGCTATAAATCCTTGCTGAAGCCCATCTACAAAATAGTGCCCCGTTGAATTTATGGCAATAAGGCCCTGACTTGAAGAATCGGCAACGCGGCGGACATCACTCGTGGATAAAATCATAGTACCAGCTCTAAACATTGCTATGATAATGATATGTTGGATTAACTTTATTATATATTAATTAAGCGTTGGAACATGTGAAAAAAGTATGAAAAAAGGAGTACATAACATCTTAACCTTTGTTTTTTTCCGAGAACATAACAAGGTAGAGCGCAGGCTGGGGGGAGGTTGGTTACTTCTCATACGGATTTCGGGTACACAGTGGCGGTT